>CAYRVH010000055.1:5358-19057 GCA_964427855.1 uncultured Syntrophaceae bacterium
TTACGCTTTGGAGAACTCCATGGGAGACGCGCGGAGAGAGGCATTGGATCTTAAAGACCTCGTGAGACAAATCGGCGGAAAGGAACCGCTGAATCCGTATCAAGCGGCCGGTATACTCGCAGTGTTGGCGGCGAGCCACTGCAATTTTCAACCGAATACTGTCTTGGAAGCGGACAACCTCCCTGCGGTGCTCATGGTATTGGATCGTACAGGAGGAGAAGCGGCCCCCCTATTGGTCGATGTGCGATGCCAGGACCACTTCGCCATTTTACACTTGAGATTCCCCCGAGAACTTCTTGAGAAAACACAATACTTGACGGCGTTCAAAGGCAGAAGGGCAGCGATTCAAGAACATCTCGTCCCCACACTCTACGAAATACCGAACTGGTTGGACGTGGTTCAGACGTTGAGTCGATATGCCCTGGAGCGCGATGAAGAAGCCCTAGGGGAACATTTCGATATCGTCAACAACATCATACTCACGTTTTTCATGAGCGCCATCAAGCAGCCTTTTGACGCCCAGGCAAGGTCTCAGGCCGAATATGAACTCGGTCGCTATCTCGAGAGCATATTAGGGGTACAAGATGAGGAGAACTTTAAGAGATATCTGCCGATAATGAGGGATGGCATGGCCTTCTTGTCTGACGTCTCTTTTCCGAAGCCCACAAACGGCTTCGAGCGGCGACTTCAGATTTTGCTTTCTCTAAATGCTGCCATGAAACGCCGCTCGCCCGAATCGCAAGCCATGGCGATCCCATGGTGGCGGCGCATGTACGCAGCGGCTCTTGTGTGCGCGTTGGATCAAATCACGCCGCCAGACCCGAAGCTCATCGACCAAATCCAAAAAGCCGTTGCCCAGGACAGCTTCCCCGGCCAGGGAGAGTTCAAGGCGCTTATCTTGGACAAGGTGATACAGCAAGGTCCTGGTGAAATTGAGAGGAGAAAGACCGTATTTCGAGAATATCTGTCAGGCGAGAGACATTGCGAAGACGCCGCTTTTTCTGAAACCGCTGCGTTTATACGAAATTTTGGCGCTGAATGGACGTACATCTTGGCCTCGTTCCAGGAGAGAATAGATGGCATTCCTCCGTCTATCCAGCAGATATTTTGCGAGCTGCTTGCCGCGCAAATCCTCCAGGTGCGTCAGTTAGAAGTAAAGCAGTTACTCATACACGGCCTCTGTGACATCGTGGTGCGGCTTGAAAGAACGCGCAAGAAGGCTTCTCGTGATTTAGTAAACAATTTGGCTGAGTTACTCCTTTCCAGGGCGTATTCTTCCGACTCGAACGACATGACGCTGTCCGCTCTCAAGACCCTGGAATCGCTCGGAGTAACTTTTGGAAAGGCTGGTTATTTCCTGATGGCGCAAGAGCTGATTGATCATCTCGTGCGCAGACCGCTCATAAGGCCTCGGGAAAAGCGATTCAACATCGAGGATGACGACACGGGGGAACCGGTAGTGGTTGCCGAGGACACGGCGGTGAACGAAACCCACGTCCAGCATATCAAGAGCCTCATGACAATCGTGGCATCAAACCCCCGCGTCATGCATCGTCTGATCCCCTACCTGATTGTCCAGATCGAAATTGGCCGGACTCAATTGTGTGACGAAGACCTCATACAAGTAGAAATCTCCAAGTTGCTGCGGGCAAATTCGAGCATTACGCATTTCTTGATCCGAACCTTGATCAAGGCGATCCCGTATTCTTTCAAGGACATAGGCCCGCTTGACGCCTTGAGGCTTACGGCTGCCGGTTTGGCGAAAGAATTGGCGAACAGAGGCGTCAAGCCTATCGGCAATTTTCTAGGAAAATTGCGCGGAGACATCCACTGGCGTGGCAGCATGGATAATTTGTTTTTTGCCATGGGTATCGTGAGATACCTTGCGTCGGGCGACCGCCAGTACATAGCTGAATGGATGCCGCAAGAATCGCTGCCATACTTGGAGATGACACAGTGGTGTTCATCGGAGGAGGCCGCAGGCATTAGAGCCTGCTACTCACAGATTTGCGATGACTATGGCATAGACCCGCTGTCTCGTGAGAGCATGAATCAGTTTTTGCAGGTGGATACCGCAAGGTATAGGGGAGTCGAACGGTGGCCGCCGTTTGCGCGTCGGGTAGCCCTCGACATGATTGAGCTCGTTAAGGGTCTCCATACTAAATATGGTATAGGGCGAGAATCCATATCAGATCATGACGAAGCAGAGGATCTCGAAAGGCTGGAACAGGTGCTGGAGCGACGGATTCATACGAAGCAAATGTTTTTGACGCCTGATCTAAAGGATCCGTTGCCACATGTGGCGACTTTGACCGAAGGCTCCGAGGGGTGGACTGCTGAACTTGATCGATTGCGAAATGAGCCGTCTGGTCCCCCCATTATTTTGAGAGCAAAAAAGGCGGGTCACGCCTACGCCCAACGCGCGACCTACCTCGAGCCGAGATTTGAGGCGTTTAACCATGACTTGTCGGACGAAGCCTTGCAGGAGACCCTCGCGACAACTCTCAACAACGCCTACTTTGACAGGATCACACTGGAGAATTTGCCCCAGGCGCTCCTTTTCCTTGACTACCTCGTGACAGGGATATCAGTAAATGGTCATTCGAGCTACTATTTGAGGCAGGCGTCCCGTGATCTTCGACAGGCGGGTGAACTAGGCCTCACGTTTGACAAGGTCCGCGATCTTCTCAAGGTTATCAAGAAGGAGCTCGACGACATCCACGCACAATATCGACACTGGTTCGAGCCTCCCTTTGATGACGTACTCAGCCATTGCTCCATGGAAAATCTCCCCAGGAAGCTGCGGGACCTCACTACCCTTAAGGACATACCTGACACTGACTTTTTCAAAAACTATTTGAAGACGCTTTACGTCTCCGATCTGCAAGCCAGAGATGGAAACCTGAGGGTCTTGGAGACGTTCGTAGAAAAGGTTGAGCTGTTCCTTAGCCAGAGGCTCGCAGAATCCGGCCGCACGGTGGTGAGTGGATCGCCATCGAATCAGCCGCTTATTCCATTTCACTTCCCCGGGGATGAGGAAGTTTCGCCTTGCAAGATAGGCCAAAAAGCCTCCCTGCTGCATTTTGCCGAAAATACTCCCCCCTTCTTCGTCATCACCACGGATCAAGCGGTGAAAAGCTACGAGGAGATGGCCGCGGACGCAAAGTTTCGACGAGGTCTTGCACAAGCTATGGATCGGCTTGGCCGCATGTGGGGGCGTTTCCTCGGAGATGTTGATAACCCGGCCCTTTTTTCTGTGCGATCAGGGTCCAGAATCAGCATGCCTGGCATGATGATCACTATAACCAATGTGGGTATCAATGACCAGATTGCCGACGTGCTTTCCGTAAAAGTAGGAGAGTGGTTTGCATACGATTGTTATCGCCGCTTCCTCCAAGAATTCGGGGAATCGGTGTTTGGGATTGAGCGAGAAGAGTTTCAGCAAATTATTGACGACAAAAAGGCTCGATTCAATGTCCTGCGCAAAGCCCTCATGAGCGCAGATCAGATGAAGAGTCTTGCCTTTGACTACAAGCACAGGTTGGCTGAATTGGCCCCTCGTGCGGTGGAGATGCTTGACCGAGGAAACTTCCTCGACATCCTCCTTCTCTGCGCTGCGGCGGTCTTGCATTCCTATGAAGGAAACGCAGCCACGAAGTATCGGCAGGCCGCCGGCATTGATGGAAACTGGCGGACGCCGGCCATCATTCAGGCCATGGTGTACGGAAACATGGAACTGAATACATCCGGTACCGGCGTCGTATCCTACAACCCCTTCACCTTGGACTTGCGCGGAGAGTTTGCCCAAGGAGACCAGGGGACTGATGTGGTGGATGGAAAAGTAGTCACCATGCCTGTCTATGATCCGTGGAAAACCCGGGAATGCCTCGCGTCGCAGCTGCCCGATGCATGGAAAGAGCTTTCATCCATCCTGTTTCGCACGGCGGAGAAGCTGCATCTCGACACGAGGTTGGAGTACACCATTGAAAAAGGGAAAGTCTTTATTCTTCAGATTCGTAAGGATAGGGAGCGCAAGGAGCGGATCCCATCGCTCAAAGAATTCGGGTATCACGTCATTGCCCAAGGGACAGGGGTCTCCGGGAAGATCTTTCGGGGGATTATGGTGACTGACCGCAATCAGATTGCGCCGTTTCGTCATATCAACAAAGCGCAATCCATCATAGACGCGATGAACGAAACGCTGCCGGAACTACACAAATTGGACGGGTTCATTTTTGTCGTAAACGACCCTATTCCTGAAGAGATAATGGAGGAAATCTTTTCCTTGCCGGTCAACACGGCGCTGGTAAGTCGGCTCGGCGGCAGAGGTGCCCATGCGGCGGATATCTCAAAATCATTGGGGAAGGTGTATGTGGGGCAGGTGCGCCAGATAGAGAAATTTGCGGGCAAGCCTGAAATGGTGAGTTTCGATGGGTTACATGTCATTGTGGGCACGAAAATGGTAATCCATGGGCAAACAGGCGAAGTCGCCCTCTATAAGCCGATCCCGCTTCAGCAGTCAGAGTCGTCCTGTGATGAATCATGAATCTCTCCTGGACATAATGATTGCCAACGGCGTTCTGACCCGTGATGACGTGCATCGCGCGCGCATCCAGGCCCGCGACCTCCGCCTCTCGGATATCGAATGGCTTCTCTCCCGTCGAAAGATTACACCCCGACAACTATATGAGGCGGCAGAGGCGCTCGTCGCCTCGGAGAAGGCGACGGAAGACCTCGGCTTGATTGAGGGCGCTGACGGATCGAACGGACTCCGCGTCTCAAAGGCGCTTAACCACATTCTCGGCGAGTCCGAACACATCAAGAACCTCAAGAAACTGATTGAGAAAATTTCTCCCACTGACGCCGCTGTTCTTATCCACGGCGAGTCTGGTACAGGCAAAGAGCTGGTTGCAACAGCAATACACAGATTGTCGCCGCGACGCCGGCGCCCTTTTGTTGCTCTCAATTGTTCGGCCATACCATCTGAACTCATAGAGAGTGAGCTATTTGGCCACAAGAAGGGAGCATTTACGGGGGCCGTTTCGGACCAGGCAGGGGTGTTCAAAACCGCCGATGGCGGCAGCTTGTTTCTCGACGAAATCGAGGCAATGACACAGCCCATGCAGGCTAAGCTCCTTCGCGCCGTGCAGTCAGGCGAAATCAAAGCTGTGGGAGAGGCAGGCTCTACCTTTGTCGATGTCCGCTTTATATGCGCCACCAATGCGGACCTTCAAAAACTTGTGGAGCAGGGACGGTTCCGACAAGATCTCCTGTACAGGATCAGCGTGTTCGAGATCAATGTCCCGCCGTTGAGAGAGCGAAGCGGGGACATCCCTCTGCTGGCAAACCATTTCCTGAAAATGGCCTCGGAAAACCAAGACGGCAGGGAGCTGAGGATCGATCCCGCGGCGCTAGAGCTTCTTTGCGCTTATCCATGGCCCGGCAATGTACGCGAGCTATTTAACGAGATACAGCGGGCGGTCGCCATGGCTGGGGGTGGTTCCACCATTTCGATTCGCTGTCTCTCCGAGAAAATCACCAAACGCGGCTCAAGAAGCTCATGGGATCAAAGACCGGCGAACAAGACGTTAAAGGAAACGGTGGAAGCAGTCGAGCGGGATCTGGTGGCGCATGCCCTCAAAACATGCGAGGGTAAACGGCACGCTGCAGCGCGACTCTTGGGTTTGTCGCGTCAAGGCCTATTGAATAAGATTAACAAGTATAAGATTTCCATACCATAGACATGCCTCCGACATGCTGGTCACGTGCAACCGCCAGAGAAGCGTGGTTTTTCTGTTCAGCCTATGATATAGAGGAGTTGTGGATGGAGATGGGGTCTTTTGGATGAAAGAGCACTTTATATACTTTTTCTCACAAGTTGTCACGAGATTGCGTCCCGTGGCTCACAATGACACTTTGATGACCTTCTATTCAGCGCGAGGCGCCGGGGGTGACGAACCGATGTCAGCTGACGTCAATCGCGCAGAGAGGCCGCGTCAGAATTCGCGCTTTTGTTCAAGAACCGCCGCAAGCATCGTTTTTATAGCGGCCGTATCGTTGTTGCATATTGCGTCGGTTGCCGAGGTGAGAGGGCAAGATTTTCCTTATGTTGCACCGTCGGCGCCTGAATTTGACGGGCGCGGACATCTGGTTCCAGGGGCAGCAAAACCCAGCCAGTCGCTCTCCGCGAACGCGCCATCGAAAATGCCTTCGCAACCACCTGTGCGGATTGACGCCCCTGATCCGCTCAATGGAAGTTCGCATACCCAAAATGCATCCACAAGGCCAGTAGTAGCGCCTCGGGCGCCGGGATATGGTGTCTCTCAGGATCCCACACCCAGGCCATCTCGCCAGGCCTCGGTTTCACAAACGCCCGATTATCAGGACGCAATGAGAAACACCTCGCCTTCAAGAGTCAATTCACCTCAACCGCAGTCTCAGCCGGTGCAGCGCCAGGACTGCTCTCAATTCCCCATGCTGATTGCAGGTTGCCGCTCGGAGACAGAGATGCAAATGACGGCGCGGCGCTATCTTACGTGCCTAATACAAAA
The DNA here is from genome assembly GCA_964427855.1 of uncultured Syntrophaceae bacterium. Lineage (GTDB taxonomy): Bacteria > Desulfobacterota > Desulfomonilia > Desulfomonilales > Desulfomonilaceae > JAUPKT01. The sequence goes on from CAYRVH010000055.1 coordinate 11,910, forward strand.
CGGCTGGAACATGGATCAAGCGCGACAACATGTCATTAGTACCATCGAGAGTACATATCGGCTCGCTCGATAAGGGCCATGGTAAAGATCAACGACAGTCCACGTGACCGTGGAAGAGGGGAGGGGCGCTGAAGATGGGCGCCCCTCTGGTAAGCGTACTCATGTCCGTCTTCAACGGTCTGTCGTTTCTTGAACAGGCCGTGGAAAGTATATTGCGTCAGTCTTTTGATGACTTCGAATTCATCATCGTGAACGACGGATCCACAGAACCGGTACATGAACTCCTCAGAGGACTACGCGACCCAAGAATCATTATTATAGATCAGGAAAATATGGGGCTGACTCGTTCATTAAACAAAGGCATCTCACTCTCGCGCGGCGAATACATCGCGCGCATGGATGCGGACGATGTCAGTATGCCGCAAAGACTCGAACGGCAGGTTGCGGCCATGCAGGCAAATCTCTCACTGGACGTGATCGCCTCCCATTATGAGGTAATCGACGAGAAGGGAAATGTGTCCGATCGCAAGGTATTGATACACGATGCAGTGTACCGTTTATGGCGATTGCAATTCCACAACGTCTATGGCCATGGGACCGTGCTACTGCGAAAAAGCACGATGGTTGCGGCTGGTGGTTACGACGAAACCTTTGTGGTGGCGCAGGACTACGAACTGTGGTCCCGTATATCGAAACTGGACAATACACTCGTGATTCCCGAAATCCTCTATCAATATAGGTCTGTTGATCATGGGGCTCAAAGTTCGATCAGACACTATAAAACTCAGTTAGCCAATGCCATACGGACCAGCAACAGAAATATCAAGGCGTGTAGACCCGATTTTTCGGATGCAGACTGCGAGGCTGTGCGATCAGTATTTTGGAAGTTTCAGCGTACTACTACGAGTGTCAGGGGGATTTATCTCTTGCCCGCGTTGCTGGAAGGATTTTTTGCCCGCTATAGCCTCAGCTCTTCCCAACGACACGGATTATTACGTCAGGTTTTCGAGGACGTTGCGTCTGAGGTCGAGACCGACGCGGTCATACAGAATTCGCACAAACCAGCAATCCTTGACAAATTTCGCAAAAGCATCGGCCGCTGGTTCCCCGAGGCTGGTTACGCCTAATGCATCAGGGCGACCATCCATATTGGAACATAACGATAGGCGCGGCCTGCATGCATCGCCTCGCTCGTCTGGCCTCGCGATGAGGGCGGGATCGGCCTTATGAGCGGCAATGTCTGAATGGTGGACGTGTGAAGGGTCGCGTTATGCCCTGAGATAAGAATAACTATTTTCATTTTATGCTCGTCGATGTATTCTAAATCTTTGGAGAAATCTCTATGGGATTGCAGTGTACGGACTGTGGAGGAAATGCATGAAAAGCGCCTTGCGGAACTCTTTTGGTAGGCATGAAGAGAGACGAAAAACCCAACGACATCGGCTCGAAATGCGGACACTACAGAAGCGTCTGGACATACTGGAAAATGGCATTGAGAGACTGCAGGAAGAAACCCGGGGAGATGAATCGCGGAATGCCGTTGAACGTGGGAGAGGCTTGAATGAAATCATGCGTCGTGAGGTCGAACTACTGCGCCAAGAGATCGATATTCTGCGCAATGAATTACAGGAAGACATCGCCGCAATTCATCGGTTGGAGATCCTGACCTTGAGCAGTCGCATACAACTCCTTAACGATTTCGGTAAAACGCTGCCGCCCATGATGCCGGGCAGGACAAGACGGTCCACCAAGACGAAAGGGTTCTCATTTGGGATAATCACCAATGGCCAGCGTCCCCAAAAGCTTGTCAATCTCATAGAATCCATTGATTCTCAGCGCTTGCATCCTGACCGGTACGAGATCATGGTGGCCGGCGAGGTGAAAGGTTTAGAGGGATACGAAAGAATACGCCGTATCCCCATGGAGGACGCGGCGCGAGAAGGAAGGCTTGGGGCCATGCGAAACGCCCTTGCCAAAGCGGCTCGGTACAACAAATTCGTCAGTCTCGATGATGATTTTCTCCTCCACCCGAAGTGGGCGGAAGCTGTCGAAGAAGTACAAGGGGATTTCGATATCGCGACGGGGATTATTCTTAATCCCGATTTATCGAGGTATTGCGACTGGGTAAACATTATAGAGAATTATACGTTTCTGAGGGCTTATCACGAAACCTTCGATAAGTGCCAATATGTGACGGGTGGCTACGGTATATACAAGGATTTTATCTTTCAGGAACACTGTTGGAACGAGGAACTAGGCTTCTATCAGGGCGAGGACGTGTCTTTTTCGCGTCGTCTTTTTGAAGCAGGGTATCAACTCAAGTTCATTCCTAAAGCGATAGTGATGCATGACGATGAGCGCTATCGTCAGAAGGGTTACGGGGTCATCCGTTTGAAATCTGCGGAGGAAAGAGAGGATCCCGCACGAATAGAACTTCGGATCGAAAAACTATGCCCTCGAACTCTGTCTTGACAAATGCGCCGCCGGAAATGAAGGAGACGTAAATGCTCATGCTCGCGACAATCGTCGTTGCGACGGTTGTGGTTTCTTTTTTTGCTTCGACGTGCGAAGCAGTCCTTTACTCGACAAGGATGGGAGCGCTAGAAGCCTGCAAGGCTGCAGGCAGCAACGCCAAAGCAGCGGAATACTTTATGGCGATGAAAAAGAAGATAGCGGTTCCCATAGGCTGCATCCTCATAGTGAACACCATAGCCAACACCGTGGGGGCGACCATGGCGGGCTTTTACGCGGGCGATGTCCTGGGCGCGTCCATGGTCACATTTTTTTCCGTAGTGTTCACCCTTCTCATTCTCTTCATCGGCGAGATCATGCCGAAGACATTGGGGGCTGTGTATTGGCGATCTTTGTGGCCTGTAGTCGTCTGGCCTCTGCATGGCTTGAAATACGCGCTCTTCCCCGCAGTGTTTGTGACGCAAAAGTTTGCAAATCTTTTTATCAGAGGAAAAAAACAACCCCAAATTACCTCAGACGAAATCCTTGCAGCCGTACGCATCGGAGCGTCGGAGGGCGAAATAACCGTTGGTGAAAGTGAACTCGTTCACAATATCATCGAACTCGAAGACAAGGCTGTCCGAGATATTATGACGCCAAGAACCGTGATTTTTTCTCTGGAAGCGAACATGACCGTTGAAGAGGCCCTTGAAATGGCCGATGGCAAGGGGTTTACTCGCATCCCCATTTACGAGGGCGATAGGGAAAACATACTGGGGTACGTAATGGTCCATGACCTCTTTTCCTCAAAGGCATTGGCGCATCCGCACCGCAAGCTCAAATCCCTTGCACGCAATATCTCCTTCACACCAGCCACAACCAATGCGCTGGTCTTGTTAACCCAGTTTTTGAAGCATCGGAGGCACATTTCAGTAGTGATTGACGAATATGGGGGCGTTGCAGGACTCGTAACCCTCGAAGACCTCATCGAAACGCTTTTGGGAAAGGAGATCGTGGACGAAACAGATAAAGAAATAGATCTACAGGAGCGGGCAAGGCGTATCCGCGGCCAAAATTCTTCTCCCAGCTGAGGCTGTGCAGCCTGCATGCATTGACGCCTAGGCGGCCGCCTTGTGTGCCTGGAACCACGAATGGGCATTGATCTTTGCCAGCCTCTACAACACTAATGTAGTCGCGACGTATTGGGGATCTCCTCTTCACTTATTTTCTTGATGGCGCCTTTCACGACGGCAAAGCTTGCCAAGACCAACTTATCTCGCTTTGTCGGATGAAGGTATCGGACGCTAAAGCCTGGTCTTCCTTCAAAATGATAGTTGGTAATCGGCAGGATCCCGCTGATAGGGAGCTGCCACGTAATGGTCCGGCGTTTGACCTTTGGCAGCCAACTCATGAAATACAGGCGGGTATAATCGCATCCTGGGTCTTTTCCTATGGGCGCAAAGGCTGCGATGTAATTGTTTTTGGCGCCGACGTCAGGGTCTTCCGTCACATTCACGCTGCGCCACGCAACGATACGCATAAAAGGAACGGCTTTGGCAATGTCCTCGGGTGGTGTGAGCTTCATGTTATGAGTGAACAAGTAACCTACACGCCCGTCTTCGATCTTGACCTTGTACCATACGTCCTTCTTGACGTCGTCTAGCGCCTCGTCACCGGTAGTCATATCGTCGGCCGAGATATGCTCGCCCCAAGGCCGACCTCTCGATGCAGAAGCTGCTTTTTCATCCGACCCAGCACGCCGCACCGTCACCACACGCTCGTACACCTCGAACTTTTTCCCCGGCGGCAAGACTTCAATGACTTCTTGGTCTCGTCCGGGGCTGAGCCGAAAGTTCGCTTTGGTTTTCGTCTCTCCCTCTGCTTGGGGCGGCATGCCTTCTATAGATCGTCGCAAATCATGGGTACGTTGGATAAGGTCTTCGCCTCCGATGACTCGCTGCTCGACGTACCCCTCACGACCATCCCTCGTCCGTACGCGGTAGTACTCTCCAACCTTGTCTATCAAATGCAGAGGCGTCTCGGCGGGGAGCTTACGGATCACTTCCGAGTTGGGGTTGGCCGTCTGATACAGTGAACACGGCCGCATAGTCATCCCATCCCGAGGAGTAAACGTATTCTTCTTTTTGAGAATGGTAAGCTGAGCTTTCTTAAGGATCTCCCGCTTGAGAGTTTCCACTTCCTGGCAGCCTACCGCCAAGAAACAAGCGCTGCATAGCGTCAGGGCGATGCCTCGAAGAATCAACTTGTTTCTCCTTGAAGCAGATCTCACCATCCTCGGCCTCCAAAAGCGCCATTGGATGAACACTTTATACGCATCCTCACGAGAAATCAATAGCCTACGTAGTTTTCTGGAAAAAAGCTTCAGCATTGCAACCCATTTCATCAACGAGGCGGCTCTTGACAGGTACCAGCACATTGTGATTAAGTTCCTCACATGGCGTAGGCATTCCAGGGGCGCAGTGCTTTTTTTGAGCCACCGCGCGTGGGAATCTCCTGACAAGGGAGTCTGCCCTAAACCCTAGAGAGTCGTGGGCCGTTAACTCAGGAGGTAGAGTATCTGCCTTTTAAGCAGAGAGTCGCTGGTTCGAGTCCAGCACGGCCCACCAACAATCCGTCGTGGAGGCACGCGAGGCGCGGCAAACATCATGATGAATACAATAGCCACACTCGAAGCCCCCAATGCAACGCGTCCCCATCGTCTAGCCCGGCCTAGGACACCGGCCTTTCACGCCGGCAACAGGGGTTCGAATCCCCTTGGGGACGCCATCCTGTCAGTGTAGGCGCAGCCCATCCGCTCGCAGCCTACGCGGCATTTCTTGCCAACATACTGCGTCCCAAAGCTCGATTTGCTTCGATTGGTCGGATCTTACGGATGGGGCACCAAGATGGCCTAACAAAGTGCGAGCTTCATCCCGAACCTCACGGTGTATATTCTGGAACCGGTAATATGCAAAGGTCGCCCCACCCAATCCGATTGAGGGGCGCTCCTGAGATTGGCAGACCCCATAGTAGCAAAGCATAACGAAAAAAATACCGGGTTTAATTTTTCGCTTGCGGGTTCCCCCTCTCAAGCATATCCCCTTGCAGCGCTCATTCCTCTGCAAAGCACGTCTATTCTAGAGCGAGGCAACGCGTTTATCCGCCTGCCGAACCCTAAGCCGGTTGTGCGTGGAGGAGACGATTTCTCTGATTATTGGAATTCTCGAAATGATCACGAATTGGGAGCGTATCCCATTATTATGTCATCCTCACGAACGTGATGGTCGCTCATGAGTTTCCTGGATTCCCTTTTTCAAGGGAATGACAATCTGGCGTATGACAATCTGGCGTATGGCCACTTCTCGATTTCGCTTGAAAATGGTTAGATTGTTCAAAAGGAGATGGGTGTAAGGATATGAGATGAAAAAACCGATAGACAAAAAAGTGAATCCTCGCAAAAAAAGTGTTAGCGTAGCTATTTTTTGTGGAGTGAGAGGGAGAAAGTTGTTAGGAAAGCGAAATACAAGGGCGCCGAAGCCGCGAATTGAAAAAACGGATACTGCACACATGGTCGCGGAGGTCAGTTGATGGATGCTCATAAATTGATTCACCTTATTTCCGGCAACGAGAACTGGCTTATTCAGCGTGTCTTGGCGTATGCCAAGAAGCAGCAGTACACAAAATACACGTTCACCTTGGCAGAGGCGTGGCGGTCTTCCATCGTAGGTATGTCCGAAACGCTCTTCAAGGCTCTCGCCCTTCACGCGGATCCTCCTGAACTTCATCCCGATGAAGATTTTGCCACGGATCCCATCGCCTCGTTCGGGAGGCTCGAAGCTCAGAGACACAGGGCCCGAGGCGTTCCCCTCTCGATGTTCTTGGGTTTCATGAAATATTACCGGCAGAGCTACATCGACCTTATTTCGGAATCGGATCTGCCACAAGACTACCAGTCCTGGTCCACCAATTTCGTGAATCGCGTTTACGACCGGGTGGAACTCGGATTTATCCACGAATGGGCTGAGGCCTCCAGAGACGCCCTCGTAGAGGAACTGCAGGCCGCCAATCGCTCTCTCTCGTACGAAAAAATAAAGTATATGACAATACTCGAGAGCCTTGCGAATGCCTTGTTCATCTTAAACGAAGACAATGACATACAATACATGAATCACGCAGCGTTATTGCTGTTTCACAAATCAACCACCCCGGGGACCTACTATTACGGAGCGCAACTAGGCAACGAGGCTGTACACTGGATCAGACCAATGGTGGAGGCTTTCCTGTCGCAATCCGCAAAGGAAACACTCTTTGAAACCAGCCTGACCACGCGTGAAGGAGAAAAGCATTTTGAAGTGCGGCTAAACCGAATGCTGGATATCAGCGGGAAATTCACGGGGACTGTGGTGACGCTCAGCGATATTTCAGCGCGAAAAATGGCGGAAAATCAGCTCAAAACATCTTTGTATAGTATGAATCAGATCATTGAGTTCCTGCCGGACCCCACCCTTGTCATCGACAATACGGGTCGAGTGACTGCATGGAATAGAGCCATGGCAGAGCTGACAGGTGTGAGCGCGGATGAGATGATCGGCAAAGGAAACCATGAATACGCCGTACCGTTTTATGGTGAGCGGCGACCAGTGCTCATCGATATGGCTCTTTTCGGTGATGAGACCTGCGCCGACAGGTACCTTTCT
>CAYRVH010000055.1:19067-19675 GCA_964427855.1 uncultured Syntrophaceae bacterium
GCGAGACTTGAGAACGGCGTGTTGCTCAGTCAGTCTTTTCATCCTTTGCTCAATGGCGGGGTGTTCCTCTCGGGTACGGCCCGTGTGCTTTACGATACCGACGGCAATCCCGCCGGCGCCATCGAGTCTGTCCGCGATATCACGCATCACAAGCTCGCGGAAAAAAGCTTGAGAGATAGTCAACGACAGCTCGCACAAATTATAGAATTTCTTCCCGACGCGACCATGGTGATCAACGGCCAGGGGCAAATCATAGCCTGGAACAGGGCCATCAGTGAACTCACCGGTGTGAATGCGTCCGACATCATGGGTAAGGGAAATTACGAGTATGCAATCCCGTTTTACGGTTATCCAAGACCGGTCATGGTCGACCTCGTCATCAACCACGATGAGCAAGTTGCTGGCCGCTATCTATACGTGAAAAAAGAGGGCGACCGGCTCGTCTCAGAGACATACTTGGAAGATTTTCGCGGCCGGGGACGAACATGGTTTTGGAACACTGCTGCCCCTTTGTACGACGACGACGGGAAAGTGGTGGGGCTATCGAGGCAATTCGAGACATCACAAGCCTCAAGCTAGTGGAGGAAGAGCGACTTGAATTAGAGAGG
>CAYRVH010000055.1:19686-19935 GCA_964427855.1 uncultured Syntrophaceae bacterium
CTTTATCAATCCCAGAAGCTCCAGAGTCTGGGAATTATGGCTGGCGGCATCGCACACAATTTCAACAACCTGCTGCAAGTAATTCTCGGGAATTTAGAACTTACCTTAATGGAACTTCCATCTTATTCTCCAAGTCGGTCCAGCCTCCAACGCGCCTACGAAGCAGCGGAACGCGCCGCTCGAATTTCCAGTCAAATGCTGGCCTATACAGGCCACAAGATGTTTGTCCCCACAGAATTGGATGTGAAC
>CAYRVH010000055.1:19964-21633 GCA_964427855.1 uncultured Syntrophaceae bacterium
CAATCATGTTGTGCAGAAATGTATGACCTCTGAGACCGTGAGCCTTCGATTAGATCTCGCCGATGCGCTTCCTTACATCTTGGGAGATGAAAATCAGGTCAATCAAGTAATCGCGAACTTGACGACCAACGCAGTAGAGTCCATTGGGACAACCGCCGGACAGATACGCATAGCTACAGCCTTAAAGGATTGCGATTCCGAGTACCTGCAAGCAAACCTACTCGAGGAACCGGCCGCTCCCGGTCTGTACGTATGCCTTGAGGTAAGCGATACCGGATGCGGGATGGACTCCCAAACGGTGGAGCGGCTTTTCGAACCATTTTTTACCACCAAATTCACGGGGCGAGGGCTGGGATTGGCAGCAGTGTACGGAATAATGACCGCCCATAAAGGCGCTGTGATGGTCCAAAGCGAAATCGGCGCCGGCACTGCCATGCGTGCGTTGTTCCCCGTCACGAAGGAAGCTCTCCAGGCATTCAGGGAAAGGCTTTCTGCGCGGGACACGCATGGGGCTGCCGAGACCCTTCCATCAAAAGGGTTTGTTCTCGTGGTGGATGATGAAGAATGGATTCGCGAGTTGACGATAAAAAGACTTGAACACCTCGGTTATGGCGTCCTGGAAGCGAAGGACGGGGAACAGGCTGTCGAGATTTTCCGAGAACGATGGAAAGAAGTGGCCTGTGTGTTGTTGGATTTAACCATGCCAAAAAAAACAGGTGGGCAGGTTTTTCAGGAGATGAGAACAATCTTTTCAGGCGTCAAGGTGCTTTTGGCAAGCGGATACCATGAGGAAGAAGCTTTGCGACGATTTGGAGAAGTCCCCCCAGCCGGTTTCATTCATAAGCCGCATGATATCAAGACGCTGGAAGAGAAACTTGAACAGGTGTTGAGAAATACATAGAATTAAAGAAATGCCGCCGATGTTGCCTTCGGGGAAGTCAGCTGCGTGTGTGGAACGCAGGTCGTGTTGAGACCCGACAGCATGACTTGCTGCTTGGAAAGGAGAAAGCCATGAACCAGGTGGATCTTGCGAAATCATTATCTCGAACCAACACCACAAAAATAGTTCTCCTCGTCATGGATGGACTCGGCGGTCTCGCTACGGGAATTGGCGGTCTCACTGAATTGGAGACCGCGCGCACTCCGCATCTGGATGCGCTGGCTCGGACGGGCATGGTGGGCCTTATGCATCCTATCGGAATGGGCATTACGCCGGGGAGCGGCCCAGGTCACTTGGGACTTTTCGGATACGACCCCCTTCAGTATGTCATCGGCAGAGGCGTTTTGGAAGCGGTGGGAATTGGCGAAAAGCTTACTGAAAAGGACGTCGCCGCACGAGGCAACTTCTGTACAGTGGATGAAAACGGGGTCATCACAGATCGTCGTGCGGGGAGAATTTCTACACAAGAATGTACACGCATGGTAGAAATAATACGCGACATTACGCTGCCGGGGGTCGAGGTCATTGTGAAGCCCGTCAGGGATTATCGATTTGCACTGATCTTCCGCGGGGACGGCTTGTCTCCTGCTCTCAACGAGACAGATCCTCAGCAAGTCGGCCTAAAACCGCACGAGGTGGTTCCTTTGGACCAATCCCAGGACGCCAAGAAGACGGCAGCATTAGCGAATCTCTGGGTCTCGGAGGTTGGCGCGCGAATCAAGAATCAAA
>CAYRVH010000056.1:0-7459 GCA_964427855.1 uncultured Syntrophaceae bacterium
GCGTGTCCCCTGATTACGTCATCCCCACGAAAGACGGGCGCCATACTGAGTTTCCTGGATTCCAATTTTCATAAGAATGACAAGGTGACATGTGGGTATTCCAAGATTCCTTCTGAGACGGGTTATAGAGCACGGCGAGGTTTGCTGCGCGGCTCTTTGCAGCAAATGGCAACGATGAAGATACACGCTGCATTGAAGGGAGGATGGCTTGGAGCAGTTCACGGAGAAAATGTTGGAGTATTGCTCGGCATGACAAGACCTTCGCGCCGGCCTCGCCATTCTCATGTGGGCGGGGCCGGCGTCGCCGGTGGGTCGGGAAGATATTTGCCCAGCCTAAAATTTCCGTTTGAAATCGTCTCAGGTCGAGGCGGGTCTCATTTATGGATAAATTCGGCCTTTGCCTTAGCGCCTTTGGCGACGAACGTCTGGAGCCCTATCTTTGTATCTTCAGTTGTCCAACACTGGCCAAAGAGCTTGGCTTCCAGGACCAAACCGTCCTCCAATGTCAGCTTGGCGCCCTCTAAGACAGCCTTCACCGCCAATGCGTCAATTGCCCTGGAATGGTGGCCTATGTCCACAGCGGGCAAAGATGTGGGCGCGTCGGGTATAGGCCCCTTTTCAATTGTCTTTACTGTGGTCTCGCCTGACGCAAGTCGTCGGGCAAGGGCCATGGCCAAGGGCAGCACGTCTCCTGGCGCAAGTTCGTTGACCAGGCCGCATGCGAGGGCTTCGGCCGACGAGATAGGGTTTGCCGTTCGTATCATCTCCGACGCCTTTTCGAAGCCTATAAGCCTGGGCAGCCTCTGGGTTCCGCCCATGCCAGGGATCAGTCCCAAGTTCACTTCCGGTTGAGCCGCCAAGACTTTCATGCCCTGAGGCGCCACTCTGGCAGTGCAGCACAGGGCAAGCTCGCAGCCGCCCCCAAAGGCAAGTCCGTTCAGCGCGGCCACCACCGGTATGCCCAGCTTCTCCACTTCTAGGCTGACAAGCTGACCAATTCTGGCAAATTTCTCGCCCTGCTCGGGGTCAGTGAAACCGGCCATTTCCTTTATGTCTGCGCCCGCGACGAAGGCCTTATTCCCAAAACCTGTAATCACCGCGGCTTTTATCTCGGCGTCGCTTCGTATCTTGTCGCAGCAATCTTTGAGTTCTTGGAGCACCTTGCCGTTCAGTGCATTGAGGGATCGAGGGCGCCGAATGGTAATGAGGGCGAGATCCCCCCTCTTCTCGAAGAGGACATCGAGGATCTCCCACGGCTTGCCGGAGGCGGCCTGTTCACGCAGACGCCTTGATACAGGCATATCAGGATATTTTTTTGCAAACGCCTCAACCAATTCCAGGGATTTCTGTACTCCCAGGGAATTCATGAAACTAAAGGGGGGCTTCATGTCCAGCGCCACGCTGATGATCAGGTCAAAGTCGCTTTCGTTGATGATCCCCGCATCAAGCATGTCGCTCACTATGGCAAAATACGCTCCCTGGAGCTCTTCTGCGATGGCCTTTTCTTTCTCCGGAGGTACGTCGATGGTTTCTCCTCGGGCCGGGACTTCCCACAACCCATTTGTCTCGACCAGTTGCTTCAGCCGTTCAGGCACACGAAACCACCGGTTGATCCTTTCGTTCATCTCCGACAATCCATGGGCTGTGATGGGGTTGCCGCCGGTGAGATTATGGGCGGTGAAGGGCCCGACGGTCAGGCCGAGACACTTTGATGCAACGGTATCAACCTGCTTGGTGTCTCCAAGTCCCGCATCTACACATTGCACTGCAGCGAGGAGCAGCCCCTCAAACACCGGATCCACCGCATAGCCATAGCGAGAACCCACTTTCACCGGGATTTTGCCAATGTACTCATAAAATCTCATGACAAATTCAGTGGTTGTGCCGTCGGTGTCCTTTCCCGGTATGATTTCGATGGCCTGGTTTCGTTCAGCCGGGAAGAAATAGTGGGTGCAGAGAGTGCGCCCTTTGTACTGCATTTCCTCGAAGATGCGCTCCGGCTCCAAATGCGACGAGTTGCTCGTGATGATCGCATGCTGGCTCACCAAGGACTCGACCTGCTTAAAAATCCTCCGTTTGAGGGGCAGGTCCTCTGTGGCTGCCTCGACGACGAGATCCGCGCCTTTGAGCTGATCATAATCCGAGGTAAACAGGACATGACTTTTCATGCTTTCCACGTCGTCTGGTTTGAACGCCCCTGTCTGCCCTCCTTTGTCCACCTTCTTGAAAAGCTTGGCCTTGCCTTTGGCAAGGGCATCCTCAGCAATGTCAACCACAACAACTTGGGTCCCGAATTTATGAAGGGACTTGACAAAATGGAGGGCAATGTCGGGTCCGATTTGCCCAGAGCCTATCACACCCACTTTATTGATTGCACAGTCACGGAAAACAAAAGCCATTTGCGATCCTCCTTGGCCATGGTAGTTTGTTCATAGTGAGGAACATAGTTGTCATTTTTTATAGCACCCTTGTTCGTGGAAGTAAACGAAAAGCGCCAGGGGGAGCAATTGCTTGATCTCGTGTAATCATAAGGGTGTCGGCGTGTTCGTTCTGTTGTTTTTTCAGCTTGCTGAACCGGTGTCCTGCGATCTTGAGGGGTGAACTGCGGGCAAGAACAGGCCTGGGAAAGCCCAACCTTATGTGCTATACATCACGCATACCTTTGACTTGGTCACGGAGAAAACCGTAGGAGGCTTTGCTGCATGAAATTGGAAGACGCAATCAAGAGTCGAAGAAGCATTCGCGCGTTCCTACCAAAGCCCGTGTCTCGGGACACGCTCACCAAAGTAGTCAGGCTCGCACGTTGGGCGCCTTCTTGGGGGAATACCCAACCATGGGAAGTTGTCATTGCAGATGGGCAAAAGGCGCAGGAGTTGGCCAGGTTGTTCGTTGAGGAAGGGCAGCGGGGCGCCACGCCAAGGCCGGACATCGAAATGCCCATCGAGTTTCCGGAAGTCCATAAGAATCGGTATATGAAGCTCGGAAAAGACCTGCTGACTGCGCTTGGCATCGACCGCGGCGATAAAGCCGCGCGCTCGCAGCATTACCTCAACATGTATCGGTTTTTTGGGGCGCCGGCAGTCATCTACCTCGTAATCGACCAGGGTTTGAATGTGCCGTATGCCTGCCTTGATATTGGGTCTATAGGCACCACTCTCTGCTATGCCGCGGTCTCGGAAGGACTCGGCACGATTTATCTTGCCGCGGCTATGCATTTTCCGGATATTGTGAGGAGCGTGCTGAACATACCTGACAGCAAGAAAGTGGTCATCGGCATAGCCGTGGGATATCCTGACCTTCAGAAGGCCGGCGCAATTTTCCGCAGCGATCGAGTGAGCGTGGAGGAGATCCTGCGCTTCGCGTGAGGCGCGTCACCGGCGGCTCACGCGGAGAGATGGATGCATCAGTCGGGTGAGTCGCGTACGCCGGCGCCTTACGTCGCCAGGGTGATCTGCTGCGCGGCAAGCGAAGGGCATGCGGCGATTTTTTCCAAGGAACGTGGTTGACTTGCCGTAACTCGAGCGCGAATATGCAGAATCGTTTGTCGCTAAGGGATGGAAATCACCGGCAAACAACTCGACAACCAGAAATATCCGCTCTTTTGCTCACGGTAGCCGTAAAGGAGATGCGCCTGCCCCATGGAACGACGTGATTTCCTCAAGTCACTCGGCCTCGCGGGGACATTGTCACTTGCTGGATTGTACGCCCACCAGACGGGGTGGGCGCGCCACGACACGACGCGCTCAGACCCTCCGCAACAAAATGCGCAAGAAAGAGCAACAGGATTACTTCGGCCCTTCGATATTGCAGTGGACGGCCGCGGCAGACTTTTTGTCACTGATAGTGCGCGATACCGCGTCACGATCTTCGATCCGTCCACTGGTGCGGTGTCATCATTTGGCAGCCCTGGGGCGTCCGTAGGTTGGCTCAACTACCCGCGAGGCATCGCAGTCGATCATGACGAGCTTATTTATGTAGTGGATTCGAACAATTGCCGGATTCAGGTCTTTGACGAGAAGGGAACAGTCAAACGAGTCGTCGGTTCCATTGGCTCCTCGGGGGGCTGTCTGTCAACGCCCCAAGGGATTCACCTAGCCGCGGGCGGCAGGCTCTTTGTTGCGGACACGCGGAATCATCGGGTGCAGGTGTTTGACACGTTTGGGCTTGCGGCGGTGGTCGGAGAACTTGGAGACGCCAACGACCAATTCAGGCTCCCGACTGCGTGCCGCACACGCGGAGATGAGCTGTTTGTCCTAGATAGCAAGCACGGCATGGTCAAGGTTTTCGGTCCAGAATTCGAGTACAGACGGGGTTTTGGGAGTCCGGGTATTGGTCCCGGTCAACTGAACATGCCCCAGGGCATGGACGTTCACCCGGACGGTTCGATCTGGGTTGCCGACACTGGCAACAATCGGATTCAGGCGTTTTCACCAGCGGGAAAGTTGCTCACCGTTCTGGGGAAGCTAGGCTCAGAACCGGGAGAGTTTCGCGCACCGACAGGTTTGGCCTGGCGCAACGATAGTCTTTTTATCGTGGATTCGGGCAATGGTCGCATCCAGATGCAACGCGATCAAGTGTTTCAAACCCTCGTGTTTTAGACAGTGATCACAGAAGGGAAAGGACGCCCCGCAGCCGACATCATGTGCAGGCAACGTTGATTCAATGGATTGGGATTATTTGACCACAGTCTTGCTTGTCGCGGTGTTTCTGGCGGCAGAGGTGTATCGTTGCGTTGGGAGTCGCAGAGGCGTCATCCTGCTTTTGAACGTGGATGAAACAAGCGCCTCGTTTCACTGTTCCACTGCGCTCATAAGACTAGACGACGGCAATGAGATCACCGCGGAAGTTCCTCCATGCACGTTATGTCTCGGGCGACTGGGGGTTGGGGAAGAAGTGCGGGTGATTCGTGGGGGTCGGGGATACTCTGTTGATCTGCCGTGGTTTCAAAGAAGCAAGGGCTCGCACCTCAACCGCGGATGTGGCCAATCCGCTGGACGTTGAGGATTCCGGTCATGAGCGAGGGTCTTATCTGAGGTAGGCGTTTTGGAGATTCTGGGGTTTATCACACTCGGTATTTTCCTTGCTCTCATGTTATTGACGCTGTTCGGCTATATTCGAACGCCGGTTCAGACTGTGCTGGTGCTTTCTACTGTTCTTTGCCTGATAGTCGGAGGGGTATTTCGATATTTTTCTGAGGGCTGGAATGCCGTGCTGCTCATGCCCAACGAGTTTTTGGGTGGCATCATCCTTCATCCAATTACGGCGTTGCTCACTGGGCTATTTCTTGCCGGGGGACTCAAGGCGTCGGGCGGATTCGAAGCGCTCAAAGTGCTCCTTGGGTACCTGCGCCGAAGTCCCTTGGGGCTCGTGGGAACCCTCGTCATACTCATCAATCTTCCTGTGATCTCCTCCCTGCCATGCGGCCGAATTTTGGCGGCGGCATTATTGCCATTGCTGTTTACGTTCGGTTTCGAAGGCGGTCTGGGGATATTGACCAAGTCGCAACTCATCGTCCTCATCGGCGCATTCACGCGCAACGCCATGGGGTCGTGCGGTCCTTCTCCCATAGGGGGAGTTGGTCAGATCGCCGAGGGCTTCCTGGGAAGCTTCTTCCCCACGGCCTCGGATGGAATCTTAAGGGCGCCACAGGCCTTCGCGCTCATGTTAGGGACCGCAGTCGTCGCACTGTTCTTGAAACTGGTGAGTCAACGGCTCTACCCCAATGACGTGTCCTTGCGGGATGCCCCTGCTGGCAGGCGCAAAGAGATAATGGAGCAGCGCATCACCGCGCCGCTGGAAGGTTATCTGGCGCTCGTGCTGTTTGTTGCATCTCTTCTCATCGCTATCTTCCAGCCGTTCGGAAAGATGCCTGTGCAGACCGTACTCGTTGCGGGCGCCTTGCTCATGATCGTCGTGTGCCGCATACGCCTCCGAGACCTTTTGGAGGGAATAATACTCCTTCCTGTGACGGCTATGGCTGCTGGTTTTCTCGCTGCGGGGGCCTTGGCGGCGACCGGCGGCTTCACCGCCTTGGGACTGGCGCTCAACAGTCTTGTCAACATCCCGATCCTGGGGGTGGCGGGTATGCTGGCAATCTTTGTGCAATTTCAGACGATCTTACCGCTTTCGTGTGCGCGCATCCTCACGGCGGCTCTGGTACCTGTACTTTACTTATTCGGTCCCGCCAAGTTCGCTTTTTTGGACTGGTCCCAATTGGCGATTGTCATGGCCGCCTACATTATCAACGCCACCACATCGTGCGGGCCGTCGCCTTTGGGAGGCGGCGGTATGATGGGCGAAGGTACCATGAGGGCTGAAACGGGTTTTATCAAGGGCGCGTACACATTTGCATCCATGGCAGTCATGGCTCCAATAGCGGCCATCTACATGAAATTCCTAAATCTTTCCATTTTTCAGCCCGAGGACCCCCGCTTCTTGAGAGATGTTTTTACCATCATAGAGTTTGCGGTGGTTATCGCAGGCGTGAACATTCTCTTCATATTCGGCGGGAGTCGGCTATTCGGCGCAGACGCGGGGAGGAACTTCGTCATCCAGACGATAGGATTCATGGTCAGCGGCGCGCTATCCGGAGGGATATTGGCATTCTCTCTGTTCGAGCACAATATATTTGCAGTCCTTCAAGGACTCATCGGCGGTATAGTGGCTGCGTTGCTCATAGGATTGATGGTCCCGAAAACCTTATCACGAAGGATGACCGCCACGTTGAGTGGCCCAACGATATGAGGTTGTCTTAATGGAAGCTCCGCGTTCCTGAGATGACGTAAGAGGATTGAATGTGCTGACGTGGTTGATCTTTGCGATCGTCGGGATACTCTCTGGGGCGATCATAGCGTGGGCGTTGGACATGTACTCTCCAAGGGAGCTCCTTCAAGGCGCGGCCGGCGGGCTCATCGCCGGCTTGCTCATGGCCGCCATGCTGCCCCATTAGAAAAGGCTTCGAGGTAAGGAGCATGTCTGCCCCCGATTCCCAGAAGACGCCGCAACACAAGAGAGACGATACAACGCAGCCCATGGCGCTGCCAGGCATCCACCGGTACCAGTTCTTCACGAACCTCAAGGACCGGGGATGGACGATGAACCTGGACAGGGTCGCCCTGTTTGGCATCGTGGGAGCTTTGCTGGCAACAGTGATAAAACCGCTGCTGCGAAACAATCCTGCCACGATATATTGCTACGAGTGTCGCGCCTGCTACGCGACCCAAGACAGGTGCCCAGTGGGCATCTCCCTGCAGGCGGAACTCGTCGTCGCAGGAAGGGTGGCAGACTACGATCGCTTCATCCGAAATGGCGGATTGAAGTGTATCAGATGCGGCAACTGCCAAGGTTATTGTGTGCAATTCTTACCGCTGCCCCAAATGTTTGCCGTGATGCAGGAAGAGACTCGTTCGGCTATCCGGCAGGGGATTGTGCCTCGTCATTGCCTGGACGATGCATTGGC
>CAYRVH010000056.1:7478-11663 GCA_964427855.1 uncultured Syntrophaceae bacterium
AAGGAATTCATCGATGACGTCGTCAAGGCGTGTACCTGATATCCTCAGCGTCACGAGAGATTTGTTGATGACCCGCGGGGTACGGCTGATCCTCTATGTTGTCATTGCGGGCATTCTGTTTCCGTCGGCACGGTTGCTGCTGTTGTTTGCCGCGATAATACCCATCGCTGTGTTTGCGTACACAGAGCGCAGGAAATCGGGCAAGCCATATGTCTATTACCTCGCGGGTTTCTTGATTTTCCTGGTTATTGGCTACGGGGCGGCCGTCATCGATGTCCATCGCGTCAATGAGCTCCGGTTTGCGACGAGCGTCGTGGGCGACGGTACCTTTCGCGTCATGGATGGAACATATACCGGCGTAGGACAAGGGCTTAGGGGGCCTATTCGCGTCGAGGTGCGAGTGCAAAATCATCGTATCGTGGGCATTAAAACTCTGGAATACCCAGACCTCATTTCAGTCCTAGACAACGAGATACGCCTATACAAGAAATCGATTCTTGAAAGCGGCAAATTGGAAAAGCCTGGGGAGCCGGGGATGCTGAGGGGCGCCACAGTGACCTTGAGCGGCTACTTCAATGCGATCCAGTCGGCCTTGCACAAGGGGCTCCCCGATTATCCGACCTACAACCTGTTTTCACGAACGTTTCTCGGCGCCTTCATCGGCGCCGCGCCTGATCGAGTCACCCTCAATGCATTGGCTATCCTCTTTGCTGCATTTATGGTGTTTGAGTACACTTTGCAGTCCATGCTGGTACCCGGGACCGGGCGGTCTATCAATTGTTATAACTGCGCGTCCTGTGTGGGGGTGTGCCCCGTGAAAGAGGCCGAAGGCGTCCAGTTTCCCATGGGGATGGTTTTACTCACCAGGTTGGGGGACTATGATAGGGTTCTCCAGTTGTCCAAATATTGCGTCGGTTGCGGCAGGTGCGCCGCCAAGTGTCCCATCGGCAACTCGGGGCCGTTGGTTATTTCCGCTGCATTTCAAGCCTCTCGAAGGCAACGCCGCGGCGCCGCCGAGAGCTCGGGAGGTATTCAGGGATCATGAGATCCTCATTGGCTCCTATTGGCGTTGGGTTGCTTGTGGTGGTTGTCCTGTGGGGAGCAGCGGAGATGGCCTCTCAGAGCGCATCCTGCATGCTCTGTCATCGGCAGCAGGCCTCGTACACCACGTGGATGAGAGAAAAGACTCGTGAGGAACGGAAAGGCTTTGCCCACGAAATGATTGCATGTGCGGACTGTCATATTCAAGGCAATCCGGAACGAACCCTTGCGTCCAGGTTTCGCAGTCTGCTGCATCTTGTCACCTACATAGTCCCGCAAATAGATCCTCGCGAAGAAGGGACGACCGGAATTTTTAATCGTACAAGGGTCCCGTCCGAGAACTGCCAGTTTTGTCACTATGCCTCAGTGTATCGGAAGGCCGTCCATTTGAAGGATCTGCCGGACGGGCTGAAAAAGATAGGGCTCGTCATGGATCATAGGAAACATGTACTGGCCAAGGAGAACACGTGCTCACGATGCCATGAACGATATAAATCCCCTGACGCTGCGGTTCCAGACAAGGGCGTGAACTACGCAGAAGTCAATCACATGGCTTGTGACGCGTGCCACAGCTTTGCTTCGCACGCGTACCGCAGCGGCCGACTCTTGCCCATGAGCGAATCAGAGTATCGCGCATCGAGAGAGCAAGCCTGGAAGATGCTTTCGACGAATCCTCGCTGGATGGTGGCCATGCCCTCCGAAAAGACCTGCAGGCGATGCCACAATGGACAAATCCATTATAAGACTCGAATCTTCTCTGCAGAATGCCGGACAGGGGGCAACTACGACAACTGTGTGAAATGCCACCCTCTGATGACGAAGTCTTATTTTGACGAATACCTGAAAAGCCTCCAAAGAACCGCTTCGATAGAACAGCGCGCCGCAATGATCAGGCCAGATGCGTCCATCCAGAGGCAAGGCGAGGGAGCAAGCGCCGCGAGGCCTGGAGGAAATACAAAGGTGCCGCTCTCCAGGGCAGCCGCGATTGGACTCATGGAAAGCCGGCAAACCGACTAACCCAAGATGGGGACGCAGATATGACGACCACCAAAGATTATCCGCCTGAAAGCATTAATAAAGAAGTTGCGGACATCATCTTGAATACCAAGGAGCCGCCGGTGGCCCGATTCAGGCTCCTCTCAAGAGGAATGGAACCTTATCACAGACTTTTTATCAAGGACCCGGCCAGTGACGTCACTGGCGACAAAGGATGCTTGGCATGCGGCAATTGCATAGACTCCTGTCCTGTATTGCGCAAAGACCCTTCACGGCTGCAGAAAACCGAACAGCGGACTTCCTTTGCCCTGGAAGCCTGTGTGGGCGAAGATTGCGAGCAGTGCTATTCCTGTGTGTTGGCCTGTCCCCAAGTAGATACCGCGTACAAGGACTACATTGTTGACGAAGTGGTTCCGGAGACTATTCAGCCAGCGCCAAGGATAACAGCCCTAGACAACTACTTCATGGCTGTGATCGCGTTGATCATCGGCGTGGTGATAGGTGTCTTTGTCGCGCGATGAGCCGCGTCAAGGGGTTTGCATCAGTTGAGAAAGGATGTGTCCATGTCATCGGTTCACCATCAAGAAAGCTTAGGGACGCAAGAAGCTGTGTTGGATGTCGGAGCGGACCGAACTGACTTGATCCCCATTTTTATCATGGGCAAGCGGTACGACGTACCCAGCACCCTGACCATCCAGAAGGCCTTCGAATTCGCAGGCTATCAGCTCATTCGCGGCTGCGGCTGCAGAGGGGGCATTTGCGGCGCGTGCGCGACTGTGTACCGACTGCCCAGCAGCCCGAAGATCTACGTGGGGCTGGCCTGTCAAACCGTGGTTCAGCCGAACATGTACCTGGCTATGGTGCCTTTTTTCCCGGCAAATCGGGCTGTGTATGACTTGGAGGAGCTGGCGCCGGATGCAAAAACTCTCTTAAAGCACTATCCCGAACTGGCCAAATGCATGGGCTGCAACACATGCACCAAATCCTGCCCCATGGACATTCCGGTAATGGAGTACATTTCGGCAGCTCTGAGAGGCGCTGTGGAAAAGGCTGCCGAATTGTCTATGCCTTGCGTAATGTGCGGTATTTGTACGTCCCGCTGTCCCGCAGAATTGGCCCAATACAACATCGGCATCTTGTGTCGCCGGTTGACTGGCCGCCATATACGGCGAAAGGCCAATCATGTGGAGCAGATGATTGAAAGGGTCGCCCAAGGCCGTTACGAGAAGGCTCTCCAAGACCTGATGAGCGCGGATTTAGAGACGTTGCGAAAGCTCTATGTGGATCGCCAAATGGAGCCTCACACGGCCGACGAGATGTGGGAACCTGATGACAAGAGGTTCCTCTGATGCGCACTATGCACAAAATACAACTATTCACGAGTGATTACACTGGAGAAAGTCGCGTGAGAACCCACGACATCGTGTTCTCAAAAAGACAGTCGATGGCTGTAAATGGTGCGCAGCGTGATCGACATAGTACGGCGCACGGTGTCGCGATGGATTCATTCTTGTCGGCCCCTCAATGGGCTATTCCTGACTTTTTACTGCGGACATCGAGAGTGAATGTGGGAGCAAGACATATTCTGGCTCACAAAATGGCTCGCGGCAGCGTTTCCCTGCCGAGCGTTTCGCGCGGTTTTTGATCGGAGGCGTCAATGGCATATACTGCTGAACTGATGGAACTCATAAAAAGGGTGGAAAAGACTCGGCCCGAACGCGTGGCCAAGAAAAAGGCAGGGCAAGAGTTCCCAGCGCTTACCTTGGCTGAACGCCAAACAAGGCTGGAAAAGTATCACCCGGACTATAGGGCTAGCGGGCTGAGAGAGTTGAAGGTGGGGCCGAGCAAAGGCTACGCGGTCGCCCAAGAGTTCGCGGATATATTCGAATCGAAGAGCCGGGTCGATCCAGACAAGATCGACCTGAACGAGGTGCATTACGAAACGGATGTGCTGGTCATCGGCGGAGGAGGAGCGGGGACCGCTGCTGCCCTCCTTGCGCAGGAACAGGGCGCCCGAGTCATCATAGCCACGAAACTTCGACACGGCGATGCCAACACCATGATGGCTGAGGGCGGCATTCAGGCCGCTACTAAAGGATGGAAGGATTCGCCGTACTACCACTACCTCGACATCCTCGGCGGGGGACA
>CAYRVH010000056.1:11673-21333 GCA_964427855.1 uncultured Syntrophaceae bacterium
TCCTGAATTAGTAAGAACCATGGTCCTGGAAGCGCCCAAGGTGATTAGCTGGCTCGAAAAGCTGGGCTGCATGTTCAACAAATGGCCTGACGGGAAGATGTTCACACTGCATGGAGCAGGGACATGCCGAAAGCGGATGCACTATGCCGGAGACATGACCGGCGCCGAGATTATGAGGACTCTACGCGACGAGGCTCGCAACAGAGTAAAGGATATTGGAGTCCTTGAATTTTCCCCGGCTGTGGAACTACTCACCGACCAACAGGGACGTTGCTCGGGGGCTGTACTGTATAATCTCGAGACAGAAGAATACTTTCTCGTCAAAGCGAAAGCAGTGGTAATGGCCACTGGGGGATCCGGCAGACTCCATATCCAAAAATTCATGACCACGAACCATTATGGGGCGACTGGAGACGGCCTGGTACTAGGGTATCGACTCGGCGTTGGCGTCCGTTTTCTTCACGCCACTCAATATCATCCCACGGGCGCTGTATTCCCAGAGCAAGCGGAAGGTTTGCTCATCACCGAGAAAGTTCGAGGCGCCGGAGCAAACCTCGTCAACATTGACGGGGACCAGTTCGTGTTCGAGCGAGAGCCTCGAGACATAGAGTCTGCCAGCATTATCCGGGAATGCACGACAGTGGGGAAAGGGGTCCCCGTGCCTGGCCAGAAAGCAAAGTTTGGCGTATGGTTGGATTCGCCCATGATTGACCTTCTAGAAGGGCCGGGGACAGTGGAAAGAGAATTTCCGGCAAAACATATTCTTTTCATCAGATATGGAATCGATATTTCAAAGCTCCCGATGCTTGTATACCCTACCCTTCACTATCAGAATGGAGGACTGGCGTACAACCCCGATGGCTCAACAACGGTGGAGGGATTTTATGTCGCCGGAGAAGTCGGCGGCGGGGTCCATGGCGCGAATCGTCTTATGGGCAATTCCTTGCTCGATATCACCGTGTTCGGGCGATTGGCAGGTGAATCGGCGGGAAAATACGCCCTCGAGAGAGGAGCCGTTCAAGGCCTTTCGGTTGACCACGTCCGCAGGTATCACAAGGAGCTGGAAGACGCCGGCATCATCACTGATCGGGTTTCTCCGGTTATCTTGCCCGATTATGGTAATCCTGACGTCAAGAAAAGACAGTGGACTACGACCTATGTCGGTACAGTCCGATAATCTGACAACAAGAGGACTCAGGAGCAGGTCTTGATCGCCAGTTGGAAGACCCTCTTAGAATACGTCCGGAACCTGCGAGGGCAGTCTCCGTACTGGCGACGCCAGGCTGCAGGCATTGGTCTTGTGCTTGTGCTGCTCGTAGGGAGCGGACTGCTTTTTGCCATCCTGTTTCTCTCAGCGGTCTTCGGTGGAGGCAATGTCCATTACACGGCCAAGGGTTCTCCCGGCCCAGTGGTCTTTCGACATTACACTCACCTGTGGTTCGGTGGAGGTAAGTACAAAGACTGCAAGGTCTGTCACGATAAGATCTTTGCCGCCCAAAAATACGGTACCTTTGTCATGAGGGCTTTGGCAGACACCCCTTCGACCAAGATACGCATAGGGCGGGATGTCTCGACGCTCATTCCTGCGGGGTCGCCCGACGTGGAAGAGGAACTCCTCTCAGCGTACGAAGTTCCACGGGCGTGCGCGACGTGTGCCACAGGAATGTGCCATGATGGAAAGGAATCATTCAGTAGGTTGGATTGCCTCGGCTGCCACAAGGGACGTTGAGCGGTAAGCCGGCCAGGCGTTCGTCCAAACCGACATCTGAAAACAAGTACGATGGCCGACAAAAACACATTATACCCCCAAAGGGCCCCCTTACCCAAGGCCGCAGCACAGCCCCAGGGCGTGCCCGTAGATGCAGCTCCTGCCCAGACAACCAAGAAGTGGGCGATGCTCATCGATCAGAGGCGCTGCATCGGGTGTCACAGTTGCACCGTGGCATGTAAGAGCGAGAATAACGTGCCTTTAGGCTATTGGCGGTCATGGGTAAAAGGCATCCAAAAGGGCGTATTCCCCCACGTGGGGAACCTTTATCTCAGACGCCTTTGCAATCAATGCGAGGTGCCGCCTTGCGTGCAGGTATGCCCGGTTCAAGCCACCGTACGACGAGAAGAAGACGGCGTGGTGGTTATGTATTACGGCAAATGTATAGGCTGCGGCATGTGCATCGCTGCATGTCCTTATGACGCCCGCTTCTTCAACCCAATCCGCAATACTGCGGACAAGTGCGATTTTTGCCTGTCGCGGATTGACAATGGTCTTAAACCGGCCTGCGTCGAGGCTTGCCCCTCCAATGCGCTCATCTTCGGGGACATTGCGGATCCTTCTTCAGAAATTTCCCAAAAACTGGCAACAACAGCCACCGGCGTCATCAAACCCGAGTTGGGAACCAAACCGAAGGTGTACTACGTGCAGGCTGATTACACCCTCCAGGGGAGAATACGATTTTCTGACCGCTTTGAGGACGAAATCTTAGACTATCGTCACCACATTCCTAGTCCTGGCGCCGATTATTGGAAAAAAGGTGAATAGGCCAATGGATGCTACCGTGCTCTATAATGTGCCTCACGAAGTGCCATGGAAGGTGTACATCCCTCTTTACTTTTACTTCACAGGCCTCTCTGCAGGGTCGTTCATACTTTCGACCCTTTCTACAGTCTTCGGCATAAAAAGATTCAAGCCCATGGCGCTCCCTGCGGCAATAATTTCATTCATATTGCTGCTTCTTGCGCCCGCGTGCCTGATCCTGGACCTTCATCAACCAACGAGATTCTGGCATACGCTCGTTCCGGAATACTTCAACCCCACTTCAGCATTGTCGTATGGTTCTTGGCTGCTCACCATATATCCCATCGCAAATCTCATATACATTTACTTCATTTACGTGAAATATGATCGCGTCACCAAGATACTAGGTACCTTTACGGTACCCCTGGCTATCTTTGTCCATGCCTACACAGGCTTCGCTTTTGCTCTTGTTCGCGCCCGGGCATGGTGGCACTCGGCACTTATGCCCGGTTATTTTCTCACGTCGGCTTTACTGTCTGGGATCGCGCTGCTCGTAGTGGTTGCCCTTCTCATGGATCGATTCCAGAAAAACAGGCTCGATCAAGAGCTTTACTCAAGCCTGCGTATCATGATGGTAGCAATACTCTTGGTGGATCTTTTTTGGAGTGGAAGTTTCTGGCTGACGCTGCTCGTGTCAACCTCGGACGGCTACGCGTCGATCATGCTGGCGTTTCACGAAAGGCTTTATATATGGGGAGAATACGCGGCAGGAATGGTCGCGCCGCTTGTCATCTTACTGCTCCCATGGACAAGGACGCATAAAGCATGGTTGTGTGTTGCGTCCTTGCTAATCATCGGAGGAGTGTTCCTCATGCGTTATTCGGTCGTGTTCATAGGGTTTGACGTCCCCTTGAGTTAACGTAGGTGCACTTGAGATCGATTATGAATACTCTCACGAGGCGGGAATTTCTGAGATTGGCCGGGGCCATGGGGGGTGCGAGTTTGTTTGCGGGGTGCCATCTCTTTTCAGGAGACGTCATTGTCCCTGAGTATATACAAGGGGCTCCTGGTCCGGACGCCTTAGAGAATCTTGTCGGGGTGCGAAACGTGTACAGCGTATGCGCCTTGTGTCCCGGGAATTGCGGCATCAGATGTCGTGTAGCCCAAGGTACACTCGTCACAATCAGCGGCAGCCCGTTCCATCCCGCATCAACACTTGCGCCTTTGCCAGCTGATACAGCATTAGACTACGCGCTGAATTTTGTCGGATCGGTATGCGCTGAAGGAGGCGCCGGCATACAAACCCTGTATGATCCATTTCGAATCATCAGGCCCTTGAAACGAGCCGGGAAAAGGGGTTCCAGGCGCTGGACGGCGATCTCATGGGACCAAGCAATAGCCGAGATAGTAAATGGGGGCAATCTATTTGGAGAAAGCCCCGTGGCAGGGTTGAACACACTGCTTGGGGCCGCAGCCGGGTTGCAGTTCCTCCTGGGACGGTCAGACTGGGGCGCCGAAATCTTTGTCAAGAAATGGGTGAAAGCGTTTGACGGCGCAAGGCTCGTACGGAATGACGAAGCGCATCAGCAGGAACTTGCGGCAATGGCTTGCGACGCAGTGTTTGGCCCCGGTACTGGCCGCCTGGACGCGGCATACGACAGAGCGGGCTGCGTCATTAGTTTTGGAGACGCGCCTCTCGATTCCGGCATCCCTCTCGTGGCGACAGCGAGGCGCATCGCCGACGCGCGAGCCAAGGCTCCGTCATTTCTTTGGGCCGTCGTGGATCCCCGTTTGTCCACATCGGCCAGCAAGAGCGATCTGTGGGCGCCCGTCATCCCAGGCAAGGATCGAGAACTTGCCCTCGGGATTATGAGGTCTTTCATAGACCGCCATGCACAGTCATTGATGGCCCCGCGGGAAGCATTAGAGAATCTCGTGGGGGACAACAGTGCAGATTTTTATGCTAATGCCTGCGGTCTGCCTGTAGAAATAATCCATGTTCTGGCTGACTTCCTTGCTCATGGGGGTCCGTCTTCCGCGGTAATCCCTGGGAGAGCGATCTATGCACAGCCAGGTGGCTTGGATACGGCAAAAACAATCTTGATGCTCAACTCCATGGTCGGCGCACGACCCAGCATCGGTGGACTGGCGAAAACCAGCTCGCCCTTTTTTGCGCGGGCCGAAGCACAGCTTGGAGTCGAGTCGCCGATTGTGAAGCCCGCCGCAGCATCGGATGGGCAGGCTGTGATCATTTGGCAGGCAAACCCGGTGTACGAAAA
Organism: uncultured Syntrophaceae bacterium; assembly: GCA_964427855.1. Classification (GTDB taxonomy): domain Bacteria; phylum Desulfobacterota; class Desulfomonilia; order Desulfomonilales; family Desulfomonilaceae; genus JAUPKT01. The sequence continues at coordinate 16,465 of CAYRVH010000056.1, forward strand.
TCCGGGCCTGTTTATTCAACGTTTTGACGATACACGGCGGACTCCTCTAGTTGTCGTGATAGACCGAGAAATGACTGAGACGGCCGCCCTTGCCGATTACGTCCTTCCTGACACCACATACTTGGAGCGTTGGGATATATGTCAGTCGCCGCCCGCAGTTGCGTTTCCCGGTTTTGGGGTACGGGCGCCGGTGGTGGGAGCCGTGAATCCACGCAATAACGACTACCTGCCTCTCTTCCCAGAGACCAAAATAGCAGAAGACATCCTAGGGCTCCTGGCCGCCAAACTGGGATTGGACGGCTTTCTTCCGGACGCGCAGGGCCGGATAAAAAACGCGTGGTCGTGGTTTCATGATGAACTTTCCACCCTGTGGGATGCGATGCAGCAGGAAGGCGCCCTCTCTGAGAAGACTCCACTCGATGTCTCACGAGTGATTGAACGAGGAGGTTTTTTCACATCAGATGCACGGAGTCAGCCATCGGCGCCTCAAAGAAGGGGTCCTCGGCCGGATACTGAAGGCGTAAGACGCGTCCCATCTATGGCCAGGGCCCAAGGGGAAGAGTTGATTCTCGTGGCTTTCACCCTCCCCTTTGTCCGTTCATCACGCTCCGTCACAAACGCTTGGCTCCTTGAAGTCTTGCCGGAGAACAGGCTGCTTATGAACAACGACGATGCACGGCGACGCCGAATCAACCAAGGGGATACCATACGAATAAAGTCGGTCAGCGGTGATTTTTCAGGGGAATGTAGGGTTCATGTCCTTCCGGGAATAAGGCCAGGCGTGGTAGCCCTGGCCAGAGGGTTCGGCCATGGCCAATTCGGCGCAACCGAACTCAGCATCGACAATAAAACCCTTGCAGGGGACAAGACCCGTGCAAAAGGCGTCAATGCCGACGCGCTTCTTGGCAATTCTGGATCGGTCAGAGTGTTGGTCACGAAAATGTGACAATTGCACGTTCCGGGGCGCTAAAGGAGTAGTCTTCAGCAGCGAGCCCAAACAGGCTCGCTGAGAGATAGTATGTGTTTTTTTGAGCAGGACATCCTCCCACAAGTGATGGACGGTAGTTGATGCATGGAGTGTCTGAGGCAGCTTGTGGCTTTTTGGAATTTATAACCGTGCTCAAAAGAAATCACGAACTGGCCATACGTCAGATTGTCATCTCTAAAACCCAGCGGAGTGGTGCATGAAAGACGATTTGGATTACAAGGTGTTCCAAGAAGTAAGTTACGGCCTGTATGTCGTGACCTCTGTATTCGAAGGTCGCATGAACGGACAGATTGTCAATACCGTCTTGCAGGTCACTTCAGAGCCCCCGCGATTCGCGGTCATCATCAATCGAAGTAATTTCACTCATGATCTCATACAAAAAAGCGGTGTGTTCGGCATCTCTATCCTCAGCCAGGAAGCGCCCATGACATTTATTGGACTCTTTGGCTTTCGATCGGGACGGGACGTGGACAAGTTGTCCAAGGTGCGGTGGATGGCGGGGAAGACAGGCTGTCCCCTTGTGACAGACTACGCCCTAGGCGTTATGGAAGCGAAGGTTTTTGCCACGCTTGATGCGGGTACCCACACGATATTTGTGGGAGACGTCATCGACGCAAAGCACCTCGCCGAGGGTCGTCCAATGACGTATGAATATTATCACCGTCATCTCAAAGGAAAGACGGCAAAGAACGCTCCGACTTATAACCCTTCTGGGGCCTGACTGATTCATGCGCGGGCCGAGGAGTGAGCAAGATATGGATCCTCACATAAAAAAGCGAACCGTCCCTCTGTTAGACCTCAAGGCGCAGTACCGTCAGATCAGAGAAGAGATAAGAGTTGCTGTGGACCGTGTCATGGAAAGTCAGCAATTTATCTTAGGCCCGGAAGTCCATGCCCTCGAAGAAGAGATCGCAGATTACTGCGGCTGCAGATACGCCGTAGGAGTATCATCCGGCACAGATGCGCTCATAGTATCATTGATGGCCCTTGGGGTTGGTCCGAGGGACGAAGTGATCACGACTCCTTTTTCCTTTTTCGCCACCGTAGGATCTGTCGTGAGGCTCGGAGCGACGCCCGTCTTCGTGGATATTGATCCGCATGATTTCAACATCGACGCCAATGAGATCGAGGCCGCTGTAACCAAACGGACAAAGGCGATCATGCCCGTCCATCTTTTTGGCCAGATCGCGGACATGTCGTCTATCATGAAGACGGCGGAAAAACACGGCGTTCCCATAGTGGAAGACGCTGCGCAAGCAATTGGGGCAGAATGTCAGGGGAAAAGGGCGGGGAGTTTTGGGGTGGCTGGCTGTTTCTCATTCTTCCCGTCCAAAAATTTGGGCGGATTCGGGGACGGGGGGATGATTACTACGAATGACGAGGCGCTAGCCCAACGGCTGCGGATCATTAGGAACCAAGGCGCAGACCCGAAATATTACCACACAATGCTCGGGGGGAATTTCAGACTGGATGCTTTGCAGGCTGCCGTTTTGAGGGTCAAGCTGAAGCACCTCGATGTATGGACAGAGCAACGCAGGGCAAATGCCTCTTATTATACGAATCGCTTTATCGAGCTCGGATTAACCAACAGATACATCATCCCCCCCCCTGTACTGAGAGAACGACATGTTTTTAATCAATACGTGGTAAGGGCCCATAACCGAGACGGGCTTCGAAGCTTTTTGGCGCAGCGCGGCGTATCGACCGAAATTTATTATCCGCTGCCTTTGCATCGCCAGGAATGCTTGGCAAAAACCGGCGTTTCAAGAGCCGTCCTGCCGGTGAGCGAGAAGGCAGCCTCAGAGGTGTTGGCATTGCCAATCTATCCTGAGCTGAGCACGGAAGACAAGGAATATGTGGTACGGCTCGTCTCTCATTTCTACGGCGTTGGGGAAGGATCCAAGGCTTACTCTCGAAACACCTTGGACGTGGCATGAAGGTATTGCTGATCAACAGTAATCGCAAGAGCGATGTACTCGCTGCTCCACCCATCGGATTATGCTACGTCGCAACGGCAACTGAGCGAGCAGGTCATGACGTAGCGGTGGTGGACTTATGCTTCCAGCGCCGGCCTATCGAGCGTTTGCGGCGGGTCATCGGCGATTTTTCCCCTGACGTGCTGGGCATCTCGATCCGGAATATCGACAACTGCAACATGCTGCATCCCCGCTCCTATCTCGAAGAAATAAAGGCCATAGTAACAGAGATTCGGACGATGACCGATGCGTGCGTTGTTGTAGGCGGCTCCGGTGCGAGCATCTATCCCCGAGGGGTATTGGAGTATCTTGAGGTCGACTACATAGTGGTTTCTGAAGGAGAAGAAGCCTTTCCTCGACTGCTCGAGCACATCGAGAAGGGGCTTTCTCCCGAGCACGCGCCTGGGGTGGGGTTTACACGAGATGGACGATTCATCCTTAACCCACCTGCGTTGATAAGCTTTGAACGAACACGTGCGGATGTTGGTCGATGGATCGATCTGAGGCCGTACCAGGCGATGGGGAGTAGCTACACGATTCAAAGTCGGAGAGGTTGCCGCAACAAATGTATTTACTGCACGTACAACCAATTGCTGGAAGGCCAGGCAATGCGTTTGAGGGACCCACGGGACGTGGTGGACGAAATAGAGGAAGCGATTTTACGCTACCACGCGCGGTCTTTCGAATTCGTGGATTCGGTCTTCAACGATCCCTTCGATCACTGCGTACAGCTACTCGAGGAAATCATCCGACGTCCGTGGATGGCCTCATTCACCGCTATGGGCGTCAGTCCAAGGGGGTTAGACGCAGGGTTTCTCCAGTTGATGCAGCGGGCTGGTTTCAACTCCTTTTGGGTGACTCCTGAATCCGCCTGCTCAACCATGATTCGGAACTATCGCAAAGGCTTTACGTTGGATGATATCGTGGCAGCGGCTGACGCTATCCGTACTACCAATTTTACTGTGCTTTGGGATTTTCTCATCGGGGGACCTGGGGAAACGAACCAGACGCTGCAAGAGACTCTTGATTTCATTGTGGAAGATCTCGTGCGGGACACGCGGCCCCCCTATTACACCATCAATTTTTTTCTCGGAGTTCGGGTCTATCCGGGGACCACGCTTTGGGACATTGCCATGAGCGAGGGCTTTGTGTCCTCACAAAGCGATCCTCTCCAGCAACTCTGGTATGTTTCTCCATCGCTCGACCTCGATCGGGCGCTCGACCAGATGGTCGAGGCGGCTCGTTCATGTCCTGAAATCATCTCCGGAATAGACGAAAAGTATTTGGAGCTCTCCGGTATAGCCCGCTTTTTCGGTAAATTTGTCACCATTCCCAAGCTGTACTGGCGGCTGATGTACGCGGGGAACAAAATGGTGCGCAAGACGGCTTTACGGGTTTCGTTTGACCAGAGCCGGATCGTGAACGATATCAAGCGACAACTAGCCGCCCAGGGCTATTCCCTCCCTTAGCATAACGGAAATCCGTTTTTTTACCCGAGATCGACATTACTTATGGGGTTTTGTCAAGTTGTTTGACTTTTGCGCTCAACTCATTGATCTGCTTTTCCAGATCCTTTAGTTTTTGCTGCATGTCAGTCATTTTTCTCGCATCTGGCTCTACTGAGGCGTTTTTTTCTTTTGGTTGCTGCAGGGATACCGTAATCTTGGCGAGTTCAGTCTTTATGCCGGTCAACTCTTTAATCATTTGCTTGTTTTGGGCCAGAGTATCCTGGGATGTCCCGACGATGTTGCGGTCAATAGCGGTTGCTCTCTTTTCAAGACTCTGAAAAATCTCGTCGGTTTTCTTGTCCATCCTGACCGCGGTATCGGCTATGCGGCTGGTGCTGTGCGCCATGACTGGCATGTTGGTGGCCATCAATCCTGTATAATAGGCCATTTGATCCAT
>CAYRVH010000057.1:0-938 GCA_964427855.1 uncultured Syntrophaceae bacterium
AGCACGCTCACGGAAGTAATACCAAAAGACAAGAAGGTCAGGGGTCCATAGCGCATTTCCTCCGCTTCTTGCTCTGGGGGCTCCATGTACATCTTCATGATTACTCTAAAATAATAAAACACTGATGCTGCACTGGTGAGGACCCCTATAATGACCAGCCAAATATAGCCTGCATTCACAGCCCCACTGAAGATGGTGAACTTGCCGACAAAACCGGCGGTGGGAGGTATCCCCGCTAAGGAAAAGAGAAACACGGACATGCACAGTGCGAGAATGGGGTGAGTTCGTGCAAGACCTCGGTAATCCTCGATGGCCACATTTGATTCACCCTTGCGACCTACCAGCGTGACGATGGTAAATGCCCCCAAGTTGGTAAATGTATAGGCCAAAAGGTAGTACAGGATGCCTGATGTTCCAGTCTCCGTTCCTGCAACCATCCCGATCAGAATGTATCCAGCGTGGGCAATACTCGAATACGCCAGCATCCGCTTGATGTTTTCTTGCACCAATGCTGCTATGTTGCCGAGGATCATGGTGGCCACGGCAAGACCCCATAATACTTGGGACCAGTCGACTTGAAAAACTGGGAGCGCCGCGAAAAACACCCTCATGAACGCAGCGTAGGCGGCCGCTTTGACGCCAACCGACATGAAGCCTGTGATAGGGGCAGGCGCTCCTTCATAGACGTCCGGCGTCCACATATGGAATGGCACAGCCGCAACCTTGAAGGCGAACCCGGTCAAGAGAAGTCCCATCCCCAGCGTGGCCATGGTCGAGCCCCCGCTTTGGACAAGATGTTTTGTCATGGTCGTCAACAAAAGCGAGCCCGTGGCGCCATAGAGCAACGCAGCCCCGTACAGGAACATGCCGCTGGAAAAAGCCCCGAGGATAATGTATTTTAGAGCCGCTTCACTTGACTTGAGGTTATTTGGAAGAAT
>CAYRVH010000057.1:983-1830 GCA_964427855.1 uncultured Syntrophaceae bacterium
GAGAGGGTTTCCAGCCCCACAAAAATTACCAAAATGTGGTTGCCACAGGCCATAAACATCATGCCTGCGCCTGCGAAAAGGAGAAGCACAACAAATTCGTAAAGATCGAGCTCTTCGTCCACGAGATAGCGCGCCGACATGAGTATGGTCAGCCCCACCGCCGCGAGTATCAACAGGTTGAAATACCATGAGAACGCGTCAAGCGCGATCAATCCAGAGAACGCAACCTTATTCAGCGTCCTAATGGGGCTATTGACCCACAAAGCGACCAGCGTACCAACCAAGCCCAACAGGGCCGTCAGCGTTGCTGCCCCTCTGCGCATGAACAGCCCGGCAATCATGGCAATGATACCGGTTACGCACAACACAAGTGCTGGCAAAATTCCGCCAAGATTGATCTCGGGTAATTGGATCATCCAGAATGCTCCTCATCCATCGCGAATCTGTATTGCAACATAAAAGTTTGGCTCACCTGGCACCTCTGGCCTGCACACTCGCCAACAAAGAGGCCTCTGAATAAACAGGTTCCAAGGCCGTTTTTTCTTTGTCCAACACCGTCGCTTTCTTTTTTTCGACTAATTGAATGAAGTTCTTTAGCGAAGGTTCCATTGGCTTGAGAAAAGTGTTCGGATAGACGCCGATCCACACGACAAAGATAAGTATCGGGGTTAAAACAGCCACTTCCCGGCCCCCGAGGTCAGAAAGTCCTATATTCTTCGGGTTGGTGACCTCGCCGAACATCACCCGCTGGAACATCCACAGCATGTACACAGCGGCGAAAATGACGCCAGTAGCCGCAAATATGGCGTACCACCTAAACGCCTCCACCTTGAATGTGCCGAGCAAC
>CAYRVH010000057.1:1846-18142 GCA_964427855.1 uncultured Syntrophaceae bacterium
CGCCCACAAAGCCATTAAGCCCTGGCAACCCTACGCTCGACAGGGTGAAAATCATGAAGAACACCGCAAACGTCGGCATCACTTTCGATATGCCGCCAAATTCTTCGATGAGTCTCGTGTGTCTGCGCTCGTAAATCATTCCCACAATAAGAAACAAGGCGCCGGTGCTCAAACCGTGGTTGATCATCTGCAGGAGGCTGCCTTGGAGCCCCTGAATGGTCATAGCGAACATACCCAACATCACGAATCCCAGATGACTGACGCTGGAAAAAGCCACCAGTCGTTTCACATCGACTTGCACCATGGCCACCCACGCTCCGTAGATAATTCCAATCACTGAGAGCAGACAGATCCACCATGCCGCGTCGTAGGCAGCGTTGGGGAAGAGCGGGATTGCAAATCTGATGAATCCGTAGGTGCCCATTTTCAAGAGGACGGCAGCCAGAACCACGCTGCCCACAGTGGGCGCTTCAGTATGCGCGTCCGGCAACCATGTATGAAATGGAAACATGGGAACCTTTATGGCAAAGGCCAAGAAAAATGCCAAAAACATCCAAAACTGTGCGTTCAGCGGTACGGGAAACTCTTGAAGCTTGAGCAGGTCAAACGTATAAGTCCCAGTCGCTTTGCCGGCCACGAAATACAGGGCCAAGATGGCAACAAGCATGAGCAAGCTGCCTACTATCGTATAAAGGACGAATTTTATGGCCGCGTAAAGTCTCCTCGCGGGATTGCCCCACACTCCGATGAGGAGATACATGGGGATAAGCATGATTTCCCAAAACACATAGAATAGGAACAGATCCAATGAGACGAACACCCCCACCATGCCAGTCTGCAAGAACAACAGGCAAATGAGAAATTCCTTGACGCGAGTCGTGATGTCCTTCCACGACGCGAGGACCACTATAGGCCCCAGGAAGGTGGTGAGGAGAACCAAGAAGAGACTGATCCCATCCACCCCCAGCTTGTAGGAAATACCCCACGACGGTATCCACGGATGGTTTTCAACAAGCTGCATGACGGCTGAAGAGGAGTCAAAGAGAAAATAGACGAACAGACTCCCCACAAAATCGACACCCATAAACAGGAGGGCGACTCGACGGAGGAGTTCGTGCGAGGTTCTGTTCATGAAGAGCAAAAGTATGACTCCTGCAAGCGGGACAAACGTGATGAAACTTAGATAAGGGAAGCCGACATTCTCCATGAAGGGTACTCCTCGATGTCCTATTTCAGGACAAGATATCCAACGACGACTAACACGCCGACCAAGAAGGTCAAAGCATAGTCTTTTACGAGGCCTGTCTGGAACCAACGCGTCGCTGTCCCCCAGCCTCGAACCAAGCCTGCTATTCCATTTACGATGCCGTCGATCACTGCGTCATCAAAATATTTCCAGAGAAACCGAGAAAAGTTGACGATGGAGTTGACGAAAAGTACATCGTAAACCTCGTCCACCCAATATTTGTGAAAGATGAGGTTGTGCAGACCAGGAAAAGCCTTTATGACACGGTCAGGCAGCGACGTGTCATCCACGTACATTTTCTTGGCTATGATGAGGCCAACAACGGCTATCGTGAGCGAGGCGCCAATGAGCAACAATTCCAAATTTATGTTATGGCCGTGGTGGCCGCCGTGATCGATAATTGTCTTGGCAGGCGCAAAAACCGGCCCTAGAAATTCGCCAAAGACATGCAGTCCAGGGAATATGGGGATACCCACGAAGCCGCCAACAAGCGACAGGAATGCTAGGATCATCAAAGGTACGGTCATGATGGGCGGGGATTCATGCAGATGACGGGCGGTTTCGGGAGCGAGGCGGGACTCGCCATAAAACGTCATGAAAACTGAGCGAAACATATAGAAAGAGGTGATAACCGCTGCCGTTGCGCCGATTACCCAGAATACAGGAGAGCGCTCAAAAGAATAGTAGAGAATTTCATCTTTGCTAAAGAATCCGGCAAACGGGAACAGTCCTGCTATGGCCAGCGTGCCGAACAAGTACGTCCAATGAGTGTAGGGGAGCTTTGTTCTTAGATTTCCCATTTTCCTCATGTCAAGCTCACCGGACATTGCATGCATGACGCTTCCAGCCGCCATGAACAAGAGGGCCTTGAAAAACGCATGGGTCATGAGGTGAAAAATACCTGAGGCAAACGCCCCGACCCCGCAGGCCATAAACATATAACCCAGTTGACTGATGGTGGAATAAGCCAGCACACGCTTTATATCGAATTGCGTCATGCCTATGGTGGCGGCAAAAAAGGCAGTGGCGCCTCCGATGACGGCGACCACAGTAAGGGATATCGGCGCCATAGCGAAGAGGATGCTACATCTGGCTACCATGTACACGCCGGCGGTGACCATGGTAGCTGCATGGATCAGCGCGCTCACAGGAGTCGGGCCCTCCATGGCGTCAGGCAACCAGGTAAAAAGAGGAATCTGCGCTGACTTGCCCGTTGCCCCCACAAACAGGAGCAGCGTGATGAGAGTCACCAAAGCGCCTCCCTGGGAAAGCTTCTCCGGGGCAGCGGAAAAGACATCTGAATAGTTGAGGGTTCCAAACGTCAAGAAAATGAGGAAAAGACCGAGCAGAAAACCGAAGTCGCCGACCCTGTTGACGACAAAAGCTTTCTTCCCCGCATCAGATGCCGATTTCTTTTCGTAGTAGTATCCAATGAGGAGATAAGAACACAGGCCGACCCCTTCCCATCCCACGAACATCAGGAGAAAATTGTTCGCGCTGACAAGAATCAGCATGTTGAAGACGAAAAGATTCAAATAAGCGAAATAACGTCGAAACCCCACTTCTCCGTGCATGTAGCCGATAGAGTAGGCGTGTATGATGCACCCCACCCCGCTGACGACCAGCATCATGACCACACTCAGCGGATCCACCAGGAATCCAACAGGTACGTGAAGTTCCCCAGAGAATATCCACGTGTATACCACTTTTTGCAGAGACCTGGCTTGAGGCGGTAGGCCAAGGAGCTCTAAAAAAATGGCCAGCGCGACCACGAAGGAAGCGCCGACAGACACGGTTCCTATCCATCCGATTGTTTTCTCAGACAAACTCCGTGCTAACAGCCCGTTGACCAGAAAGCCTAACAAGGGCAAAACTGGCACCAACCAAACGAGGTCAGTCATTCTCATCTCCCACACTTGAGATCACAATAAAACAGGTCTTGTCGATTGGAGACACTACGGAACCTACTCCAAACCTTACCAGCGCATCAGGCTCACATCATCGACGTTGATGGAGCCTTTTTGTCGAAAGATCATGACGGCGATGGCCAATCCTACTGCCACCTCGGCAGCAGCAACGACCATGACGAAGAGCACGATCACCTGTCCTTCAATCGACTCCATATACCGGGCCAATGCGATGAAGGTAAGGTTAACCGAATTCAACATGAGCTCCAAAGACATCAGAATAACAATGAGGTTTCGTCGGAACATTACGCCGCCGACCCCAATGGTAAAAAGCGCCGCAGACAACACGAGATAGTGATTGAGGGTGATCATTTCTTCGTTTCCTGAGTTAAAGAAATAAGCATTTCGTTCATTAATGCGTCATCTTTTCTTCTGATCTCCGTTTCGCCAATACCACCGCGCCGATGATTGCAGCGAGAAGAAGAACGGACGCAATCTCAAAAGGCAACAGGTAGGTGGTGAACAGCTCTCTTCCCAGGACCTCCGTGTTGGATATTTCCGGCGCCTTATCCGCCATCAAGGTACCAACCTTTCCTACCTTAAAAACCCACACGAAAGGGAGCACGACAAGAAGGAGCAACACTGCAAACCCCACACCTATCCACTTCCTATACACGGACGGATCCTCAGGGATTCGTATTTGCTCGAGATTGAGGAGCATGATCACGAACAGGAAGAGGACCATCACTGCTCCTGCGTACACGATCAACTGTACCATGGCGATGAATTCTGCGCGAAGAAGTATGAACAAACCGGCCAGACCGATCATGGTCACGATCATGAACAGGACGTTGTGGATGGGTCTCTCGAGAAAGACGACACAAAGGGCTGAGGCAACCACCACGGCTCCTATGATGTAAAACAGAGCTAATTCCATGTACAACTCCACTTTCTATGGCGCAGCTAAATTTCTTTTTTCATCCTGCTTTTTTCTGAGAAACGTACCTCGGCTGCGGAGGCTCTAAAAGTCTCTGTTTATCGAGAATCAAGTCCTCACGGCTGTACTCTGACAGCTCGTAGGCGGTACTCATGATAATCGCCTCTTTAGGACACACCTCGACGCAGAATCCGCAAAAGATACAGCGTCCTAAGTCGATGGAATATTTTTCAGGGTACTTTCTGTTGTCTGGTTCGGCGGCTGCCTCAATGCTAATGCAGCTGGCTGGGCATACAGTAGCGCACAGCATGCATGCGACGCATTTTATTTTGCCAGAGGCATGCGTAGTCAGCACATGTCTGCCTCGCCATCGCGGAGCGACATCCCACTTCTCTTCTGGATATTGGAGGGTGATTTTCTTCGAGAAAAAATACTTGAGTGTTAATTTCAAGCCTTGAATGAGGGGTACAATCATATGCTCCGCTCCTCACGAGATTTTCGTTCTGTCATGCATGGTTCGACCCAGCGGCGCCTTGTTTTGTCACATTCTTTTGGGACTCCCATGAGATCATCAGCCCTTGTATTGCAGCCAAAGGGTGTATACGAATGCCGTAGCCATAACGTTGAAGATGCCCGCTGGTAAAAGGAACTTCCATCCGAAGCTCATCACTCGATCATAGCGAAGCCTCGGATATGTCCCACGAATCCATACAAAGACAAAGACGAAGAAAAAAACCTTGGCCAGGAACCAGACGACAGGCGGCAGAATCGGCCCTTGCCACCCGCCGAAGTAGAGCGTCGTCACCAGGCTACTCAGGAACAGCAGATGCGCGTATTCGCCGAGGTAAAACAGTCCGAATTTCATGGAACTGTATTCTGTCTGGTAGCCTGCAACCAGTTCGTTTTCGCATTCCATAAGATCAAAGGGGGTTCGGGCAATTTCTGCGCTTCCCGCTATGAGGAAAAGGAGAAAACCGAGCGGCTGTCGAAACACGTACCAGTTTAATACAGAGCTCTGCGCTTCCACTATTTCCCACAAGCTCAGCGTCCCTGCCAAGAGCAGAACCCCCAGGACTGCGAGACTCAGGCCGAGTTCGTAGCTTATCATCTGGGCCCCTGCACGGATCCCGCCAAGCAACGAATATTTGCTGTTGGAAGCCCATCCTCCCAGAATTACCCCATAAACTCCTAGGGAAGAGACGCCGAATATAAAGAGGATTCCGACGTTGATGTCTGATATAACCCCTCGATCTAAATGGAATTTCTGAGCCACCGGTCCCAGCACATTTTCCAACCCCAACCCTTTGCTGAATGGGATTACCCCAAAGGGTATGAGCGCGCACACCACGACGATCAAAGGAGCTATCAAATAGATGAGCTTGTTTGCGTTTGCAACGGTAATCTCCTCTTTCAGGAGCAGTTTTGCGCCGTCCGCAAGGGGTTGAAGCAATCCCCAGGGCCCCACCCGATTGGGCCCAATCCGGACTTGAATCCAACCCAGCACTTTTCTTTCTATGAGCGTCAAATAAGCTACAAATGTCAACACAGCCCCAAGGACTATCAACACCTTCACGATTACAGCGATAACAGGTATGGCAAATTCCATAGACCCACCCTCTAGCTGACCTACGCTTGTTCAACCTGGACTTTCACGATGGGGGTCTCCCATCTCGTCAGGCCATTGAGTTTGATGGACGAGAAATGTTGCGGCGCAATCACGTATCCTGGCAAAGCCCGATCCGACGCCTTGACTTTCATTTTGACCGATATCCCGTAAGAATTACTAATCCTCACCACAGCTCCATCGTTGACGCCCAAATTTTTCAAATCTAGGGGATTCATCTCTGCTATACCTTCTGGGCTCACGCTCATAAGGGATGCACTGTGTTCTGACATGGAACCAGAGTGGAATTTTTGAGTACTGATTATGAGACGGAATCCCGCTCCCCCTACCTCGATGGGGTATATTGGAGGGGCTGGCGTGAGCTTGGCTTTGCCTTGAGGAAACCCGCCTTCATAGAGGATCTCCTTCCCCGGATCTTCAGGATCCACGCACGGCCAGCAAATGCCGTAGTCCCCGATACGATCGTATGTAATCCCTCCATACGGAGCGACTAAGGTTGCGATTTCATTCATTACCTGATCGGGCCCGTTGTAAGTCAACGACGGCTTCCCCATTAAAGCTGCAAGAGCGAGAAAAATTTCCAAGTCAGTTTTCCCTGCAGCAGAGATCTCATTGGGTCTGAGACGCTGCACGCGTCTGTCCGCGCTCGTGAAAGTACCCGATTTCTCAACAAACGAGGCGACAGGGAGCACAGCATGCGCGATGCGCGCGGTTGCTGTGAGAAAAAGGTCCTGCACAACGAGAAAATCCAACGCAATTAAAGCATTCTCGGTCTTTAGTCTGTCCGGATAGGTATCGACGGGGTTTTCTCCCACTACATACAGCCCTTTGATATCTTTCGATGAACATTTGAGGAGTATTTCTTGGGCAGAGAATCCTTTCTCCGTAGGCAGCGGGCCGCCCCACACGGCCTCGAACCGCTCTCTATCAGCCGGCCTCTCTACCGACGCTCCGCCGGGGAGCAATTCCGGCATAAGCCCCATGTCTATGGCGCCCTGTGCATTAGCCTTCTCTCCAAGGACATAGATGCCGCTCGCCTCTTTCCCGATGTGTCCAGTGACCAGGGCCAGATTCGCGGCAGCCTGAGCTGTTTGTGTCTCGTTTCCAGACCTATTCATCCCCGCTGTCATCACGATCGCTGCGCGGCGAGCCGTCGCGTAGGAGCGAGCAGCCTCTCGAATGCGATGGGGCGCCAGGCCAAGGTTCTCCCCCACTTGTTCCGGCGAGTACGCTTTCAAGGATTCAACCAGCTTCTCAAATCCCTCCGCTCGCAGGTCCAGGGCAGTCCTGTCATAGAGACCTTCCTCGATTATCACATTGAGCATACTATTAGCCAACACGTATTCTGAACCTGGAGGAACAGGCAAGAACATCCCAGGCCTCTCAGTGAGTTTTGTTTGAATAGGACCGACGACTATTGCACGGGCTTTGTGACGTCCCGTGGCGAGAATCACTTCATTTTTTGCTACAGGATGCGTTTCATGAAGGTCGGCCCCTAGGAGTAAAATCACCTCCGCCTTTCGCAATTCTCTTATGGAATTCGTCGTGGCGGGGAAGCCAAGAGCAGGTCCTAACCCGTCAACGAGTGATCTGTATGCGTAACCTCCGGCATGATCGAGATGCGGCGTCTCTAATACGGTTCGAACAAACCGGTTGAAAACGTACGCTTCTTCATTGGTAAGTCTCTCCGATCCCAAGGCGGCTAGACTTCCCGGCCCAGACTGCTTTTTTATGCGGCTGAATCCATCTCCGACAAACTTGAGCGCTTCATCCCATCCAACTTCCTGTAGCTGTCCATCTTTTTTGATCAGGGGCTTTGTCAGTCGATGTTCCGAATACACATAAGGCCAACCGTATCGGCCCTTGACACACAGGTTCCCCTCATTGGGACTTCCCGGGCTCGAACTGACCCATACGATTTTGCCAGCTTTCTGACCTAAAGTGAGGCTGCACCCAAGACTGCAAAACGAGCAAGTCGTCGTCGTTTTCTTGAGTTCGAATACTCGTCCGGTACCCACCAACCATTTGGATTTTATGGCCCCCACTGGACAGATATCTGCGCACTGTCCGCAGAATTCACAGTCTAAGGGCCTACCAAAGTCTGTGGACACTTCGGTGAGCATGCCTCGATTGATAAAACTGAGTTCCCGCTGACCCTGTACCTCATCGCAGATCCGGACACACATTCCACAACGAATGCAGAGGTTCATATTGAATCGAATAAAGTGCGAATCGTTGTCGACGGAAAAATATCTCGTTTCTCTGTTAAACGGGAGCTCTTCAATCTCATATTCATGAACGAGCTCTTGGAGTTTGCAGTTGCCTGCTGCATCACAGCTCGGACACAGCAGGGGGTGCGACCTCAAGAGGAGCATGAGTTGCATGCGGCGGCCTTGGGTCAGTTTGGGCGTCTGTGTCGCGACTATCATGCCGTCTCGGGCAGGGTTAAAGCAGGCAGGCATGGTGCGGGTTCGACCGCGCTGGGTTACTTCCACCATGCACAGGCGGCATGCCCCGTAGGGAATAAGCCTTTTGTCATGGCATAGGGTGGGAATCTCCACGCCAGCTTTTTGAGCGGCCTCCAGGATAGAAGCTCCACGTTCGACACTCACTTCGATACCGTCGATGGTCAAGGTAACCATAGAAACATACTCGCAAAAGGTTAATAATGGGGTGAACCTTGCGTCTCGCGCCTCATCGACGTCAGGCTCAATCCAACGTTCATCGAATAGCCCCGAATTTGCAATTCATAATGCACGTTCGGCACTTGGTACATTTATTCTTGTCTATTTTTGCGACCTTCTTCTTCTCCCATATGATGGCGCCCGAGGGGCAATTTCTGTAGCACATACCGCACATCTTGCATTTTTCCTCAATGACCACAAAATCGATCAAATCTGGACACACCAGAGCCGGGCAGTGTTTCTCTCGTATATGCGCGTCATACTCGTCGCGAAAATATCGAATAGTTGAGAGGACGGGGTTTGCTGCGCTCTTTCCCAGGCCGCAGTGAGATGTGCTGTTGATATGGTGTCCCAGTTCAATAAGGAACTCCACATCCCCTTCCTGACCTCGACCCTCTACGATGTCGGTCAGCTTGTCGTACATGACTTTAAGGCCTTCTCGACACGGGATGCACTTTCCACAGGACTCGTCCACTGAAAAGTTGGTGAAGAACCTCGCGGTATCCACCATGCATGTGGAATCGTCCATCACCACCACGCCCCCCGACCCCATCATTGCGCCAGCGCCTTGGAGGGACTCGTAATCAATCTGAACATCTTCCATGCCCGTGGGAATACAGCCGCCTGATGGGCCGCCAATCTGGGCGGCTTTGAATTTCCTCTTTTTGGCAATTCCTCCACCGATATCGAAGATCAGGCTCTTGAGCGTCGTACCCATGGGAACCTCTACAAGTCCCACGTTTACGACGGCGCCCGTCAGGGCGAATACCTTGGTCCCCTTGCTGCCTTCGGTCCCAATAGAAGCGAACCATTCGCCGCCGTTGAGGATGATCGGGTTAATATTGGCAAAAGTCTCTACATTGTTGAGGTTCGTGGGCTGGTTCCATAGACCGGCTTCTGCGCTCCGCGGCGGTTTAATACGCGGCATCCCACGTTTTCCCTCGATGGAATACATGAGTGCTGTTGATTCGCCGCAGACGAAAGCCCCAGCGCCTGGCGCTATCTCGATGTCAAAATTGAAGCCTGTTCCTAATATGTCGTTTCCGAGCAGCCCGTAGTCTCGGGCGTCGTTGATCGCTTTTTGGAGCCTTTGGATGGCTAACGGATACTCTGCGCGAACATAGATGTAGCCTTTTTCCGCTCCGATGGCATAGGCTGAAATAGCCATGCCCTCCAGGACGGAGTGTGGATCGCCTTCCATGACAGAGCGGTCCATGAAGGCCCCAGGATCTCCCTCGTCGCCGTTGCAGATGGTGTACTTCGGGAAGCTCTCGTATTTTCTACATTCTTCCCATTTCAGCCCAGTCGGAAAGCCCCCGCCGCCTCGTCCTCGAAGGCCAGACTTTTTGACCTCCTCAATGACGTCCTCAGGGGTCATTTCTTTCAGGGCTTTTGCCAATGCTGCATAGCCGTCTCGGGCAATGTACTCGTCTATGCTCTCTGCGTCGATAAGACCCCGGTTCCTTAGCACGATAAGCCGCTGGAGGCTGAAGAAACCTATGTCTTTCAGCAACGGGACCTTGTCCTTCGCAGCTTCTTCCTTAAATAATAGTTGTTCGACCACCCTGCCTTTCAGAACGTGTTCTTCGACGATAAGCGGGGCGTGCTCGGGCTTTACTTTTTGATAGAAAATGCCGTCGGGATATACCACCACCAACGGGCCATTGGCGCAAAACCCATTGCAACCCGTCATTACTATCTGTACTTCGTCCTGAAGTTTTCTTTTCGTCAGTTCTCGTTCCAGGGCGATCTTAACGTCTAAAGAACCGCTTGCCATGCAGCCGGTTCCTGCGCACATCATAAATTGCATCCGGTATGCGGGTCTCGCAGTCATGATATTCGTCTCCAGGGTTTGATTCTAGTCCCTGCCTTCCATGAACCTATAGGATTTCTCCAAATTTATCACGAATTGGGTGCCTGTCTCACCATGACGTCATCCTCACGAAAGTGGGAATCCATAGGGAGATTTCTGGATTCCCATTTTCATGGGAATGACAAACTGACTTATGACCATTTCTCGTTTTCTTTTGAGAGAGATTACACATGTCGCATGCCACTGGGCATCAGACCGCAGTTGTCTCGCTGCCCCGACCAAGTGCAAAATCCTCCACCGGCTTACCGCCCATAACGTGTTCTGCAAAGATACGCGTCGCTTTCTCCTTATCCAGAAGCACGTATTTGACGGGAGGTTGATCCGCGAGTTCCACTGTGATCATCGGTTCCTTCGCGCAAAGCCCGGCGCAACCTGAATTCGTGAGCATGATATCCATCGCGTTTTCCTTGGCGATGAGGTCTCGGAGCACCGTCATGATTTCTCTTGCCCCCGCTGCTATCCCGCAGGTACCCATGTGGACGGTAATCTTTCCCCTAAATTGGCCCTCTCGGAGAACCATTTTGGCTCTCTCTCGTTCTTTGATTTTCTTGAGGTCTTCTATGGAAATTTTTGCCACTTTAAACCCTCCTTGTAGGGCATGTTCTCCTAAGGGACCAGAGTATGTCTCTGTCAACAATTACGGGCAAAGGCGACTAGACGATGTTCGGCGTCTTGTCAGCACGCGACATCCTTATGGTCCTCCCAGCTCTATTGATACCCTTCAAGAATCTTTATCGTATCGGGTGGATGGATATTCCCATGGGTGTCTTCGCCCACCATCATCACAGGAGCAAGTCCACACGCGCCGAGACATCGAACCGCCTCCAGAGTAAAACGACCATCCGGCGACGTTTCGCCCACGTTAATGCCAACTTCCCGGATGATGTTCTCGAGGATTTCCTTCGAGCCTTTCACGTAGCAGGCGGTTCCCAAACACAAGCGGATGGTGTGCCTTCCCCGCGGGCTTATGGTGAAAAAAGAGTAAAAGGTCACCACTCCATACACATGCGAAGCAGGTATTTTTAAGCCCGAAGCAAGTGTTCTTTGCACTTCCATCGGCAAATAACCGAACATCTCCTGGGCCTCCTTCAGCGCAGGGATGAGGTACCCAGGATTACCGTAATACTTTCGTATAATTGGTTCGAGTCTTTCCAGTTCTTCCGGTGGTATGACCTCGACCGTCCTGGCTGGCTTTTTTTTCAGTATTGCGTCACGTTCTTCCACTTTATTTTTGCTCCATCGCGCGCGTAATCTTGCTATTGTATTTCCTGCAACCCCGCTTGCAAGTCTTGCTTAATAAGCGCGACGACCGCGGGGGAGTTGAGCGGTATTTCTTCGAGCTCTTGTCTGATGTTTCGTGTATCCAGGACATATTCTTTTCCGTTTTTGATGTGGGTGTACACAAAGTCGATGTCAGGATTCCCCTCTATAAGTGTGAGCATGGTTTCGATCATGTTACCAAGGGGTTTCCTATCAATGTGCCCATGACGCATTGTCACCTTGACTGTTGTTCCTTGCCCTACTTTTGATTCAATGCTGAGGTTGCCGTCTGCTTCCATGGCCGACTGTTGAAAAAGGGACAGCCCAAGTCCCACCTTGCGGGTTGTACGAGTAGTCACAAACGGGTCCAACACGCTTTTCAAGAAATCAGGCTCCATACCGCGACCGTCATCCTGGATAGTGACGGCCAGCACATCGTGTGGTTCGTCTTCTGTGATGGCGATTTGAACGAGATTTGCTCCGGCTCTTATCCCGTTCTCGGCTACGTCGAGGATGTGCAGGGATATATCCTCCATGATGGGGGTCTCGTTTCGTGTCTTTTACACCGACATCCATAACATTTCCAATTGCGCCGACCCTTAATGATTTACGGGCGCCCTGCAAAGTTGCGTGATGCGGCGCCCTTCCTGTTCGCGAAGCGCCATAAGAAGCTCATTGAGGGACGGCTCATACATCCGAGCGACAGTCCACGCCGAACCTATGTCCCCGAGGTAATGGGCATCCGATGCTGTGATCAGCGGATAATCAGCAGCCTGCGGCCACATTTTTTTGAGCGTCTCCGCGTCGACGTGGCGCGACGCTTCCAGCGCGTCCAAAGCCAGACCAGGAGGCACAAAACCAAGCTGACTGAAAATGCCGTATCCTTTCCGGTCCACGTGCGAGGCGATTGCGAGTCCTTGAAGGCTGTGGATAAGTTCCACCACGCGCTCGGTCGAGAGGGTGGTGGCGCCAATCAACAAGTGCTGGTCGAGGTCTTCAACAAAATCATCTTCATCAACCACGACCTGATACCCGAACACTTCTTCGTCGTTTTTTCCGGGCAATCGGGCGTATATTTCTTCCTGGGCGGCGACAGCAACTGCCTCGTCAGGGAATAGACCGACTATGTGAACCTCCTCTGCAGATGTAATCTCCACACCCGGGATGACTTTCAGGCTCGTCGTTCGCGCAGCCCTTATGGCTGCGGCCACGTTCCTTGCGGAGTTGTGATCGCACACTGCGATCACATCCAAGCCCCTCATCAGAGCCGTTTTCACGATGGCCCTCGGGGTCATTTCTCCTAATTCTGTGCAAGGAGACAGCACGGTGTGGACATGCAGGTCAAGTTTCAGTTCTCTGAGACCTACTCGAGCACCTCCATAAGTATTCTCATAGACTCACAGGCTCTTCTCGCCGTCATTCTTTCCATGCTGACCTAACGGCAGCCCTCGGAATGTCGAAACTCGCCTCTCTCCTCCACTATCCCTATTCCTGCTTAAGACGTCTCTGATCTCCTGAGCCCCATTTCATAAAGCTTTCCAGCAAGCTCGTAGCTTTTCAGCTTACTCACGAGGATAGGCACTTGCTGCTCCTCGGCCTTCTTGATTGTTTCTGGGTCTGGCTCTCTTCCACCAACAATCACTATGCCGGCAAGATTGTTCAGAAAGGCGACTGCCACCGTGTTTTGGTGCACCTGGAGTGTGATCCATAGGTCGCCTTCCTTTGCACCGGCGATCACGTCGCTCAAAAGGTCGCTGACGTAGCCGCCCAATACCTCCCGATGGACCGCTTCCTTGCCTGCCCTTACTTCGAGCCCCAGTTGAGTGATAATATCAGTGAGTTTCATAAGAATAATCCTTGGGCCTAGCGGTCAACCTCGGCGAGAACGATATCTACACTCGAGAGGATGGCGATCAAGTCGGCGAAAAAACGTCCCCTACTCATAAGGGCCAAAGACTCAAGATTCACAAACGCGGGGGCTCGCCACTTCAGCCTCATCGGATTTGCGCTGCCGTCGCTTATGATGTAGCAGCCCAGCTCTCCACGAGGAGACTCGATGCACTGATAGTATTCACCGACCGGAGGCTTCATGCCTTCGACCACCAACATAAAATGGTGAATCAACGATTCCATTCTCGTATAAATTTCCTCTTGAGGAGGAAAGATGGCACCCGCTTTTCTCGCCATGATAGGCCCATCGGGAAGCTTTCGCATCGCTTGTGTGAGAATTCTGTTGCTCTGACGCATTTCTTGGACTCGCACGAGATATCTCGAATAGACATCGCACCCCGTTTCTACGGGTATATCGAACTCGTACTGGTCGTACCCGCAGTACGGCTGGGCTTTTCTAATATCCCACGCCAATCCCGAAGCCCGCGCCATGGGACCACTTGCGCCTAAATTTATGGCATCTTCCAGCGGTAAGACCCCTACTCCCTTTGTCCTATCCATGTATATCGCGTTCTTCGTTAAGAGCGTTTCGTAGTCGTCGATGCGTTCATCAAATGTCGCGGTGAATGCCTTCAATCTCTCCAAGAAACCGACTTCAAGGTCCTTGTTCAACCCTCCGATCCGCAGATAGTTCGGCATAAGGCGGCCTCCGGCCACGAGTTCGAAAAGATTCATGATCTCTTCTCGTTCACGGAGGGTGTAGAATAGCGGCGTCATGGCGCCGACATCATGGGCATGCGTGCCCAACCAGAAAAGATGGCTGAAAATTCGTGAGAGCTCGGCCATAATCACACGAATGACTTGAGCCCTCTCCGGCGCTTCGACATCGATGATTTTCTCGACGCACAGGCAGTATGCCAAGGAGTTGCTGGAAGCCCCCATGTAGTCGCAACGCTCTGTCAAGGGAATCACTTGATGATAGTGCTTATTTTCGCACGTTTTCTCGAATCCTCGATGGAGATATCCGAGGTGTGGGGTCACGTTGACGACAATTTCTCCGTCCAGCTCCACCACCGCGCGGAATACTCCGTGCGTGCTGGGGTGATGCGGTCCGAGGTTGAGTTCAAGTATTTCTTCGCGAGCAGTATTTGTCAGGCGCGCCTGTTCTAACATAGGGTCATCCTTGATATACGCCTAATGCGGCAAATCAGGGGTTTCGGTTTCCGACCCTTCCAGAGGAAAGTCCTTCCGAAGGGGATACACTTTCCAGTGATCGGGTAAGAGCAGTTTTCTGGGGTCAGGGTGATTATTGAACACGATGCCGAACATTTCCGCTGTCTCGCGTTCGTGCCAGTCCGCGGTCGGCCAGATGGCCGCCACCGAGTCTATTCGAGGCAAGCCCTCTGTCGGCTCTTCCAACAAACACTTAATCCGAAAGCGATGATTTTTCTTCAGGGAATACAATTGATAGACGACTTCGAATCTCGGGATGGAGGGATAGCGATCAACTCCCGCCACGAATGAGAGAAAATCGAATGCCAGTTCTGGATCATTCTTAGCCGTTTCGCACACTTTCAGAATGTGCTCAGACTTGACCATCATCACCATCTGGTCTCGAAACAGCTCCGATGAGATGATTGTCTCCTCGGGCAGGAGTTCCTTCATCCTATTAAGAATTTCTTCCTGGTTCATTTTGCTATACAGCCTTGACGTTTGTCAGCCTGGGCCTCCGAATGGACTGTTCTTTCATCACCTTGGCATGCAACTGGAGAATGCCATCGAGGAGAGCCTCGGGGCGGGGCGGACATCCGGGGATATAGACATCTACGGGCAGATGACGATCGATTCCTTGGACCACCGCATAGTTCTTATAAATCCCGCCGGTACATGCGCACGCGCCCATGGCGATGACCCATTTGGGTTCGGCCATTTGTTCATAAATGCGTCTGACCGCGGGAATCATTTTCTTAGAAGCCGTCCCGGACACGATCATGAGATCGGCATGCCTGGGAGAAGGTCTTGCGACTTCCATACCGAATCTGGAAAGATCGTATCTGCTTACAAACGTGGCGATCATTTCCAGAGCGCAACAGGCCAGGCCAAAACCCAAAGGCCACATGGAGGATTTCCTCGCCCAATTCACAAACCATTCTAAATTCGTCACATGGACGGTGTCGTTCAGGTGGTTTTCTATTCCCATTCGAGAGCACCCTTTCTCCACACGTAAACCAATCCTACCAGGAGCACCAACACGAATACGAGCATTTCAATGAAACCGAACACCCTCAGCTGCTCAAAGATAGCGGCCCAGGGAAATAGGAAAATGAGCTCGATGTCAAAGACGATGAAGAGCATTCCTAAGACGAAAAAGCGCACAGAAAAACGTTTTCGAGCGCTGCCTATAGGATCCATCCCACATTCATACGGCATCAGTTTGGTCGGGGTGACATTTTTCTTGGAGAGCAATTCGGATAGGACGATAATAACCAAGCCAATGAAAGCGGACATCAATAAGATGACCAGCAATGGCAGATACGAGTTTACCATTGATGCACTCCGATGCGGTTACCGGGAACCGCATTTCACAATCTCGATTCCACGTAAGGCTTTATGTTTTGATCTACTGAAGGTTCAGGCTATTGTTCCCTAGTCTTATTGGGAACCGCGACCACGTACTTAAACGTAATTTGGCCCTTTTTGTCAAGATGTTTTTTGGGAACTTCCTTCCCTCGCGGCTTCGTCCTGGAAATTAAATAGTATCTCGAGCCTCGTGCCACCGCCTGGCTCAGACAGGAGCGTCATCATATCCGAACAACGCTTGATATTGGCTAAGCCCATCCCCGCTCCAAATCCCATATCCCTGATCCATTGTGGA
>CAYRVH010000057.1:18157-21144 GCA_964427855.1 uncultured Syntrophaceae bacterium
GTTGTAAGACCTGCTGCAGGTCAGGTATGCCCGGCCCGTGGTCCACCGCGGACACCTTCAGCCTATCGGGTCTGATCTCCACAAGGAGCTCACCGCCAACGTCCGTATGAATCACCAGATTCATTTCCGCTTCGTACACCGCAACGGATACTCGTCGCACAATGGGCGGCTTGACCCCCAGTCTCACGAGTGATTTCTTGATCGTACTGGAGGCCTTTCCTGCGTTGTCAAAGTCTTTGTCATCAACGACGAACCTTAAGCAGAGACTCGTATCATCAGAGGCAATATCCTGGAAGATGTGGCTCGCTCTATACGCCTGAAGCCTTTCTGCCTCTTTCTTTTGAAAACTCACCTCCATCTCTTGGAGCAGAGCCTTCATGATGGTCCCGTTCGTCACAATACCAACCAGATTGCCCTCGTGATCAATCACGGGAAGCCTGGAGTGCCCCCTTTCCCTGCCCAGATAGTTGATAGCCTCCATCACGGACGCATCCCTGAAAACCGTTTTGACGGGGAAGGTCATGTTCAGTTCAACCGGCGCCTCTATTTTGCCCTCCTCAATTGCCCGTATCACGTCGCTCATGCTCACTATCCCTATGACCCGATTGTCTTGCACCACTGGGGCTCCCGAGATCCTCTTCGCAAGCAGGAGGTTCTTCACTTCCGCCGTGGTCATGGAGGGACTCAACACGATGACATTCTTTGCCATAACCTGTTCTACTCGAGTTGTATAGACCAGCTCTTCAAATTTAGTGATTTCCTGAGTCGCCATAATGCCACCGTAAACCTTTGGGGCCTGCGGGTAAAAGAAGCATCCTCACGACCTTGGGGATCGCCGATTAACCTCTCCTCTTGGCCTCAGACGCCCCTGTCATCATTTGAGCCCTTCAGTCGCGTTCCCGCGTCCGCAAGAAGAATCGCTTGTCAGGTCATTTTGCACACCAATGACGGATGCGCCCATGATTCTGAGCAGCCTATGGGCTACCAGGTATTGTCCTGGATTTTTACTTGTCCCCTTCCCGGGAGGCCTTCTTTGTAAAGCCTGCCACAGGCTTCGTACATGGTATATGCAGTACTTATCAGGGTTATTCCCGCATCTTCTGCGAGTTCCAGGGTTTCCCTCGGAGGTATCTTGTCCCTCACGAATACGATGACATCGATTCCTGCCATCTCTGCGGTTCGCACGACCTGTGGATTGGTGAGGCCGGTCATGAGCACCATCCCCTCGGTGCCAAAAGCAAGCACATCGCTCATGAGGTCCGCCGCTCCTCCTCGGGGAATTTCTTGGTCATGGTCATGATTTGCGACCAGTATCTTGGCGGCGAGGATGCGTATGATGTCGCTGATCGTCATGGATACTCCGTGGCCCTGGCTCCGTGGGTATGCCGAGGCATTTCATCATTACCATAGACCGTTGTCAACAATGATTGTCCATTTCACAGGGGCATTTTGTTCCATTTGCCTTTTTTGAAACGGCGTGAGCGTGTAAACTGACGCAGCAGTGCAAGGCGTCCATACGCTCAGACGCCAAGGCATAAAGATTTCTGTTGAGCATACTGTTAGGCCCCTGATGAGAGCCTGAGGACGGCGCAGGAGAGCAGTTCGGGCATGGATTACCGAATTACACAAGTCTGGATTCCACAAGACGTTGCGAATGAGCCCCTGACGCATCATATACTGGGAAAACTTGACCAAAAGCGGGTCAGGGTTTTGCAGGGGGCTGATGTGGACCGGGCCATGCGGGGCCTTTTACTTCAACCCGATCCTTGGAGGCGGGGGAAAAGGATTCTCCGCTTGACGCGTTACAAGGGTCGCGCTATACGGCCATGCCCTGGAACCCGTTCCTACGTCTGCTGTAATCTTCAGATCCTCCACCTCGGGCAAGGCTGCCCCATGGACTGCACATATTGCGCTCTTCAGGCCTATCTGAACAGTCCCGTTTTGGACGTCTTTGTAAACAGGGATGAACTCTTCACAGATCTGGCAGACTATCTTACACGGCGTTCAGAGCGGTTTCACCGGATATGCACAGGGGAATTCACCGACTCGCTGGCCCTGGATCCTCTCACCGACCTCGCCAAGGACCTGGTCGCCTTTTTTTCTAGGACTAAAAACGCGACCCTTGAATTGAAGACCAAATCGGATCATATCGGGGGGCTTTTGGACGTCGATCCCAAGGGGCGCGTCATCGTCAGCTTTTCACTCAATGCCGAACAGATTGTCAGAAAGGAAGAATTGGGTTCCGCGTCGCTGAGCAGACGGCTCAATGCCGCTCATAAAGTCGAGCAGAGAGGATACAAATTGGGATTCCATTTTGATCCGATCATTCCCGGCCCCGATTGGGAGGCCTCTTACTTTCGTACCATTCAGGCCATAGCAGCACGCGTCAATCCTCGAAATATTGTGTGGATCTCCCTGGGCGTGCTGCGTTTTGTTCCAGAGCTCAAGGAGGTAGTCCGCTCCCGATTTGGGGCCCTCCCCTATTTCCATGACGCGTTTGTACGGGGCTTGGACGGAAAGTGTCGTCTTTATGCGGCAAGGCGCATCCAGATTTACAGGGCGCTGTTTCAGTTCATCCGGTCGCATCTCCCACAGGCGCGTGTGTACCTCTGCATGGAGTCTCCTCGCGTGTGGGAGGAAGCCCTCGGCATACCAATGACAACCAGCGAGGCATTAGCGGAATATCTGGACGAAGCTGTCCGTTAGCATGTCCCTAGGGCAGGGAGATTCTGCTCTCTGACGGTGGTTATGGACTGGGCGAGCCGCCGAGTCTTGGCATAGGTGGCTGTCGAATACGTTGGATACTTCATACTGCTTGGAGGCTCTTGAGGAAGCGGTCACGCTGTATCGGGTGCCTGAGATTTTCAATATAGACCAGGGGAGGCAGTTTACGTCGGAAGAATTTATCGCGCCTCTGGGGTCGCCATGGATACGCATCAGCATGGATGGAAAAGGTCGGTGGAGGGACAACATATTCGTCGAGCGTC
>CAYRVH010000058.1:0-9371 GCA_964427855.1 uncultured Syntrophaceae bacterium
GTAGTATCCTTCCTGCGGTACTTCCTCCGGGTCGTAATAAATCGTCGAGTGCTCGAGATCCATGTCGCCGTCTTTGAACCGCAAAACCCTAATGTAGTGTATTTGTGGATCTCGAGACTGATTGTTCTCCTCCACGCACGCGTACACGCATTTGCGGCAGCCGATGCACCTCTGAACGTCCAACGCATACCCGAAGAGGGTGTGATCCAACGGACCTTCCGTACCAACGACAAAGTCTTTCCCGTATTTTGCCTTGTATTCCTTGCGTAGTCGCTCAACGGTATGTTCGAGTTCTTCTTTGGTCATCCTTTGAAAGTTGTTTTGTACGAACTCCTCCCACGAGCAGGAGCTCACGGCAAGCATGCCCAGCACGCTGGCCGTGGCGACCAGGAATGCTCTCCGATCGATAAGACAGCTTTCCGGATGCCCATCCTCGGCCGCGGCGAAGCGTTCCGGTTTTTTTTCTGGACCTGGATTCATGTTTGATTTGCTATCGTCAGACATTCCCGCACCTTTAACGCTTGGCTTGCACATCCGGAGGAGTCCACGGCTTCTTCGGGGCAGGCATGGGAACCAAAGGTTTGAATCTGGGGTCATGAGGGTCGTGGCACGAGACGCATAGATAATAGTTTTTCGTACCATTCCAAAAGCCAGTTCGTTTCCCGTGGATGCCGTATCTCCAATCTCGATAAATGGTGCCGTGACATTTTCCGCACAAGAGATACGACTGTTCAAAGGGGATGTTTTTCCCGTCGCTCAGCGGCAGCAAGTGGTTCCTGTTCTCAGGATGGTGGCAATCAAGGCACCATAGCCTTATCCCGCCATGGTTCAGCCGTATGTTTGTGTGGACAAGAAGGTCCTCTCGTCTCTTGAAATTGACGGGAAAATCCTTTTCCGGCCCGTGGCACGCGCGGCACGGCGTAATGGTCTTGGGCAAGGGGCGAACCGGTACGGGAAATTCCTTATCAGACGTTGGCGCCTGGATGTCCTTCGCCGCCTCTGAGTCTTCTTGGAGCTGGGAGTCTGTGAGTTCGCTTCTTACCTCCAAGCACAGCCCCAGAATCCCGAGGACGATGGGGACTAAGAGCAAAGTCCATTTCCATGAATTCATCAGTCGTCCCTCGTCTCGCAACCTCTGCGAAGTCAATCTTCCCTATTTCGCTTCCTTGCCGCCGTATCTTTGTTGATAATACGCTTCTATCCTCTGCAAATCTTCTTTGCTCATGCCCTCTTTGTACCAACGATGGAGCGGATCCTTGAAGACGTATTCGTTAAGAATGGGCGCAGCCTGGTCCTTGCCGCCCATGAGCCGTTCAACTTCGGGCAGGAACTTGAGGTAGAAATGTTGGGCTACTTCATACAGGCCATGCCACCAGGCATAATCCGGACCCATCATGGCTGCGCCATGGCGGGCGCGTCTCCCCTCATGATGCCACAGTTCGTAGTACGTCCAATCGAGTTTGTCATCAAAGTCAGCCTTGGTCAGTTTCCCTAGTGCAATGAGCTTTTGGCGCACATTCGTCGCAGGCGTGGCAAATTTGTCATTGTAAAGGGCAACGACATCGTCAAACTGCGTGTAAAAGGAGTTAATCATGAGGTCCCCGTGGCATTGCTTGCACACGTCCTGCATACGGTCACGCCGCTCCTTCCATTGGGAAAGCTTCTTTGAGATCGGTGGACGCAGTGTCCACGAGATTCTTGCGCCCACTTCATGGGTAGTGGGTTGGTTGGGAGTAGCACTGATATGACAAGTGGCGCACGTGGCGGTATCTTGATAATCGAGTCCCACCACCCATTCGACTTTGTCCATATTCATCTTGTCTCTGAAGGCCTGATAAAGGATGCCATGTTTTGATTCCTCGTATATCTCTTTTTGCGGATGATCAGGGCCTAGATGGCACTTTCCACAGGCGTCTGGCCTTCTTGCTTGTTCGCGAGAGAACCGGTGCCTTGTATGGCACGCGGCGCAACTTCCTTTACTCCCATCGGGATTAATTCGCCCTATGCCCGTGTTTGGCCAGGTGGTTGGGTCCAACTTGCCATTGGCAAGCACCTTTACATTCGAGCCGTGGCATTGGCGGCATCCGCTACTCACCGCTGCCGGTCCTGCCACTACGGACCCAAGGTAATTGTCCGAAGAATTAAGAATGTCAGCCCCTTTGGCGTGATGGGAGCCCTGCTGTTGTTCAAACTGCTCCTTGTGACACCTGGAGCAGTCTTTGGGAGAAACAATGGTCGCGATCCAAAACCCCCTGTGGTCAAATCCGTCTGGGTCCTGTGGGGTTTTGTCTGTCTGTTTCTCAGCACGGTGGCAGTCGTAGCAGTTGACGCCTGCCTGCCCCATGCGCCCGGACCGCCATAGCTTATAAAGACCGGGGGTCTTCAGTTCATGACATTTGATACACACTTGGCCTTCGGGCGCCCCATAGAGTTTTGGATCGACTTTCACCGCAGCAAAAGCCGGCCCCTCGTACACGAACCACATCAGCGCCGCCACGAATACTAGTCTCGCCATGTTCCAACTCCCATATTGATACATGAATCTTTGCCGTTCATTACAGCGCCACGTCCTATTGAAGTGGAGCTAGTCGATTGTTTGACCACAGCGTTATGTAAGGGGGGCTCATCTAAGGCCCTAGGAAGGTAACTTCGCATAAAATCAAGTAAATGTGCTGTAAAATCCTGTAAAGATACGGTAAAATTTTGTCGGAAAAACACATCGATGATTGCCGCGTGTAATCGTGGATCCATTTGCCATAAGGCCGCGCGGGCTTGAGTTGCTGCATAACACCTTGCCGCCGCAAGTTTGGGGTTCCATCCTTGGTAGGAGCCGACGGCGCGCTCAATTGTGGGTTGCAAAATCCTGGCTTTATCGGCATCATAATAACAAAAAGATTCCAGTCATATGCGCTCAGGTGCAACCAATGTTCAAATCCGCGTTTTCAGTCTTTGCCCAGAAGCTGTCTCTGAAATTCTTCTTGATCACTGGCGCTGCGGTAGCCATCATTTTTGTATCTATATTCCTGTGGTTCGCTCATCACCAAGATCGACTTATCCGCGAGCAACTGGAAAAACAGGCTGTGATTTTGCACAAACAGATCGTGCTGACCAGGCAGTGGGTGTCCAGCAACAGCCCAGTGTTGGTGCGCAGACAAGAAGAAAAAAATAGACAGAATATGGTGGACCCGGAAGAAATCGCAGATCCCTATGGGAATAAATATGTCAACATTCCACCCTCAGTGCTGACGAAACAACTTTCCGAGCTTGCGTCCCAGGACGGTCTTTATTCATTTCGTATCGCCAATTCCACGCAACTCAATCAGGAAAACGCGCCTGATGATTTCGAAGCCGAAGCATTGAAGCAATTTCGTGAGGGCAGAAATAGAGAGTTTTTCAGAACTGAACGGGTCAAAGGACAGACAGTGCTCCGGTACGCCGCCCCGTTATATGTGAACGAGAGCTGCCAGAAATGCCACTCCCAGCAAGGCTATTCCTCAGGCGATGTGGGAGGGTGTCTGAGCGTTTTCATACCCATGGACAAGGCCATTGATTCCGCTGCGCGCAACCAGTCCATACTCCTGGCCGTCGGAGCGCTCACGGGCGGCTCTCTGCTGGGGCTCCTGGTCTTTTCTTCTCGATTTTTGGTGTTCAAGCGCATCGCGGAAATACGAGAGACAATGAGTCGATTGACGACGTGCGAGATCGGAGACATCCAGGGACGTGGCGGGGACGAATTGAAGGAAATCTCGGATCTGTGCACGACCCTCAATGAGAAAATGCAAAATTATCATCAAGATCTCGAAAAGAAAATTGCTGAAGCCACCAAAGACCTCACGGAGACAAACAAGAGACTGAAGGCCGCCAACCAAGAACTTGAACGGTTGAACAAAGCCAAATCGGATTTTTTTTCCAGCATATCGCATGAATTGCGGACCCCGCTTACCAGCATAAAAGGCGCGGCGGATCTCATGCATCGAAAAGAGGGAACCTGCGAACCGGTTTACCTGGATATCATCAAGAGGAATACTGAGCACCTGATGAGGTCGGTGCTGGATTTCCTCGATTACTCTCGCATTGAAGCAGGACAATTCGACTTGAAGATGAAGGAAGAGTGCTTGAATGAGGTCCTGAAAGAAGCGATTTGTTCTCAGCAGGTCGAAGCGGCGGCAAGAAGCCTTGTCCTGCGCGCCGAGGCGAAACAGGAAATCCGATTCCCGTTCGACCACGAAAGACTATATCAGGTGTTGTCCAATATACTCTCAAATGCGGTACGCTATTCTCCCGACGGAGGTGAAATTGTAGTCGCTGCGCAAGTAAAAGACGGCAGCGTCTCAGTGTCAATCTCAGATCAAGGGCCGGGGATCGACCCGCGATTCCACGAGGCGATTTTCAAGAAATTTTTTCAGGTGCCGGATGACGATGATGCTCCCCTACACAAAGGATCAGCAGGTATAGGTTTGGCCATTTGCAAAGGGATTGTCGAGGCTCATGGAGGAAGGATATGGGTAGAGAGCTGCCCTGGCTCGGGCAGCACGTTTGTTTTTTCCATCCCTATCGGAGATGTTCATGAACGGCGACTGCATACTTCTGGTTGACGACGACCCTGACATTTGCACCATATTGAGGGACAATCTCGAATTGGACGGTTACAGAGTAATCACTGCGTGCACCGGCCGAGAGGCGCTTGAAGTTGCCAACAAGACGTTCCCGGACCTCATTATTTTGGATCTTTCTCTGCCCGACACAGACGGGCTGCATGTGTGCCGGTCTCTTCGAACTTATTCTCAGGTGCCCATTATCATGCTCACCGCCCGTGACAGGGTGACAGATAAAGTCCTTGGCCTTGAGTGCGGCGCGGACGATTACATGGTGAAGCCGTTCGATTACCTGGAGCTGGCTGCAAGGATTAGAGCTTGTCTGAGGAGGGTTACAGGTCGAGTCGAAGCGGGACCAGCAGTAATGCACACCGGCGAACTCACCATAGATACCGCGAGAAAAAAGGTATGCAAATCAGGCAAGGAAATAGAACTCACGAGAAGAGAATTCGAACTGCTCGCGTTTCTTGCAAAAAATTCAGAGCGGGCTTTGACAAGAAAAGAGATTCGCCGCGCAGTGTGGCCGGATGGGCGCATCTACGAAGACAGTAGGGCCATCGACGTGCATGTCCAGCACTTGAGACAAAAAATCGAAGACGACGTGAGTCAACCGCGCCTGATCCTGACCGTTCCTGGTGTTGGCTATATGTATAGCTCCGGCAAACCGCAATCGCCTTGACGCAAGCGCTCTTGTCCCCCCGGGGGGCTTCTGATAAGGTGTCTCAAGAGCCATCCTTTTAAGGCGCCTCACGACGAAGGTTCACGCGGATGTTCCTGGACGCGATTTCAGGTTTCTTTTCTAACGACATGGCCATAGACCTGGGTACGGCAAACACCCTGGTATATGTGCGCGGGCAAGGGGTCGTCTTATCGGAGCCTTCAGTGGTTGCGGTAAAAACCGACCTACGTCGCGGACCGCGTATTGTTGCGGTTGGGGCTGACGCAAAAAAAATGCTCGGTCGTACGCCGGATAACATCAAGGCCATGCGTCCTATGAAAGACGGGGTGATCGCAGATTTCGAAGTCACAGAGGCGATGCTCAAACATTTTATTTACAAGATTCATCGTCGGCGGTTTCTCGTCAAACCCCGCATCGTGATATGCGTCCCCTCGGGGGTGACGCAGGTCGAGATGAGGGCGGTCAGAGAGGCGGCGGAAAGCGCTGGGGCCCGCAAGGTGTATCTCGTGGAAGAGCCCATAGCTGCGGCGCTCGGCGCGAACCTCCCCATCACGGAGCCGACCAGCAACATGATAGTTGATATCGGGGGAGGCACCACTGAGGTCGCAGTGATTTCCATGTCAGATATTGTCTACTCAAAATCCTTGAGAGTAGCGGGGGACAAGATTGATTTAGCCATCATGAGATACGTAAAACAGAAATACAGCCTGCTCATTGGCGAGCGAACTGCCGAAATGATAAAGATGCTTATCGGAAGCGCTTGTTACGAAAGCGAAGAATCTGTAATCGAAGTGAAGGGCAGAGACCTTATCGCAGGCGTCCCAAAGGTTATCGCCCTCAGATCTCATGAAGTCACCGACGCCATCGCCGCTCCGGTCAGGGCAATTGTGGAAACCATTCGAACCGCGTTGGAGCTCTCGCCTCCCGAACTGGCTGCAGACATCGTTGACAATGGTATCGTGCTGACCGGCGGCGGCTCACTCCTCAGAAATCTTGATGAGGTCATTCGCAGAGAGACGAGCCTCCCCGTTATTGTGGCGGATGATCCTCTTTCCACAGTTGTGGCGGGCTCCGGCGCAGTGTTTGAACATTTCAGCGAGTTAAAAGACATACTCATCAAGGATTAGCACCCTCTTAGAGTGAATGATTGAAAGCTCTCGATAATGCCTCGCTCCATTCGCGATGTTGCACTCGTAGTCGTGTTGTTGGGCCTCAGTCTGGTGATGATTTTTTCGTATGGGAAGAAATCTGAGATAGGGACCGTAGAGGCTGTGGTATATCGCATATTCCGCCCCCTGGAACAGGCGTTTTCCGGCCTCAAGAACAAGGCCGCCAGCCTGTGGAATAGCTACGTGTATCTTGTGGGAGTCCAACAGGAAAACCAACAGCTCAAAGAAGAATTGCGTCGCCTCAGACGCGAAAAGGCCGACCTTGCTACTCGAGAGGTCGAAAATAATCGACTCAAGAAACTATTGGACATAAAAACCAGTCTCGAGCAGCCGTCCTTGGTTGCCCAGATCATCGGAGAAGACGCGTCCGGCTGGTTCCGAACCTTTTTCATCGACAAGGGTACGGATGACGGGGTGTTTGCGGGTATGCCGGTCGCCGCCACGGAAGGTTTGGTGGGGCGAATATCGCGCAGCGCAACCAACATGGCCCAGGTCTTGTTGATCACTGATTCGGCCCTTGCAGTTGACTGTCGCGTCGCTCGAACACGAGACAGGGGCGTACTGAGAGGCGCATTTGAAGGGGGGTGCGCGCTGAGGTATTTGAACCCTCGGGCGCAGGTGCGAGAAGGAGACGAAGTCATTACCTCCGGTCTGGATGGCGTGTTTCCATCAGGACTCCCGGTAGGAAAAATACATGCAATCCGGATGGGTGAACAAGGGTTGTTTCTCGAGGCTCTTGTCACGCCCGGTGTCGATTTTGCCGCCTTAGATCAAGTTGTTGTGATATTGTCGAACCGAGGCGGCTTCGATGTTCAGTCGTGGACGGATGAAAGACATTGAAGGCGTATCTTTTTGGCCTCCTGATGGCTGCGATAGCGTTGTTTTTTCAGACGATGACTCAAATTTTTCTGTCCAATCCCATTGCCAAGCCCGACATCGTCCTAATCATTGTCATCTGGGCGTCGACGAGATTTGGCTTCAACGAGGGTGTTCTTTTCTCCTTTTCCGCGGGTCTTTTGGCGGACAGCCTTTCAGGAGCCCCTACAGGTCTATTCGCATTCCTTTACTGCGTCTCCTTTCTTGGGTGCGGATATCTTGACGCAACCACCGACCTTGAAACCCACGGCGCTCGCTTCCTCGCTGTCTTTGTGGTGTGCATTTTGGGCGGCATTTCGATCCTGGCCAGTCGCTACATGGCTGGGCCGTTTGCTTTGGGCCCTGCTCTTGCGCTGTCGGTCTTCGCCAAGGGGGTTTTTACCGGCTTGCTAGCCACCGTGGTCATGCCTCTACTGGATAGGCTTTGGGTGGAACGACCCTCCAGTCTCTCAGGGCTTCATCGATGAAAGACCTGCCGGGCTTGAGGATAGTCGGCAACGCGTTCTCGAACCGCGCCAGGATTGCCGGCGCGGTAATAATTGCCACTATGGCGCTATTGTGTATAAACCTGTGGAGACTCCAGGTCTTAAGGGGAGAATCTTATGATGAAAAGTCGCGGAAAAACATGGTGCGGCTTATCCGTCTTCCGGCGCCTCGAGGAAGCATCTTGGACTG
This sequence comes from uncultured Syntrophaceae bacterium, assembly GCA_964427855.1. Classification (GTDB taxonomy): domain Bacteria; phylum Desulfobacterota; class Desulfomonilia; order Desulfomonilales; family Desulfomonilaceae; genus JAUPKT01. Next base: position 7,995 of record CAYRVH010000058.1, read on the forward strand.
CAACGGACAAGTGCTCGCTGAAAACAGATCGGGCTTCCAATTCTCGGTGGTTGCACAAGAACTTGATAACCCTGGAGAATTGATTCAACGATGTTCCGTTGCGGCCGGAATCCCTCAGGAGAAGATGCGGGCTCTGATCGAAAAGAGCAGATCTCTTCCTCGCTTTACCACGTATCCTCTGAAAAAAAATCTCAGTTTTGAGCAGGCGTCTTTGCTTCAATCTCTCACCGCAGGTTTGAGGGGAGTCGCCGTGGAGGTGAAACCCTATCGCTCATATCCACTTGGTGATACCCTGTGTCATGTGATCGGATCCGTCGGAGAGGTGAATCCCGACGAATTGCTTATGTCAGCCAAAGCGGGATATCGCATAGGCGACTATGTCGGGAAATCAGGCCTGGAGAAAGAATATGAACCCTACCTAAAGGGGGAGGAGGGATGGGAACGCATCGAGATAGACGCAAAAGGGAGGCAACTAACCGAGATCGTGCGGAATCCTCCACGCAAGGGGGCAGACATTCTCTTGACCGTCGATTCATCCTTTCAGAAATACGTAGAAAGCATTTTTCTGCACAGAGCGGGCTCTGTGGTGGCCATTGATCCTGATACCGGACGCATACTTGCCATCGTGAGCAAACCAGGTTTCGATCTCAACGTCTTTTCCCCTTCCATCAGTGAAAAAGACTGGAAAAACCTTAACACCGATCCCTTACACCCCTTGGAAAACAGAGCTATAAGAGGTCTTTACTCTCCTGGCAGCACGTTCAAAATAGTGACCGCTGCCGCAGCCCTTTCCGAAAGAATCATAAACCTCGAAAGAAAATTTCTCTGTAATGGGGAGCTGGACGTGGGCGGTATCGTGTTCCGGTGCTGGAACCGTTATGGGCATGGCAACATGAACCTCCACAACGCCATCGTGGAATCGTGCGATGTGTATTTTTACGAAGCGGGGCGCCGTCTCGGCGCGGATCGCATGGCTAAGTGGGCTGCCCTGTTCGGCCTTGGCAAGCCGTCCGGAGTCTCTCTCCCCCAAGAATTACCAGGACTCGTCCCCACAAATAGCTGGAAAATGCGCACGTATGGTGAACCGATCAAAGATGGCGAAACAGTGTCCATTGCCATAGGTCAAGGTTTCTTGGTGGCGACTCCTATACAACTCGCTGTCGTGGTTGCGGCCTTCGCTAATGGCGGAAGGGTTATGAGGCCCGCGATTGTCAACAGAATAACGTCTTCGAACGGCGAAGTCATATATGAACATTCTCCCGTGGCGCGGTGGCTTTTGCCCCTGAGCGACGAGCATCGTGAACTGATCCGGACCGCTATGATGCATGCGGTGCAGGACAAGCGGGGTACGGGCAGAAAGGCCTTTATTCCAGGGTT
>CAYRVH010000058.1:9401-10430 GCA_964427855.1 uncultured Syntrophaceae bacterium
AGGTGATCAGCACGCGGGATCAAACCCTCTCGCCGGATCAAATCCCCTATCATGAGCGCACCCACGCGATATTCGTGGCGTTTGTTGATGACAAACCTAAAAAAATAGCGTTAGCTGTGGTCGTCGAGCATGGCGGAGGAGGCGGCGCCACAGCGGCGCCCATAGCCCGAAAAATTCTCTGTAGATATTACGGGATAAGAGACCCGGGGGCGCCCAAAGACTAACGCGTAGGTAAGTTGACCGTTCCGACCCAGTGCAAAAACAAAGAACTAAAATAACCGTCAACTTCGCAACGCGTGCCGCAGACGATCTTCGATGGTTCGAAGATTTCCACGGATATTAGACGAGATACCCAAACCGCAACGCTGAACACTGATCTCGAGGAAACATTTCATGGAAACAGGTCCGCCCCCTCCCTATACGACCCACGCCGCATCAGTGCTCTATGAATGGCAGCTTGTTGTTCTGAGTCTGATGCTCAGTGCAATAGGGGTGATGCTGATTTACAGCGCAACCGCGCCCATGGGAAACCTCGGGAAATCCTTCGTGATCCGGCAACTCACGTGGATCAGTTTAGGCATCCTCATTGCCGCGTGCCTGCTCCTCTTTGACTACAAGCTTTTCGAGCACTGGGGGATCTGGTTTTATATGTTTGTGTTGCTAATGCTGGTTATCGTGTGGTCTTTCGGGCGGGCGACCTCTGGCTCTCGGAGATGGATAGACCTGGGCTTGATGCGTCTGCAGCCGTCAGAATTCGCGAAACTGGCCATTATTGTGGTGTTGGCCCGTTATTTTCATGACAAGGCTGGGCTCGGCGGCTTGACATTTCGCGACCTGACCAACCCTTTTGTGTTGACTCTGTTGCCCGTTGCACTCGTACTCATCCAACCAGATTTAGGCACTGCCGCCGTGACAATCCTTGTGGCTGTCTCCATGGTCGCGTTTATCGGCATAGAGAAAAGGACCCTGCTTTGGCTCGCTGGCGCGGCGCTGACGCTGGCCCCTATTGCCTATTTTCTTGGCGAACAT
>CAYRVH010000058.1:10446-19663 GCA_964427855.1 uncultured Syntrophaceae bacterium
TGGATTACCAGAAGAAGCGGATTCTCACCTTTTTGAATCCTGAATATGATCCTGTGGGTGCCGGATATCATATCATTCAGTCCCAAATCGCAATAGGTTCAGGGGGCGTCTTTGGAAAAGGTTTTCTCCAGGGTACCCAAAACCAACTTATGTTTCTCCCCGTCAAACACACGGATTTTGTGTTCGCGGTTTTGGCAGAAGAATGGGGTTTTGTCGGCTGTCTGATCGTTCTTTTGCTTTTCAGCGGGGTCATGCTACGCGGATTGACAATATCCGGTAAAGCGCGTGACAATTTCGGCGCGTTGATGGCCTTTGGCTGCGTGGCCATGATTTTTTGGCACGTGACAATTAATGTCGGCATGGTAACAGGATTGCTCCCCGTCGTAGGAGTGCCGCTCAGCTTCTTGAGCTACGGGGGCTCGTCTCTCCTCTCCTCGTTTCTTGCCATTTCAATCTTGGCGAATGTAAGCATGCGGCGATTTGTATATTAGTACGAAGAAAATTACGAAAAGTATGGCAATTTTTGGAATAATGCCTTGAACGCCCTGCCACTCTATGGTATGCAGAGTCCGGTCGGCTCTCGATGCGGCAGTCAGCGAATGCCCTTGCATACAGGAGGACGCATGCTCCGTTTCAGAAAACCCAAGACAGACGTAGTGACCGGGTTTCTTGGATCCCAGACGGAATTTGAAGGAAAATTGTCCTTTTCAGGGGTTGTCCACCTGGACGGTACCTTTCACGGCGAAATCATCAGCAGGGGGACGCTCGTCATTGGGAGCGCTTCCGTAGTTCACGCCCAAGTGCACGCAAGCGTGCTGAAAATCGCAGGAGAGGTCCATGGAGATTTGACCGCGACAGAACGCATCGAATTGTATCCCCCTGCCCGGGTTTACGGCAACATTCGCACCCCAAGTCTCGTGGTAGAAGAAGGTGTGATATTTGAGGGAAGGTGCAGTATGGCATCGGTGCAAGCCGAGATTCCCTCCCTCCAGACCAGGGACGAGGACGTCATTGTAGAAGACGAATCTATTGAAGCGATATCCGCGCAGGCGTGGCCGCCGCCTTATGAGGAAATAGCCGCCTCTGATCAAGAGGAAGAAAAGCCCGCCATTCACAAAGAGACTCGATAACCGCCCACAAACGTACACCTGGGACGAAAAAATGTTGACACTCGACATCCCAGGTGTTACTTTACACACTCATTCTAAGTTTGGATTCTGAACAATATCCTTATAGACAAACGTAGTTGCGAGTGAGAAGCCCTGGGCCCCAGACAGGCCACGCACATGGGCATCACCACATTTTTTGAATCGGGAGAATAGGCCAGTGATTAATGTAAACGTCACCCTTTTCGTTCAAATCGTCAATTTTCTGGTTCTTCTGATTATTCTCAACGCTGTTTTATACAAACCCATCAAAGCAAAAATACAGGAGCGCGAATCCAAAATTAAAAAAGACTTGGATGAAGCGTTGCAACTGGAAAAGAAGGTGGAGGATCAAGAGCGGAGGCATCAAGAAGAACTGGCGCGCGCAAGGCAGACGGCAGCCCAGGAAAAGGCTGACCTCATGGTTGACGCCAAAAAGGTGGAAGCTGACCTTCTGGACCAGGCTCGAGCCCGCGCATCCGCTATTGTGGATGAAATGAGGGCGTCAATCCAGAGCGAGGCGTCAGAGGTCAGGAAAACGCTCAAGGCAGACATGACCCCCCTTGCCAAATCCATCTCGGAAAAAATCCTTGGGAGGGCTGTCTGATGAACATCAAGAGATTCATACTAGTCTCTGTTTGTCTCCTGACAAGCGTGATTGCGCCGGTGGCGTATGCGGCGGGCCACGCTGAAGGCGCCAGTCCATGGGACGCTTGGATGCTTTTGTGGCGCGTCATAAACACATTGGCTCTCCTAATCCTTCTTGTGTACGTTCTCAAGAAACCCCTGCGAACCTTCTTCTCTGAACGCCGGGCTCGAATAGCCAGAGAGCTTGACGAGGCGAGAGAACAGCGAAACAAAGCCGAGCGCACTATTGAAGAATACAAAGCAAAACTCGCCGGCATGGAAGCTGAACTCGAAAAGATGCGGGGGGAACTCCGAAAATCGGCTGAAACAGAGAAAGAAAAGGTGATCGCCAATGCGGAGCGCATGGCCAACGCCATGGTTGAGTCGGCAAAAGTCGCGGCTGAGCAAGAACTCCGTAACGCGAAAATAGCGTTGAAAAACGAGGCGGTGGAACTGGCAGTACAACTTGCAGAAGCCCTTATACGTGAGCGAATCAATGAAGATGACCGGAAACGAATTGTCGAGGATTATCTCGTAAAGGTCGGGGGTATGAAGTGATAGATACCACTTTGGCAAAACGTTATGCAAAGGCTTTGGTAGAGGTCGGCGAGGAAAAGAACGCGCTCGATCGTTATGGCCAAGACCTCGCGAATCTGTGCGCGCTGGTCGAACAGTCGCACGACCTGAGAGAGGTTCTGTTAAATCCGGTCTTTACCAAGGAGGATAAGAAACTAATAGCAGACGAGGTACTCAAGAAGATTGGCGCTGACCCGATGGTGATGAACTTTGTCAACGTCTTGATCGATCGCAAGCGCATCGACCAGTTGCCAGGGATCGAAAAAGCCTACAGGGAAAAGGTGGATGAGATTAAGGGCATAACCCGGGGTGAGGTCACCAGTGCCGAACCCTTGGGCGATGACATCCTCCACCGGGTGACCGAGACGCTCTCAAAAATAAGCAATAAGAAGGTCTTAGTAAGCAAGAGGGTGGATCCATCGCTCATTGGAGGGCTTGTTGCAAAGGTGGGAGACATGGTATTCGATGGGACAATTCGCACACAGCTCAATCAGCTTAAAGAAAGCTTGAAGGGATAGGGACAATGCAGATCAGAGCAGAAGAAATCAGCCAAATTATCAAGCAACAGATCCAGGATTATGACAAGAAAGTGGAAGTCAGCGAGACCGGGACGGTCATCAGCGTTGGCGACGGCATCGCTCGACTCCATGGCCTTCAAAACGCCATGGCAGGGGAGCTCTTGGAGTTTCCCGGCAACATTATGGGCATGGTGTTGAACCTCGAGGCCGACAACGTTGGTGCCGCCATCCTTGGAGAGGACGTGCACATCAAAGAAGGCGATACGGTCAAAAGGACCAATCGCATCGTGCAGGTGCCGGTGGGCAAGGCGCTTCTGGGTCGCGTGGTGAACGCCATCGGCCAACCCATCGATGGGAAAGGCCCAATTGACGCCACGGAGTATCGTGTAGTGGAGGGGGGGGCCCGCGGCATCATCAAGAGGCAGCCCGTGAAGGAGCCTCTCCAGACCGGCATCAAGGCTATCGACTCTATGATTCCCATTGGTCGCGGTCAACGCGAACTCATCATCGGCGATCGACAAACAGGCAAGACTGCCATCGCCGTAGATACCATCATCAACCAAAAAGACGGGGACGTTGTGTGCATATATGTCGCGGTGGGACAAAAAAGATCCACTGTAGCGCAGGTGGTGGCAACTCTTGAACGCTTCGGCGCCATGGAATACACCACGGTCATTTCCGCAACAGCCTCCGATCCCGCTCCCATGCAATACATCGCCCCATATTCCGGCGTCACCATGGGTGAATACTACAGAGATAACGCGCAGCACGCGCTCATCATTTACGATGACTTGAGCAAGCAAGCGGTAGCATATCGGCAATTGTCGCTGCTGCTGCGTCGGCCGCCGGGTCGTGAAGCATTCCCGGGCGATGTCTTTTATCTCCATTCGAGGCTTCTTGAGCGCGCAGCCAAGTTAGGGGACGCTCATGGCGGCGGCAGTCTCACCGCCCTCCCTATTATCGAGACTCAGGCGGGCGACGTGTCCGCGTACATTCCCACGAACGTCATCTCCATTACAGATGGACAGATTTTCCTCTCTACAGACCTCTTCTATTCAGGCGTCCGACCCGCAGTGAATGTCGGGCTGAGTGTTTCCCGCGTCGGCGGAAATGCCCAGGTGAAGGCCATGAAGCAAGTGGCAGGGTCCCTGCGTCTTGACTTGGCGCAATTCAGGGAACTGGAAGCCTTTGCGCAGTTTGGCTCAGACCTCGACAAAGTGACCCAGGCTCAGCTCGCCCGAGGAACGCGATTGGTAGAGATATTGAAACAGCCTCAGTACGAACCGATGCCCGTGGAAAAACAAGTCGCCATCATTTTTGCAGCTACCAACGGTTTTGTGGATGAATACGATGTCAGGGCCCTGGCCGAATACGAGAGACAATATTTGAGCTATCTTGAATCCAGTCACCCAGAGGTGCTGCAGGAGATCAAAGAGAAGAAGGTCATTTCCGGCGATCTAGAGGCAAAAATGAAACAGATATTGCAGGAGTTCAAGGGAGTGTTCAATCCGCCGGCGCTGTCAATAGTCTAACGGGTCTTTCTCTCACAGCGATCCCGGAGATCCAAGAAATCTCGTATATTTCGAAACACAGAGGTCAATATGGCAAGCCTCCGCGACATACGCAAACGCATTGCAAGCGTCAAAAACACGCAAAAGATAACAAATGCCATGAAAATGGTGGCCGCAGCGAAGCTGCGGCGGGCTGAAGAGGCGATTAAATCGGCTCGTCCCTTCGCTGACAAAATGAGAGAGGTGCTCCAGTCCTTGGCTGCAAGAACCAATCCCGGTGTTCATCCCATGCTGACGGTGACGACGCCCAAGAAAATCCTGTTGATCGAAATCACGGCGGATAGGGGACTTTGCGGCGCGTTTAACGTCAACCTCAACCGTAGAGCCGAAGCATTTATCCGAGAGATGCGAGACAAGGGCATCGAGGTGGACCTCATTAATGTCGGCCGCAAGGGAAACGACTATTTTCGCAGACGAAAAGTGGCGATCGTCGATAGATTCGTCAATGTCATGAACAAAGTGAGCTTTGAGCTGGCAGGTCAAGTAGTGGATGCGGCAACCGAGAAATTTGTCTCCGGCGAGTATCAGGAAGTGTACCTGCTCTACAACAGCTTCAAGACCGCGGTTACCCAAATCGCTACTCTCAGGAAACTGCTCCCTATAGCTCCGGAAGAGAGTGGGAAAAGGAGAAGAGAATATCTGTACGAGCCCTCGGAAGAAGAGTTGCTGAGGGAAATCCTGCCTCGATACGTTCAGGTTCAGGTCTATACAGGTCTCCTGGATTCGGTGGCGAGCGAACACGGTGCTCGAATGACGGCGATGGAAGCGGCCACCTCCAATGCGGAAGAGATGATCTACAAACTCACTCTAAAAGCCAACCGTATGCGGCAGGAGAGCATTACCACGGAATTGATGGAAATAGTCGGCGGCGCAGAAGCCCTCAAAGGCTAAATCCCATCATGGTAGGTGAGGTATATAAGACCATTCGAAAATGGTTTCAGGAGGACATCCTAATATGAATGAGGGAAAAATTGTTCAAGTAATCGGTCCCGTCGTTGACGTGGAGTTCCCAGAACACTGTTTGCCGGCAATATACAACTGCCTGCTCATTACAAATCCAGCCATCAGCGACCAGCCGGATAACCTTGTGGTCGAAGTCGCTCAACATCTTGGCGACAACACGGTGAGGACTATCGCCATGGATAGCACGGACGGGCTCGTGCGCGGGATGAAGGTGAAAGATACAGGCGCGCCCATAAAGGTGCCTGTGGGTAAGGGAGTCCTCGGCAGGATCATGAATGTGGTCGGTCGTCCTGTGGACGAAGGAGGCCCCATAGTCACCGAGGAAACCAGACCAATTCACAAGCCTGCGCCTTCCTTCGAAGAGCAAGTGACGCAAATATCCATTCAAGAAACAGGCATTAAAGTAGTCGATCTTATCGCCCCGTTCATGAGGGGGGGCAAGATCGGATTCTTCGGCGGCGCTGGCGTGGGCAAGACGGTCTTCATGATGGAGATTATCAACAACATCGCCAAACAATTCGGCGGAACATCAGTGTTTGCAGGCGTTGGCGAGCGCTCGAGAGAAGGCAACGACCTTTACCTCGAAATGGGAGGGGTGTTGCCGGGGCAGAAGAAGCCCGAAGGAGAGCGTGTCATCGATCGTGCGGCGCTGATTTACGGGCAAATGAACGAACCGCCTGGCGCACGGGCGAGGGTAGCCTTGACCGCCCTGACCGTCGCGGAATATTTCCGCGATGAGCAGGGGCTTGACGTCATGCTCTTTATCGACAACATCTTTCGGTTCACACAGGCGGGTTCGGAGGTGTCGGCGCTCCTCGGGCGAATGCCTTCAGCGGTCGGTTATCAGCCTACGCTTGGTACAGACATGGGAGAATTGCAGGAAAGGATCTGCTCGACCAAAAACGGTTCCATCACCGCTGTGGAATGCATCTACGTGCCTGCGGACGACTTGACAGACCCTGCTCCCGCAACCACGTTCGCGCACCTCGATGGAACGGTGGTGTTGTCTCGCCAGGTGGCCGAGCTTGGAATTTATCCGGCCGTGGACCCTCTCGATTCGACGTCCCGCATCCTCGACCCACGAGTACTGGGCGAGGAGCATTATCGGGTAGCTCGACAAGTCCAGTTGGTCCTCCAGAGATACAAAGACCTCCAAGACATTATCGCCATTCTGGGAATGGACGAATTGTCCGAAGACGACAAACTGGTGGTGGCCAGAGCCAGAAAAATACAGCGATTCCTCTCGCAACCGTTCTTTGTCGCTCAAGAATTTACGGGGACGCCCGGAAAGTATGTGAAGATCCAAGATACGGTCGCCGGGTTCAAGGAGATTGTCGAAGGTAGATGTGACGATATACCCGAGCAGGCGTTTTACATGGTCGGCGACCTGAGCGAGGTAAGGGCCAAGGCAGAGAAACTCGCAAGCGCAGCCGCTTAGTGAGGAGAGATTCATGGCCGAAAAGTTTAAAGTCGAACTAGTCACCCCTAAAGGTGTGGTGTTCAACAAAGAGGTGGAAGAGGTTATCGCGCCAGGAATTATGGGAGAATTTGGTGTACTCATCGGACATACTCCACTCTTGACGTTTATCAAACCTGGCGTCCTCTCATACCTCGAGAATAACACGTTCCACAAATTTGTCGTGGGATCGGGTTTTTGCGAAGTGCTGAAAGATTCCATGACAATCCTCGTGGACGAGGCCTACGGCAGCGAAGAAATCGATCCTGCCGAGGCCGCTGCCGAGGTGAGTTCCCTAGAAAAGGAGATAGCTCAAATAGACCCAGCAGCAGATCCAGAGAAACACAAACGGTATATGGACAAGCTGGCCCTCGCAAAAACCAAAGCGGCGCTTGGCGGTAGAGGCTGAGCTGAAAAGATTTTATATTCCGATGGATACTAATCACGAGGCGTTGGCTGGGAGCTGTGGCCGTCCGGCAACGCCTCTTTTGTTTGTACACCCTTCGCATCTCTGTGCCATGGGGAGGCGCATTGGAATTTTTCAGTGAAATCACCCGCGCCAAGATGCTTCTCGAACAAGGCAATATTGACTCCTGCCTGGATGTATTGGCGGCGTTGGGTGCAGATTACAGACGAGGAGCTCAATTTGTCGATCTGCTTGCCGATGCGTTTCTCGAGAAAGGTGATGTCCACGACTCTATCCGGTATAAAACCCTTTTCGAAATTTTGACAAAAGTCCTGGATTCTGTGGACAGCCACTTGGCGTCCCTCAGCGCAAGCCGTACGCACGGGGGGGCATCTGCCTCCGGAGACTCTTCCATGCGGCAGTTACGGTCGCTGACGATTCCAACGGCGCCGGAGGACGAAGGAATGCACCAAGATCACGGATCCGGGTTCGTTTCTTCAGACGTCCTGCCAGTAACCTTGGCCATGGGCAAACAATTCCTCGCTCAGGGGCATTTCGATCTCGCCATCGAAGTGTTTGAGAGATTGCAGCAGCGTGATCCTACGGACCATGATCTGAACGATCTTCTCAACCGGGCGAAAGCTGGTAAAAAAAGAAAGACGGCCCTTTTTGTTCTGCGAAAATGGCTCAAGAATGTGGAGAACCTCAGGGCCCAACAAGAGGTGCTCCCATGACCCACGGGCTTGAACGACTGGCAAAGTATATCCAGCGAAAGCGTCTGGATGCGGTCTTAATTAATTCTTCGGAACATCTTGTATCCTCCAATCTCAAATACGTCACGGGGTTCAGAGGGTCCGACGGGGCGGCGGTGATTACGCCGGTCGAACGTCATTTGATCACGGACGGACGATACAAGCTTCAGGCGGAGCAGGAAGCGCCCGACTTCAAACTCCATATCACAAGGGACAAGACAGCCGCATTGGCGCGGCTGCTGGTTGCTCGGGGGCTCTATCGCCTTGCCATTGAGCCGTCCCGAATCACCCATGAGTTGATAACCAGCCTCTCGCGCAAGGTACCGAAACTTGTCCTGCGCCCCCTGGACAAGAAGTTTTTAGACCACTTTCGTATTCGCAAGACGCCTTCAGAGATAGAGCGCGTCAAGAAGGCTGCAGAGATTGCCTCTGAAGCTTGTCGCCGAGTTGTAGAAGAGGGTTTGGCGGGTAAAACGGAGCTGGAGATAGCGGGCAAACTGGAGCTCCTGTTTCGGATTCTGGGCGCCGACAGCCCGTCTTTTCCCACCATTGTTGCCTCGGGCGCAAGGAGCGCATTGCCGCACGCCGTTCCTACCACCAAGGTGATCCTTCCCGGCGATTTGACAATCCTCGACTTTGGCTGCACCCTGGACGGATACAGTTCCGATGAAACAGTGACCTGCGTCGTCGCTTTGTCTCCTACGCCGCTACAACAAACGATGCACGAGGTTGTCCGTGAAGCGCAACTGAGGGCCATAGAGAGCTTGCGCGTGGGCGTTGCAGTGCGCGCCGTGGACGAAGTTGCACGAAAATGCATTGCGGACGCCGGTTTTGGTAAACACTTTGTTCACGGTCTCGGGCATGGAGTAGGCCTTGAGGTCCATGAGCCGCCGTGGGTCACTCCGAGGGGCCGAGACGTGGTGGAGGAGGGCATGATATTGACCATCGAGCCCGGGATTTACATTGATGGAGTTGGGGGGGTGAGACTTGAAAGCCTCGTCGTCATGAACACGGACGGGCCGGTCATATTGTCACGAATGCCCAAGGACTTGATTTTAGTCAACTGATTAATATAAACTAAAAATCTTATATTGTCAGTAGGATTCATTTGAGCCGCTGCCTTGAGATCCATCCCCGGCGCCGCTCAACAAGCTCGGAGGACTGCATGTATTCCACTCCTGATTTCAGAAAGGGCCTCAAAAT
>CAYRVH010000059.1:0-6097 GCA_964427855.1 uncultured Syntrophaceae bacterium
TGTCGTTTCGAGCGAAGCGAGAAATCTTGGCGCGTCGTGAAGATTTCTCAGTCGCAAGGCTCCTTCGAAATGACATATACCGACTCTCACAATTTCTCACGAGATTGCTTCGCTTCGCTCGCAATGACAACTGGACCCTTCTCTTGTCATTGCGAGGAGCCGAAGGTGACGAAGCAATCTCAGCTCTTATGGATATATTGAAGAGCCGTCAAACAAATCCGACATTACTTTCGAGAACTGTTACTAGTGGCCTCTCTGAAGACGGCGTACACTTCTGGCGACAAGGAGGTGAAACGTACGACAGCCCGATAGCCGTCTTCGATCTTTGCGACTTCGACAGCCTTGGCATAGATATCCCCGCTGACCGGCTGGTGAACTTCCTTGATCAGACGCAGTCTAAGGTCATCCCACTGTCTAATTTCACGCTGCATGATGAGCATAGCCGATGTAGGCGAAACGCTTATGATTCTACCGGTGGCCTCCGCGCTTGACACAATCTTTTGATCCAAGGTGTCTATGTGGACTGTGATCCCTTGTGGGAGTTCAACCCGCTCGGCATCCCTCTCCGGCAAGAGCAAGTTATAATCGCCCCTTATACCTCTGACGTCGTAGAGGTCAACAAGGCCCGGAACCCCTTTCATTTCCACCTGTAGGATACTACGCACGACCAAGACGTCCTCCAGCCGTCCGTAAGTCGCCTTGCTCACCAGGATCTGGCCGCCCACGGTGAAGGATTCCATTCTGCCTGTAAAATTAACCTGAGAACCTACGGCGCCGTATTTTGAGCGCTTCTCGGAGCCAATATTTCCTACGACAACGGTGCCCGTGTTTACCGCGACGCCCATCTCCAGATGCGGCAGTCCATCTAATTTGTTTAGCGCGTTGATCTCATTCATGGCAAGCTGCATCTTTACCGCGCATGCCACAGCGCGGGCTGGATGGTCTTGGAGAGGCTCGGGCGCGCCGAAGAAAGCGAGGATTCCATCCCCTATAATCTCGTCGATGGTACCCCGAAACTCCATCAGAATATCAACCATTTTACCTAGATAGCGATTCAAGAAGGTGATAACCTGCTCAGGCCTCATGGTGGAGGTCATAGCGGTAAACCCGCGGAGGTCTGACATGATCATGGACAGTTCACGACTTTCGCCCCCGAGTCGCAGCCCATCTTTGGATTCCAACAAACGGTTAACGACTTCTTTGGTCAGGTACCGCCCGAAAGTATCCCGAATGAAATCTCGCTCTTTGAGGCTCCCCGCCATGTGCGTCAACGCCTGCGCGAGCTGCCCGACTTCGTCCGTGCTTTTTATGTGGGAGAGATCGATGTCGAGATCGCCGGCGGCTATTTTGTCCGTAGCCGCTGCCATGCTGCGCAACGGCCTCGCGATGGATCGGGCCACAAGAAAGCTAGCCAAGAGCAGCAAGGTAACGCCTCCGATGCCCATCACCAGCGTCATCCTGTGGAGCTTCACCAGTTCCGAAAGAAGCTCAGATTTGGGGAAAACCGCTCCGATCACCCACCCTGGTGAAGTAATCCGTGCGTATGCCAGATACGCCGCTCCTTCGCGAAGTTCAGTGCCGAGGTCCACAAAACCCAGCGGTTCGCGTATCATTGCCCTCCCGACATCTCGCCATTTTTGACTATTCCGCTCCTCAGCGAGGCTGAAAATCGACTCACGCATGACTAATGCAGGATTTTTGTGTGCAACAAACGTCCCCGTGTCCGAGATGATAAAGCAGTAGCCTGTTTGTCCTACCGGAATGGATTCCACGATTTGGTTGAGCCATTCCAGCGAGACATCGGCAGTTACCACCGCCCAAAACTTCTTTGCCTCAGGGCTGTCAGGGGAGGCGTTTTCTACAGACCGAAAAATCGGCGTCGCATACGTCGTCATAAGGATGTTGCCGCCCCCTTCATCGAAATAAGGAGGCGTCCATACCGGTTTGCCCAGCACTTCAGGGAGGTGATACCAATCTTTCTGGAAATAATTGTAGGTGTTAGACCCTAGCTGTTCGTACTGCAGACCACTCGCAGCCTTGTAATAATAGGGTGCGAAGGCTTTGATCTCTGGCAAAAAGGCTTCGGATGCAAACGCCGCACAAGAGCCAAATATTTCATAGTTGCGTACTACTGCATCGCGAAGCAGCTTCAGCAAAAGCTCTTGGTTCGGCTGGAGCATTTCGATTGTACGGGCAAGATCGAGCGCCACTTTTTCAACCGCTCTGAACTCCTGTTCCACTTTATTTGCCGCTGCCAACGTCACACCTCGAGCGGTCTTTTCTGCCTCATCGAGTATGATTCTGCGCGTTTGTTCGTAGCTATAGAACAGCACTATTCCAAGCACCAGCAGACTACCGAGCCACACAAGCAACGTTATCTTGAGCTTCACGCTGCTTTGAAATACCTTAGTCATGGCGTTCCCCGATAAAAATCTTCGAAGACCGGGACCTTTTCTAAGAAATGGTATTCTTTGAGTGTATGCCCGACATACTCATAGTCTTTGGGGTCCAATTTTCCGAAATGAGACGTGGGCTTGGAAGACAAAATGAGGTCTTTCATTCTTTGGAGCATCCAGCGCTGGTGTGATCTGTTTGTACCCGTATGCGCGGCCTCGGCGTAGGTCATGACAATATCCAGCGCCTCTTCCTGGTGATCGAAGGCCCATTCCCAGCCTCGAAGAGACGCCGCGACAAAGTCTCTGCACATCTGTGGGTCGGAATTGTATGTTTCTTCCATGGTATAGAGTCCGTCCTCGGGGAAATTCCGATCGGATTCATGCATGAAAAACACCGTCAGGTCGTCTGGATTGATGCCGCTGTTGAGTATCGCATGATACTCGTTGTACCACATAGCAGCCATCGCATCCACGGCGCCTTTGAGGAACAATGTGTCTGAAGAATAATTGGGGATGACCTCAACCGTGATGCCATGCTTGCGGAAAAAGGTCATGGGCTGCAAGTAGAAGTGCCCGGCCCACAGCGCGACTTTCCTGCCGTTCAGATCGGCCGGGACCTTTATGTGTGGCTTGGCCACCAGCATAAGCGAGGAGCGCTGAATTATCTGGGCAACACAAACGATCCTTTTGCCCGCAGCACGTTCTTGTATTGCGTTGGAGAGCCAACAGGTGGCGAACGTCGCCTTGCCCGATGCCAGCGCTTCCAACGGCGGCATACCAGGGCCTCCTTGCATGAGCGTGAGATCGATCCCCACGTCTCGGTAAAAACCTTTCTCCAAGGCTACCATGTAGCCTGCAAATTGCGCTTGCGGGATCCATTGGGGGAGGAGGGAGACAGATATGAGTTTTTTCTGAGGTTCAGCGCCCCACGGGGAAAAAACCGGGGCTAGGACAAGGGTTATACAGACCGCCGTCACTAGAAGCTTCACCGTGGAGACCTCCAGGAAAAGAAAGGAGAAACGACTCGAGTGGCCGCTGGTTGGGCATAAAAAAATGATTTTGAGGAAACCTCCTCTTCCTTGCCTCGGGGAATGTATGGCAGGACTATGATTGATTCATGTCAAGGACGCGGCGCACAGCAGGAGGGACGAAGATGCTTCCCACATCTATGCGTCGAAGTCCCTTTGCAATTATGGCGATTTTTCTTCGCTGGGATAGCTTTTTGTCTATGATGATAAGCGGCGTCCCTTCAAACTTGCAGTATCCTCCCTGTGTTCTTCCGCAGGGCAGCATCAGGTTTTCGTACCGTATCTCAACCCCCAGTCTCGTTGCGGTAGTTTCCAAGAGCTGAAGGAGGTTTTTTTCTGTCATTGCGCTTCCCACACCTCGTTGCCTTTCATAAGAAAACCTCACGAGACATCTGTTGTGGACAGATGTGTCAGGCCGAGAGCTCTCTCTCACCTTTCTGCAATCAAATCAAGCCGGACGCTCGTTACACGCGCTCCTTGAATTCCTCTCCCAGCAGCCCTTCGGGCCGCACCAGCAGTACCACAATAATAATAATGAACGCTAACGTATTTTTGAAGGCGATTGAGAGAAAGCCGCCGGCCAGAGCCTCTGCAACCCCCAGTATAAGTCCACCAACAATGGCGCCAGGGAGGCTGTTGAGGCCTCCGAGGATGGCAGCGGCAAACCCTTTGAGGAATGGTTCCAGCATGAAGAAGGGATCAATCAGGAGCGCCGGTGCAAGAAAAAGACCAGCCAAGACGCCTAAGCCGGCAGCGAGCCCCCATGAAAAGGCCAAAACTCGCCTCGTGGGAATGCCTAAGGTTTGGGCCGCAGGAAGATTTTCCGAGGTCGCCCTCATGGCCAGCCCGATCTTGGTCTTTTGAACCAGAAGATAAAAGAGGCAGGATACCAAAAGGCTTATCACCAGCGTCCCGAGGCTCAACTGGCTGATGCTCATGGACCCAACGTGGTACAGGGTGAACTCTGACAGGGGAAAGGGGAAGGAATTTGGTTCTGTACCGCCGAAATAGAGCACCAGTCCCTGCAGGATGAGCCCCAAGCCCAATGTTAATATTATCTGACCAAGCTGCGTCGCATCTCGGCGCTGGGCGGGTACCAGGATCACGAAATAAAACAACATTGCCAGGACAGCCCCAGCCATGATCGCCAGCACGGCCGACACACCGAAGGGAATCTGTCTTACCAAAAGGGCAAAGGCGACAAAGGTTCCGACTGTCGCGATGTCTCCGTGGGCAAAATTGAGGATACGGGTCGAGCGATAGATTACCACCAGTCCAATAGCGACAAGGGAATACACGCTGCCCGTCGCCAACCCCGAGACCGTGTATTGAAGTAGCTGGTCCATTCAACAGTTCCCTCTTTGGGGCCTTTTTATCGGAAAGGCCAGTTGCGGAAGTAAAGGCGGGTCTTGAGCCATCGTCCAGCGAGTCCCATGGGTTCAAATATCAACACCACCAGGATGGTTATTCCGAACACCACTGGAACCATCTCCTTGAATGAGCTGAATACGTGCGGCACGAGTATGACGAACGCAGCTCCCATGACGGCGCCCTCCACTGATGCAAGACCGCCGATGATGACTGCCACGAAAATCGTAATTGATTCCATGAAGGTGAACATGTTGGGTTCAAGGAATCCCAAAAATTGAGCGTATAGAGCCCCTTGTACGCCGGTGTAAAAAGAGCTTATGGCAAAAGACAGGAGCTTGTAATTCGTAAGGTTTACGCCGATGACCTCTGCGGCAATGTCGTTGTCGCGGATGGCGATGAAGGCGCGCCCCATATACGATGATATGATGTTGTATGACAAAAGGGTGAACACCAACGCGATGACGAAATTAAAATAGTAATTGAACGTCACCTTAGAGATGCCCCAAAATGGCTCTAACTTGGCGATGGTAAGCCCCATGCGTCCCCCCGAAAGTAGTTCGGAGTTCGCAAATGTCTGGTACACGGCAATGCCGAATCCCATTGTGGCAATAGCCAAATATGGACCTTTCAGCCGCAGCGAGGGAAATCCAACAATAATGCCAAAAAGGCTGGCAACGAATCCTGCGCACATGAGGGCGACAGGCCAGGGGATTCCCCACCGAGACAAATGGCCGAACGTATATGCGCCGATGGCAAGAAAACCCGCCTGACCAAAAGAAATTTGACCCGTATAGCCTATGAGCAGATTCTGACCTTGGACGCCGATTGCATAGATGCAGATTATGGCGGCGAGGTAGGCAATGTGCTCCGGCGCCCACCATGGGAGGATCGCCAGCGCGATCACAATTCCGCTGATCCAGATCCTGGTCCAGGTCTTTCGAACCAGCTGCAGTTCCTCACGATAGCTCTCAATTAAATCCATTATCCTTGCTCAGTTCTTGTACAGGGATTCGATCAAATCGGCGTAGCGTTTTTCCAAAAATCGCCTCTTCACCTTTTTCGTCGGCGTGACGTCGCCGTCTTCCTCGTAAAAGCGTCTTGGCAAGAGCGCGAATTTCTTGATGCTCTCAACCTGGGACAGGGTTTTGTTAACCTTGGAAACCTCTTGTTCTATGAGTTTGTTGATCTCCGGATTCTTGGTAAGGTCAGCAAAGGTGGTGAATGGGATGCGGTTGTCTTGGGCGTACTTCGTGACATTGTCCTCATCTATCAATATCAGTGCGACGAGGTATCTTCGTCTTT
>CAYRVH010000059.1:6117-17887 GCA_964427855.1 uncultured Syntrophaceae bacterium
GACCGCGTCCTGAATATATGGACTGAACTTGAGCTTGTTCTCGATGAACGCAGGGGTAATATTCTTTCCGCCTGCGGTAATGAGGATGTCTTTCTTGCGGTCGAGGATTTTGAGAAAACCATCCTCCATGGCGCCGACGTCACCGGTGTAGAGCCAGCCGTCCACCACCGTGGAGGAAGTCAACTCCGGATCCTTGAAATACCCCTGAAAGACTCCCACTCCCTTCACAAGGATTTCTCCGTCGTCCGCAATCTTAATCTCCATGTTGTCGATGGGCTCACCCACATACCCCCAACGAGGCCGGTCTATTCTTTGCAGCGCAATGACCCCTGTCGATTCCGTTTGTCCATAACCTTCACGCAAGGGGATTCCGAGGGCGTTGTAGTATTCAAAAAGCTCCGGCGAAGCCGGCGCGGCGGCGCATACTGCCCATCGGATGCGTTCAAAGCCGAGCTGCCGCTTGAGGTGGCATAGCACCAACCAGTAGAGGGGCCAGTAAGCAAGAGACCATAAGAAGCGAGCACCAGCACCTTTCTGAGTTCGGACATATTTCATCCCCACCAACACGCTCAACCGGTAAAGCGCCTTCTTCAGGGGAGTGGAGTCTGACATGCGTATCTCGATCATGGAGGCAAATTTTTCCCAAATTCGGGGTACGCTGGCAAAGATGGTCGGCGACACCTCGCGTAGATTTTGCGCCAAGGTATCCATGCTTTCCACGAAATTGACAGTACCGCCAGCCCACACCGCTTGAAAAAGGGACATGAGATTTTCGTAGATGTGGGCCAAAGGGAGGTATGAGACCATTTCATCTTGGTCGGTGGCCTGATTAACCGACATGAAACTTTCGGTGATTCCAAGGATGTTTCGGTGGGATATCATAGCACCTTTTGGACGGCCTGTGGTTCCAGACGTGTAGATGATCATAGCCGTGTCATCAGGCTGAACCTGCTTGAGGGCTTTTTCCACACAGCCTGGCTCATTTCGTAGTTTTTCTCGAGCCTTTTCTAAGAACTCTTCATAAAAGATGATACCTGGGTGGCTGAAGCCCCATAGTCCCTTTGGATCCCATACAACCGTGGTGGTTACTTTGAGGTCGGGTAAGATTTGGAGGACTTTGTCAACCTGTTCTTCGTTTTCGACGAACAAAATTTTCGACTCAGAGTGTCCCACCACATAGGCGATCTGCTCCGGTGCAGAGGTGGGATAGACGCCGCACGTGACGCCGCCCACCGTCATCGTTGCAATGTGACACACAAGCCACTCGGGGCAATTGTCGCCCAGGATGGCGACCTTGTCTCCTCTCGCAAGCCCAAAGGCGAGGAGACCGGCGGCAACCTCGACGACCATGTTTCCATACTGGCGCCAGGAAATTCGCTTCCAGATGCCGTACTCTTTATGCCTTAACGCCGTGGCGTCGCCTTTGAGCGCCACTTGCCTGAAAAATAGTTCTGGAAAGGTTGAAGGCGCCTCTGCCATCACCATCTCCTTCTCTTCTTATACAGACGCCAGCCTTTGGGAGACGCGGCCGCTTCCCCACCCAATCCGAGATAAAGCTCTTGTACGTCCTCGTTCTGGGACAGCTCTTGTGCCGTCCCTTCAAGGACAATTCTGCCGCTTTCCATAATGTAGCCATAATGGGCGATGCTCAGGGCGAGACGGGCGTTTTGTTCCACAAGGAGAATCGTCGTCCCGCCTTTGCTGACCTGGAGCAGCGCATCGTACACCGTACGGGCGACCATGGGCGCCAAGCCGAGGGATGGCTCATCGAGCATCAAAAGGGTCGGTCGCCTGAGCAACGCTCTCGCGATTGCCAACATCTGCTGTTCGCCGCCGGAAAGAGTTTCCGCCTGTTGATCACGACGGGTCTTCAGGATGGGAAAGAGCCCGTACACCCTTTCCATGTCCTGCTTCGCGTCCCGCTCTCTGCGGCCCCAGCAGCCGAGTTCCAGATTCTCCCACACAGAAAGCTCCCGGAAAAGCCCCCGATCCTCAGGCACATACACTATGCCAAGGCCTGAAATCTTTTCCGGCGCCAATCGATGGATCTTTTTGCCCTGGAATTCGATCAAACCTTTCTTGGGCTGGTCTTTGAGCAGACCGGCGATGGTTTTGAGAAGCGTGGTTTTTCCAGCGCCGTTGGGCCCCAAAACTGTGAATATTTCACCCTGTCTTACCTTGAGGGAGAGGCCGTGTAAGGCGTATATCCTGTCGAAATAGAGGGTTTCGATGCCCTCGATCTTCAGGAGGGCGTCAGAGTCTTTTGTTTCCGTCATCCCTATCCCTCCCCCAGATACGACTGCACGACCTGCGGATGCCGCTGGACTTCTTCTGGCTTTCCCTCGGCAATCTTGAGCCCCAAGTCGAAGGCGATCATCCTATCGGCCAGCTTTGAAGCGATTCTGAGATCGTGCTCTACGAGCAATATAGCTGTCTTGAACCGACCCCTGATTTCGGTAATACGGTACGCGGATTCCTCTTTTTCTTCAGAGGTAAGACCTGCTATGGGCTCGTCCAAAAGCAGCAGCTTAGGTTCCGTGGCCAAGGCCCTTCCTATTTCGACCCTCTTTTGGACGCCGTATGGGCAGTCCCCCACAAGCAGGTGGCGGTAAGCCTGGAGATCGAGAAAATCAATCAGCTCTTCGACTACTTCTCGATGTCGTATCTCCTCCCGACGCATGCGAAGAAACGCATGCAAGGGGTTGCGGCGAAATCGGACATGGCGGCCAAGCATAAGGTTGTCCACCACATCCATGTGCATAAACAACCGGAGATTCTGGAAGGTACGGGCGATGCCTCGCTCTGCGATGCGGCCGGGAGAGACCCCGACAATGTTCTCCCCATTGAACGTGATCTCTCCCGCAGTGGGGCGATATATGCCCGAGATACAGTTGAATAGGGTTGTCTTACCCGAGCCATTGGGACCTATCACTGTCAGGATCTCGTTTTCCTTTAAAGAGAGGTTGACCCCGGACAGCGCCTTTATCCCTCCGAAACTTATGAACAAATCGGCGACTTGCAGCAGCGCCATGAGTTAGAACCGAGGTTTGAAAATCGTGTACGACTCTATTGGCGTGTGTTTGCCTCCTTTTGCTTGACTCATCCTGGATGCATTGACGCCATGCCTGCGGTCCGGGCCATACGTCACTGGCGCGCCGAGACCTTCCGGCTTCCAGTCCTTGATCATTTCCATGCCCTTGATGAGGCTTTCCGGCGTCAGGTCTCTGCCGGCATTCTTCAAACCTTCCACGGCATGCATCATAGACACCGCGCCAAACAAGGCGAGATATTCCTTCCCCTTCAGGCTGGGATCATACTTTAAGAGTATGTCAACCACACGATCTGCCTCGGGATCAGCCCCGGGAAGGCCGGAATTGCCTGGGAGAGCTATGTATGTGCCTTCCCAGACTTCTCCGGCAAGCTTATACATAATGGGGTCACCCAACGTAAACGTTGAGAGGGTCTTTGGCTTGAACCCGATTTTGTGGATTTCTTTGAGGATCAGAGCTCCATGGGTCGGGGTGGTGTAAATGAGCAAAGTGTCGGCGCCACTTTCCTTCAGCTTGAGGGCGTGGTTCCCGAGGGCCCGCTCTGACAGCTCATACGGCACTGCGCCGACCAGTTGAGCCTTCCCGGAGCTATCAGCAAGGGCCTTGTTCAGGCCCTCCATGGCATGCTTGCCGTAGTCGTCATTTTGGTAAAAGAGGGCGATCTTCTTGGCCCCGAGTTTTTCCATGGCATACTTTGTGAGGTATTCCGCTTCGTCTCCATAATCCGGGTACGCAATAAAGACATATTTGAGCTTTTCTCTGGGCATTGCCTGCCAGATACGGATGTCCGCGTACGCAGTGATCAATGGGAGTTTGTTGTCCGCATAGAAGTCTTTGGATGCGTTGAGGATAGCGGTTCCGAGTACGCCGCACACTGCAAACACGTTCCCCTTCATCTCTTGTAAGTTGGCCAATCCCCGAGTCGGGTTGTAGGCGTCGTCCTTCATGACAAACTTGATTTTTCGCCCGTGGATGCCGCCCTGATCATTGATGTAATCAGCCCACGCCTTCATACCCATCCCTGTCGTTCCCCATAGAGCTGCCGGACCGGATAGCGGAGTGGTGCACCCGATGACGACTTCGTTGTCAGTCACACCCGGCACGTCTCCTCCCCATACCGTCCCTGCAACCAGCATGAGCGCCATCAATAGAGCAAGTACAATCCTTCTCATGTTCATCACGCGACCTCCTTTGTTTCACTCCCTGACGAAGTTGGTTGAACTGGTTCTTTGCCTACGTTATGACCGCTTTCCACCTCAGAGCCTGTTTTTGAAAACCCGTTGGTGGCTTATAGACTTTTGTTGAGGAATGTACCGCCCGCTCCCAGGATTGGCTTTCATCCCGTGAGTGGAATTGAGGACTCTTTTTTGAGTTACACGAAAACGACCCGTCTGGCAATGAAAATCGGCGCGGGGACAGCCCTGATTTTGACAAATCGCTGTTGAGGGGTGCGGGATGCATTCATGAAGACACTTGTTCGAAATAAATCGGCCGCCACGCGTTTCATGAAAACATGAGCTTCGAGATGATCTCTTTCATAATCTCTGAGGTGCCGCCACCGATGGACAGTATTCTGCTATCCCTATACAGCCTCTCCACTGGGTATTCTCGCATATACCCATATCCGCCGTGTATCTGAACCGCCGCGTCGCAGACGCGCTGGCAGATGTCAGCAGAGAATATCTTTGCCATGGCTATTTCCTTGATCATATTCTCTCCCCGCTGGATTTTTGCCGCAATGCGGTACGTGAATTCTTTGCTCGCTCGCACCAACACAGCCATGTCCACGAGTTTATGTCTCGTCACCTGAAAACCGATGAGGGGCCTGCCAAAGGCCTCTCTTTGTCCCGCATATTTTATTGACAGCTCCAGCGCCAGTTCTGCGGTGGTATTTGCCATCAGAGCAAGATACAGCCGCTCTTTTTGGAAGTTGTGCATGATCCCATAAAAACCGGCCCCCTCTTCTCCCAGGAGATTAGCGGCAGGGACTCGCACATCGTCAAGGGCTAATTCTGCGGTGTCCGAGGCCCACCACCCCATTTTTCTCAGCTTTTTGGAAACCGTAAAACCCGGCGTATTGGTCTCCACCACGATAAGACTTACCCCATGGTGGCCGGGGCCGCCTGTCCGCACCGCCATAGTCACCAAGTCTGCGCGACAGCCTGATGTGATCATGGTTTTCGACCCGTTAATCACATAATAATCGCCGTCTCGCACCGCCCTGGTGCGAATGTTGGCTACATCTGACCCTCCTCCGGGCTCAGTGACGCCCAGGGCCGCAATCTTTTCACCCCGCAGCACCGGAGGTATGAATCTTTCCTTCTGTTCCTGACTGCCGAGGGCCAGTATCGGGGGCAGGGCTATGCCGTGCGACATCAACCCTGCTGCGACTCCTCCTGATCCTGATCTGGTTAATTCTTCAGAGACCACCACCTCATGAAAAATGTCTGTCTCGACCCCCGTCCATTCTTCGGGATAGTTCACGCCAAGAATGCCGACCTCGGCCGCTTTACGGTAAAGTTCCCGGGGAAATTCGCCAGCCTCTTCCCATTCCTCTACATACGGTTTAATCTCCTTATCTACGAATCGCGCGGTTGTTTCCCGCAGCATCCGATGGGATTCGGTGAAGTACTCTGTGCTTTGATTCATAACTCTCCTTTTCCACACGACTTGGCGTGGTCAATCATCTCCTTCCACACAGGTTGCACAAGCAATGCCGTCTGCCCCTTGAATTGCGCCGCCACCTTAAAACTGGCCCGGGACTCGCAATTATTGCCGTGGAGTTTGACATAATGCTACTCTTGCCTTGGTGGAATGCCAGAGCGCGCGTCCGCAAAATGTCCCCCTCAACCAGGCTCCAAGAAACATTGTCCTAAAACTTTGGTGGGGGGATCACAATGGCCTCGCCGGTTCCCACCGTCTCTCCCCGTTGGTTCGTCCATAATAGGCGCAGTTTGACGCGTCTTTTTTCCGCGAGCTTTTCTATCACTTCGGCCGTCGCGGTGATGGTATCCCCAAAAAAGGTTGGCGCCCGAAATCGCGTGGTGATCTCTAGGGCTATCGTGCCCAAGCCCGGCAATTTTGTGCCCAACACAGGCGCAATGAGGCTCTGGGGGAGACCACCATGGGCAATTCGTCTCCCAAAAGGCGTCATCTTCGCAAACTCTTCGTTGACGTGCACCGGATTAAAGTCGCCCGTTATTCCGGCAAACAACATCACGTCTGTTTCAGTGATCGTTTTAGAGAAAGACGCCTTCATACCGATTTCCAATTCGTCGTATCCCAGTCCGAGTTCAAATTCCATGGCGTAGCCTCGTGGTTTTTTCTGACGTAGATTAGCAGGTACGGCCGAAGCAGCAAAGCAGAAAAACAGCCCGAAGCCGTTGTCGAACGGTTTGTCACGGTCCCCAGAGTTGATCGAGTATGCGATGACGCGTCTTTCATTTCCAGCGGTCTAATCCCTTTCATACTGAGCACTTTGCTCTGTGTCATCTCGAGCGCTTTACCCCATGTCATTTCAGGGGCTTCATCCCTGTCATTACAGGGGCTTCATCCCTGTCATTTCGAGCAAAGCGAGAAATCTTGACCCCCAACCCGACGATTTCTCAGTCGCGAAGCTCCTTCGAAATGACATAGGTATCGCCGATCATCGCCGTCCACTTCGTGCACGCCTGGCTTGTCAAAAATAACAAATGGGGCCCACTGCCGGCTCTGACCGAGTTCTTCCAAGGGGCTCACTACCTTGATGTGCGGACATCATTTCCAATGACATTTCGATAATGAGTATCCTGCTGACAGGCGACGCTACGGTGGGGTCATAACCCGCCTTTGTCTCCGTCATATTCCTAACAAAGTCCCTGATTTTCCTTTTGCGCGCATACGATTATATGTTAACGAGAACCAAGATGTATTCGAGAAAACACCTTTGGACTACGCCACAGAAAGGCTGGCAAAGCGGTATTGTCGTTTTTCGTAAAAGAGTCCTCAGCTGACGACGGGTTATCCTGGCAGCCGGAGACGAACGCAGAGCGCACGACTCTGGTTCTCATCATCATCCTCGGGGTGCTCTTGAGAGCTGTCGCGCCGATACTCGCATACTATGCGACGCGTGACCTAAGCTGTTTTCATAGCCTCGACACTCTGTCGTACATCGAGCCAGCCCAAAGCATGCTCGAAAGAGGTGATTTTTCGACGCAGGGGGCGCCTGAGACAATCCGCACCCCGGGCTATCCTCTATTTCTTCTCCCAGGCTTGGTCCTTCACTCTGTCGAACTTGTCACCATAGTCTTCCAGATTATTGCGAGTGCTTTTCTCATATATTTCGTGTATGCATCCGCTGGATTGTTGACCGGGCAACCGAAAGCGGCTCATTTAGCAGCCTTACTCATTGCCTGTGAGCCTTCGTCCATCATCTGGACTTCCATCGTTCAGACTGAATCGCTGTTCGCGGCGCTTTTAATGGGCTGCATCCTCTGTTGCATGCGCTACATCCGGCGTTCACGTTGGCAGGACGTGCTCGTGGGCGGTGCGCTGCTCACGGCTGCAATCTACGTAAGACCTGCAGCCTATTTTCTTCCCGTAGTTCTTGCTCTTTTTTGGGCGGTGAAAGGAATTATAGGCCGCTCCCTCGACAGAGTGGTGGCGGCGCAGATCCTCGTTTTTCTGGCCGCGTGTTACGCGCTTGTGGGGCTGTGGCAGGTTCGCAACGGATTCGTCTCGGGATATTGGGGATTCTCTGCCGTGTCAGAAAACAACCTGTATTTTTTTGCAGCAACCACCGTCATGGCGCAGGTGCACGATAGGCCGTACGAAGAGCAGCGGCGTTTGATGATAGAGGATGCAGCAAAAGACTTTTCACGAAACGGCCAAACAGGCCAAACATCCGACAAGGAATTGCGACGCTATCGCAGCGCAAAAGCGGTGGAAATACTCATGCGGCATCCGTTTCAATACGCCAAAGTTGTATGCTTGAGCGCGTTATGGACTATGGGGGGCCCGGGTGTGGGGCCCTGGCTGGAAGTATTCCGTGTCGTCCCAGGTGATAGAGTCCATCGAGCTACAGAAGACGATAAATTCTATTATATCCGCAGGGCTCAGTGGTCGCGGTGGGCTTCTGTGTTTCTCGGCGGGCTGCTTGGGTTGTACTGGCTGGCC
Organism: uncultured Syntrophaceae bacterium; assembly: GCA_964427855.1. Taxonomy (GTDB): domain Bacteria; phylum Desulfobacterota; class Desulfomonilia; order Desulfomonilales; family Desulfomonilaceae; genus JAUPKT01. The sequence continues at coordinate 14,322 of CAYRVH010000059.1, forward strand.
GGCGCTATAGGCGCAATTCGTGCATTCCACGATCACAAATGGGAGCTTTTACTCCTGCTCTTGGTTATGGCCTACTTCGTGCTGTCGCCGGCCCTGCTATGCATCGGTTATAGTCGGTTCCGTCATCCTGTCATGCCGATATTATCCATTTTAGCCGGATACGGATTATGGCTGGCGCTTCAGCGGCTTCAGGCAAAGGACAGACGCTGATGGGGGCACGCGCTGCACGGCCATCGACGCCGCGATAGATGCGACTGGAAGACATCTGCAAGGGCAAGGCTGAATCTGCGAGGGTCGCTCTATGAAGAAAATTCTTGTCGTGGGTCCTGTTCCGCCGCCGTATGGCGGGATAGCGTCAGTCGTGCAAGCCCTCCTACAGTCGGACTTGAAGAGGGAATATTGTCTCGAATTGTTTGAACGACATAGTGTGTTTCCCGACCGGTATGAAAATTTCTTTGGGAAGAATGTCTTTCGGGCCAGGCGCTTTTTGGCGTTTTTTAAGAAAATTTTTCCGAGGAAGTTTGATCTCGTCCATATCCATTCCGATTTTAACGGGGGCTTCCCAGGCACGATTGTGTTCATGCTCCTGACGCGATTGGCAGGGGTGAAGCTTTTGCTCCATCTCCATGGGACGGATTGGAACTTTTGGCATACTTCGCGGCCGTGGCTCAGAAGGTTGCGCAATAGGCTTGCTTTCAGGATCCCTCACGGTATTGTCGTGTTGTACGGTCTCTGGAAAGACGAGTTGCTGTCTCTCACACCAACCCAAAAGGTCTTTGTCGTGGGCAATGGCATCGAAGACGAACCTCCGCCGAGATCAGAGGAGGTGGAGTCTGTCAAAGCTGAATTGGGCATCGGCAGCCGGGATTTTGTGGTGTTGACGGTGGGGTTTGTCGGGCGACGAAAAGGCGCGCTGAATACGCTTCTGGCTGTTCCTGCGTTGGCGCGACATACCCCATCGATAAAGTTTGTTTTTGTAGGGGGCGAAGAATTCCCCGGCGAGTCTCAGCCAGTTTTGGAAAAAATACAAAGAGACCATCTGGAGAAATGGGTGCGTGTGGTAGGAGAAGTTCCTCGCACAAAGGTGCCCTTGTATCTCGCATGCGCTGATGTATTCTTGCTCCCCTCCTTACAGGAAGGCATGCCTATTGCGTTGCTCGAGGCGCTGAGGGCAGGATTGGCGGTCGTTGTTTCGCGCATAGGCGCCATGCCGGAAATGATTGAACATGGAAAGACTGGTATATTGATTCCCCCGGGAAAGCCGGAGGACATCGTCGAGGCCCTTAAAACCGTTATGGATAATCCGCAACTGAAGGCACAGCTCGCCCAAAACGGCAGAGCGCTTTTCGAGGAGCAATTTGAAGTCGGGACATGTGTCAAGCAGATCAGCAAGATTTATCAATTCATGTAATGTCCTGAGAGAATTTTTCATAGGAGTTTCTGACCATTGTGCGGCATCTGCGGCTATAAAGGCTGCCTCACTTCTGCCCATCTCGAAGCGATGTGCGAGGCCATGGCGCATCGCGGCCCCGATGATTACGGGATCTACTGTTCCGACAAGTTTGGCGTGGGCTTGGGACACCGTAGGCTGTCAATTCTAGACCTCAGCACGGCCGGTCGTCAGCCGATGTCCAACGAAGATGGAACGGTATGGATCACCTTTAATGGAGAGATTTATAATTTCAGCGAACTACGTAATGAACTCAGGGCGAAGGGGCACGTGTTTCGGAGCAATACCGACACTGAGGTGATCATCCATCTGTATGAGGAGTTGGGAGTTTCTTGTCTCGAAAGACTCAATGGGATGTTCGCGTTTGGGATCTGGGATGAAAAAACAGGGGACTTGCTTATTGCGAGAGACCGAGTAGGCATAAAACCGCTCTATTATATGACTCGGCCTGGATACCTTGCCTTTGCGTCTGAGATCAAAGGCTTTCTCAGAGCAGGTCTGCTTGACGACCAGATCGACGTGCAGTCGCTGCAGGAATATTTGTCGCTTAAGTACGTCTCAGGTCGCAAAACTATGCTCCGCAGCGTCCATCGGCTGGAGCCAGGACATTGGATTATCGTGGGTGACAAAGGTGTACAGGAAGGGACGTTCTGGCGGTATCACAGGCTGCAAGATGGTAAAAGAAGAAGCGTTGACGACTACGCCGAGGAACTCCGAGACGTCGTGCGGAGTTGCGTCAGAGACCAAATGGTCGCAGACGTACCTGTAGGCGCCTTTCTCAGCGGCGGCCTTGATTCGAGCATCGTGGTGAGTGAAATGACCCGCATCTCAGGCAGCGGGGTAAAGTGCTTTACGGTTGATTATGAGGACGCTCCTGCTTCGTTCAACGAATCGGAATACGCCGCGCTCACTGCTAATCACGTCGGTACGTATCATGGCCGCGCCAAGTGCGCCAATGAGCATGGCGTCGTATTGCTCCCACTCCTCGTCTACGCGATGGACGAACCTGTCTCAGAGCCCTTGATGGTCTCGAGTTACCTATTGTCCCAGACCGCCCGGGAACAGGTTACGGTGGTGCTCGCAGGGGAAGGCGCGGACGAGCTTTTCGCAGGGTATCGGAGGTATAAGCTTGGTCGTTACGCCCACGCGCTTCGTTTTCTTCCTCTTAAGATGCGTATGTGGGCTCTGGCGTCGGCCAAGAGGTTGAGGGGGGTGTACTCCTTCCCGTATCAAGTACTGCGGCTCTCGACAGCCCCTCAATACCTCGCTGAAACCAATTTCGCCTTTTGGCCCCAACAGATCTCCGATCTATTGGCCGTCGAACACACTGCGTTCGCTCCCCCAATGTTCTTGGACGATCCAACCCCTGAGGCAGTACTCGAGTTCTTGATCGAGATGGATTTTCGGTTTCGTCTGCCTGAATACATACTTACTCGCGCAGACAAGATGACCATGGCCCATTCTTTGGAGATGCGGGTCCCTCTTTTGGACAACCGAATCGTTGATTTTGCGATGAAGCTCCCCTGGGATTTGAAGCTGTCAGGGGCGACAGACAAGTACTTGCTGCGATATGCGTTTCGCGATCGTTTACCGAAGCGAGTAGTCGCTCGCCCCAAAATGCCCTTTCAGGCGCCATTTGAGAAGTGGCTTCCTCAGCTCGTTCCTTTATACCTGACGGATTCAGAACTCGTCCGGGAGGGAATTCTGCGTGAAGCGGGTTTAGCGCAGCTTGTGCATGATGAAAGCATACCTGGCCGCAACGACAAAATATTTACGCTGCTCGTGCTGGAGCTATGGTTTAGGATGTTTGTTAACAGATCGCTTTCGCCTGATAATCTGCCAAACGGAGTTGCACACTAGCCTAGGCCACGGTTGGCCATATGGTTGCAAACATTTTTTAGAGGTGCATTTCAACACGTTTTGAAGGAGAGGGCAGATGAATTCGATGCGGAGCATCGTGTCACTCTCAGACAAAGTGGCTGTCTGGCAGATTTTAAGTCACGATAATGTCAAACATGGCTCAAACAGCGCAGCAATCACAATGGTGCCCTTAAAAATATCTTCTCCCGACTTTGACACTTTTTATGGGGAAACACTGTGATTACGGTATGTTGAC
>CAYRVH010000060.1:0-8091 GCA_964427855.1 uncultured Syntrophaceae bacterium
CCTACACGACGCTCTTCCGATGATCGGAAGAGCGTCGTGTAGGGAAAGAGTGTAGGCATTGGCTGCTTCCACTGCTTGCATAAGGACGCCTCGCAACCCTTCCCTTTCCAGTACCTTTAATCCCGCAATCGTCGTTCCCGCGGGCGACGTTATCACGTCTTTGAGGGCAGAAAAAGGTGTGTCCGAGGAAGAGGCCATCACGGCCGCCCCACGCACCATGTGCACGGTCAATTCACGGGCGGTCTTCCGATCCATGCCCAAAAGGACGCCCGCATCGCTCAATGCTTCCATAATAACGAAAAGATACCCTAAACCGCTGCTCGCCAGGGCAGTCGTCGCGTTCATGAGCGATTCATCCACCCTCACGACATGGCCTATTGCAGAGAAAAGAGACGAGGCCAGCTCGAGGTCTTGGTCAGTCGCGGCTCCGCCTTTGCACAACGCGGTGACGCTGCATCCCACAGTCGCGGCCGCGTTTGGCATTGCCCTTACGAGCCGAATACTTTTGCCCAGCCTGGTGAGGATATATCCCGTAGAAATGCCTGCCGCTATTGAGATCACCAGCACTCCCTCGTGCAGCGCTTCGGCAAGCGCATCGAACACGCCGCCGAGGACTTGGGGCTTGACAGCAAGGAACAAGACGGCGTGGCGGTCTGCGACGCTCTCTTCTATTTGGTCAAGCAGTTGCACGCCGAAATCCTTGTGCAAGGTGAGTGTCTTGGAGCGATCGATGTCGAATACTTTCACCGAGTGGGGATGAATTTTTCCTGATTGGATCAGTCCCCGAACGAGGGCGGACCCCATGTTGCCTGCGCCGATGCAAGAGATGGTATGCACTTTTTTCTCCTCGATGAGTAGGGGTGTATAGATATAACGCCTGGCTGATATCGATATTGCCTATGGCTCTGATTGCGATTATATTAGCACGAATAAGCCGGGAATCCCACGCGAATATCGATGAGACGCAATCGGGCCATCGCTGCCCAGACAAATAGGTGTCTGAAGATCGTAACTACTGCAAGGAGTGAACATGAGTGAACAACTGAAAGTTGATGCACGAGGCTTGGCGTGCCCGCAGCCGGTGCTCCGGACAAAAGAGGTGTTGGAAAAAGGGCAGCCCAACGAATTTGTGGTCTTGGTTGACAACCTTGCTGCGAAAGAGAATGTCTGCCGCTTTGCTGCCAGTCAAGGTTGCACGGTTCACGCCATTGGCCTGGAGCAGGACCAATTTGAAATTATTGTCTGTCGAGGAGGTGCAGCGGAAGGAGCGCCGCAGCCGGAATCCACGACAGCCCCTATTGTGTGTACCAGTTCGGGATTTAGCCAAATAGTCGTCTATGTAGGGGCGAGCTGCATGGGCAAGGGAGACGACGATTTGGGCCGCAAGCTCATGCGAGGCTTTTTGAGGACTTGGATCGACGCTGATTCGAAGCCGTGGCGCATGATCTTTATCAATTCCGGGGTAGAACTCACCACCATTGATGAAGAGGCAGTCGATGCACTTGCCATGCTTCAGACAAAGGGGGTGGCAATCCTGTCCTCCGGCACATGCCTCCAGCACTTTGGATATGAGGATAAGCTGAGGGTGGGCAGATCGACGAACATGTACGAGGTCGTGGACACGTTGAGACAGGCGTACAAGGTCATTTCACCTGATTGAGTGGGCGCGCCGGCAGCCGCACGTCGCCGAACAATTTGAGACGGCCCGTATCGGAAGGCTCACAGTTGTATTTCAAGCCCTTCATAGGCGGCAGTGGTCTGGGGGAAGACTTCCTGAGCTTTTTTCTCCATGGCCTCGACCGTGGCGTCATCATTGCCGTGATGAAAGAGAATGAGATGCTTAATGGAGCATCTCTTCGCCGTTCTGACCGCTCCCTCCCACGTGCTGTGCCCCCACGACTCTCTCGAGCAATGCCCGTCGAGACCGTGATATTGCTCAGGTGTGAACATACCGTCATGGATCAGAATGTCGGCGTCTTGAGCAAGTTCTAACATCTTCGGATCCACGTCGCTGGACGCCTCGGTGTCGCTGGCATAGGTTATGGTCTTCCCCTCTGCTCTGATACGGTAGCCGTAACACCCACCTGGATGACTCAATTCTCGGACAAGGATACGTAAACTTTCGACCGCGATGGTCTGCCCGTCTTCAACATCGTGGCACACGATTAAAGCTGCCATGTCATCAAAACAGACCGGAAAATTAGGCTCAGACATTTGACGCCGCATCAGGCTCTCAATGGTGTAACTCAGTCCTTTTCCGCAATAGAGGTGAAATTCGTTCCCGCGTTGATAGGCCGGACCAAAAAAAGGGAAACCCTGGACGTGATCCCAATGCAAATGTGAGATGAGGATATGTCCTTTCAGGTTTTTTTCGGGGAGGAGTCCGCTTTTCTGCCTCCTGAGAATATCTTCTCCCAGTTCTCTGATGCCTGAACCTGCATCGAGGATGAGCAGGGTCTGGCCGACTCTGATTTCAACACACGGGGTGTTGCCACCGAATTTGAGTGTCGATGATCCGGGTCTCGGGAGGCTACCATGCACCCCCCAAAATTTGATCACCATCATGCGGCTCCATGATAGATTCATCAGGCGTGGCACCAGTCTTTTTTGCGATTCGCGAATGGGACGACTTTAGTAAAATATAAGCATACATAGCACATTTTTCAAAGAAACGTCAAGGTTTGCCGCCGTTGTTCCCTGCCGGCCCTGTTCTGGTTGTCACCAATGGGCGAAGCGATAGTCTTCCGCTCGATGACAAAACAACCCGAGTTTGTCACCGTGAGAGAGCCACATTCGACGCAGCAATCTTGGTTCACATGAGTCGAGCAGCGCCGCGCCTATCGTATTCGCGTTTCTCATGGAGAACCGCGGGAGGCATGAGCTGATTCAGCCTCCTACGAGCCTTGAGGAATCCACCTTTGTCAGCCCCAAAGTCGTACTGCATGGGTCGGACATTTCTTGCGGCATTCCAGGCACGATATACATTCTTCAGGATTCTGCGCAAACACGGCATGCCCTCCTTCTGGGAGGGCCGTGTGCATGGGGCATGTCTTTGCACACGCCGCGCAGTTTTTGCACTCGTCGCCGCGCCGCGGGAAAACCAGCGACAACCTGTTGAGCGCTGACAGACAGGCTCCCAGAGGGCACAGCACTTTGCAAAAAAAACGTCTGTGCCCCATGACCAAGACCACTATTCCGAATAATAGGGCGAGTCTGACAGAGAGGCCTATGGCGTCACCAGAGCCCTGCATTATGGCCCACGGGATGGCGGACTCCATGGAGCCGACGGGACACAACCGACAAAAATAAAGCGGCGAATTAGTGGAGAAAAAAATTGGCACCGCGACGACAAGGCCGGCAAAGGCCCCGTACTTGATGAACCTCATCCACGCAGGAATTCCAAATTTCATATATGGAATTTTATACAGCAGCTCCTGCACGAAGCCGAAGGGGCACACCCATCCGCAAAGAAATCTGCCGGCGACAAGCCCGGTGAGAATGAGGAGTCCTACTACGCTCAATGGAATCATGCCGACCGCGGCAAATTGCCCAATGACACCGAGTGGACACGCGAAGACAGAAATCGGGCACGAATGACAGTTCAGAACTGGAAAACAGACCGTATGCCAATTCAAGAACCCCAAGTTCAGAGTGACAACCGCAGCGAGCTGAATTTTCAATCGTATCTTTTCCACTATGGCTCTCTTTTTCGAGACGCGACCGCGCCTTGATCTATATTCAGGTGGGACAGGGTCTGCGCCCCTTGAGCATTCTCAAATCAGGGTAATTGGAGATAAGCCGTCCATCTTTGTACCGGCTTATCCCATCAAATGTCATTGCGTTCACCATTTCAGGCTCGGTGAACCATTGGGATTGAACCTGAAACGCTTCAGAGCCTTGTTCGTAGCCGGGGATTTTGATGGTGATGCCGATATTCTTCAGCCGCTCGAACTTCTCGAGGTTGTCATACACAAGTATTTTTCTGAAAAATGCTCCGTACACGAGCGAGACGATGCTCGCCACGAGCAGAACTACAAAACAAATTTTCCGTTGCATTTCAGGAACCTCGGCCTATATGCGGTCTTGACGCCGACGTCTTCTACAATATGATGATTGCGCGTCAAGAAATCTACAGCACGACGCATAATCCTCGCAAAATTTTTTCCGGCAGCGTAAGCAATTCATTCGAACAGGGCGGTACCCGCTTTTGGACACGCGCCCGAAGACGAGAGAAAATTTTTCTTGCGAAGAATTCACGTTGACGCGGCATGGTAATCCGTGTCATGAAAAAGGGCAATGACTACGAACCGTCTCACGACAGGGTGACTATGGCAAAAGGGACCCTCCTTGTGGTTTCAGCCCCGTCCGGTGCCGGCAAAACCACGCTTATTAACGCGATTCGTCCACTATTCCCGAACTTGCTCTATTCTGTATCATACACTACCCGTTCTCCTCGTGAAGGAGAGGTCGAGGGCGTGAGCTACTACTTTGTTCGAACCGACCAGTTCCAAAGAATGATTAGAAGCGACGAATTTTTGGAATGGAAAAAGGTTCATGGGAATTATTATGGCACCCCACGTGGACCAGTGACCCAGGCGCTTGCGGCGGGAAGAAAGATGATTCTGGATATCGATGTCCAAGGCGCTATGGATGTTTTTTCCAGAGTTCCCGGCGCAATAGGGATTTTCATCACCGTCTCGAACTTGAACGTCCTGGAGGAGCGGCTCCGAAAAAGGGGAACGGATTCTGAAGAGGCGATACGGTTGAGAATCGCCAACGCGGCGCGCGAGATGGAGGCAGCGGATAAGTTTGATTATACAGTCACAAACGACGATCTTGGACAGGCAGTCAAGGATTTGACCAAAATTGTTACTGAGGCGTGCGGGTGCAGAGCGGTAGGCTAATTCGCCCCAATAGCAAGGCGTGTAAGACTGCCCTCCGCTCAAGTCAATCTTGGGATTTGCCGAGGACAACACTGAGGTCGTAGGTTTGCTTGGCGCGTAAGATGGTAAGACGTATGGTGTCACCGGGTTTAGAGGCGCCAACAACTTTAGAGAGTTGTCGTCCATTGGACGCCGGCTCACCTTCCACCTTTAAGATGATATCGCCTTTGCGTATGCCTGCGCGATGGGCCGGCGCGTCGGGAATAACTTCATCCACCACGGGACAGCCGGCCCCTTCCAACCCGAGTTCCTTCGCGGCCGTTTCATCCAGGTCAGCCACATAGAGACCGAGCCATCCCCGGGTCGTCAGAGCGTCAGTCCTGCTTGTGTGCAACAGTTCGTGGATGTAGTTGGACGGTATAGAAAAACCTATGCCTTTTCCTGAGGCTATCATTGCCGTGTTGACCCCGATGACCTCTCCTGCGGCGTTAAATAAGGGGCCTCCGGAGTTGCCAGGATTGATGGAAGCGTCTGTCTGGATGAAGTCATCCTCCGCCCCCAGCCCAAGAAATCTGCCTTTCCCGCTCACAATGCCCACGGTAACCGTTCGACCAAGGCCAAAGGGATTTCCGATCGCGAGGACCCACTCCCCCACCTGCACTCTCGATGAATCTCCTATTCGCGCCTTTTTCAGCTCGTGCGGTGGAGCAACCTTTATTAACGCCAAGTCCACTTTTGGGTGAAGGGACACTACTTTCGCCTGCAGGACTTTGCCTGTGGCAAGGGTGACCAAGATTTTCCCGGCGCCTTCGACTACGTGGGCATTGGTGACGATCAATCCGGCATCGTCGCAAATGAAACCGCTGCCGAGGGTGTCGGACTGCACAGGCCCTTTTACGAGGTCATTGAGATCAGAAAGCGCTTCTCCGAGGGTGACCGTTCGCGAGACTGCGGGAGATTCACTCTGGAGTAAGTGTCGTTGGATGGCTATGGTGACGACGGATGGCGTCAGCTCCTTTATGAGTTCGATGAAGTCAGGACATCTTCGATCTGAACCAACCGGCGTCGAAGCGGCCTCAAGGCTGTCAGGAACGCACAAGGCAACAAACGCTATGATGAACACGATCGCTCTGGAACAGGGAGCACCCTCTCGTTTGGCGATCCCTACCCCGCTCAGATGGCCATGGCTCGTTCGTCGAAGGAAGGGTCGCATGGCGACGCGGCGCGCCAGAGAAATGGGTATCATGAAGCAACCTCGTGGAGAGATCGTTCCAAGTGGTTGATGACAGGCAGGATCACGGAGGCGGTCCTCAGGCTGAGACTCCATCCACACGGGTTTGTCGCCCGGTTGCGCAGACTACCTATCAATCATCACATCTCGTGTCAACTGTAGGCCTCCAGGACGTTTCCCTTTTAGAGGAGCTCTCGCAATGAATCACGAATTGGGAGCCGGGCGACGCTTCGTCATCCTCACCAAAGTGGGTCTCCAAAGTGAGCTCCTGGATGACCATTTTCATGGGAATGAGCATTTGACGTATAGCCATTTTGTGATTTCCTTTGACAACGGTCACAGATTCCAACAAGCGACAAGCTCCCTTTCTCACTCCATGAATCAACTATCGCCCATCAATTAATAGGGAATGTCCTGTTCGCCGAATGGTATGAACAAAAAAGGAATCGCCGTTACGCGAGCAGCTGCATCTATATAAGAGAGAAGAAGAAGGAGGGAGCACAATGCAAGCTTTTCTCACCGATTTTATGTTAGTCTTGTTTTTCGCGTTATTCGCTGTCCTGTCAGTCAACGCTCGGCCTACAACGGAAAAAGCCACCTTGGCCGGCGGTTGCTTCTGGTGCATGCAGCCAGCGTTTCAGAAACTACATGGCGTGCAAGGAGTAATATCGGGCTACACCGGAGGCTCAAGCCCTCATCCAACCTATGAGAATTATTGGCAGACTGGCCATGTGGAGGCAGTACAAGTCACGTACGATCCGACGGTCATAGGCTTTGACCAGATTCTGGAGGTCTTCTGGCGTCACATTGACCCCACAGACCCGGGAGGTCAATTCGTGGATCGGGGGCGGCATTATCGTTCTGTGATCTTTTATCATTCGGAGGAACAAAAACGCATCGCCGAGTTATCCAAGCAAAGGCTTAGAGACTCAGGCCGATTTGCGGCGCCTATCGCGACCGAGATCTTACCAGCCTCGGAGTTTTATCCGGCCGAAGAATATCATCAGGATTATCACGTGAAACAGCCTCTGAGGTATAAACTCTATCGTCAACACAGTGGACGAGATCAGTTCCGGGCGCAAGTATGGGGAAGCGCGCAAGATGCGATACCTCCTCATGAGACGTTGGGAAACGCCGACAAGATAGACAAGGCGAGTTTGAAGGAAAAACTCACTCCACTGCAATTTCACGTGACCCAGGAAAATGGTACGGAACCGCCGTTTAAGAATGAATACTGGGACAACAAACGGGAAGGTATTTATGTGGATGTGGTGTCTGGCGAGCCCCTTTTCAGTTCCTTGGACAAATTTGATTCGGGAACAGGTTGGCCAAGTTTTGCCAAGCCGTTGGAACCCGGAAATATCGTCGAAAAGGTCGATAAAAGTCTGTTTGTCGCACGCGTCGAGGTTCGGAGTAAAACTGCAGACTCGCATTTGGGGCATGTATTTACCGACGGTCCGCCTCCTATGAAGTTGCGCTACTGTATCAACTCCGCTGCCCTGCGGTTCATCCCAAAGGAAGAGCTGGAACAACAGGGATACGGCAAATATAAGAAACTTTTCCAATAGGATATGGCGCGCCTTTCGTAAAAGTTCCCAACCGATTTTTTCAACACGCGTAAGGCTGAAATTGCGCAGCGTCATGAGGGAGAGGCGTATAACATGGAGATATTTCGACGGGTGTGTTATAGTAATGCTCTAAATTAATCACGAATTCGGCGCGTGTCCTATCATTAACGTTATCCTCACGAAAGTGGCGATTCGGAGGGAGTCTCATGTTCCCACTTTCATTGGAATGACAATTTGTTGTATTGTCGTTCCGTGATTTTTTTTGAGAGCGGCTAAAAAGTAGAGCCGCAGACGAGTTCGGCCGTGACAGGACAGGCAAGGGGAAATCCTGCATTGAAGCCTCGTAGGTCGTGAATAAAAACTTAAAACAGAGCATGTAAGTAAGAGGCGTGATTGAACATCCTTGAAG
>CAYRVH010000060.1:8126-17287 GCA_964427855.1 uncultured Syntrophaceae bacterium
GATTGCGCTGCGTCGCTGCGAATAGAGAAGCGCATGAAGCATATTGACAAACTAGTAACTTTTTTGGGTCGAGTCGTCGGGAATCCAGAAGAGATAGAGGGACCGAAGCGCTACGAGGTCATTCGTCGCAATATATCGATCTTGATGCTGTTAATCACAATCATCCCGTTAGTCTCTATGGCTCTCATCAACTATTCTCAATACCAATCCACGCTACGCCGCGAGATTGTGGAACCGATGAAGGTTTTGGTGAATAAGGCAAAGAATTCATTGGAACTTTTTCTCACGAATCGATTGGCCATATTGCGGTTCGTCGCTTCGGCGTATTCATACGAGGAATTAGCAGACGAAAAGAATCTCAAGCGCATTTTTCGAGCGCTTCGACAGGAATTCGAGGGTTTCATCGATTTGGGGCTCATTGACTCAAAAGGTGTTCAGATAAGCTATGCAGGGCCCTACGATTTGAAAGGACAAAATTATTTCGAACAACCGTGGTTCGAACATGTACAGGTGAACGGCGCCTACGTCAGCGATGTGTTCCTTGGTTTTCGAAAGATCCCTCATATAGCGATCGCGGTGCAGCACAGCGACAGCGAAGGCCAGCGCGTGTGGATCGTGCGAGCCACTATTGACACAAAGCGCTTTGATCAGATCATTGGTTCGATGGGAGTCCAGCCTGAATGCGACGCCTTCATCACCAACAAGGAGGGAGTCCTTCAAACAGAGTCGAAGTTCTACGGAAAAGTGTTCGAACGGCCGCCGGGCATTTTGCCGCCTCTCACGTACGAGCCGTTCGTGACAGAGCGGCTAGATTCGAACGGAAATCGCGTCGTGATGGCCTACGCTTACTCCAACCGGTCGGATTTTGTGCTCATGTTCGTGAAGCCGACTGAGTCGGTGCTCAGATCGTGGTACACGTTAAAGGGCGAGCTTATTTTCGTTTTCGTGGTCGGAGTCCTCGCCATTGTCATTGCGGTCTTGAAATTGACATCAGTGATGGTGAACCGCATGAAAATAAGCGATGACAGAAGAGAATTGGCATATCGGGAGATGCAGCACAGTCACAAACTCTCGTCCATCGGTCGACTGGCGGCAGGGGTAGCCCACGAGATTAACAATCCAATGGCCATTGTCAACGAGAAAGCTGGCCTTATGAGGGACTTGATCGAGCTAAACCCAGAGTTTCCTCAAAGAGAGAAATTTTTGGCTTTGATTCAAGCTATTGTTCAGGCAGTCGATCGTTGCCGGACTATCACCCACAGACTTCTAGGATTCGCCCGACGAATGGAAGTCGAGATAGAAGTGCTCAATGTCAACGATGTGCTCACTGAAACGGTCGGATTTTTGGAAAAGGAAGCATTGCACCGTAATATCAAGCTCACCATGAATTTGGCCCCAGATTTGCCGAGGATTTCATCGGATCGCGGCCAGTTGCAACAGGTGTTCCTGAACATCCTGAACAACGCTTTTGCTGCGGTGAGCGACAACGGCTCTGTGTCAGTGACCACTTGGGATCACGGTCCGGATCACATTGGGATATCCATCCAAGACGATGGGGTGGGTATGTCTGAAGAAACGATGAAGCATATTTTTGAACCTTTCTTCACCACCAAGAAAGGTACCGGCACAGGTTTGGGTTTGTCTATCACGTATGGTATCGTCAAGAAACTCGGCGGCGACATTGCGGTGAAAAGCAAACTTGGGACAGGGACCAGGTTTGTGGTGTACTTGCCCAAGCGTCGTGAGAAAGGCGGGGAAGCCTCAAATGGATGAGCAGACCGTATTGTTGGTTGACGACGAAAAGGAGTTTGCCTCGACCTTGGCGGAACGACTAAATTTGAGAGGCTTTCGGTGCCAAACTGCTTATAGTGGCGAGGAGGCTCTCGAGGTCATGGCGAAAAGTCCCGCACAGGTGGTCGTTCTTGATTTGATGATGCCTGGTATGAGCGGGTTGGCAGTCCTGGAAGCCCTCCGAGAGAAACACCCCGATACGCGCATTATCCTTCTTACGGGTATGGGGTCGGTTTCTGACGGAGTCAAGGGTATGAAGATGGGCGCCTTTGATTACCTCATGAAACCCGTCGAGATAGACAGCCTTATGCAGAAAATTCGAGAAGCCATGCAAAAACGAAAGTGAAAGGCGCCTCTCATGCAGACACAAAAGGCTCTCTTTATGGGTAGAATCACCGCGGGAGCAACCCATGAAATCAAGAACGTACTCGCAATAATTAAGGAATCAGCGGGCTTGATTGAAGATCTCATGGCCATTGGGCAGAAGAACGGGCGGATGCCTACAGAGAAGCTCATGAAAACGCTAGCAAAAATTGCAGATCAAGTACACCGGGGCGTCGAATTGTCAACACGGTTAAATGAGTTTGCCCATGCGGCGGATCAAGACGCTGCGTCGGTAGAGCTTAATACAGCGGTAGAGAGGGTTGTGTCTCTCTCGCAAAGATTTGCGCGACTCAAACGTGTTCGGTTGGAGGCTCATCAAAAGGATGCCGAGCGAGCCGTATTCACAGACCCTCTGGGTTTTCTCATGCTCATGTTTTCAGGCATAGAACTCCTCATGAATCACGTCGGAGAGAATGGGCTCATCTCGGTTAAGCCATCCCCAGCTCAAGGCGATATTGTAGGAATTTTCGCCCTGCCAGCAGACATCACAAAGCCATTGCTTGATGCCAACGCCGTCATGGAGACGGAAAGCTTTCGGTACCTGCGAGAACTCGCAGGAAACCTGAACATGGTGGTAAGACTCGAAGGCGCTCCTCTCCGCCTCGTGATAGCTGAACCAAGCGGCAAAAAGATTTGATTTCGGCGTTGGCCCCGCTGCTGAGAAGCAGGGGTAAGCGCAGGCAGCACGTGGCTGTTACAGAAAAAACTTGCCATGTACGAACCCCAAATGTTACTTTGAAAGCATGGGATACAAGGGAACGCCTTTGGGCATGGGAGCTCGAGAAAGGGCGCAGTTGGAAGAATGGGTGAGAGCCAAAAACTCGCCGCGACGGCTGATTTTTCGGTCAAAGATATGTCTTCTCGCCGCAGAGGGCATGAGCAATAGTCAGATCGCGCAGCGCCTGCATACCTCTCGAGCCACCGTGAGGTTGTGGAAACAACGTTTTTTGGAAAGCGGCCCTGAGGCGCTGCTCCATGATGCGCCAAGAGGTCCCAGCCCCAAGAAGATCAGTGAGCGGATTCGAGCGGAGATAATCAAGGCCGCCACGCGTTTTGAAGGGACGCAAGGCTCCCGATGGACAACGAGAACCCTCGCCAAGGCCCTTGGAGTCAGCAACGCCACGGTGTGGCGAGTGTGGCGTTCTCACGGTATTGGAGCAGCGACGCAGAGGTCTAGATCAAGGTTTGTATGGGGAACGCAGGAGGCGGTGGGCTCCGAGATCATAGGGATTTACGCCGCTCCTGCTACGTTGGTGGTTGTGACACGCGAGACACGAAAAGGAGTGAATGTCGCGCCTTGGCAAGATTGCGACCGCAAAAGCTCGTCCACCATACATCTCAGGGAAAAAGTAGATGAAGCTGGGGTTCGAGCGCATGGGCCGCGCATGGGAGGCGTCGCAGATATTTCGGAGAAGATTTGTTTTAGGCCCATGGACGGAGCAGTCGGTCACAAAAATCTTCGTGCCTTTCTTGAGCCGTTTGCACGGCTAGGGAGCACGCATGGGAGGAGCCATATTTTGTTGTTTGCGTCGTCCCAAGAGGTACAATCCGTGGCGAAAAGTGTTGCAGGATCAAGTCCTGGGGTCGAGTTGCGGATATTGCCCTTCGCGCCCATAGGGGACGCTTGCAGCCAAAGGGTGCTCTGCGAGCAGCTTGAAAGGCTGGGGTTGACGATAGACCCGCTGAAAATGGAGGGCTTGCTCGAGGCGATCAACGCGCTGACCGGCCACGCTTATTCGGACGAAGAGCCTCTCGTTCGGAGCGGTCTTTGCCCAACCTTACAAGAGGGTCACGCGGCTCAGACGGTCTTTCGAACCATAAAGGCGCTCGGTCACAATAGTATGATCTCATCACATCAACCGGGGCGAACCCTCGTTTCCTATGCTGGCTTGGAGGAATTCCCGTGAACTGGAAGCAGAAATTGGAGAGTTTTTTTGCTGCGGCCGCGTTCGCCGAAGAAGGCGAGCACAAAATGGCTCGAGAAATAGCGCTCACCCCTGTCCCTGATCTGCATGAATCCGTAGGAATAGTGTCGGAGCTGTCCAAGACATTTGCGGCGGCGGCGTTTGCTGAAGAAAACTGCCACGACATGGCCGCTGGATTTCTGGTTGGGCCTGTCTCTCGACGATCCTTTCTCGAGGATGTGGGGCTTGTGGGGGTACGCGTAAGATATGGGCTGGTCAGCGCGGAACGTTCTTTTGCAGATATGGTGGGCTTAGCGGGAGTCCGTTATCGGGTGCTGACATTGCAGCTTTGAGCGCTGGGGATTTGTCGGCCTCGCCCCATGACCGTGACAAGCAAACAAATGGTGTAACGAAACCGTACTCGACGTGCGGCCAATGCGGCTGCATAACGCGGGAGGATGACAATGAAGGAATTCAAAGTTCTTATGGTGGACGACGAAGAGGACTTCGTACAAACCCTCGCTGAACGCATGAAAATGAGGGATTTAGCCCCTGAAACGGCGTTGAGTGGTGAGCAGGCGCTCCAAGCGGTGAAAGATGACGTCCCTGACGTCATGGTACTAGACCTCAAGATGCCTGGCATAGACGGGATGGAGGTGCTTCGCCGAGTCAGGCAAGCCTATCCGCAAGTGCAAGTCGTTATTCTCACCGGCCACGGTTCAGAGAAAGACGAAGCAGAAGCAAAGAGACTTGGGGCTTTTGCGTACCTTCAGAAACCCGTTGACATGGAAAAGCTTATACGGACCCTGAGAGAGGCGTACAAGAAAAAACTGGAAAACGCTATGGTGGCAGCGTCGTTCGCCGAGGAAGGGGAGTTTGGGACAGCGAGGGAAATCATGGATCCCAAAAAACAAAGGTAACGTCAAGGGGGATTCAAATGAATGTGAAAGTCCTTCTCGTCGATGACGAGCAAGAGTTTGTCGAGACGCTGGGAGAACGGCTCGAGACCCGAGGTTTCAAGGTTGAGACCGCTTTGAACGGGGATGAGGGGATGGCAAAGGTTGGAGAGTTTCAGCCGGATGTTATCATACTTGACGTGCTTATGCCCGGCAAAGATGGCATTGAAACACTCAAAGAGGTGAAAGCCCGATATCCCCTCGTGGAAGTCATGATGCTCACGGGGCATGCAACCATAGACACTGCCATCGAAGGGCTGAAATTAGGCTCATTCGATTACCTTAAAAAACCAACGGACACAAAAGACCTGATTGAAAAGATTTTGCGAGCTTATGCTCGCAAGGCGGAACAAGAAGAGCGCATTCGTCGAGCCGAGGTGGACAAGATTATTGCCACAAGGGGCTGGTAGCGTATAAGAATCCGAGACAACATTCGGTGAGACCAGCCGTGAACACTCGGCTTGCAGGCAGGAGGCGTGAAGTGTTGGAGCCTCTGCCCCTCGGGTTGCGCTATGAATTTAGGCGGTTTTCGCTTTGACGTGTGATGTATGGGGCGCTTTATTGTCAGGAGGTAGGTGCGCGACATTTTCGCGATTTCAACAGGGCTTCGCATGACGCGGTGCAAGACGTCTGAAATCTGACCGTATATGTGGCAACCTGGCGACAGGATCACGCAGGGGAGCAGGGGTGAAGACTTCCCGTAATGTAGGGCATGGCCACCTCCGGTTGCAATATGGCACCCATAGGCTGAGGCGCTTAAGCAGGACCGCGCCACCATAAACCGCATCACGCCGCCTCTGTAGTCTATGCTGGGCTACAATCCAATGGTGGCTGAGGATGTAGTGTTGAATGGATGTTTGTACAGGTCGAAAGTTTGATGACAGAGCGGGAGCGTATAATGAGATCAATTCATAAAACGATCGGCATAGGCGTGTGCGCCATATGCATGAGCTTGCTCTTGGCCTGCCCAGTTCTTGCTGAATCTGCCCAGCAAGCTGTGCAGTCTAGTTCAGGCTACGGCTGGTGGATATGGCCAGTTCTCCTTTTTGTAGTAACTTTCGTGATGGGAATCGCAGCGGTGCTGGGTGGCGTTGGAGGAGGCGTGCTCTTCGTTCCCATCATAAGTGGTTTTTTCCCTTTTCATTTGGACTTCGTGAGAGGGGCTGGACTATTGGTAGCTTTAGCCGGAGCTCTCGCTGCCGGCCCAGGCCTGCTGAAAATGAATCTTGCCAGTCTGCGGCTGGCCATACCGGTCGCACTCATCGCTTCTGCGTTTTCGATCATAGGGGCTATGGTGGGCTTGGCTTTGCCCACGAAGATTGTCCAGATCGCGCTGGGATGTACTATTATAGGGATATGCGTTTTGATGCTCACCGCGAAAAAATCAGAGTTTCCGGAGGTTGACAAGCCCGATTGGATTTCAGCGGCCTTGCAGATGAACGGCGTCTATCAGGAGGCAACGACAGGCCAGATAGTGCATTGGCAGATACATCGCACCTGGCAGGGGCTTCTCCTTTTTATCGCTGTCGGATTGATGGCGGGTATGTTTGGGCTCGGCGCAGGTTGGGCGAATGTGCCCTTATTGAATTTGCTCATGGGGGCCCCTTTAAAAATAAGCGTGGCGACGAGCAAATTTCTGCTGTCCATTACGGATACTTCTGCGGCCTGGATATATCTGAACAACGGCTGCGTGATACCGCTCATTGTGGTTCCCTCGCTGATCGGCATCATGCTTGGTTCGTTTGTCGGAGTCCGGCTCCTCCGCATCGCGAAACCGACGGTGGTAAGGTGGATCGTCATAGGCATGCTCGCTTTTGCCGGACTAAGAGCCCTGCATAAAGGTATATTTGGGTAGCCGAGAGACCGAAGAACGAGGCAGTATCGTCTCAAGGGAGGAAGCGACAATGGTGAATGACAAAGAAGCATCCCTCAATGCCCGCCCTGAACAGGTGGTGTACGCCAATATACTCGAAAAAGGGATGTTGTTCGGTTTGATCCTCGTAGTAGTGACATATGGATTATACGTTTTAGGCGTCATAAAGCCTTTCGTTTCAATGGAAGACATCGTAGGATCGTGGACGCTGAACGTCCATGACTACCTCCACAAGCTGCACATTGAACCTGGCTGGTCCTGGTTGTTCATGCTCGGATATGGAGATTTCCTCAATTTTGTAGGCATTGCCTTGTTGGCCGGCGTCACCATTGCGTGTTTTCTTGCCGTAATCCCTGTGCTGTTAAAGCAAGGGGATCGACTCTATGCCTTACTCGCTATGCTCGAGGTAGCCATTCTCAGTGTGGCAGCTAGTGGGTTGTTGGGTACCGGCGGACATTGACCGTGTGCAGCAGACTTTAGCCCAGTCAATATGAGATTCTCACGCCGTGTTTTTGAGAGAAAAAGGAACATGGACTATTTCACAATCACGTTCCGATAACTGAGATGTCCTGGGCCGTGATATGACATGTGTGCGCGTCTTTTACTCCCCAGCGAAAACTTTCATGTTGTGTGGTCGTAACCCCTTGGAGGAAAGTCGATGCCTATAATGAAGAAAGTTCGTGATCTTATGGTCCCGCTTGCAGATTATGCGGTGACTACTACGGAAAGTACGCTCCGAGAGGCGGTATTTACTCTTCAAAAGCTTTACTGTGAAGTTGAGGCAGGCAAATGCACCCACGCTGGTCATCGCAATGTGCTCGTCCTGGATACGGACAACAACAAGTTAGTGGGCATATTGAATTTCCGCAGTATCCTCGAGGTACTCATTCCGGAGATAAGCGGGGGATTATCAGGTAAAGTCGAGTCCTTCGGGGTGTCTTTGGCATTCGCTCAGGGTGGAATTCCTGATCTCGACGAGTCCCGCGCCAGTTTTAGAGCACGCGTCATCCGCACCGCGGGGATGAAGGTCAGAGATGTCATGCTGAAGTTGAGGGGTACTATCGACGCGGAGGCTGATATACTGGAGGCGCTGAAATTAATATATCAAAACAAAATTAACGTGCTGCCCGTATTTGAGGAAGGGAAACTTGTCGGGGTGCTGCGCGAATCTGATCTTTTTCTTGCAGTGGCTGAAGTCCTGTCTGAATAAGATTTTTTCCTTTGAGGAATCTGGGCCGCCGGGGTTGATGGAGGAAGGTGATGATTGGCGCCCTCACACCTTTCTAACTTGATTTGGCTTTAGAATCGTGGTTACTCATCTCACAGTCAACATACCCCCGGACGGTAGTTACTGCTGTGGAGAAGCTGAACCATGATTTACAAAGCGTTCTTCGACGGGTCGTGTTTTCTTCATCACTGCGGCATCGGCTATGTGATTCGCGATGGGGAAGGTAAGCCGCTGTATCGCGCCGGTATTTACGTCGGGCACGGCGATGCGCTCAAAGCTGAATATTTAGCGTTGTTCGCCTTGTTACGTCAGCTCCGTTGTCTTGGCATCGCAAACGTCATAATTCACGGGGATAGTCGTACCGTGGTGCACCAAATAAATGGACTCATCGCCACGCGGCAAAGGAATAGGTTCCGTCGCTCCATTCAGCTCATCAGGACGCTGTTTGCAATGCACCCGGGATGGGCGCTCAAGTGGGTGCCTCGCGAAGAGAACAGCATGGCGGACGCCTTAGCGACAGAAAGCCTCAACCAGGTCCGGATGGCTCAGAAAAAGCGCAAATTGAGGTACTTAGGGCCCCCAAGCCCGACCCACGAACCGCAATCAGTGGTGGTTGACGCTTCGTTCGCGTTGCAATACAATGCAATCTGAACGCCGCCAAATGTTTTTCCAACACGACCGCTGATAAACCGATTCATTAAGGATGGCTGATTGGACAAATGCAACTGATGGGAAACCGCCTCACGTGACCTTGTGCGGTGGCGGTGAGCTTTTGGCATGGATGTATGAGGCGCATGCATCGAGGCCCGCAACGCAGATTTTTATGGAACGTCATTGTAGCTCTGGAAAACATTGGCCGGCTGCGTGTCTCCAGTTCCCTCAAGGCGGCCTCACGTGCCGGTCATAAAACAATCTACGTACAAGGCGCCTTTGTTCTGTACAAACCCCCATATCCAGACCATTGCGCCCACAATTTTCCGCAGAGTACGGGGCGTCGCATACGAACGCCAACGAATCCATACGTC
>CAYRVH010000060.1:17315-17505 GCA_964427855.1 uncultured Syntrophaceae bacterium
GACGATGATTTTCTTGATCTTGACTGGTCCCGGGTCAGCCAACGGTCCGTCGCGATCGTCTTGCATGGCCTGGAGGGAAACAGTACGCGTCCATACATGTTGGGGATGGTAAAAGCATTAAACCGCAGCGGCTGGGACTTACATTCCGCACGATTTCATGTAGGTGATTGAGGATTTTTCTGAAGAGGAA
>CAYRVH010000061.1:0-10305 GCA_964427855.1 uncultured Syntrophaceae bacterium
AGAGAGGGCGGCCGCACCGTAGGCGCCGGCGTCATCTCCGAAATTCTGGAGTAAACGGTCGGAGCCAGCCAGACGATGGGATGAATCGCGTGAACGCCACTTCCCGGATTGGAGGCAGATAAATGAGAGACATCGTCACTCTTGCATGCTCAGAATGCAAGAGGCGTAACTATACGACGACAAAAAACAAGAAGACGACTCCTGACAAGCTGCAATTCAAAAAATACTGCCCGTTTTGCAGATATCATACGCTGCACAAGGAGACGAAGTAGCAGGGGACGAGAAGGATCGGCACAGGCCAGTAGCTCAACGGCTAGAGCACCGGTCTCCAAAACCGGGGGTTGGGGGTTCGAATCCCTTCTGGCCTGCCAAGTGCCCACCTGCATAGCCAGCCCAGGAAGAGCAGTGAACGGAATGGGACATGGACATAACTGAAACGGTAAAATCATATATACAGACCACTGTCCAATTTTTCCGGGAGGTGAAGGTCGAACTCCAAAAGGTGACATTTCCGACTCGTCAGGAGACTATCGGATCCACCTTGGTGGTGCTCCTCCTAACCATTATCATTGCCTTGTATCTTGGATTCAGCGACTGGGCTTTGGCCAGAATCGTCCAGATCTTGCTGCGTGTGTGAGCGAGCGCGCGCCGCAGCGCAACCGTAGTTTTTCTCAGGGAGAAATGTTCGTGGCGCTACGTTGGTACGTCGTACATACCTACTCTGGGTTTGAAAACAGAGTGAAAACCGCCTTGGAAGAGAAGGTCCGCGCTATGGGACTGTCAGATCGTATTACTGATGTCCTGATACCCTCCGAGTCTGTGGTGGAGCTCGTCAAAGGAGAACGAAAGACCTCGAACAGAAAATTCTTCCCCGGATACGTACTTGTCCGAATGGAACTGGATGACCAGACATGGCACGTGGTCAAAAGCACTCCCAAGGTCACCGGCTTCATCGGTTCGCGCACGGAGCCTGCGGTGATTTCGGACGAAGAGGTGGAATTGATCAGAAATCAAATGGCTGAAGGTCAGGAAAAACCCAAGCCCAAGTATTCCTTTGAGAAAGGCGACTCTGTACGGGTGGTGGATGGCCCATTTGTCAACTTCAACGGCACCGTAGAAGAGGTGAGACCGGACAAAGGCAAACTTAAAGTTCTGGTCAGCATCTTTGGAAGGCCCACGCCGGTGGAACTCGATTTTATCCAGGTGACCAAGAATTGATGCCGCCCAGGAGAAACTCAAAAAGACGACTCCCCTGAGAAAGGACTTAACGCGCAGTTCAGGTTGCTCTGTGAATGAGGAGTAAGAGTTTATGGCAAAAAAGATAACAGCGTATGTAAAGCTCCAGATTGTCGGAGGAGAAGCGAAGCCGTCTCCGCCGGTTGGCCCCGCCCTTGGGCAACACGGCGTGAACATCATGGAGTTTTGCAAGGCATTCAATGCGCAGACACAAAACCAGGCCGGCGTGATTATTCCGGTGGTGATAACCATTTACGCCGATCGATCCTTTAGTTTTGTGTTGAAAACACCTCCCGCGTCTTATCTCCTGAAGAAGGCGGCGGGCATCGAAAAAGGCTCTGCTGAACCGAATCGAAACAAGGTGGCTAAATTAACGATGGCTCAAATTGAGGAAATCGCCAAACAAAAAATGGTTGACCTCAATGCCAAGGATCTTGAGGGAGCGGTGCGCATCATCATGGGTTCCGCGCGAAGCCTGGGAATAGAAGTTGTGTAGAGGTCGCCATGGCAAAGATACCCAAGAAGAAACAAGCAGCACGACACAAGGTTGATCGACTACGAAAATACCCCCTTCACGAGGGTTTAGAGACTGTATTATCGGCTGCATACGCCAACTTTGACGAATCAGTGGACGTGGCCGCCAATCTCGGGGTTGACCCGCGCCACGCAGATCAAATGGTGCGGGGCACGTGCGTCCTGCCTCACGGCACAGGGAAGACGGTCCGAGTGTTGGTGTTTGCGAAGGGCGAAAAAGAAAAAGAGGCTCGCGACGCGGGGGCTGACTACGTCGGCGGCGAAGAGCTTGCCAAACGCATCCAGGAAGGCTGGCTCGATTTTGACAAGGCGGTGGCCACGCCAGATATGATGGGGGTGGTGGGAAAACTAGGCAAAATCCTTGGGCCGCGAGGCATGATGCCCAACCCCAAGGTGGGGACCGTTACCTTCGATGTCGGAAAAGCCGTGACGGAACTCAAAGGCGGCAAAGTCGAATTCCGCGTCGAGAAGGCTGGTATTGTACATGTCCCGATCGGGAAAGTGTCTTTTGGGACTGAGAAATTGGCAGAAAATTTCAAGACATTAATGGAAAGCATCATAAGATTGAAACCTTCTACGTCCAAGGGGGTCTATCTTAGAGGTGTTGCCATTTCAACGACCATGGGGCCAGGTCTGAGACTTGACCCTCAGGAGGTGCGCAATCTAGTGAAATAGCGGACGGCGCCCGAGCAAACCTGGGCGTCGATAGTGCAAGCATTCACGCGAACTTCAAACCGTGTCGGAGACAGCAGGCGCGCAGTTGGCGCTTAATGAAAGCCAGCTTAGACGGGGTCGAAAAGTTGAAAGGTATCTTTTGATAGTACGTCCTCCATTTGCTTCTCTTTCTCCGACCGAAAACGGGAGACCTTAGGGTGACGAGGGAAGAAAAAGAGAAACAGGTTGCATGGCTCAGAGATCAATTTCTCGGGGTCAAAGCATTGTTCCTGACTGATTTCCAGGGTCTTACTGTTTCGGAAATGAACCAGTTGAGATCCGATCTGAGAAGTCAGGGCATTAACTTCAAAGTCTGCAAGAATACGCTCGTGAGGCGCGCGTACCAGGATACGGACGTGGCCATATTGGGACCAGACCTGGTAGGACCACGCGCAGCGGCGTGGACTCACTCCGTGGACAATGTCCCGGCTATGGCAAAGGTCCTCATGGATTTTGCCAAGACGCACCCGAAGTTTAGCGTCATCAGGGGCATACTGGACGGCAAGTTGGTGCAGCCTTCTGAGGTGGAAACGCTGTCGAAGCTTCCATCCAGAGAGGAGCTGCTTGGAATGCTGTTGGGGACGATGAAAGGCCCCATCCGTGCGTTCGTGAACACCCTGGCTGCCGTGCCGCGGTCTTTCCTCAATGTGCTGAAGGCCATTGAGGAGAAGAAGTCCGCAGTGGTCGAGTCCTCAGCAGGTTAAAAAACGAAAGAATCTTCTTGCAGTTTTTCAGAAAGGCGAATATGAGGAGGGCAGAATGTCAGAAGTTACCAAAGAACAGGTAAAAGAATTTATCCGTAATATGTCGGTATTAGAACTCAGCCAGCTCGTTCACGAGTTGGAGGAGGAGTTCGGGGTCTCTGCGGCGGCGCCAGTGGCCGTGGCTGCGGTGGGAGCAGCGGCGGCCGGTGGAGATGCAGCCCCGGCTGAGGAAAAAACTGACTTCGACGTGATCTTGAAGGATTTTGGCGACAAGAAGATCCAGGTCATCAAGGTCGTGCGCTCATTGACAGACCTGGGATTGAAGGAAGCCAAAGACTTGGTGGAAGGTGTTCCTAAGCCGGTGAAAGAAGGTATCTCCAAAGAGGATGCCCTCAAAGCCAAAGCGGCGTTAGAGGAAGTCGGAGCTACGGTGGAGATCGTCTAACACTGTCCCAATGATCTATAAACTTCAGACGCGGCCTGGTCACGTTGAGTGAGAGGTCGCGTCTGAAGTTGTCGCAACACCTCCCAACAATCACGCTTTCAAGAACTCACAACAAAAGGGGAGTATTAATGAGTTTTTCCGTGCACTCTCAGAGGCTCAGAAAGAATTTTGCTCGGATACCACAAATCGCAGGCATTCCCAACCTCATAGAAATCCAAAAGCAGTCTTATGACAGATTCCTGCAGTCGGATGTCGATCCCGACAGTCGAGAAGATGTAGGACTCCAAGGGGTGTTCAAATCCGTATTTCCCATAAAAGACTTTTCGGATACCGCATCCCTGGAGTTCATTAGATACACGTTGGGAGATGAAAAATTCAGTGTCGAAGAATGTCTTCAGAAAGGGGTGACTTATGCAAAACCCCTGAAAATCACCGTGCAGCTCATTGTATGGGATGTCGATCCTGAAACCAACTCGAGGACCATTAGGGACGTCAAGGAGCAGGAAGTCTATTTCGGGGAAATCCCAGTGATGACGCCGAATGGCACCTTTATCATCAATGGTACCGAGCGCGTCATTGTCTCTCAGCTCCATCGATCCCCTGGGATATTTTTTGACCATGACAAGGGTAAGACCCACGCAAGTGGAAAGCTTTTGTATTCTGCGAGGATCATCCCGCTGAGGGGCTCTTGGATCGACTTTGAATTTGATCCAAAAGACAGACTTTACGTGCGCATTGACCGCCGACGGAAGCTTCCCGTCACGGTTTTTTTGAAAGCTTTAGGCTATTCAAGCGAGGAGATACTTAACTACTTCTATAGCACCCAGACCATCTATCTTGGCGACGATGGGTATACGAGAAAGGTTGACGTCAAACTGCTTGAGGGAACCACCGCGCCCGTAGACATTTACCCCGCGGGTTCAGACGTCGTTCTCGTGCGTAAAAACAAGAAAATTACGAAGTCACACATCAGAAAGCTGCAAGGCCGCAACATTGCGCCGCTCCCTATGAAGAGAGAGGATTTGATTGGGAAAGTCATTGCCAGAGATATCATCGACGAAGCCACCGGTGAAGTCCTGGCCCAATGCAATCAGGAGCTTACCGCGAACGATGTCGACCTATTTGTGAGCACCCTAAAAGCGCAAAACATCAATCAGTTTGACGCGTTATTCATCGAAGAACGCGTGGTGTCATCCTCTCTGCGAGATACGTTGCTCGAAGACAAAATTGACGACAAACCCAGCAAACTCATAGAGGATTTCAGGCGGCAATACCCTGAGTCCGATCTCAGCAACGAAACGCTGAATGCTCGAATAGAGATATACCGCCGTTTGAGGCCGTCCAATCCTGCGACTGTGGAGATTAGCAATACATTCTTCGAAAATTTGTTTTTCAAGATGGAATATTATGACTTATCCCGAGTCGGCCGCTTAAAACTCAATAAAAAACTAGGCATTTCGGAGGAAGAGGCGCCTCTCAGCCTGCGGACCCTCCGAAGAGAAGACATCATGTTGGCGGTCAAATACCTGTTGGAACTCAAAGAAGGGAAAAGCGACAGGGAAATTGACGACATTGACCACATGGGAAACAGGAGGGTTCGGTCCGTTGGTGAACTGTTGGAGAATCAATACCGTATAGGACTGGTTCGAATGGAACGAGCCATCAAGGAGCGCATGAGCCTTCAGGATGTCGAAACCTTGATGCCTCACGACTTGATCAACGCAAAACCAGTGACCGCAGTGGTAAAGGAATTTTTCGGGTCCTCCCAATTGTCTCAGTTCATGGATCAAACGAACCCGCTGAGCGAGATCACGCATAAGAGGAGGTTGTCAGCCTTGGGTCCCGGGGGACTCACCAGGGAACGCGCCGGTTTTGAGGTTCGAGACGTCCATCCGACGCATTACGGAAGAATTTGCCCAATCGAGACGCCGGAAGGGCCAAATATCGGCCTCATTGTGTCTCTATCTACATACGCTCGGGTGAACGAGTTTGGGTTTATCGAGACGCCGTATCGCCCGGTGGAGCATAGACAAGTCAAGGATGAAATCAAGTTTCTGACGGCCTTAGACGAAGAAAATCACGTGATCGTCCAGGCCAATGCAGATTTGGACGAACAAGGAAGACTCAAGGCCGACCTCGTCTCCGTGCGTCACAAGGAAGGCGAATTCGCCATGGTTGACAGTTCGGAGGCGGACCTCATGGACGTGTCCCCCAATCAGTTAGTGTCGGTGGCGGCGTCGTTGATACCGTTCCTGGAAAATGACGATGCCAATAGGGCGCTCATGGGATCGAACATGCAGCGGCAAGCGGTGCCTTTGTTGACCACGGAAGCGCCTCTGATCGGGACAGGTATGGAGGAGGTTGTCGCCACGGACTCCGGTGTCACGGTCACCGCAAAAAGGGCGGGGATTGTGGACTCGGTGGACGCGACGCGAATCGTCATACGCGCCACTGATTTCTCCCACGGCGAACTGGATCCCGGCGTCGATATCTACAACCTCATCAAGTACACCAGATCCAACCAAAACACCTGTATAAACCAGCGCCCCATAGTAAAGAAGGGCGACCACGTCGAGAAAGGGCAGGTCATTGCCGACGGTCCTGCCACGGACAAAGGAGAACTCGCCTTGGGACGAAATGTCCTCGTGGCATTCATGGCATGGGGCGGCTACAACTACGAAGATTCCATCTTGGTGAGCGAGAAGGTGGTGAAAGAAGATATCTTCACCTCGATTCACATAGAAGAATTCGAGGTCATGGCTCGCGACACCAAACTGGGCAAGGAAGAAATCACCCGTGATATCCCCAACGTAGGAGAAGAAGCGCTGCGCAACCTCGATGAATCGGGCATCATTCGCATCGGCGCCGAAGTCAAACCAGGCGATATACTCGTCGGAAAAATTACGCCAAAGGGTGAAAATCAGCTCAGCCCGGAAGAAAAACTCCTGCGAGCGATCTTCGGCGAAAAAGCGGGCGACGTGAGAGATTCCTCCCTCCGTGTGCCGCCAGGCGTAGAGGGAACCATCATTGGGGCTCGCGTCTTCTCCCGAAAAGGGACGGACAAGGATACCCGAACCATTTCCATTGAGAATGAGGAAATCGCGAAACTCACCAAGGATCGCGACGATGAGATGCGTATTGTTGAGGAATCTGCTCGCGAGAGGATAAAGAAGATGCTTGTGGGCAAAGTTGTGGCGTCGCCGTTAAAAGATCCCAACACCGGCAAAGTGTACCTTAAGAAGGGGGAGCCAATTCACGCTGGTGTGCTTGACGTCATCGACTTGGAACTCTTGAGAAACATCTCCCTCAAAGGCGACACGGAAACCGAGGAAGACCTCGATCGCATCCTTGACCGTCTTGGGGATCAAAAGCACTTTTGGCGAATGCATTACGACGAGAGAATCAATCGTCTCAAGAAAGGCGATGAATTGCCGCCGGGCGTCATAAAGTTGGTAAAGGTGTACATCGCCATCAAACGCAAGCTGTCCGTCGGAGACAAGATGGCAGGCAGACACGGCAACAAGGGGGTTCTCTCCCGGATATTGCCGGAAGAGGATATGCCGTATTTCGAAGACGGCACGCCAGTGGAAATCGTACTCAATCCCCTCGGCGTTCCGTCACGTATGAACGTCGGCCAGATTTTGGAAACGCACCTTGGTTGGGCAGCCAAAGGGCTTGGCGAGGCCCTCAATAAGATGCTCGAAGAGCACTATTCCCCGGACAAGCTCAGAGAGACGATATTGGCTATCTTTGATCCACGTGAGCCTGAGCGACGCAGGAAGGTCCAAGACATAGTCAACGGCATGGACGAGGACGAACTAAAGCAGTTTGTGGCGTCATTATCCAGGGGCGTCCCCATTGCCACCCCGGTCTTTGATGGCGCTCGAGAGTCAGACATCAAGGCATTGCTCAAAGACGCTGATTTGCCGGAGCGGGGCCAAACGAGACTCTACGACGGCCGCACTGGTGAACCTTTTGACAACCAGGTCACGGTGGGCGTCATCTACATGATGAAATTGCACCACCTTGTGGACGACAAGATTCACGCCCGAGCTATTGGTCCGTATTCGTTGGTCACGCAACAACCGCTTGGAGGCAAGGCGCAATTCGGTGGACAGCGGCTCGGTGAAATGGAAGTGTGGGCGATGGAGTCCTATGGGGCCGCGTATTCACTCCAAGAGTTCCTCACCGTCAAGTCTGACGACGTGACCGGCCGAACGAGAATGTACGAAAGCATTGTGAAAGGGACGAACATTCTTGAACCTGGGTTGCCCGAATCCTTTAACGTATTGATAAAGGAAATTAAATCATTAGGCCTTGACATTGAACTCATAGAATCGGAGCAGGCCGCTGCAAGTTAAAAAAGAACCATACTGGCATTGATGAAGATCGGTACTATTACAGAAATCAGTTGAGCCATTTCAACAAAAATCCGCACGATCCAGAGAGATCGGACGAAAGAAAAGACGATAAATGCTTTCATCGGGTCTGACCTGCAACGCAGTCGTTTCTCGCCCACCCCTATGTCTGATGGCCGTGGGTGGGCTGGGCGGCGCGACCTGGCAGACGCCCGCAACAGCCGCTTGTACGGGACCCACCTTTTGTGTGAGGTATGCCCGAATCGCCCCTGTGTCAGACTGTGGTGAGACAGGGCCTCGCCGAACACGCTGGACGCCCTGAGCGGTACGAGGAGGATGAACTTGGAAGACGTGTACTACAGTTTCTTTGAGAAGCCCAAAGATCCCCTTAACTTTAGCGCTGTCAAGATTTCCCTTGCGTCGCCAGAGAAGATAAGATCCTGGTCGCATGGAGAAGTAAAAAAACCCGAAACGATCAACTACCGTACATTCAAACCCGAACGGGATGGTCTATTCTGCGCCAAGATATTTGGGCCTGTAAAGGACTACGAATGTAATTGCGGAAAATATAAACGTATGAAGCACCGAGGCACCATTTGTGAAAAATGCGGTGTTGAAGTTATTCAGTCCAAGGTCCGCAGAGAACGGATGGGACACATCGAGTTGGCGACGCCCGTTGCCCACATATGGTTCCTCAAAAGCCTCCCCAGTCGTATAGGCACGCTTCTGGACCTGACCTTAAAAGAGGTTGAGCGCGTACTCTACTTCGAATCGTACATGGTGTTGTCTGCTGGACAGACTGACCTTGAAGTAGGCACTCTCATCAATGAGGAAAAGTATCGCCAGACGCTTGAAGAATACGGGCCAGGCTCTTTCGAGGCAGGCATGGGGGGTGAAGCAGTTCGGGAGATGCTGGAACGGCTGAATCTTGTCGCCGAGAGCGTACGGCTCAGAGAAGAAATGAAAGACTCCTCCTCAGAGGCCAAGAGGAAGAAGCTTGCCAAACGTCTTAGGGTAATCGATTCCCTCAAGGGGATCGAGCCAGAGGCCTTGTGCAACGAGCTGCAGACTATTTACCAGAAGACTGACCCTGAGTCCGAAATGGCCAAATTCCTCGAGGAAATCCTCCAGTCGGCTCGAGAAATCCAAGTGAAATGGGAGGAAAACGAGGATTGGGAAGTGCGAAAGCAGCTCGCCTTCATCGAGATTAACAGCATCATCGAACGCTTGGAGCGCTCCCGGGTGATTTCCGCAGAGGAACTGGCAAAGTTCAGACAGTGGCAGAATCCGGCGTGGATGATCCTCACAACCATACCAGTGATTCCGCCTGATTTGAGGCCCCTTGTACCGCTTGACGGCGGACGGTTTGCCACCTCTGACCTCAACGACCTGTACCGTCGGGTCATTAACCGTAACAACAGACTGAAGCGCCTCAAAGAACTCAACGCCCCTGACATCATTTTGAGGAATGAGAAGCGAATGCTTCAGGAAGCAGTGGACGTTCTTTTTGACAATGGTCGAAGGGGGAGGGTCATCACTGGCCCGAACAAGAGGCCTCTCAAATCGTTGTCCGACATGCTCAAGGGAAAGCAGGGACGCTTCCGCCAGAATCTCTTGGGCAAGAGGGTCGATTATTCAGGGCGATCCGTAATCGTCGTGGGGCCAGACTTACGCCTGCATCAATGCGGCTTGCCCAAACGCATGGCCTTGGAACTGTTCAAGCCGTTTATTTACAACAAACTGGAAGAAAGGGGTTACGTCACCACAATCAAGAGCGCCAAGAAGCTTGTGGAGAAAGAAACTCCAGAAGTGTGGGACATCCTCGAGGATGTTGTCAAAGAATATCCAGTGCTCCTCAACAGGGCTCCCACCCTTCATCGTCTGGGCATACAGGCATTTGAGCCCGTCTTGATAGAAGGCAAGGCGATCCAACTGCACCCACTCGTCTGTACAGCATTCAACGCGGATTTCGACGGCGACCAGATGGCCGTGCATATCCCGTTGTCCGTAGAGGCCCAGGTGGAAGCCCGGGTTCTCATGATGAGCACGAATAACATCCTTTCGCCTGCCCACGGCAAGCCCATTATCGTGCCCACCCAGGACATAGTGCTTGGCCTTTACTATCTCACCAGGGAATCGTCGGAGCCCGAGCCTGAAAGCGGTCCAAAACGTTTTGATATCTCTGAAGTACGCGTTGCCTATGACGCGGGGACTGTCGATCTGCACGAACGAATCAAGGTCAGAGACAACGGGGAGATGATAGAAACCACAGTAGGACGGATTCTTTTGCGAGAGATCGTACCCCCGGAAATCC
>CAYRVH010000061.1:10315-12271 GCA_964427855.1 uncultured Syntrophaceae bacterium
TTCAGCGTCATCAACAAGGTGATGAAGAAAAAGGAACTGGCTAATCTTATCGACGAGGCGTACCGTCGTTGCGGAGATAAGCAGACAGTCATTCTCGCAGATCGGCTCAAAGACCTCGGCTATTACTACGCGACCAAGGCCGGTTTCTCCATCTGCGTCGATGACATGGTAATTCCCGAATCAAAAAAAGAAATTATCGAAAAGGCGACAAAAGAGGTCATCGAGATCCAGAATCAATACAAAGAGGGCCTTATTACCGACGGGGAACGGTACAACAAGGTCATCGACATCTGGGCAAGGGCCAATGAAGACATCTCTGAGCGCATGATGAGCGGCTTGCGATTCGATACCCAAGTCCTCAAAGACGGCGCCGTCAGAAAGGTTGAAAGCTTCAACCCCATTTACATGATGGCAGATTCAGGCGCTCGAGGGAGCACACAACAAATTCGACAGCTTGCCGGCATGCGAGGGCTTATGGCGAAGCCCACAGGGGAAATTATAGAGACACCCATTGAGGCAAACTTCCGGGAAGGTCTCACAGTCCTTCAGTACTTCATATCGACCCACGGCGCACGCAAAGGACTTGCAGACACTGCGCTGAAGACCGCCAATTCAGGCTATCTCACGAGACGACTTGTGGATGTCGCCCAAGACGCAATCATTTCGGAATACGACTGCGGCACCCTTGACGGCATTGAGATGGCCAATCTCGAAGAGGGCGGCGAGATCATTGAACACGTTGCCGATCGCATTCTGGGAAGGGTCGCTTTAGAGGACATCGAGCATCCCTTCACCGGCGAGATAATCGTCAAGGCAAATGAAGAAATCACTGAAGAACACAAAGAAAAGATTCAAGATGCCGGCATCAGCAGGGTGAAGATACGATCGGTATTGACGTGCCAATCCAAGAGAGGGGTATGCAGCCTGTGCTACGGGCGGGACCTCGCTCATGGAAGGATGGTCAATATTGGCGAAGCCGTCGGCATCATTGCGGCCCAATCCATTGGAGAGCCTGGAACCCAGTTGACGATGAGGACCTTCCATATCGGAGGCACGGCGTCGCTGAAACGGAACATCATCTCAGCACGAAAGAGGGGCCGCGTGTCCATCGAACGCGATAAAGACCGCACCAAGGCGATTATCGTCTCTGAAGAATTCACCCTCGATGAATCGGAAGTGACGCGCTGGCTCGTGGAGGATGGTCAGACGTTGAGAGAAAATTCTTTTCTCTTCGAGGGTCCGAACCACACGATCCATGAAGCTGAGCGGATGGGTGGAAAAATAGAGATAGCCCTGGATAGAAAATCCTTCACTATTGTGGACGAGAAGCAAGACCGTCATAAATTCACGGTGCCAGAAGGGTATCGATTCATCGTACGGCACGGCGACCGCATATCGCCCAATTCATTCATTTTTGAGACAACTCAGCAGCAATCTCGCATGCACGATGCAGAGAAACGAGGAGGCATACTTCAACTGAGACCCTCACGAGGCGGGAAAGTACGGTTTCGGCTCTACGAACGCTACCCTGTGATGGAATACATGAATGTCAAGGTGCAGGACGGAGATGTGATCCAGTCGGAAGGTCAGGTCTTGTTGGAATGGTTGGGATCAAGCTCCTCGCAGCTCTTTTCTCGAAACGAAGGCCGAATCCGTTTTACCGATCTCAAAACCGTCGTCAACAGAGAAGGCGAACTGGTGGTGATGAATCGAAATGGCTCAATCGCAATCACTGATGAAAAAGGTCGTGAGAGGGAGCGCAACAAAGTGATCTACGGCGCTAAATTGAGGGTTGCAGACGGCGAGCTTGTCAACAGAGAAACCCTTCTGGCCGAATGGGATCCATACACGATACCGATTATTACCGAGGTGTCGGGCCGCGTGAAATTTGGCGATGTCATCGAAGGCCTCACCATGAGCGAGCAGCTCGATGAGGTCACTGGTCTGTCGAGAAAG
>CAYRVH010000061.1:12297-16682 GCA_964427855.1 uncultured Syntrophaceae bacterium
GTCCATCAAAGATGAGCACGGCAGAACCATCAAAATAGGAGACTCAGAGGCGAGATACCTCCTCCCCGTAGGGGCCAACATCATGGTGAAAGAGGGCGAAGAAGTCCACGCCGGAGATGTGATCGCCAAAATACCTCGGGAAACCACAAAGACCAAAGACATTACGGGAGGTTTGCCGCGCGTCGCCGAACTCTTCGAAGCCCGCAAGCCGAAAGAGTTTGCCATCATATCCGAAATCGACGGTCTCGTCAGTTTTGGTAAAGACACCAAAGGGAAGAGAAAGGTCATCGTCACGCCGGAGGTGGGCGAACCGAAAGAATACCTTATTCCCAAGGGCAAGCACATCTCAGTCCACGCAGGAGACTGGGTGCAGGCCGGCGAACCCCTTATGGAGGGATCGACCAATCCACACGATCTCCTCGGCATCAAAGGCGAAAAGGAGCTCGCCAAATACTTGGTGGACGAAGTCCAGGAAGTCTATCGGCTCCAAGGCGTGAAGATCAACGACAAACATATCGAAGTGATCGTCAGACAGATGCTTCGACGCGTCCGGGTCAAGGAGGTAGGAGACACTGATTTCCTGTCCGGTGAGCAGATCGAGAGATCGGTATTTGAGGAAGAAAATGACCGCGTCATAAAAGCCGGTGGCACCCCGGCTGTTGGTGAACCACTGCTGCTGGGCATTACAAAGGCATCACTCTCGACCGACTCCTTTATCAGCGCAGCGAGTTTCCAGGAGACGACCAAGGTGCTGACCGAAGCGTCCATCGCCGGCAAAATAGACTACCTCAGAGGCCTGAAAGAAAACGTCATCATGGGGCGGCTTATCCCCGCAGGAACAGGTCTGCCGAGATACAAGAATTTGCGGCTCGATTATTCGGGAATGGAGGTGGAAGAACACGCAGCGGCTGTGAAGACCGAGGTATCTCGAAAAGTTGCCTCGTGAGAAACGACTTTTTCCAAAAGTATGAACCACGTCGAGGGGCGGTTGAAGAGGCGTCAGCCATTCTTTTCGCCCCTCATGACGTCTTGAGGGATGGACTCTCGCATCGGGTCAGAGACCCTTTTTTGTGATTTTGTCAAAAACCCATTGACAAAAAATCCAAATTTTGATCATATTCACAAGATACTATTTGGAGGTAACCGACCTATGCCTACGATTAACCAGTTAGTCAGAAAAGGGCGCTCCCAAGCCAAAAAGAAGACTTCCGCCCCTGCTCTGACCAACTGCCCTCAACGCCGCGGAGTGTGTGTAAGGGTCTATACCACCACTCCCAAAAAGCCAAATTCCGCGTTGAGAAAGGTCGCAAGAGTAAGACTGACCAATGGATACGAAGTTACCTCCTACATCCCTGGTATTGGTCACAACCTGCAGGAACACTCAGTGGTGCTCATAAGAGGAGGTCGAGTCAAAGACCTGCCCGGCGTCAGGTATCACATCATTCGTGGGGCGCAAGATGCCTACGGTGTGCAAGACCGGAAACAGGGAAGATCAAAATATGGAACGAAACGACCCAAATAATCCTCTCAGACCCTCCGTAGTGTCTCTGCCGCGCTGACGAAGCGCTGCGAGGCAGGTCGTCGGAGGAAATCCGAACATCAGTAAAGAGGATTTGTCTGATCAGGACTCGGGTAAACCGCTGACACAGCGGGGTAGGTTCAGAAAACGATCGCCAACTACTCAGTCAACGGCCGACAGGCGTTGCAAGAGATCCTGGACCTTACCATCCCGAACGCTACGCGGAATACCCCGTTCTCAGTTGAGACAGGGCGTTTTATTCATCTCAGCAGCAGTGGAGTATTGTGATGCCCAGAAAAGGCAAAGTTCCGAAACGGGACGTACTGGCTGATCCGAAATATCACAGCAAGTTGGTGTCCAAATTCGTGCATGGCATTATGTGGGAAGGCAAGAAATCCGTTGCAGAGGCGATATTGTACGACGCTCTCGATATCATTGCCGATAAAACCAACGATGATCCAGTCAAAGTGTTTGAGAAGGCCGTGGAGAACGCCAAGCCAGTGCTAGAGGTCAGGTCTCGTCGCGTCGGCGGGAGCACCTACCAGGTCCCCGTGGAGATACGGCCTGAAAGACGACAGGCCCTCGCCATCCGTTGGCTCATCCAATACGCCAGGGGCCGAGGCGAAAAGAGTATGAAAGAAAAGCTGGCTGCCGAACTGCTCGACGCAGCGTCGAACAAAGGCAGCACAGTAAAGAAAAAAGAGGACACCCACAAAATGGCAGAAGCCAATAAGGCGTTTGCCCATTACAGGTGGTGAGAGTTGCCGCGAGATTCCATCTCATGAGCCAAGGGAGCCTCTTTTATACACGGAACATAGGGATTATGGCGCACATAGACGCTGGGAAAACCACAACGACAGAGCGCATCCTCTATTATACCGGTGTATCGCATCGAATGGGCGAAGTGCACGACGGCAACGCAGTGATGGACTGGATGGCGCAGGAACAAGAGCGCGGCATCACGATTACCTCAGCCGCGACCGCCTGCACATGGAAAAACCATAAGATCAACATTATCGACACGCCGGGACACGTCGATTTCACCATCGAGGTGGAAAGGAGCCTGCGCGTCCTGGATGGCGCAGTGGCCATATTTTGCGCGGTGGGCGGAGTTGAGCCGCAGTCAGAAACCGTGTGGAAGCAGGCGGATCGGTACGCGATTCCACGTCTCGCCTTTATTAACAAAATGGATCGATCCGGCGCTGATTATAGGCGAGTTCTGGAGATGATGCGTGCTCGACTAAAAACAACGCCGTTGCTCCTCCAAATCCCGCTTGGGACGGAAGACGCGTTCCAAGGGGTAATCGATGTCATAAAAATGCGGGCTTTCCTATTTGACGAAACGAGCCTCGGGATGAACTACCAAGACGCCGACATTCCACAGGATTTTCTTAAAGAGGCTGAAGCCACACGAGCGGCCATGATTGAAGGGATATGTGATTTTGACGATGAGCTCTTGGAAACGTATCTTGAAGGCGACTCGGTCGTTACTGAAGAGCAAATCCGGAAAGCCATTCGCAAGGCAACACTCGACTTGAAGGTAACCCCTGTCCTGGTCGGTTCAGCCTTCAAGAACAAAGGGATACAGCAGTTATTGGATGCCGTGGTGGACTACCTGCCATCGCCCCTCGAGATACCGCCAGTGACAGGAAAGAATCTCAAAGGCAAGACGGAGGTCAGGCCCACCGATGGCCCGACCTGCGCGTTGGCCTTCAAGGTCATGAATGATCCCTACACGGGCAACCTCACGTTTCTCCGCATTTATTCAGGAAAACTACAGGCCGGCTCTTCGGTGTACAATCCCTCTGTGGATCGAAGAGAACGATTGGGGCGTCTCGTCAAGATGCATGCCAATCAGAGAGAAGAGATCAAAGAAGCCCACGCAGGGGACATTATTGCGGCCGTCGGTTTGAAGTTCACGAGAACTGGGGATACCCTGTGCGAGCCTGATTATCCCATCGTGCTGGAATCCATGGAATTCCCAGAGCCTGTCATCTCGGTAGCCCTCACGCCGGAAACTCGAGATGATTCAGACAAGCTGTCCAGGGCGCTGAGTAAATTACTTAAAGAGGACCCCTCGCTGAGGGTCCGAACCGATTCTGAGACAGGCGAGACAATCCTCTCCGGTATGGGAGAGCTCCACCTTGAAATTGTGGTGGACAGGCTTGTGCGAGAATTTCACGTTCAATCTCACGTGGGGTCGCCTCAGGTGGCGTTCCGTGAAACCATAAGCCAGCCCAGCGATTGCCACTATCGGCACGTGAAGCAGACTGGCGGCAAAGGACAATTCGCGGAAGTGGTCATCAAGGTTGAGCCCTTGGCGAGGGGGACTGGCTTCGAGTTCGCTGACAGTATTACGGGCGGAGCAATCCCCAAAGAGTTTATCAAACCCGTCGAGGAGGGCGTTCGCAAGGCGATGGAAATAGGCCCCCTTGCGGGGTATCCCCTCGTAGATGTAAAAGTCACGCTCTTGGATGGCAAATTTCATGAAGTGGATTCGTCGGAAATGGCCTTCAAGACTGCGGGGTTTATGGCGTTCAAAGAAGCAGTGAAGAAGGCGCGGTGTATCCTTCTGGAACCGATTATGGACGTGGAAGTCGTGACGCCGGGAGAATTTCTCGGGGACGTCCTCGGAGACCTTACAGCGCGGAGAGGCAAAATCCTCGGAATGGAGAGCCGCTCAGGAATACAAACCGTGGGAGTGAGAGTGCCGCTGGCGAGGATGTTTGGCTATGCTACTGATCTCAGGAGCCTTTCACAGGGGCGCGCGACTTTCACGATGAGATTTTCCCATTACGAACCTGCGCCTCACTCCGTCACGGAAAAGGTTGTCGCAGAGTTTAAACAATTTGGAGGAGCACATGGG
>CAYRVH010000062.1:0-13486 GCA_964427855.1 uncultured Syntrophaceae bacterium
GGTGGTGACATTCTCGCCAGACAAGACCGTGGTTCTCGAGACAAGGGGGCGGACGCATAATATTCAGTCGGGTATCGTGATCTTTCGAACAAATAAAGGGAATGTGGGATGCCTTTCCTTTCAAGATCCAGCGGCAGCGCGCAAAATCATGAGGAATGGGCTGAGACGCTTCACCGGCGCAATTCGACTTGACATTCCCTAAGACCGGAACGAACCATTGTGGCTGACGCCCATGAGTGACAGAACTGACCGGGAACTATTGGCAGGGAAAATTAGGACTGTTGGTTTCATCATCGCCATGACACCCGTCTTGCTGGTCGTGGGCCTCGTATGCATCCTAGGGGTTATTGTCACGTCGCCCTTCACGTTGATAGGCATGATCAAGGATAGAAGACGGCGGAAATAGGTTCTTGGTCAAATCACACCGGCCTCCGATATTCAGAGGCGCTCTCGGAGGACTTTTTCAATACAATAGCATGGAATAGGCGGCCAACGATACAGCGATTCCTCCCAACGTCAGACCTATCACTGCAATGGTCGCAGCAACGGTCAATATAACCATGTTTCGGCTCACTACCTCTCCTCCTTTGGATTTGGTTCCGAGTGTGTACATCTATACCACAAATTCACGGAAAAAAATAGAAAAATAAAACGCTGTGCGTCTTTCGCGCAGCTGCAATTTCTCGTTTTCACGTTGACTTTTCGGTTGTCCTTTGGGAATCTGATCCTGCTCAAGCTGTGCGAGATCAATCGGAGGAGGAAGGGCGAACCTTGAGGGAAGGCGTTGCTCAAGATTCATCGGCAAGATCCGAAGCGAGCGGCCTGTCTCTGAGAGATTTTATCGAGGCGTTTTACACCCACAAGAAGGTATTTCTCATAAGCCTCATCGCAACCCCCCTCATCGCTTTGGTCGTCAGCTTCCTGATTCCAAAGGTATATCAAGCCTCAACCAAAATATGGGCCAAAGAACAACGAACAGGCGATCCATTTCGCATTGAAGAGAGCCGTCTGTCGTTCCTCAAGGATCAGCAAGAGCTCATTCTGAGCAATGTGGTGGCCTCAAAAGTCCTGGACAGTTTGGCCGCAACAGGCGGCTCGCATTTCTTCAAGAAGCCGTGGAAAACGATGTCGTCAGGAGAGCGGGCAGAAACGATCGCGAGATTGCGAAAGAACGTTGAAGCGGAAGTGGATCCAGGATCAGTAGAAGGCGGCTCCAGCTTTATCCTCGTGAAAGTCAAGGCTGCATCGGCAATTGACGCCGCAGCCCTGGCCAACCTCTTTGCTGACAAGTACATCGAATACTATTTTGAACTGAAAAGTAAGAGCGCCAGGGACTCTTACAAGTTTTTGGAAGCCCAAAAAGATCAGGTCGCTGCGAACCTTGCCGAGAGAGAAGCAGCCCTCCAGAGCTTCGAGCGGAAGCTGGGTCCCAAGCTGATTCCCCTGATCGAGTTGAGCAAATTCAACGCCTCTGCCAGCGTCGCCGAAGCGTATAAATTTATCGGCGCGTACGATATTTTCGCTTCTGATTGGGCCGAAAAGTCAAAGGGATTTGAAAAACTCGAACGGCTCCAAAAGGAAACGGGAGGCAATTTTATCCCTTCCGACGCGGCGTCGAAAAATCTGTCATTGATCCACTTACGAGATAGTCTCATAAGCTTGAAACTCAAATTGGAACAACTGAAACAGAGATGGGTGGACAAGTCTAAGGAGATTGAACAACTGCAAAAAGAAGTTTCTTATGCCGAGGATCTCTTGAGAAAACAGATCTGGGAGGACATGGAATCACGAGGCATCGAATTCTCTGCAGCCCGCCACAAATTGGATTTCATGGAAAGACGCGCTCGAGAACTTGAGCGGGACCTGGCTGAAATAGCGGAAAATCGAGTTACCTACGAGAAGCTGAGACGCGAGGTGGAGAACCAGTCTGCCATATATAAAAAGGTGCAAGAGGAACTCGAAAACGCGCGGATCGCTGCTGAGATGAGCGTGCACAAGACCGCCAGCATCTACGTTATTGACAAAGCGGTACCCCCGCTCAGACCCGTACGGCCAAACAAGCTCCTCAATATGGTGCTGGGTCTTCTTGGAGGACTCATCGTTGGGCTGGGGCTTGTGATGATTGCGGCATACGCAGACCAGACGGTGAGAAGGCCAGATCATATCAGCCGATATCTGGGACTCGACGTGCTTGGGTCCGTATCCTCCTATGGAATCAGCAGCCCTGCCGAACCACGCGCCAGTCTCATGGAAGCGGCAACCGCGTATTTCAAGAAGGCCAGAAAGTCCGTGATCGCTGTCTTCGCACGAAAGTCGAAGTCATAGCTCGCAACGCAAAACGATTGCCAAACGCGACGTCTCATGAGTCCACGTCATCTATCCATCGGACAAAGTCCCTCAGTGGCGCTCGGCCCGATCGGAATTCATTGATCGGGGCTTCCAAGTCGGGCAGACCAAGGGCGACCGACACGACTACGATTTTCGACTCAGGGATATTCAGCATATCCTTAATATCGTCTTGATAAGAGGTGACGAGCCCGATGGGGCACGCAGCGAGGCCTTGTCCGGCGGCTGACAGAACCAGGTAGGCGAGGAACGACCCAATGTCCACAAAACGTTCCTGGGGAAATGCCTCGTCCAAACACAAAAAAGCAGCGGCGGGCGCGCCATAAAACTGAAGGCTCCCTTGATTGACGAACGTTTTGAACTCCATACCCATTCTCCGGGCAAGAGAGCTCATAGCCGTGGCACACTCCCTCCCCCGTTCGATGAATTTTTCGGGCAGGGACTGAGACGCGCCGGGGCCGCAGGTCAGTTGTCGCTCTGCGTACGATTTGAGGAGTTGACGGGAAAGCCTTTTCAGTTCTTCTCCAAGGGCAACATGGACTTCCCAGGGCTGCATGTTCAGGGCCGATGGAGCGTTCGATGCGTCCTGCAACACTCTCTCTAACGTCTGTTTTGGGATGGACTCATTTCTAAATGCTCTTACGCTTCTTCGTGTTCTGATTGTCGTGAGCAGGTCCATGAAGGATTCCTCCGCATTCAGGGATGCGCAATGTCTTTTGTCGAGCCATTGCACCATTCAAAGCGTATGGCGGCGCGAGTCAGCAGATCTTTCTGAGGAGCGTCCCGGCATGCGGCAGTGGCCCGGCGGTTCACTTTTACGCCTGAACCTGATATGAAGCAAGGAGACATCGTACGTCAACAGTCAGGGTCTATGATGCTTAAGGCGCACCTACGTATTTTTTTCTTACTAGTCATTGTCACAGGCGCGTATGCGATCCCAGACGTTCATGGTTCCCAGCAGTTCGCAGACCTGTTCAAGGCAGGTTTGGACGCAGAAGACGCAGGAAATCTCGACGCAGCTTTGACCCAATTTACCGAGGCCCTCAAACTCTCTCCGAGCTCAGCGAGGGCTTGGGAAAAAAGGGGAGAGATACACCTTCGAAAGGGTGACGCTCAATCTGCAATCAAAGATTTTGTCGAGGCTACCCGCTTGGATCCCGGTTACAGCGAGGCCTT
This sequence comes from uncultured Syntrophaceae bacterium, assembly GCA_964427855.1. GTDB lineage: Bacteria > Desulfobacterota > Desulfomonilia > Desulfomonilales > Desulfomonilaceae > JAUPKT01. Next base: position 3,523 of record CAYRVH010000062.1, read on the forward strand.
TGCTCGGTTGGGATTTGCCTACAATGCGGTCAATGAGTATGACAAGGCATTGGAGGTGCTGTCTGTTGCCGTGAAGCTCGATCCCACCTCGGCGGAGGCTTTCAACACCCGTGGGTTCGCCTTCAACGGGAAAAACGACTATGCCTCTGCCATAAAAGACTTTGACAAGGCGATCCTTCTCAATCCCAAAGACCCGAGGTACTATAACAACCGGGGTTTCGCTTATAACGGCGTGCACAAATACGACAAGGCGTTGGAGGATTTCAACAAGGCCATCGAATTGGATCAGACAAATGCGATGTTTTACAATAATCGGGGCGTCAGCTATCTGAGGCTCAAGCAATTCGACAATGCGTTGCAGGACTTTGACCGAGCCCTGCGGATCAATTCGCAGTTCGTGTCTGCGTATCACAACAAGGGGATGGCCTACAGCGGGAAAGGTAGGCACGACAAGGCCGTGGAGGAATTCAACAAGGTGATGGAGATGAATCCGAATTCGCCTATTCTATACAAAGACCGCGGCACGGCGTACAGACAATTAGGCGAATACGATTTGGCGCTCCAAGACTTCGAAAAGGCTGTTTCACTCGACAACAAGTTTGCGCCTGGTTATGCCGCACTGGGGTTGCTGCGCGCCACTGCGCCGCAACCGCCGATCAAGAATCCATCGCTGGCGCTTCGGCTGGCGCAAAAAGCGGTAGCTCTCACCAATGGGAACAGTCCTGATATGCTCGAGGCGCTTGCCCAAGTGCAGCATGCCCTTGATATGCGTGAAGCCGCGGAACAAACCCTATACCGAGCTCTTCAGCTCGATCCTTCGAACCATGAATACCGCGAGCTTTTCAGGGAATGGACGGGTCGAGCTGCGCCGGAAAAACCGGCCCTTGCCCGAAAACGCTATGGCGTCTTTGATACCCTCTGGTAGATACATGAGGCAAGATTTATTATCCTCGCATGCGCCATGAGGAGACCATCGATGGAGCGCAGAGATAAAGACATTCATTCCTATGTGCAAGCTCGTCTTCAGTTCGATGCGGTGATTGGTGATCAGGAAAAGGAGCTCTTCGCCGAACGGGTGGAGAAAAGTTTTTCTGTCTTGCCTCACACGATTCTGGAACTGTTCCTCATGGATGAGAGAAAAATCACCATCAAGATCACGCAGAATACCGGTTTTCCTTTGGGGATGCATACCACCCCGCAGGGAAACGCAGGCGCCCGAAGCTATGATATTGTCATGCTGCGCGAGCATCAGAATTGGTCAGAAGATTGTTTTATCGGCGGATTTCTTCGTGAACTCGGCCACGTCGTCCGCCAGAAACCTCCCGAATCAGAATGGCCCAGCGCAAGAGGAGATCGAGCTCGGTTTAAAGAGCAATTGGAAGACGAGGCGGACACGGCGGTGTGGCAGTGGGGGCTCAGGCATTACAGCATGGCGTATCTAAGAGCCACGTTTCCACCGCATTGGGTGGAACGTATCGTTGAAAGAGTCTCAGAAATGATGCTTGCCGATGGCAATTGGTGTTGAATGAGGGCGCGACGAACGGAAGGGAAAAGATGGAGAGTATGAAAATAAAGATCACTATTGGCGCACTCGAGGCGTTGGGAGAGCTGGACAACACTGTCACTGCGCGACAGATATGGGATTGCCTCCCATGGTCAGGACGTTTCAGTACGTGGGGAGATGAAATCTACTTCTTCATACCGGTCGAGGCGCCATTGGATGAAACGGCGCGAGAGTGGGTTAAGGTAGGAGAGCTCGGCTACTGGCCAAGCGGACGGGCCTTATGCATCTTTTTTGGACCGACCCCCGTAAGCACTCAGGACCAGATCATCCCCGCCTCGGCAGTCAACATAATCGGCCGTGTCATTACTGATCCATCGGCTTTCAAGGCGGTAATGGGTGAGGCTTTTGTGACGGTAGAAAAGTTGAATGATGAAGGGACTTCATAACGCTTCTTATGTGAGGTGTGCAATGAATGAAAGTGTGCATCAATCTCCTGGGTCTTTGTTGACTCGGATCCGAAGTAAAAAACCTGTTGTTCACAGTATCACGAATTACGTGGTGATGAATTCCACGGCCAATGTGCTTCTTGCCATGGGCGCTTCCCCTATTATGGCCCACGCGCTGGAAGAGATGGAGGATCTTTCACATATTTCAGACGCCTTAGTCATAAACATCGGCACGCTGTCTTTGGGTTGGATTGAATCAATGCACAAGGCCTGTCAGACTTTCAGAGAGTTGTCAAAACCCATTGTTCTCGACCCAGTGGGGGCGGGGGCGACCCAACTCCGAACAGACACCGCGCGGGAATTAATTTCCCTGTACACACCCACGGTGGTACGCGGCAACGCCTCGGAGATTTTGTCGCTGTCTCTCCATGAGGGTTCCACAAGAGGTGTGGACACGATCCACGGGGTTGACGACGCGATCGCTCAGGCCCGAGCTGTAGCTGAGGAAACGGGCTGCGTCATCGCGGTAACGGGGGAACGGGATTATCTCACTGACGGGACGCGCTCCGTGTTCGTTTCGGGCGGGGATCCCATGATGCAGCATGTCACGGGGACAGGTTGCGCTGCAAGTGTTATCGTGGCTGCCTTCGTGGCTGTCGGAGAGGATCCTTTGCTGGCTGCTGCATCCGCGCTGGCGTTCTTTGGCCTGGCTGCGCAGAAGGCCATCAAGAAATCCCAGGGACCTGGTTCATTCTGGATGCATACATTGGATGCGCTGCACGGAATCGAGCCGGCGGAATTGGACGCTGAAGCCAGAATCGATGTGCAATGATGGGTCCATCGGAATGGGATGTCTATCTTGTGACGGATCGTTTCTTTTCACGTGGAAGGTCCACACGAGCGATTGTGCAAGCAGCCATAGAAGGCGGGGTCTCCGTAGTCCAGCTTCGAGAGAAAGAGCTCTCTACGAGAGATTTCTATGACGCAGGGGTCGAGATCAGGGATATCCTCAGGGGTGCAGACATTCCTTTGATCATCAATGACAGGATCGATATTGCGTTGGCGCTTGACGCGGATGGTGTACACATTGGCACTTCAGACATGCCCATCTCCGCGGCAAGGAAAATTCTCGGTGCCGACAAAATCATTGGCCTTTCCGTCAATCGTGTGGAAGAGTTGGATGATCCTTCCACGTCCCTTGCTGACTATCTTGCGGTAAGTCCTGTCTTTGCGACTCAGACAAAAAAGGACACGGCTCCCGCCTGGGGCCTGGCGGGTTTGGAGACTGCCAGGCGCAGGACGGATAAGCCTCTGGTGGCCATCGGGGGAATTTCTCAAATCAATGCAGGCTCGGTAATCGCCTCAGGGGCTGACTGCGTTGCCGTGGTCACTGCGATCGTGGCTGCCGACGATCCGGCCGCAGCGGCAGAAACTCTGAAGGCAATCGTCAAGAAAGAAAAGAGTCGAAGAGGAACCTCATCGCATTGAAAAACGTTTCAGCGCCCGAAGAGCCAAGGCCAACGAATTATAGCAGGTTCTTAGCAGGCCAAACGATTTCCTCTTCTTAAATTGTCTGGAGGCAGTAGATGAACCGCGTTTCGATCCACTTTTTACCGGACGGGGTCAAAATAGACGTCCCATACGGGACTTTATTGCTCGATGCGGCTTTGGAGGCGGGTGTTTTTATCAGGGCCGCGTGCGGCGGATCTGGGGCTTGCGGGCAGTGCAAGGTCAGAGTGGTGAAGGGCTCGGTAGAAGCTCTTATGGAAGAAAAAATCCATGCCGCGGCTCGGGCCGCTGGGTACGTACTGGCATGTCAAACACGCGCCATCACTGATGTGACGATTGAAATACCCCAGGCCAAAGTAGGCCGCAAGGTCATTCCACGCGACGAAGCGGAACGAATGCGGCTTACGGCGAGGCCCATGGAATCGCCCATTCTTCCCGAACTAGACCCTATGACCATAAGAGTTTTCATGCATCCACCAGCGCCTGCAACTCATGACAACGTCAGCGACGATGAGAGGCTGGTACGGACTCTTAAAGTCGAGCATGAAGTGTATCCTGTTACCGCGGGGCTCGACGTTCTCAAGCAGTTGCCTTATGAGGCAAGAAAAGAGGATTGGGAATTCACGGCTTATCTTGAAGTGGAGACCTGCCACCATACACATAGTCCTTGGTACAGACTGACCCGAGTCCAGGCGGGCCACCCCTCTTACCCCTCCATGGCCATGGCAGTGGACATCGGAACAACGTCGCTGTGGGGGGAGCTGGTAAACGTCGATACCGGAGAGGTAAAAGCGAGGGCGTCCCGGTACAATCCGCAGATTTCCATGGGCGACGACGTGATCAGCCGCATCGTATACGCCATAAAAAAAGACGGGCTGGAACGGCTGCAAGCGCAAGTAGTCAAAGGGATCAACGAGATCATCGAAGAATGTGTGCAGAAAAGCCAGCTCCCACTGGACAGCGTCAGCTACATGGTAGCCGCAGGAAATACCGTCATGACGCACCTCTTTTTGGGGTTGTATCCCAAGTATCTTCGCGAGTGGCCATATGTCCCCGCGGCGCACAATGTGGCGCCGGTGCCCGCATCTGATCTCGGATTGAATCTTCCTCCGCAGACTCACGTTCGAGTGTTCCCAGGTGTTGCCTCATACGTGGGGGGGGACATCGTAAGCGGGGTGCTCGCAAACGGGATGTGGCGGGACGAGGAAATGACATTGTTCATCGACATAGGGACTAATGGGGAAATCGTCGCGGGCAACAAAGACCTCCTCATGACGGCTTCGTGCTCCGCCGGTCCTGCATTTGAAGGGGGGGGGCTAGAATTTGGCATGAGAGCTGCGCCTGGAGCGATCGAAGGAATCCTCATTGATCCCGAAACGCACGAACCCATGATCAGAACTATCGATTCAAAGCCCGCGCTGGGAATATGTGGATCGGGCATTATCAACATCATCTCTCAGATGCTGAAAATTGGAATCTTGAATCAAAATGGTAAGTATGCTTCGGACACGAAGACCTCTCGGATCAGAGAGGGACGCAGCGGGCTCGAGTACGTCATTTGCTGGGCCAACCAAAGCGGCTTGAATCAGGATATTGTGTTGACCGAAGTAGATCTTGACAACATATTGCGAGCAAAGGCGGCGATGTTTTCCGGGTACACGTGCCTTCTCGACAAGATCGGACTCACGGTCGATGCCCTGGATCGCGTCATCATTGCAGGCGCCTTTGGCAGCTTCATCAATTTGGACCACGCCGTCACCATCGGACTGCTGCCGGACATCCCGCGAGAGAAGTTTCTATTTATTGGCAACTCCTCCTTAAAAGGAGCTCGGCTGGCCTGTATAGACCGAAAGCTTTATTTAAAGTCACGGGACATAGCTCATGCCATGACCAACGTAGAGCTTTCCGAAGACCCGACTTACATGGACAATTTCATGGCGGCTTTGTTTCTCCCTCACACAAAGGTGGAGCTGTTTCCGTCTGTCCGGCTTGGTGAGTGAGCGCGCTGCTTGCCAAAGCGAATGACGCGGCTGCCTTTCCTCCCACGCCGGATATCCGCGCCTGTGTCACCGCAGTGAGCAATGGGCAAGGAGGTACGTCGAAGCCAAAAGGTAGCGAACTCTTCTTGAAAGTCTCGCCCGAATACGGTCAGCATCATCTTGTTCGCGAAAACTCTCCCGCACCGCCATGGCAAGAGGCAGGATCAGGTGCAAGTTTTTTCGAAAAAGCCAGGGCCGAAAGAAATGAGACGAGGTTATTGAGAAATATTGGGTCTGGGTAAAGATTTTTCGTTCGCTCGAAACAATACGGATCAAGGCTCTGGAAATCACCGCCACGTCAGCGAATTCGTGATTTTACTTTGTCCCAAGATCAGACGCGAAATTGCTTCACATGACGGGCAATGACACTCCAATAGCCATTACGTCAGGGAGCGGGGTGCAAAATAATCTCCGACAAATTTTGAGAAAACCAACACGCTCAACTTGAGAGAAAAAGTCTCCTCTCCGTCCCTCCACATAAATTTGTCCATGCATAATGTGGCGATCAGAGAGTCATCACAGCAACAATAGAGGCGGAGTCATTTTGTTGCGAACGGCTGAACGCGACCCCTGTTGAGGGCGAATCGCCAATCCCTTCGAGAAAACGAATCCGACTCCTCTTCGTCCTACGCTTTTCGGCTGCGCTCCATTCTCTTGCGCACTACTCCCTAAGTGGCGGTTTTGAGGAATGACTCCTCCCAGGGATCCACCATCCGTAGGAACAGTTCACAGGGGACGGCAAAGGCGAGCTCGTCAGGTTTTAGACTTTTTCTCTCCGAGGGGTCCGAACCGCCGAGTCCACTTTCTGAGATGCCTCGTCGTCAACCGAAGGCAATGTGCCCTGTTTCGGACAGATGCCCTCGACGGGCCGTTCGTCCGTGTACATCATGCACTCGGCTCCTCGGAGATTCCCAGCGCATCGAGAAATGCCCTGATCTTGGTCATGCTTCGGGCTTTTGCTGCATTCATGCGAACTACTCCTCGGGGTTGGACGTTCTTTTAGCTGTGTTGATTGGGTTGGAGCTGGGGGCGCCTTGGAGGGTAGTATTGGAGGCGGCTGGCGGATTTGAACCGCCGTATAACGGTTTTGCAGACCGTCGCCTTACCACTTGGCTAAGCCGCCATCCTGTTTCTTTTCATTACGTGAGTTTCTTTCGGCTGTCAAGGCGTGGGTGACCCGGTTCTCCTTTGTCGGGTGGCAGCGCTGCCAGACTTTTTGCGCTGCGCAAGCAGCCCTGACCCTCCTGCATGACGAAGCGCCGTCGTCTCACTCGCAATGACGACACGATGGTTCTTCTGGCACCGCGAAGCCCCGTATGGGACAAAGCACTCTCATCCTGGCATCGATAGCTCCGCGAAACACATATTAAATTCGCGTGCGCGTTTGAGTAATGCCAGAGATTGATAGATCCTCGAAGACCTTCGGAAACCGCACTGCTTGTAGGGTGATTCGACGCCCCGTGACAGGACAAGATTTTTCGGATATGTGATAGATATGTTGGATTAAACTGATTGCGCGAAAGATCCACTACGATCGATCATGGAGCCATGTCGTCTGCCCCTTCTATGACCTCAGTTCCTGAGCATTCCTCCTTGACGCCTATGATGCGGCAGTATCGTGAGGCTAAACAGCGCCACCCCGATTGTATTTTACTTTTCCGCATGGGCGACTTTTATGAGATGTTTTTCGACGACGCCCAGCGCGCCTCAGAAATCTTGGAAATTGCGCTGACGACACGCGACCGGAACAAACCCGACAAGATCCCGATGTGCGGATTCCCTCATCACGCTGCTTCGGGCTATATCTCACGCCTGCTGGGGGCAGGGGAACGGGTGGCGATATGCGATCAAGTTGAGGATCCTAAGGAGGCAAAAGGCATTGTTCGGAGGGAAATCACCAAAATTCTCACGCCGGGCTTGACCGATGAACCAGGGACCTTAACCACAGATGAGAACCATTACCTGGCAGCCGTAGCAGTCATGGGAAAGTCTATTGGAATAGCTTCTTTCGAGCTTTCTACGGGTGATTTTCAGGTCACTGAGACCGACAATCATGACCTCGCCAGGGAAGAACTCCGCCGCCTCGAGCCTCGAGAAATCTTGGTTCCGGATAAGCTGCGTGACGACCCTGCAGTATGTTTTCTCAACCAAGACGCTGGCAACGTTCGGTACGTGGAGGATTGGTTTTACGACATCATAAGCGGCTCCGAGCTGTTGAAGGAATTGTATGGCGTTCACAGCCTCGCCTGTTTTGGTCTTTCTGATAATCCTGTAATGGTCGCAGCCACCGGTATGATCGTCGCCTACCTAAATCAAACGAGACCCGAGCGCCCTTCACATATACGACCGCTGCGCGTGTATCACCTCGGCGCATACATGGTGCTGGATCAGGCAACGATTCGTAACCTCGAAGTTTTCAAGAATATTAAGGATGGGTCCACTGAAGGGACCCTTGTTCGATTGCTCGGGAGGACCAGTACCCCGATGGGCGCCAGGCTTTTGAGGCGGTGGCTTTCGTATCCACTCCTGGACACAGCCAAGATTGCGGCGAGAAGCGAAACCGTTGACGCCTTGGTCAATGATTCCAGTGTTCGCGAACAAATAAAAGGCGTACTCAAAGATATACAGGACATAGAGCGCATTGCGGCGAAAATCTCTCTCAAGACTGCTACGCCGCGAGATTTGGTTCAATTAAAGGAATCGACCCAGAAATTGCCTGATCTCGCGAGACTCATGCAGAATCTCGATACTCCTCTTGCTTCAGAGCTGGTGCAGATGGACGACCTCTCATACGTGGCCCACGCGATCGAGTCCGTGCTGGTGGATAGCCCGCCATTGGGCTTCAGAGAAGGGGGCATAATAAGAGAGGGTTACAACGCAGAGCTCGATGAGCTCCGGAACATCTCCAAAAACGGCAAGGAATGGATAGCTCGAATCGAGGCGTTAGAGCGAGAACGAACCGGCATCTCGACTCTTAAGGTAGGATACAACAAGGTTTTTGGGTACTATCTCGAAGTAACAAAAGCTCAGCAAACTAAGGTTCCGGCTCATTATGTGCGAAAACAGACCTTGGTAAACGCGGAAAGATATATCACAGAGGAACTCAAGGAACAGGAACTCAAAATTCTCAATGCTCAGGACAGAATCATAGAGCTGGAGAACGAGATCTTTGATCTGCTTAGGAGCAATCTTGTCGCTGTCATTCCACGCATCCAGGAAACCTCATCCGCCGTCGCCTCTATTGACGTACTCGCTGCACTTGCGGACGTCGCTGTGCGGCGAAATTACGTAAGGCCGGTCGTCCATGAAGGGGAAGATATAAGGATTGTAGAAGGACGCCACCCCGTACTGGAGGAGGCAACGAGCCTGGAGACGTTTGTCCCAAACGACGCAATGCTCGATGCGGCTTCTCAACAGATACTCATTCTCACAGGTCCCAATATGGCGGGCAAATCAACGTACATGCGTCAAGTCGCGCTTATCGTTCTCATGGCGCAAATGGGGAGTTTTGTGCCGGCTGCCGAGGCTCGGATCGGCAAGGTGGACCGCATTTTTACGCGTATAGGCGCTGCTGACTATCTCGCCTTCGGACAATCCACCTTTATGGTGGAGATGAACGAGACCGCTGCGATTCTCCACAATGCCACGCGTCGATCATTGGTGTTGTTGGATGAGATCGGACGAGGCACCAGTACCTTTGATGGCCTATCCATTGCGTGGGCGGTCACAGAATTCCTCCATGACATGCCTGGGGGTGGTCCTCGCACTCTTTTTGCCACCCACTACCACGAGCTCGTTGACATTGCTCTCATCAAGCCTCGGGTAAAGAATTTTACCTGTTCCGTCCGAGAATGGAATGACAAGATCGTCTTCCTCAGAAAAATCGTACCAGGGGGCTCTAGTCGATCGTACGGCATCCAAGTTGCGAGGCTTGCAGGCATACCTGAGCAGATTATTGCGCGAGCAAAAGAAATACTCACGAATCTGGAACAACAAGAAATTGACGCGTCGGGCCGTCCCAAGATTTCTCGCTCTCGATTGAAAAAGCGCTCTCAGAGCACTTTTTTTCAGACGGAGCTCTTTCGCAGTCCCGCGGAAGAGCTGTTAGGTGAATTGCAAACAACGGACTTGGATCGTTTAACTCCTTTGGCCGCCCTCAACCTGTTGGCAGAATGGAAGGAAAAATACGACACAAGCCCCGCGGTCAAGACAGAGAAAAAAGGTGACTCCTCGATGTCCGAAGCGGGGAACCCATGAGAGAGGAACGGCTTGACAGGCCGTTCACGTATCTGATATGCAATAAAAGTGCGTACCAGGGCAATCCTGTTCGAAGCCGCAGCGAGAGCACAAATGAAAAGAGGGGCAGAAACAGGAGCGCGTCGTGGTCTTTGTCCGCTCATAATCCATCTGTGAACGCAATCATGTGTCAGAACCGGCAGCGCTACGCGTTAGGGAAAAAGCCTTCG
>CAYRVH010000062.1:13504-16161 GCA_964427855.1 uncultured Syntrophaceae bacterium
GCGAATGCTCAAATGTGGATAAGGGGGTTTCAATATGTCCCTGAATTTCGATCTTCCGAGAGATGCGGAATTAACGAGGAAAGTTGTCAGAGAATTTGCCGAGAAAGAAATAGCTCCCATTGCCCAAGAGCTCGATGACAAGGAGGAATTTTCCTACGATCTCACACGCAAAATGGGCGAGCTGGATTTCTTCGGCCCTTTTGTGTCCGAAGAATACGGCGGCAGCAATGTTGGTTATCTCAACTACATCATCATTGTGGAGGAAATCGCGAGAATCGATGGTTCCCAAGCAGCCACGATAGCTGCCGGCAACTCTTTGGGAATAGCGCCTATTTATTACTTTGGGACGGAAGAACAAAAGCGCAAGTGGCTCCCCGACCTGTGTAAAGGCAAGATTCTGGCGTCTTTTGGGCTCACTGAGCCAGACGCAGGGTCCGACGCCGGCGCATCGAGAACCACCGCCGTGCTTGATGGAAACGAATGGGTCATCAACGGCAGCAAGATCTTTATTACGAATTCGACGACCGACATTAGCGCAGTGTGCGTGGTGCAGTGCGTCACGGATACGAAAGAGACTGGAAAGCCTGAAATAAGCTGCATCTTGGTGGAAAACGGCACACGAGGTTTCATTACAGAAACCATGCACAACAAGATGTGTTGGCGAGCCTCTAATACAGGTCAGCTCACCTTTCAGGATTGCCGCGTGCCCAAGGAAAACCTGCTAGGGAAGAGGGGCGAAGGTTTCCATCAGATGCTGAAGACCCTCGATGGCGGTCGTTTGTCCATTGCTGCCATGGGACTCGGCGGGGCTCAGGGCGCCTTCGAATTGGCCCTCGAGTATTCGAAGAAACGGAAGCAATTCGGTCGGCCGATTGGATCGTTTCAGGTGAATGCATTCAAACTGGCCGACATGGCGACTGAAATAGAAATGGCGAGACTTTTGCTTTATAAGGCGTGCTGGCTGGCAGATAACGATCGCCTGAGTCCGAAATACAGTGCAATGGCAAAACTCGTATGCTCCGAAACGTATTACCGAGCTGCAAATCATGCTGTACAGATGCATGGGGGCTACGGCTTGATGAAAGACTATGCAGCGGAACGCCATTACAGGAACCAAAAGTTGCTGGACATCGGAGAAGGTACATCAGAGGTCCAGCGGATTGTGATTGCAAGAAATATAGGGGCGCCAGGCAGATCCATGTGATAGCCCCCACTTTTCGCCCACATCAATGCAAAAAAGATTAGAGGAATTGTCCCATGGAGGAGCAAAAAAAGACGTCGTCCTACGAGGCGTTTCGTGAAGCCGCGGAAGAATACGGGGATGAAAAAGGGCATGCTTCTCTCACAGATCATGAGGCCGTTGCAAAAGAGCAAGTCAGGGCTGAAAAAGAAACCTCCCAAGGTCACGGGCAAAAGATAAAGGCGACGAGGGAGAAGAGAGGGTTCACGCTCGAGGAGCTTTCAGAAAGGTCCGGCATCGACCTTCAGACGCTCAAAGATGTTGAAGAAGGCTGCACCTTTCTCCCGCTTGGCCAGCTCATTCGCCTGAGCAAGGCTCTGTCTCTCAGGATGGCAGATTTCATCGCGACGGGCGAGGAACCGTTTACCATCGTCAGGAGCAATCAAAGGCAAAAATTTGCGCGTTTCGGCGAGGTAAAGAGGACCGGTCATGGATACGAGTATGAGTCTCTCGCTCCCAACAAGAAGGATCGGGTAATGGAGCCTTTCATTGTAACGCTCTATCCGGCGGCGGCGGACGAACCATCCGCGCACGACGGCCAAGAATTTATCTATGTGCTGGAGGGCGAAATGGAAGTCATCGTCGGAGAACATCGAGATGTACTGGGCCCCGGCGACGCCGTGTACTATGACTCGACAACCTCCCATCTGGTAAAGGCGCGAGGAGATAAGCCCGCAAAGATTCTTGCCGTTTTAACGAGCTAGGGTGAGAAACCTTTCTGGGAGGTTGTGTGTGACATGAGTGTTATTGAGCCGGCTGATCTGCCTCTCCTAGGGATACCTGCACCCGTTTTTGCCGGAGTACTAGTCGTTCTCGCGGTGTCCCTGTTCTGCTTTATCCTGTATAAGCGCCTTGCGGTCTTCCGTAAATTGAAGCCGGACCCTCGAACCGACCATGTCGGAAAACGGTTGGCCCGCAGTGTCGTGTACGGATTACTTCAATTTAGACAGCCTCGATACCTGGGCGCCGGCCTGCTCCATATCCTCCTCTTTGCCGGATTCATGATCTTGTCTCTGCGCTCCCTCACTTTGATAGGGAGGGGGTTCTCTTCAGCCTTTCATCTTCCTTTTTTGGGAGGAAACGCAGGCTTCGTCTATGAAGTGATCAAAGATTACACCGTCCTGATTGTTCTCATCGTCTGCATCATTGCCATCATTCGGCGGGCTGTGTTCCGACCGGCGCGCTACGAACATCCCGGAGCGAAGGGTCACGGTGGCGAAGCCTACGTGATCTTGGGCATGGTATCCGCCCTCATGATCACAGATATGATTTTTGACGGTAGTGCATTGGCCTTGCGCGGCACTCACGACGGATTCCACTACTTTCCTGCTGCCGCGACGGCGTCCTGGTGTATCGGCCACGGAGGGGCGGCGGCGAACCATCTGCATGTGTGCGCGTACTGGGCTCATATCCTCGT
>CAYRVH010000063.1:0-15895 GCA_964427855.1 uncultured Syntrophaceae bacterium
AAATCTTGACCCAGCGAGAAAGATTTCTCAGTCGCAAGGCTCCTTCGAAATGACATGAATGTCGCGGCGTCGCCGGCTCGTTGGAGCCTGCTTCGAAACTACAAGAGATGACCTTTAGTAATTCTCCAAACTAATCACGAATTGGGTCCTCAGACCCGTATTGCGTCATCCCCACGAAGGTGCGGATCCACAAGGAGTTTTTTGGATTCCCATTTTCATGGGAATGACAATGTGACGTGTGAGCATTTCACGATTTCTTTTGAGAATGCTCATATTGCCACTGTCAGGGCCCTTTGGGAATGTACTCACGAACTCGATGACGCGGGCCTCGTCCCGACGGTAATTTTGTAGGTGAGGGGTAGGAGTTCTCAAAATGACTCGTGGATTGGCCGCGGATTTCGGCTGCATCATCCCCACGAAAGTGAGGATCCATCATGATATTCATGGATGCCCATTTTCATGGGAATGGCGATCTGACGTGCTGACTTGTGGCGTTTTCTCTTGGGAAAGGGTAGCACATAGCTCTGAGGGACCTCCCCAATCGGTCCACACCTATGACATCTTGTTCATGAGCGCGTCGTAGCGCACCTGATCGTCATACATTCTGAGAAATACCTGGTGTTTGTTCTCGTGATAGGCTCGTATGGGGCCAGACGCTGGTTCGATAATCTTGTCCACAAAAGTCATGGAGGCCATGGCTTCAGTCACATCAGCGTAGTCTCCTGAGGCCACCGCGCCGAGTATGGCCCCGCCGAGCAGCACGGCCTCCTGCTCTTTGGGTAGGACGATGCGCCGCCCCGTGATGTCGGCGTGCTCGCGCAGGAAGATTGGATTTTTGGCGCCGCCGCCGGTAATCAGCACGGTCTCGATCTCGTAGCCGCCGCGGCTCAAAGCATCCAGAATATGGCGTGTGCCGTGGGCCACTGCTTGAATTGCGGCGAGGTACAGGAGGGCCAGGTCTTCGACGCTGTTGCCCAGCCTCAGCCCCGAAATCATGCCGCACGCGGTGGGATCGGCTCTCGGGGAGCGGTTGCCGTGAAAATACGGCAGGACGTGAAGTCGCTCAGTGAGCTTTGCGGGAAACTCGGCGCCGTCGGCGAGCCTATCGAGAACTTCGGCGAGGATTTCGTACACAGTCACTCCGTGTTTTTTGGCGTGTTGTTGGAGTTCATGGCTGCGGGCGTGGGTGAAAACGATGTGATCGATGAGTGCGCCAGTGGCTGATTGGCCGCCTTCGGTAAGCCACCAGCCGGGGATCATGGCAGAATAGAATGGCCCCCAGACGCCCTCGATGAATCTGGGATGAGGGGAGACCGCCATGTGGCAACTGGAGGTGCCTGCGATGAGCGCCAGTCTTTTGTCGAGACTCACCTCATCGACCTCAGCGCCTCGCGCGGCCAAGAGGCCTAGTCCGCCGGCGTGGGCGTCTATAATGGACACCGCGACCGGCGTCCCAATCTTTAGCCCGAAGTCCCGTGCTGCCTGTGTGGTGAGCCCTTGGGCTATGGGCTCTCCCATGGGCCGGATACGCGTCCCAATACGTCGATACCCTTCTGCGACAAGATCATCAAGGCCTATGGATCGCCAGTACGAGTCGTCCCAACGCCCGACGCTTCTTGGATCGAGTGAAGCGAGGTGACCTTGATACGTCCATTTGCACACTGTGGTGCAGAGCGATCGGGTGTCATCGCCAGTGGCCCGATAGGTCATGAAATCAGCGAGATCGAAAAAACGGCGCGCCCGCTTCCAGCAGTGCGGCAGATTTTCCTTTAGCCAACACAGCTTGGGAGATTGCATCTCCGGGGAGATGACCCCGCCGACGTATCGCAGCACGGGATGGCTGCCCTTGTTGATTCGTGCAGCCTGTTCCACGGCTCTGTGATCCATCCACACAATGACATTCTGTTCATCTTTGCCAGTCGGACTTACAGATACAGGGCGATCTTCCTCGTCGAGAACTACAAGGGAGCATGTTGCGTCGAAGCCGATTCCTCGCACGGCTATCGGGTCAACATCCGCTTCCGCGACGGCATGACGTACCGCCTTCGCCGCTGCAGTCCAGATGTCTTCTGACGACTGCTCTACAAAATCCGCGTCAGGCTTCCACATTTTGATTGGATGTGAGCTTTGTCCGAGCATCCTTCCGAGGCCGTCGAAGACTCCCGCGCGGACGCTCCCTGTGCCCACATCGACGCCGACGTAGCAGCGATGGTTTTGAATCATGATCATTTGCTCCTTCCAAGAAAACGAACCTTGAAGCCGAGCATTTGCGACAGCGAGGCCGTTTCTTCGAGGATGTCGCCGTAGGCGACTGCGATGTGGTTGCTCATGTAATGGGCCATGAAGGTCTCTCTCGATACGCCTAAGTCAGCGGCCATGAAGGGCCACTGACGGGTGGTTCCGCGCCACCATTGCTCTCGCACGTGTTCTGGGAGCGCAACCGCCTCGCCTCTGCCGACATCCATCCACATCTCGTTGTCCTTGAGGTAGGCCCTGGCCCAGGTGATCCCGCCCGGAAGAGCCTCGCCTGCGAAAGTGCCGCCCGGAATGGGAAAATACTCTGCGGGTTGGCGGTAAGAATGGACGCCGTTGAGGGTGTTTGGGTCGCCGCTCATGGCGTATCCGCCGCATGAGCCGGAATTCAGAAGAACCCAGAGGAAACGCCCGTCGTATTCTGCGCCCCAGCGCACATCGTGGAACATCACTGCTTGATGGAGGTCCTTGGCCTTCAGTAGGCGCTTCATCAGCTCCATGGGGACGAGGTTGCCCTGGTCTGCTTCTGTAGCCGTGATGATTACGTCGCCGTTGCTCTCCGGCCGGCACACCGAATTGAGAAGTCCCTCGGCAAAATCCGAAGGCGGCCTCAACGGGACCAAACCGAGCTGGTACTGCCAGCCAACGCAGTCGGCCTTGAACTCGCTCACCAGGTCAAGGACGGTGAGATAGTCTCGAAGCTGTTCCCGGGTGGCGTTTTCGTCGAAATCATCTGCGCCTGCTTCGCGCCAATGGAACTGTACACCCTTTTCCTTGACAAAGGCCAAGGCTTTATCGAGTCGCTCATCGGAGATGGAACAGCCTCGGGCAATGATCCACGCCTGATCCACTTTGTGTTCCGAGAACCCGATGGGCGCCAACCGACGCGGGCCAAAATAACCATTGATCATACCCATAGAGGTGTCCCCGAGCATGAGGGCCAAGATCCGTCTTTTTTTGATCTGCTCAAACACGAGTTTGGCCCTTTCGTGGGCTTCTCGAGAGACCGCCGCCGAGTAGGCGACGTCTCCACAGGGGTAGTCTATGCGACCGGTATTGCACCACTCAGCCAGACGATCCATAAACGCATCATCCGCGGACCAATCCGGGGAGTCGCTCCAGATGCGGGAGAATTCTCTGCCGAGGCTCGCAAGACATGCGCCGGTGTTCAACAACCCAACAAGGCCAGGCCACTGCCCTGAAAAATTACTCGCGAGCAGCAAGGGGCTGTGTTTACCCACCACCCCGTCTGTAGTATGCGGCCCGTAGCACCAGTGCACGCAGACGCCAATGAGAGGATCATTTACTGATCCGAGTTTCTCAATGGCTTCATGGGGTCGCGTAATAAAGCCTTGAATGCGATAGCTCGTACGGCCGAGCCGCTTCAAGGCGCGTTCGAGTTGTCGCGTGGCCTCTTCTGCGTTTGGCCGCGCCAGATCGTTGGGTTTGGGGCGGTAATCCCCAGGCCAAAAAATACCGATTTTCGTTTCAGGCATTTTTATTCCCTTCTCACGCCACATCACAAGGAGTTGCCTACGCTGCGCCGCCGGCTGTGCGCCGCGTGAACTGGTCAATTGCGACCGCAAGGACGATGACCACGCCGATGACAATGAGCTGGGCATTCGTCGAGATGCCCAAAAGGGTGCATCCGTTCCTCAAGAAGCTGATAAGCAAGGCGCCTATGATTGTGCCGGTGACGCCCCCGCGTCCTCCAGAGAGGCTCGCGCCGCCGATGACCACCGCCGCGATGACATCAAGTTCAGCGCCGACGCCGGCGGTGGGCTGCGCGGAGACGGTTCGGCTCATGGCGATGACCGCGCCGAGACCTGTGAGCAGACCGCCAAGCGTATAGATGGCTATGAGATTCCGATCGATCCTAATGCCAGCATGGTGCGCCGCTTCCACATTGGAACCGATGGCATAGGTATAACGGCCGAACCTCGTAAACTTCAGGACGACGCCCGCCGCTGCGATCACCGCCACAAATATGATGACAGAAACAGGAATCCCCAAGCACGCTCCTTCGCCCAAGTACCGGTAGGTCGGGATGTTGATGGGCTGGCCATCATGCATTACCAAGGCTATCCCTCGGTAAAGACTCATTGTCCCCAGGGTCGCGATAAAAGGCTGGATATTCAGCTTCGTGATCAGGACTCCGGACACAAGGCCGCCTGCGGCGCCGGTGAGGAGCCCCACCACCGTACCTAGAGCCATGTACTCTGACGAGGGCGTAGGGCCGCCGAGCCACACCATCATCCCGGCTGCGCACATCCCGCACAGCGCCAGAAGTGACCCCACAGACAGATCGATGCCGCCGGAGATAATGACAAACGTCATACCCACCGCCATAATGCCGTACACTGAGGACCGGCGCAGGACGTTGAGAAAATTGTCGGCGGTAAGAAAGCTCTCCGGCTGCCACAACGACAGTACGGCTATGATGAGGAGGAGACTTCCGAAGGGCAATAGTTCCCGTACGAGCTTGTTCATATCCGGGTCTCATCCACGGCAACGAGCCGCATCACCGCTTCATGGGTGGTATCGGCTGTGGCGAGGTCTGCAACGAGGCGGCCGCGTCGCATCACGAGAATGCGGTCGGCAATCCCGAAGAGCTCGGGCAAATCCGAGGAGATGATGAGCGCTGCCTTGCCATCCGAGACCATTCGCCCGATCAGCTCGTAGATATCCCCTTTGGCAGCGATATCGATGCCTCGAGTCGGTTCGTCCAATATCAAGAGCCGTGACTGGGCGATGAGCGCTCGTCCCAGCAGGAGTTTTTGTTGATTACCCCCCGAGAGGGACCACGTGGGGGTTGCCGGCCCCGCCCACTTGAGGGAGAGCGCCTTCGCCGTTTTCTCGGCGACCCTGTGTTCCCTGCCGAGGCGCAAGAAATGTTTCATACCAAGTTCCGGGAGGCAGGGCAACGTCATATTCCACGCGGCTGGGAGATCGAGGCACAGTCCTGACCGTTTTCTATCCTCAGTGACGTACATGATTCCACACGAGAGCGCATCCGCCGGCGTGCTTATCTTGACGCTCTTGCCGCCGATGGTGACGCTTCCCCGAGTCGCGGGTTCCAGCCCACAGAGAACTCGGACAAGGCTGGTGCGGCCGGCGCCCACGAGGCCGGCCACGCCGACTATCTCACCCCAGCGCAGATCAAAACTGACGTCATGGATGGCCCGCGACGAGAGCCCCGACACGCTCAAAGCCACGGAATCTGATCGGACCGCCCGTTTTGGGTAGTAGTCGGCAAGGTCGCGGCCCACCATGTACTTCACCACATCTGCAATGCTTAGACTTCCTAATGATCCGCTATACACGACGCAGCCGTCGCGCAGCACAGTGAGCTCCTCAGCGATCGCCAGGACCTCTTCGAGCCGATGGGAGATGTACAGGATTGTCACGCCGGCTGATCTCAGTCTCTTGACCGTTTCGAGCAGCGCGGCAACTTCGGCATCTCCACAAGAAGACGTCGGTTCGTCCATTACGAGGATTTCGGCGCGACGTGCAAGAGCCTTCAGCACCTCGACGATTTGGCGCGTGCTGGGCGGGACATTCCCGACTTTCTCGTTTGGATCCAACTCGAAGCCGTGTTGCGTGGCCAGAGATTTCGCAGCCTCACGCATCCGCCGCCTCGAGTAAGTCCCAGGCAAAAGGCCTTTGGGTTCAATGCCCAGCCAGATGTTCTCAGCGATGGTCAGATCCTGCGCAAGGCTCAGTTCCTGATAGATCATGGCAACGCCTGCAGCGAGAGACTCTGCAGGATGCTTCCAGACGCAGGATTTACCCTGGCGCACAATGACCCCCGCATCCGGTTGATAGACACCGGCGAGGATCTTCATCAGGGTGGATTTTCCTGCGCCGTTTTCTCCTACGAGGGCGTGGATGGTTCCCTGCCTCACGCAGAGGGATACATCCTGGAGGGCTTTCACAGAGCCAAAGCTTTTACTGATCCCCCTCGTCTCGAGGGCAGGCGCGGGCGCATCCATTCGTTGTCCCCACGTCATGAACCTTCTCGACCAATAAGGGCCCGTATATCAGGTGAGTTCAGGCGATCTTGCGTGACGAGTTGCACGCCGGTATCAATTCTCTTCTCCACAGGCGCGCCTTTTATCGCGTCGGCCACGCAGCCTACGCCTTTGTAGCCCATGGCAAAGGGATTCTGGACCACGAGCGCTGCGATGCGGCCTGACTCGAGGCTTCTGATCAGGGCATCCGCAGCGTCAAAGCCTATCATCTTGACCGAATCAGCTCGCCCTTGGCTTTCCAAGGCTCGAAGCGTACCGACGGAAGTGGATTCGTTGCAGGCGAATATGCCATCGAGCTCTTTGTGGC
Source organism: uncultured Syntrophaceae bacterium (assembly GCA_964427855.1). GTDB lineage: Bacteria > Desulfobacterota > Desulfomonilia > Desulfomonilales > Desulfomonilaceae > JAUPKT01. Next base: position 6,592 of record CAYRVH010000063.1, read on the forward strand.
GGGTAAGCAGATCTTCAGCGGCCGAGAGGGCAGTTTCCACCGTATCCATTCCGTAGCGATCTTCCACCAGCTCGATCCCCGGATACATGGCCTTGAGCGTTTCCATAAAACCGTTTTCGCGCGCAGTGGTGGAGGCCGAACCCGGCATGTATTTGATCACCGCTACCTTCCCCTTACCCTTGAGCAGATTCGCCATGTGCCGGGCGGCAAGCTCGCCGCCGGCATAGTTGTCCGTCGCCACAAAGGACAAGCGCGCCCGGGTTTCGATGTCCGAGTCGATGATAACGACCGGTATGTTGGCATCCGCTGCACGTTCCACCACAGGGACGAGCGCCCTGGAGTCAGTGGGCGCCAGCACGATACCGGCAACCCTTTTCACTATAAAGTCCTCGACGATTTGGATCTGCTTTTCACGATCGCCCTCGCGATCCGGGCCTGCCCAGAATATGTCAATATTGTTTTCTTGAGCCGCCTTTCGTGCACCGGCGAGAACCGCATTCCAAAAGGAATGCGTCGTACCCTTGGGTATGACTGCGATGGGACCTAATCGATAAGGCTCTGCGCCGCTGCCAAGGCTGATGGAAGAAACTGGTTTCAGCCCCGCGCTGCGAGTGGTTTTTAGGAACAGGCCAATCCCCACGGCCGCGGCCGCAACGAGTACGAATGCCAGAATTAGTACGTTCTTGCTCACCACGCCTCCTTGTGCGAGAACATTCGCACGCAGTGAATCATTGTCAGGGCTTCATTCGCTCAACCACAGCGCATCCTCGGGTGATTCCCTCATTATTTCTTCTCTCGCGCCCAGGAAGGTTCTGTAGCCCCCGCTGAGATTTTTCGATCGGAATCCGTTTTGTACGAGAATTCTGTGCGCGAGGTACCCCCTCATACCCACAGCGCAATAGGGTATGTATAGTTTGTCGCGATCGAGCGTACTCAACGCGTCCCGCAACTCGTCGATGGGCACATGAACAGCCCCGGGGATCATGCCCGCGTTTTCAATTTCCGACGCGGACCGCACGTCCAACAGAATAGCTCCTTCTTTGCTCAGCGACGGCAACTCATGCCATTGCACGACTTCAACATCGTCTCTGAGGATGTTGGCACCCGTAAAGCCGGCAATGTTGAGCGCATCCTTAGCCGAAGAGTACGGAGGCGCATACGCCAACTCCAATTCCTCGAGGTCGAAGATAGTCATGCTGCCGCGGATGGCAGTCGCAAGAATGTCAATCCTTTTGTCCACGCCCGAACGCCCAACGATTTGCCCGCCGAGGAGCTTTCCATGGCCTGGGGCAAAAAGCAGCTTGATCGCCATGGGCTCAGCGCCAGGATAGTAAGATGCATGTGAGCCTGAATGAGTATAGCTGACTCGGAATGGGATCGAGCGCATGCGCAATTGCTTCTCGTTGGCGCCCGTACTTGCGATGGTTAGTTCGAACACTTTTACTATGGACGTGCCGAGGGCCCCTTTGTAAAGACTCTTTCGCCCCAGCGCATTGTCCGCAGCGATGCGACCTTGCTTGTTTGCAGGACCTGCGAGCGCTATCGCCGTCGGGAAGCCTGTCACGAGGTCTTGTATTTCCACGGCGTCGCCGACGGCATAGATGTCCGGGTCATTGGTTCGCATGGTTGCGTCAACTATGATGTGTCCTCTGGGGCCCAGCGTGAGGCCCGCATCCCTTGCGAGTTTGTTTTCGGGTCTGATTCCAAGGGCAGAAACGACCATATCGCCGAGCAATACTTTCCCTTTGTCGGTGGCAATCCCGATCTGGTTCTCCCTCCTCACAAAGGACGTGACGCGCTCCCCTAATTGGAGGGACACGCCGCGCTCCCGGAGGTGGGCGTGAACTATGGCGGCCATCTCCGGATCCAGCGGCGCCATGACCTGTTCGCTCATCTCCACGACGGTCGTGTTTATCCCTCGTTGGACGAGGTTTTCCGCCATTTCTAGGCCGATGAACCCGCCTCCCACTACCACAGCTTTTTTGGGGTTGTTTGTGTCGATCAGCGCTTTGATCCTGTCGGAATCAGGAATGTCACGCAGATAGAAAATACCTTCCAGATCATGGCCTGGAATGGGAGGCTTTACGGGTTCCGCGCCCGGCGCAAGGATGATCTTGTCGTAGGACTCTCGATATTCTGTGCCTGAAGTGGGCTCTCGCACCACCACCTCCTTTGCGCCCCGGTCAATTGCCAAAACCTGACTCCCTATGCGCACGTCTATGTTGTAGCGGCGCATAAAGGCGTCTCTCGTGGTGACGAGGAGGTCGTCCTTATTTTCGATGACGCCCCCGATGTAGTATGGCAATCCGCAATTCGCAAAAGAGATGTGGCGTCCTCGCTCGAACAAGATGATGTGGGCGTGTTCGTCGATTCGACGCGCCCTGGCCGCAGCGGTCGCGCCGCCCGCCACTCCACCGATAATCAAAAGCTTTGTAGCCATCGAAACCAATCCTTTGAATAAGTCGCTCTAGGGGGCTGCCATAGCGCTCCGTCCAAACTCTTGGAGGCTGTCCTCGCCATCCGGTCAGACGCACCATTCATGTGGTGCGCTGTTGGCTCTGCTTTTTCGTTTACTGCTTCTGTCATTTCTTTTCACGACAGTTGATCAGCCTCCCCGTGAATGGAGTCAGTTGGCATGATGTTCAATCTGAGGCATCCCACTTATAATCGATGATTTCGGTTAATACGCCGTTGAGCTGTCTGGGATGAATGAATGCGAACTCGCAGTCCTCGAAAGGTCGGGCGCTCTCACCTCGTGTATCTGGTATGAATCGATACCCTTTGTCCTCAAGCTCCTCGATTGCGGCGCGAGTGTTTTCGACGTTGAAGCTGATCAGCATGATTCCCTCCCCGCGTGTTTCGATGAACTTGGCGACGTCTCCGTCAGGGGTGGTTGACTCCATCAGCTCGAACCCGACTTCTCCCACCATATATCGCGCCACCCGTATGTGTTCTCTTTCGTCCACGTAGGTATTATCTGGCCCTTGTGCGCCCAACAAGGGTTCCCATTTCTTGCGGGCGTCCTCCAAATCTTTCACTGCAACGCAGATATGGTCGATTTTTTTTATTTTCATTCGGGTCTCCTCGTTTCGTCAAACCTTCCAGACTACCAATGAGAGAAATTGCTTTGATTTCGGACGTGCGTGAGCCGCGCCCTGGCCGGTACGGCACATATACTCGCCGCCAACATAAATGGCAAGATTGCACGTCTTCTCGGGGAACCACAAAGGCCGTTGACGAATCACGCCTAGGCGCGCGGCAGACGTCGCAACAATCTCGGTTCATGACGCGTTCGCTGCCGCGGCATTGTCATTCGCGCTGCCCTCTGTCTTTGGCTATAAGGACGCATCACGGACGAATCGATCTGGCGTCCAGGAAATTCACTGTGGATCACCACTTTCGTGAGGATGACACAGCCGGGTCAGGCGCCCAATTGGTGATTATAACGGTTCTCAAAAGTACTCACGAATTCGATGCCGTGGCCGGCATTTCGACCACTTTCCTCCCTGTCATTTCGAGCGAAGCGAGAAATCTTGATCCAGAGGCGAAGATTTCTCAGTCGCGAGGCTCCTTCGAAATGACATGGAGACGAGGCGTCTCACTTGCGTTCGAGCCTCGTTCCATCGAAATGACAAGATTGGGGTCTAATGGCTCCATAGCGGCTTTCGAAAGTAGTCCCTGACTCTTGATGGGGCGGGCCTTCTTCTGAAGGAACTTTGGAGAGCCGGTTTAATCTCGAGACCCCGTTCACGAGGTTTTGAAAAAAAAAATGGAGTAGGTGAAAAAAAATCTAGCTATTTTGTCCTTATTTGACACAAGCCTCTTCCATGATGGGGGCATCACCATCGAGGAGCGCGGACCATGTACAAGCCGTTGCAGGATTTTTTGAGCGAGATCAAGGTAGGGGCGAGGCAGTCTCATCACAACATGACGCTGTACTGCCTGCTTTCCGCCCGTGAGGCGGCCGCAGACTTTCTGACCATGGACGAGGCGTTATCAAGAGAGCTCTTGGTCGTGACTGAAGTGACCGAGGGTGGTTCGGTGCCGGAACTGAAGGTAAGAAACAGTGCAGACCGCAAGGTGCTCATGCTTGACGGCGAGGAGCTCGTGGGGGCAAAACAGAATCGTGTATTGAATGCGACCGTTCTCTTGGGGCCAGAATCAGAGACGATCATCCCAGTATCCTGCGTGGAACAGGGCAGATGGTCCTATCGGAGTCGAAGGTTCGGGAGCGAAGCCCGAGCCATGAGCGCGTATCTCAGGAAGAGGAAGGCAGAGACGGTCACCAGGAATTTGCGCCGGGGGCAGCGCTTTCGATCAGACCAAGGACTGGTGTGGGAGGAGATTCAAGGCAAGTATGAGCGCATGACAGTGAGGCGTTCTCCAACCATGGCCATGGCGGACCTTTACGAGTCGTGCAAGGAATCGGCTTCCGATTACCTGCGCATGTTTCACGTGGTGAGCAATCAATTAGGGATGGCGGTCTTTATCGACGGAGTCTTGGCCGGCATAGACATATTGGGAACATTCGGGGCATTTGAAAAGACCTTTGGGAAGCTCGTCAATAGCTATGTGATGGATGCCTTGGAAACCGCTCACGAAGGAAAGACTACGTCTCGTAGTTCTCGGCGGGCCATCACCGCCAAGGTCTTGCAATCGGCCATGGAAGCAGAGGTGGAGACGCGGAAGTCTGTGGCCCTTGGTGTTGACTTCCGGCTCGAATCTGCGGCGCTGCACGGCGCGGGTCTTGCATTCGAGCACTACATTCTCCAGATGAGCATTTTTGAGAAAAATGGCCGTGAGTCTCACCGGCGATGGAGCGGTATGGCCTCCGCGTCCAGGAGAAGCAGAATCGTTCACTGAACTCTCTTCGTGCAAAGGCCGCTCTTTTGAACTCGCAGCCGAGAGGTTTTGAGAAAGGATGGCGGGAAAATGAATGAACGTGTATTGACGCGATACCGGGGCTGTCTTTTGGGGCTGGCGGTGGGGGATGCCATCGGCGCGACGGTGGAATTTAGTCCACCTGGCGCCTTTGAACCCGTCTACGACATGGTGGGTGGAGGGCCCTTCAATCTCAAGGCCGGCGAATGGACCGACGACACTGCCATGGCGCTCTGTCTGGCAGACAGTCTTGTGGAGAAAAACGGTTTCGATCCCGTGGACCAACTCGAGCGGTATGTTCGGTGGCGCCGAGAAGGGTACATGAGCAGCACCGGTGAATGTTTCGATGCAGGCCGAACGGTCTCTCGAGCGCTCTGGCTATTCGAGAAGACCCGGGAACCTCACTGCGGCGCGAGGGACCCACAGTCGGCGGGAAACGGATCGATCATGAGGCTTGCTCCTGTTCCGCTGTTCTATGCACAGACTCCTCGAGAGGCCATGGAACGCAGTGGGGACAGCTCCCGGACGACTCACCGTCTGGAAGTTTGTATTGACGCGTGTCGATATCTCGGGGGGCTGATTGTCGGCGCCGTGCAAGGCGTGAGTAAAGAGGAGCTCCTTTCGGAATTATATTCGCCGGTCGCAGGATACTGGGCAGAAAGGCCTTTGATCAGAGACATCGAGGAGATAGCCAGGGGCTCATTCAAGCGCAGAGAGCCTCCGGAGATTCAGGGTTCAGGCTACGTCGTAAGGTCATTGGAGGCTGCGCTATGGGCCTTTTACAAGACCGACAGTTTCAAGGAAGGCTGTCTGCGCGCGGTGAATTTGGGGGACGACGCGGATAGCACGGCAGCGGTGTACGGTCAAATCGCTGGCGCATATTACGGGGAGAAGGGCATTCCATCGAGTTGGCTGAAAAAATTGGCCAAGAGGGAGATTATCGAGGGCTTGGCAAACAAGCTGTTTGAGTTGAGCCGCGCCCTGAAGAGGGATGGAGCGAGTGCATTGAATGGTTAATTGGAGGTTATTTCAGGGAATCGTCGTGCGCGTGAAGCGGGTCGCGAGTGAGGTCGGTTAAGAACATTTCCATCGGCGAGACGCGTGCAATTCCTGATTGATTTCGAGGAGTCCTGATAATTCTCAGACCGCCTTATCAATCAGCGCCTTTGTAGGGGCTGAAAGAGGCCCGATACCGCCTGGCGAGATCGACATAAACGCGTAGTCCGCTGGTAATTTGTTCGAGTTGTTGCTCGGTTATGGGTTTCACGACTCTCGCAGGGGAACCCATGACGAGGCTTCCGGAGGGTATCTCTGCGCGGGCTGGGACAAGGCTCCCCGCCCCGATCACCGTGTCCGAATGAACCTTTACGCCGTCCCCGAGGATGGACCCCATGCCTACGAGCACCCGCGGATAAATTTCGCAACCGTGCAGAATGCAGCCATGCCCCACGTGGACGTCCGGATGCACGACCGCTGATTCTTGTGGAAACGTGTGAATCACGCAGTTCTCTTGAACGTTGGATCCTTTTCCCACGACAATGCTGCCTATATCGCCTCGGAGAACCGCTCCCGCGCCGATGTAGCACTCCTCTTCCACAGTGACATCCCCAATCAGCACCGCCTGTGGATGCACAAACGCCAGAGGATGCACTGAGGGCCCTTTTCCATCGAACTTGTACATGACCATGAACCACTCCCTCCTCCCTGGGAACATATCGGCATCCGTCTTTTATTTCAGGGTGGTTGAGGATGCAAGAGGTTGATGAAGTTTGGGATGAGCAGAAAAATCATGGCTCACTGGAGCCCGTGTTTTTTCGTGGCGCCGTCATGATACGCATGCCGGGCTTGTATGGTGACCCGTACAAGCCCGTGGGATCGTTCTCACAGGTCATCCCAGCGGTTTCCCATTTGGGGTCTTCCAGCGATTCTTGGGCGAGCTGATTCAGAGGATCGTTCGGACACTGGGATGCCAGCTTATACCTATTCTCCAAAGTTCTCACGAATTCGACGACGCCAGCGCTGGGCTCATTCCCGTGGGAACAGGCATCCACAAACTCTGGATCCCCGATCAAGTCGGGGATGACAAAGCCAGGACTGACGCAGGCGTCTCCTGAGGTATCAATATTGCGGAAAACCACGTACGAATTCATGAGAGGCAGATCCCCTCACGTGTACCATTCCGTTATAGTACTTCTCGAAATTAATCACGAATTGGGCGTGTAGTCTATCTTTACGTCATCCTCACGAAAGTGGGGATCCATAAGGAGTTTCTTCGATTCCCATTTTCATCGATATGACAATCTGACGTATGGCCATTCCGTGATTGCTTCTGGGAACGGTTATATTTCACTAGGGGAGGACATATCACCTATTCTCATAAGGCAGATTGCGAAAGCTGTCAAACTGAGTGTGCCTAATTTACTGGGTTAACGCTGAGGACAGTTTAATACCTGGCACGATGTAGTATCCAGGTTGGTTTTGCCACACCACAAGGGCCCATGTGAGTTGCAAGCCCGCACCGAAATGAGACGGCAAATTGTCTGCTGGTGCAGGCAGCGGAAACGCTGTCCCAACTCGACAAGCGTCTGGTTCTCCTTCCTTGCCTCCAAGGCAGCCCTGGTTTTGGAGGCCGATCCGTGAATCCTCCTGGGTCTCCGTGTCGTAATCGCTGCCCCTTTTAATACACATTTCAGAGCATCCTGGTCGCCTACGCTCGAGTGCAATTTTTAAAACCTCTTATCACGTAGGCTGTCGTGGGCCTCAGAACTCTGCGAACTTGAACCCTGGCGGGTTGACGATGTCCATGAGTTCGTCGCCCACTGCAAGAACCACGACGCCCCTACGCGACGCGCACGTCACCACGCTGTCGTCTGCATTTAAGGTGGCCAGAGATGCGATCCACCTGCGTGCCTTATATTCGGGAAAATAGTTTCTGGCTTCTTTTACTGTGGCAAGGACGTGGTCCACATCTTCAGGACGCAATGTGCTCTTGGTCTCATTCACCAATGCATAATCGCCGTGTGCCCTGATGACATCAAATTCCTTCAAAAGACCAGTTGTTGGATGAGGCCTCTTGATGCGCATGCCTCCCTCCGGGACAACGTCCTCGGGCAGCCCAAGCAATTCCTTGAACACGCGATCCATACTCGGCTCGACGATGTCCTCGACCATCCGACCCTGTTTGTTCGCTATCTCCCCAAGCTGTTTGTTCAGCTTTCGGTTTTCCTCCCTCATCTCCTTCCTAAAGGCTTCCAGGTTCTCGTCGGATTTGGCGCGCCACTGCTCGGATTCTAACTTGAAGACGCGCATCTCTTCCTTAAAAAAGGCCATTTCATCTTTGAAGGCCTTCATCTCATCCTTGAAGTCCTTCATCTCATCCTTGAAGTCCTTCATCTCATCCTTGAAGTCTGCCATCTCAAGGGATAGCTGAGCCACTGAACGGGAGGTGTTCTCCACCACGCTGATGAGATTTGCCATCAGGGATTCGAGGTTCGTGACGCGGGTTTCAAGGGCAGGGAGATTCAATTCGGGAACTCCGTGGGCCTCACTGTACTTGGGGACAGCTTGACACTTTGTCCCTTCACCACGTTATCATAACAGACGCACCTGCTTTTTGAAAGTTTGTTTCGCTTTTGCGGTCGAATCGACAGTCAAGGCTGCTGTGCTCGAGGGTGTCTCGCAAGGTTTCGCCCGATGAGCGAAAAAAAATGCCGACATGACAAGAGACAGCAGACCGCCTCTATTGGATGTGTGAGGCAATACCGGCCCAACTCCACAAGCGTCTGCTGCTTCTTCATTGCCTCAAATGCACCCTGGCCTTGAAGGCTCATCCGGGATTCCTCCTGAGTCTTCGCGCCATAATCGCTGCTCCTTTCGCCGTTCACATCTTAGAGCAGCTCCCCAATTGTGTTACTGTCCAATTTTTCCAGAGCACCTATTGAAGAGGGTGCCCATACACAAGGATCTCTCGCCCGTATTCGAGCGCAAGGTGGTTTCATTGCAGGGGCATGTATTCCTGAAGGACGGGAAGCCGATCTCAAGGAACAACGTGCGATGGCCATGGGATCTCGCGGTGAAGGCTGCCGGCCTCGACACTCGATAACAGTTCCGGGACCTCAGACATACGTGGAGAGCGAATGCTCGACGCTCAGGTATCAGCGATCACATTGCCGAGGCGATACTTGGACATTCTGATCGTACGAAACCCATCACTGGGCGTTACGGGTTTGTTGACGACGAGGACCTTGTCCGAGCTATTGACGCCATGAGAAGGGATTTCGGACAGACGAAAGTCTTCGTTGCGAGCCGCTGACAGATGAAAGATGTTGGCAAAATGTTGGCATTTGATGTGGGGAGACATGCATATCGGGTAAATGGTTTTTGTAACTAGTTGGAATCTTTGGCAGTCCCAAGGGGTTTCGAA
>CAYRVH010000064.1:0-5194 GCA_964427855.1 uncultured Syntrophaceae bacterium
CCTTGTTTTTTTTTTTTTTTTCAAGGGGTTTCGAACCCCTGTCTCCGCCGTGAGAGGGCGGTGTCCTAGGCCTCTAGACGATGGGACCTATTGGTGGGTGTTTATGTTCGTACCAGGTTCCTCGCCGCCTGTCAATCCTCTCGCTGGTGATGCCCAGCCTCTGAAGAAAAAGCCGCGACAAAGGTAACCCATGGTCGGTCGAAGCGCTCATCCGTAATGGCATAGTCCATTTCACCCAGTATGTCTTGAAGGACTCGCGCTTGGGGTTCGTCGATGCCCGAGATGATCCACCGCCGCTGAGGTGCAAGGCCCCGCGCAGTCAAGAGGTCGCGCAGGACGCTGAAGGGCAAGTTGGCAAACACCACATCGAATGAGAGGCCTGTATAGTGTCGCGCTTCTCCGAGAAACACCTGCATCACTGGCTGCAGCCCGTTGATGAGGACGTTGTGTTGCGCGGTCTGGGCCGCAAGGATATTCCGATCGACGGCCACCACTCGGCTCACCCCAAGGCGCGCCGCGGCCAGCCCTAGGATGCCGGTTCCTGTACCGAGGTCCAGCACAGCGTGCACATGCTCCCTTGCATGAATCGCTTGAAAATATTCCATGCAGGCCTTTGTGGTGGGGTGATCGCCGTCGCCGAAGACCACCGAAGGGTCCAAGAGGAGGGCGTCTGGCGGTGGATTGGGGTGATCGGCCCTGACGATGGTCACGCCTCCCAGGCAAATGCCGCTTGAGGGGACTCCCGTCTGCCAATCTCGGTAGGTCATTTCATGGCGCGTGGCAAGTTGAATTCCTGTGATTCGTGACTGCTCGACCACATACTCGTCTTCTTTGCCGGCGAAGAAAAGATACGAGAACCCCTCCTCGTTCCAAAGTCCCAGAAATGTGCTGGGGGGATTGTGGAGCCGGCCGGCAAGGTCACCTTGGAATTCATAGATAAAAAGCGGAGACTCGGGTACGAGCATGGGCGGGATAATTCAAACCTTCGACATCACGTCGGCGACTTGTCTAAGTCCTTTCGGATGGAAATGTAGGCGGCGACTGCAGCCAAGAGAGAATTCTTGGCCGTCGCGAGGTGGACAATTTCGTCAGCCCCAAGGTGGTCGCGCGCCAGCAATTGATCGATCTTGCGGTTGATTTCCACGATTTGACGCGGCGCAATCATTTCAGCCACGTCTATCTCGGCGGATTTGCAGCGTTGTGATGGGACGGCCGTGATCGCCGGCTCAAATTGGATCTTTTCGATCCAGCGATCGAGCTCTTTCCATTTGCTGATGGTCGCGGGGCTGACGCCGACGGACGCGGCAAGCCTTTTGTTGGTGATATTGCCGCCGGCCTCAAGATACAGTCTTTCAGCAAGGTCCCTCGCGTTTCTCTTGCGAACCAGGGTTGGTTTGTCCTGCTTCTCTGTAATGTTATCTTGTTCAGACAGCGCCCTCTCCCAACGATCTTCCTTTCTCCATCGCCCCACGGTGAGGGCGTTGACGTGAAGGGCTTCAGCAATCTCCTTGTTGGTGATCTGGCCTTTGGCTGCCAAAAACATGTTTTCCGCCGGCAGCCGAGCTTCTTTCTTCATCATGACGATGGGACCTCGCGCCCGGGTGCGCAGTGTCTTAGTGTCCTGACCATCAGCGACTACATGTTTCCGTCGCTCCATTTCTTTGGCGATAGCATACCATTTTACGGGGCTCAGGCAAACACTTCGACGCCAGGAGTTTCCCCATCTTTGTGAGCTGTGGCGATGACTCATGAATGGCGCGGCGGGAGTTATGCTACCGTCCTCACAAAAGTGAAGATCCTTACCGAGCTTCGAAGATTCCCATTGACATGGCAATGACAATCTGAATGAAGGCCGTTTCGGGATTTCTTATGTGAATTGTTGTAGATTCGAGAAAGCGACAAGTTGCCTTCATCATTACATGGGTTAATTACCCCATCAAATGTCGGGAAATATCCTGGTTGCAAATCCCTTGCGCCTCCGATATGATGTGCAAAAAAATATGAAAGTCATGCCTATTAGCTCTTGAAATACAGACTTTACATTGATGAAGTAGGCAATCCAGACCTCGAGAGTTCTGAAAACCCTAATCACCGCTTTCTGAGTTTGACGGGCGTGATTCTTGACCTAGGTCATGTCCAAGACGTCGTCTATCCTCAAATGGAGACACTGAAAAGAAAGTATTTCCAGTCACATCCAGACGAACCCGTGATCTTCCACCGCAAGGAGATGTTGAATGCGAGAGTGCCGTTCGACTGCTTGCGTAATCCCTCAACGCGTGCACGATTCAACCAGGACCTATTAAGTCGTATGGGGCATTGGGACTATACACTGTTAACAGTTTGTTTAGACAAGAAAAATCATAAAGAAACATACACGACCTGGCGGTATGACCCTTACCACTATTGCTTGGCCGTCATCTTGGAACGATATCATCATTTCCTCAGTCGCTTCGGCGCGACAGGAGACGTGCTGGCTGAATCTCGGGGCGGCAAGGAAGACAGGAGGCTGAAACAATCTTTTCATCGTCTTTGGGAAAGGGGTACCGATTATGTTTCCCCAGAAGCTTTCCAAAGAGTTCTGACGAGTTGTCAGCTGAAAATCAAGTCTAAAGCCAATAACGTCGCGGGCCTTCAGCTAGCCGATTTGATTGCACATCCTAGCAGAAATGAAATCCTGCTGGAACACGGGATGTTAGACCGAGAACTGGCGCCTTTTGCTCAGAAGATTGTGAATTTGCTTCAACAAAAGTACGACAGGCTAGGGACGAAAGTGTACGGTAAAAAGTTCCTATAAATAAAGAAGGGACCCTTGCGGGCCCCGATGGCATTCGCCATCCACCTCCGGTTTACCGGATTATGGATATATTAGGATAGGACGTCTCAGCTGTCAACAAGAATACAAGAAAGCAGGCCCGCCATTTTTAGGAGTCGTGGAGATGGATCAGGAATGGCGCGCAGGGCGTTGCGCTGCCATCCTCACAAAAGTGAAGATCCTTACCGAGCTTCGAAGATTCCCATTGACATGGCAATGACAATCTGAATGAAGGCCGTTTCGGGATTTCTTATGTGAATTGTTGTAGATTCGACAAAAGCCACAAGCTGCCTCCATCACTCGATGAATCAACTACCACAAAAATTTCTGTGGAATCTCCCGGCCGACAAGATCCCTTCAAGGCGCGGCGTCCATTTCATGGGCTCAGCAAAGAAAAATCCGTGAAAGGGATCCCAGCGGTTGACCTGGTTATTTTCCAGGTGTAAAGGTAATGATTTTGGGTGCTTTGGGATGACGAGGCAAGGCTGGTTTGCCGCGGTTGCGGGCGCCGTCAAGACGCCGTGGAATTGCTTGGCCATCATTCTTGAGCGCTATGTCCGAACAAGGAGGACTCGACATGATCCCTGTATGCGAACCGCTCCTCAATGGACGGGAGAAGGAATACGTCATAGATTGCCTCGATACCAATTGGATATCATCTGCTGGTACATACATCACGCAGTTCGAGGAGACATTTAGCCGGTACTGTGGGGTGGCTCACGGGGTTGCATGCAGCAACGGGACTACCGCAATTCACCTGGCGCTTGTTGCATTGGGCATCGGCTCTGGGGACGAGGTAATCATCCCAGACTTTACCCTTATTGTGTCTGCCAATACGGTCATACTAGCGGGGGCCAAACCCGTTTTAGTCGATGTTGACCCAGAGACCTGGTGCATAGACCCCGCACTCATTGAGGAGAAGATCACGTCTCGGACCCGGGCCATCATGGCAGTGCACATGTACGGGCACCCATGCGACATGGACGCTATTTGCGGCATTGCAAAAAAACATGGGCTCCATGTGATCGAAGACTGCGCAGAAGCCCATGGGGCTGAAATCAACGGCGTCAAGGTCGGTGGTTTCTCCGATGTGGCATGCTTCAGCTTCTACGGCAATAAGATCCTTACCACCGGCGAAGGCGGCATGGCGGTGTGCAACGACGACAAGCTTGCGGAGCGCCTGCGACTGTTACGGAATCAGGGCTTTCGGGAGCCCCGCTTCGTGCATGACGTCATGGGATTCAACTATCGAATGACCAATATTCAAGCAGCCATAGGCCTCGCCCAGACCGAGATGGTCGAGGAGAAGGTCGCCAAAAAGCGGTGGATAGGCAAGACATATCACGAATTCCTGTCAGGGTGCCCGGATATTGTCTTGCCGGTGGAACGGCCATGGGCAAAGAACGTGTACTGGATGTATGGCGTGGTTTTACGGGAGAGCTTTGGTCGCGGGAAAGACGAGACGATGGCCATGCTCAAGGAAAAGGGTGTCGATACGAGGGCATTCTTTTGTCCCATGTCCCTGCAGCCGGTATTTCGTGGGGATGATCCTCGTTTTCCCGATGTTTCCGGCGCCTACCCCGTCTCCGTAGAATTGTGGAACAAGGGCTTTTACTTGCCGTCCGGGCTCTCTCTGACACGGGCTCAGATCGAGGAAGTGTGCGAGAAACTCATGTCGTGCAGGAAGAAGCCATGACAGCCTTACTGATCGCTATATTGACGTACTTAGGCAAAAGAGTTGGCCGGAGGTAAGACCGTGGAAGGCGACCCCAAAGTCTCGATAGTGCTCGCCACCTATAATGAGCGAGAAAACATATTAGAGACGATTCGCAGCATATTCGATCACGTCAAAGAGAGCGTCGAAGTGATCGTAGTTGACGATGATTCTTCTGACAAGACTTGGCAGGTAGTGGAAGAGCTCAAGGATCCGCGCGTCGTTTTGATACGGAGGGTAGCCACAAGGGGACTTGCGTCGGCGTTCAACAGAGGGATCATTGAATCCCGAGGGCAGATTGTAGGGTGGATGGATGCAGACATGTGCATGCCGCCGTCTATGCTCCCTGATATGATTGCAAAATTGAATGAATACGACATCGTCGTGGGATCGAGGTATGCGCCCGGCGGAGTGGATGATCGAAGCCCTCTGCGGGTGTGGTCGAGCCGGATGATCAACGGCTTGGCAGGGCTCGTGCTTGGATACGGCATCAAAGATTATGACAGTGGTTTCGTGGTGCTGCGCCGGACTGTATTTGACAAAGTATCTATTATACCAACGGGCTACGGAGCATACTTTATGGAATTTCTTTATACGTGTCGCAAGAAAGGTCTTACCGTGTACGAGGCGCCGTACGTGTTTCGCGACCGCGCCAAGGGCACATCAAA
>CAYRVH010000064.1:5204-15811 GCA_964427855.1 uncultured Syntrophaceae bacterium
TCAGCGCCCAGCCTGTATAGATTTCTCAAGACAGGCATGCAATATGTGATAAGGATTTTTATAGCACGATTGAGAAGGATCGACTGAAGTGCCTCACAGTGTATTAGAACCAGAGTACGAGCGAAATGACGAGCGGGGTCTTTTCCAGGAGATCGTAAGCGCGGGCCCCTGGGAGTCTCTCATCCGGGGCGAAATGCGCAAAGGCGCTGTCATCGGGAATCACTATCACAAATTCACAAAGATATTTTCTTTCTTGTGAAGGGCTCAGTCCGCATCAGGACGGTCAATGTGCAGACCGGGGCGCGTGATGAATTCCACGTGAGATCGGGGCAAGGGACGTCATTGACGCCTTACGAGTCCCATGCGATTGAGTTTCTCGAGGATTCGGAAATCATCATGCTTAAGACGCATCGCTACGATCCGCAGGCGCCTGACACTTTTGATTACCCAGTATAGGGGAGACAGTGGAACCTTACGAGTATGAAACCATGTACAACCTCGAAGGTTCGTACTGGTGGTACAGGGGTCTTCACGCAATCTTACTGGATGTGTTGGGCGTTCTAGGCGTGGAGAGCGATGCCATGGTGCTGGATGCGGGATGCGGGACCGGTCAGAATATGGCTCGGGTTCGAGACGCCGTCACCCCACAGGTCTATGGCTTCGACTATGCCGCTTACGGCGCAAAGTTCTGTCGAGAGCGGGGCTTGCGTCACATTTGTGTTGCATCTGTCAATGACATCCCTTTTTCTGCGGACGCCTTTGATGCGGTTATGTGCATTGACGTCCTGGAATGCGACGCCGTAGACGAGGACAGGGCGCTGAGGGAACTCGTACGGGTTGTACGGCCTGGGGGCCACTTGATACTTGTCGCGCCTGCGTACGACTGGCTCCTCTCCGAGCAGCACCACAAGGCGGTAGGGGCGTCTCGACGCTACTCTCGCAGCCGCCTCGCATCTCTCTTGGGCAGACACCACATCGAGGTCGTACGCATGACCAATCTCTTTGCCGCGTTGCTGCCCGCGGTGGCAGTATATCGCCTGTCCTTGCGCTATCTGGATCGCTCGCCAAAGGACTGCCCTCGCTCTGAACTCAAACCCATGCCGTCTTTTGTCAACGAGCTGTTGTTTCGCATCGTGGATGCAGAGCGGGTTCTGCTGAAGAGAATGGACCTTCCCTTTGGGAGTTCCATCCTCGCGGTGTGCAGGAAGGTGGACTGAAGTGGCAATCAAGGCCTGGCAATTAGGTTCGCCTGGGACGATGATGTACGCTCTGTATGACGGTCTTCGGAGACGCCTGAATCGGAGGCTGGTGCGCTACCTTCTGTCGTGCAGCCCAGAATCCGGCAATTGCATCATCTTGGAGGCGGGTTCAGGCACCGCGTATGCATCCTCCATATTGTGTCGGGAATCGTGCGTCGGGCTCAGCGTCGCCATAGACATCGATCCAGACGCGCTGCGAGAAGCTCGCAAGCGCGACCCCAATCTGTGCTTAGTGGTGGCCGACCTCACGCAACTGCCCTTTCGCTCCGAGAGCATCGACATCACCTGGAACAGCAGCACCATCGAGCATCTCGCCGAACCAGTGGAAGCCCTCAGGGAAATGACGCGGGTGACGCGACAAGGGGGGAAGGTGTTTGTGGGGGTTCCCTACGTGTACGGCCCTTTGGGCATCCAGAGGCTGATGCAAACCACTGCGGCAGGAGAGTGGATAGGCAAGACGTTCACGCGCAACGAAGTGCGGGGCATGGCGGTGACGGCCGGCTTGTCCCCAGTGGATTCCTTTTTCTATTTTTTTCGTTTTTTCGTGGGGGTGCTCGGCGTCAAGCGCTGATTATCCCGCAAGTGCGGCGAGCAGTTCGTCATGGATGACGCCGTTGGTGGCAACGATGGTGGCGCATCGATAGTCGGCATCAGCCCCAAAACGGTCTGTCACCCTTCCTCCGGCTTCCTCGACGATAAGCATCCCGGCCGCCTGGTCCCAGGGTTTGAGTTTCAGTTCCCAAAAGCCGTCAAAGCGCCCTGCTGCGACATAGACAAGGTCAAGCGCGGCAGAGCCAGGTCGGCGAATGCCTTGGACTTTGACGACCACTCGGGAGAACTCTGCAATATTGTTTTCTGCAGACCGTGATTTGTCATATGGGAATCCGGTTGCCACCAAGCTGTTTGTGAGGGATTTCGCCTTGGACACGCCGATGGGACGGCCGTTGAGAAAGGAGCCGCCGCTTCGCGTCGCCCAAAAGCGCTCTGCCTTGAGCGGGTCATACACCATCCCCGCCATCAACTCATCTCGGTACGCCACGGCGATGGAGATGCAGAAGTGTGGGAATCCGTGTGCAAAGTTGACCGTTCCATCGAGGGGATCCACTATCCAGAGCCACTCGGATCCCGTACGATGCGTCGTTGTTTCTTCCGTGAGGATATCGTGGCTGGGAAAGTTTCGCGCAATGGCGTCCATAATGTGTTGTTCGGACGCCCGGTCAGCATCAGTAACAATATCTATGCCACCCGGCGACATATCCTTCCCTTCGATGCGGAATGCGCCGTGGAAATATGACATCAGGATGCTGCCGGCGTCCTCCGTGAGGACATTCAAAAAGGGGATCAGCTCGGTGGGCTTCATCTATGACTCTCCGGAATCCAAGTTGTCCAATAAACTGTAATTGGCGTGTGAGGAAGTAACTTTGCAGGAGATGTCGCCCTTGTGGAGTCTTATGCGCAGGGCGTCGCCCTTTTCCACATCACGTGCGTCAGTCACCACGGCGCCGGTCTTTTGGAAAAAGGTGATGGAGTATCCCCGCGCGAGGACAGCCAAGGGACTGACGCTTTCGAGCCTTTTCACCATCCCGTCCAGCCGCGTCTTGGCGTGATCGAGGGCGAGAGCCATGGCTCTTTCCACTCGACTTTGCAAAAAGTCTCCCTCCTCCCGTGTGCGCCCCAAGGAGTTTCTCAGGAATTCCGGCCGCAGCCTCTTATAGGTGGTGTGCGCGTCTTGACGAGTGATGCTCAGGGTCTTGCTCATCGCCCGACCCAGTCGAGACGTCAGGTCTTCAACGCTCGCGCGCTGGTCTTGTATGCGGCGCCTGGGATCCGGCAGCCGCTTCATGGCTTCGTCCACAGCTTGCCACGCCGTATTCACGAGATTTTGCATGGCATTGGTCATTCGAGCAACGAGATGACGTATGCCGTCCATGAGATCGGTTCGGTCACGCACCACCAGCTCAGCGGCCGCGGAGGGAGTAGAGGCGCGCAGGTCTGCGGCAAAATCGGTGAGGGTGAAGTCGATCTCGTGGCCGACTGCGCTGACTATCGGGATGGGACACTCAGCCACAGCCCGCACCACTCGTTCGTCGTTGAATGCCCACAGGTCTTCGGCGGACCCGCCGCCTCGGCCGATAATGATCACGTCGATACCCCCTACTCTTTCAAGCCGATGCAACGCCTCGACCAACTCCTCTGGGGCTTTGTCCCCCTGTACCGAGGCAGGGCTCAACAGGATGTCCGCAGGAGGAAATCGTCTCGAGATAATTCGGATCATGTCTCTGATGGCCGCGCCCTGAGGCGACGTCACTATTCCGATGGTGTATGGAAATGGCGGGAGCGGCTTCTTGCGCCGAGCGTCGAAAAGACCTTCCGCCTGGAGCTTCCGCTTGAGCTGCTCGAAGGCGAGCATGAGGCTGCCCAGCCCCACGGGTTCCATGCTGTCCAAAACGAGCTGGTATTGGCCCCTGGGACCATAGACCGTAAGCTTGCCCCACACGACGACTTCGAGGCCGTCCTCTGGCCGAAACTTGAGAAAACGGCTCTGGGTCCTAAACATCACGCAACTGATCTGGCACTCCGCATCCTTGAGTGCAAAATAGAGGTGGCCTGAATGCGCGGGACGGTACCCTGTTATTTCGCCGCGTACCCACACAGAGGTAAACGATGACTCCAGGAGATCTCGTATGCCGGTGGTCAGTTCAGTGACGGTAAAGACTTTTCGTTCTGGCAGTTCCATGAAATATTGACAGGCGCCGGGCAAGGCGCCTGAATCCTCACACCTTTCCTCGTCCAAGGCGATGCACAGGAGGCCATTGTAGAGGTTCTGCGGCTGTCTTTCAACATAGGGAGATGCATATCGTCTGAAGGCGTGCCTGCAAGCCGTTCTCGAAAGTTGTCTGGGATTGAATCCTGGATCATTGAATTCATGATCACTTTCGACACGCGTCTATGGCAGCCAGGAGAGCCGAAATATTGTCATTTCGAAGGAGCAAAGCACGAAGAAGAGAGGGGCGCTTTGGATGCCATGTCATTTCGAAGGAGCGTCGAGACTGAGAAACCTTTCTCGCCGGCTTGAGATTTCTCGCTACGCTCGAAATGCCAGGGAGGAAAACCTTAAAGTGACAGAGAGGGAAAAGCGAGAAGTACAGGGCGCAAGGCCTTCCAATGACAGAATGGGAAGCTGTGGAAAAGGCTGAAACATGGGCTTCTAGAATTCATCTGAGCCCTTTGTCTATCGAAATTGCATGCGCCAGCCCTCGGCCCTTCTGACAAAACCACCAGGGTGTCATCGAATCCGTGAGTACTTTCGAGACGCGTTATAATTCTTCTGCGTCCTACGGAATTTGAGTTTCTTTTTTTGTCTGCATTGGGTATATAATGCCATCATTCCGGAGAAGCCGAAGAGAGGTGGGTGAGAAAAGCATGCGAGTCAGTCTTCTAGGAGTAGCGTGCGCAGCGGTTTTGTCCTTTATGGCCTTTGCGCCGCACGCGGCGGGGGCTCAGGCATTGCCGCCCGGGCTGACCGTGGACTCCTCGTGCCGTATAGACTTTCTCTTCGGCCAGCAGACGTTCGGCAGACAAATTAGGAGCAATCCAGAGGACTTATCAGGAAATGTGACAGGGGATATCCTCGAAACCTTTCGACTGGATCTGACCAGTCGTCTGCCCGTGGTCGATGGGGTGATGGAACTCGGGGGATACCGCAGTTTTTCGGTACGATTGAGAGGCATGGGCAGTTTTTTGGAGTCCGACTCCTGGACGAAGGTTGGGAAAGGCCCGGACACTGCCAAAGAATTCGAAGCGAGACTGAAGCCCGAAGTGAGGGCGTGGGAAGCAGCAGGATTGTATCATCTGAGTTGGGGTGGACCGTATCGATTCAGCGTGGTCGGGGGTTACCGTGAAGAGTATTGGAAGTTCCTGCGGCAAGAGGCCGGCTTCGGCGGCGAGGCAATGGATTATCGACATACGTCGAGGATCCCTTTCGTAGGACTTCGGACTTCGATGGTTTTCCCCTGGTGGAAGGCATCGATGGAGGTGATCGGCTCCCCTTTTATGACCAAGTTGGTCACTTTTTACGCGAGGAATCCGAACCATTTCATGCATGTGAACGGCACTTGGAGGGACGGGGGATTGCTCGAGATAAATGTAGATGGCTCTGCGGTTGTTTCGCCAAGCGTGACCCTGGGCTTGTCATTTCGCTACACGTATGAGGAATTGAGAGGCGAAGTCAGGGGCGAGCGAAGCTATGCGCGCCACGAGGTCTGGCCGTACGATTATTATTCCGTCCAAAATCTCGCATACGTGGGATTCATCGCAGGGGTCATTTTTTAATTGCGCATGGAGAGCCGTAGCCGATTGCGCTATGCTTCACTTTCCATGATTGCCGTGATTATCTCATCAGTATAAAGAAACACGAGGGGCTGTCGCCGTGGAGGGTTAGGGAATCGGCGCACTGCATGGTCGCCCTTACCTCAGTCCAACAAGCGCTGCTCACATAGGAAATTCCCTAATGAGGAGGATAGAAGCACAATGAAGTGCCAATCTGATTTTGATGACGAAACTGAGAAGACGTTACGACAGGCCGATGAATGCGTGGAGCCCTGGTGGGACGGCCCAGACGGGAGCAAGCCGGCCCAGGCCCAGACGAAGAGCCCCGAGTCTCCTTCGCCCGCAGAGGCGGTTGAAGATGAGGCGTTGCGACGCGGGCTTCTGCGGGTGGACAGCGATGGCGAGACGTGTCTCGCATGCGCGGAGGAGCCTTCGAAGTAGCTGAGTTGGAACGCGCTGCGTCGTTCCAACTGTCGCAACAGATTATGAGCATGAGAGAGAATATCCCTCAGGATTAAAGGGGGGGCTGCATGCGTTTCATTCATACAGCGGACTGGCACTTGGGGCGGCTGATGTACGGCGTGCATCTTACCGACGACCAGGCCTATGTACTCGATGAATTTGTCCGGCTGGTACAGGACGCCCAGGCAGAGCTGGTCATCGTCGCAGGGGACGTCTTCGACCGCGCTGTACCTCCCACCGAGGCCGTTGCCCTCCTCGATGACGTCCTCTCGCGTCTGGTGTTGGCGCTTAAGGTCCCCGTCATCATCATAGCCGGCAACCATGACAGCGCGCAGCGACTGCAATTTGGGGCAAAGCTCCTTGCCGAAAAGAGGCTTTTCGTCTTTGGCACCCTCTCCACGGAACCTTATACAGTGCGTCTGGGTGATCAATGGGGACCTGTGCAATGCGCGGCGATACCATACTCAGAACCTTCTTCGGTGCGTGACTGTTTTTCAGAGGAATCGATCAGCAATCATCACGGGGCGTTCCAATTCCTACTGCGCAGCATGGATGCAGCCCTGAACAGCGGCCTCCGGACAATCCTCATCGCCCATGCGTTTGTGGGGGATGGAATCGCAAGCGAATCCGAAAGGCCGATTTCTGTGGGGGGCTTCGACCGCGTTGAGGCGTCTCTTTTCAGTCAGGCTCAGTATGCGGCGCTGGGGCATTTGCATCGTCCCCAATCAGCCGGATACAGTCACGTGAACTACTCGGGCTCGCTTTTGAAATATTCATTCTCCGAGTCCGACCACGTAAAAGGAGTCAACGTGGTCGAAATGGACCAGGCCGGCGCCTGCAAGATCGAGCAGGTGCGCCTGACGCCTCGCCGAGATGTTCGCCGCATAGAGGGCCTGCTGAAAGACCTCCTGAAGGGGCCTGAATCTGGGGAGAGTAAAGACGACTATATAGCGGCGGTGGTCACTGATGAAGAGCCAATACTGGACGCTATGGGGAAGCTGAGAGCAGTGTATCCCAACATCCTCCATGTGGAAAGACCATTTTTTGAGGCGTTCCGAGGCTCGCCACAGGAGAGAGTGGATCATCGGAAGCTCGATGACGTCCAGCTTTTCAAGAGTTTCTTCCAACAGGTCACGGGCCAGGAATTGAACGATGCACAGGCCGCCGCCTATCATAGCGTCGTGGAGACGTTGAAAAAATCGTTGAGGGAGGAGGCGGCCTCATGAGACCCTTGCGGCTGGAAATACAGGCGTTCGGGCCATATCCAGGAAGAGAGATTATAGACTTCCGGCGACTGGGCGACTGCACACTCTTCCTGATTCACGGCCCAACCGGCGCCGGCAAGACCAGCATACTGGACGCTATCTCGTTTGCCTTGTACGGCAAGCCCGCGGGCTCAAACCGCGATGAAAGACGGATGCGCAGCGATCATGCAGATCCGCATACGGCCACAGAAGTGGTATTCGAATTCAGTCTGCGAGACCACGCATATCGTGTGTATAGAAAACCTGAATATGCTGTTCCCAAAAGGCGCGGCCAGGGAAAGACCAGCCTCAAGGCCGAAGCGTATGTGGCTCTTCTTGGAGCCGCCAACGCCCCGAACCGAACAAAGGAGCTTGTATCAGGCTGGCGGAACGTTACTGCGAAGATAGAAGAATTGCTGGGGTTTCGGAGCGACCAGTTCAGCCAGGTCGTGATGCTCCCCCAAGGGGAATTTCAGCGCCTACTCATGGCCAATTCTAGAGAGCGGCAGCCTATCCTCGAAGTGTTGTTTCAGACGGAATGGTACACGCGCATCGAGCAGGCTCTTAAAACAAACGCAGCCGAGCTTAAAACTGCGTTTGAGAAACTGTCTGACCGAAGAGATGACGTACTGAAGCGAGCAGAAGCAGAATCCCTTGAAATGATGCAGCAGCGCCGCGTTGACAACGAACAGCGTCACAAGGATTTAACTGCCCGCCTTAAACAAATGGAGGCTGACGCCACAAAAGCGGCGCAGGCATTAGAAAACGGCAGGCGGATAAGCGAGAAATTCAAGGAACGAAGAGAAGCGCAGAATAATCTTGCAAACATCGAGTCCCAAGCGGCGGTCATTGAGTCCAAAAAGAGGGAATTGGACCTGGCCCGTAGAGCGCAGAAGATAGTTCCCGAAGAAAAAAATCTCCAGAGACGCGCCGATGAGCTGGCGAAGGCAGAGCACGCAAGAAACGCCGCCAGAAGTGCAGAAGAGGCCGCAAGGGCTGAGAAAGATCGCGCCGCTCAGCGCCGCGCGGATCAAAAATCTAAAGAACCGGAGATTGAGCGGGCGAAGCACGAACTTGGGAGACTCGAGGCTTTGAGAGAAAGCGTCGAACAGCACGACATTCGGCAAAGAGAAGCCCAGACGGCGCAGAAAGAATTCGATGCGGCTGACAAAAAATTCAAGAACATAAGCGAGCTCCTGGAGAAAAACACCTTGCTCCTGGAGGAACTGAAAAAGGAAAAGGAGGAGGCTCAAAAGACTGCCGGCAGCAAAGAGCTGCTTACCATGCAGCTGAATAAATTGAATAATGAGCTGAAGAATCTCAAAGAATTCAATAAACTGGAAGTCGCAGCCAAGGAAAAAGAAAAAGAACTCAAGGGCGCTGTTCAGAAGGTGAATGATCTCGAGAAGGCGGTCTCGGAATCAAAAGCTCAATGCAAAATATTGGAGGACGCGTGGATAAAGGGCCAGGCGTCGGTCCTCGCTCAAAAACTTGTGCAAGGCGAGCCCTGCCCTGTATGCGGCTCTCGAGAGCATCCGCAGCCAGCGCCCATGGTAGAGGGACTACCTGACGAAGAAGCCCTGACCAACAAGCGTGAGGCACTCGAGCGTGACAACAAGAATCTCCAGGACGCCATCGAAGCGAGGACCCGATTCGAGAGAGATCTAGCCGAGATGAGGATCCGCATAGAAACTCTGAGAGAATCTTTGGAAGACGTCAAGGGCCTCAGCGAGAAAGATTTGGAGAGAGAAAAAAAGAAGCTGACGGCTGATCTCGAGGCAGCGAAAAAGGCCGATGGAAGAATCGCCGGCATCGACCAGACTATGGAGCAGTTCAACACGAAGCTGGCGAAGGCGAAAAAAGACCAGGACGAGGCTCAGACCGAGAAGGAGGCAGCGAAAACAAAGCTCGATAGCGCCCGGGCCGCAGCAGATACTTTAGCCAAGAACATTCCTGACCACTTGAGATCGTTGGACGCCTTGGAAAAAGAAAAGACGCTACTGTCGAAAAAGATCAGCGACATGGAAGCAGCCCTGAAGAAAACTGAACAAGACCTACAGCAGGCAGAGAAGGACGTCGCCGCGAAGGAAGCGGCGCGTAAGGCTGCTGAGGACAACTACATGGAAGCGGCCCGGAACATGCTCAATCAGACGCAGGCCTTTGAAAAGCTGCTGCGTAAGCATGGTTTTCGAGATGACATGCATTTCAAGGAATCCAAGAGGTCGGATGCAGAGATCGATGGGTTGCAGTCCGACATTGAACGATTTGGAAAAGACTTGAAAAGTGCGAAAGACAGACTCGAGCGGGCGGAAAAGGAGGTTGTCGGCATAGAGGAACCGGACATCGATTCCCTTGTTGAGTCAGCTGAGACTGCAAAAAGACAGCATCAGGAAAAGTTGAAAGAGGAGGCGGCCTTGGCTTCAGAGCTCGCGAATCAACGAAAGCTCATTGAAGGCTACAAGGAGTTGCAAGACCAAGCAGAAGCTATGGAAAGGCGGTTGCTCGTAGCTGAAACGCTTTCTTCCACCGCCAACGGGCGAAATCCATTGGGCGTTACGTTTCAGAGGTTCGTCTTGTCCACGCTTCTTGACGATGTCCTTGCCGCGGCGACTCAGCGATTTCACATCATGAGCAATGGGCGGTTCGCGCTGAACAGGCTTGGCGAGAGAACAGACAAGCGGTCGCCAGGCGGATTAGATATCGAAGTCTATGACGCGTATACCGGTGTCTCTCGACCGGTCAACACGCTGTCTGGCGGCGAAGGTTTCTTGGCCTCCCTCTCCTTGGCCCTCGGACTCGCAGATGTGGTTCAGGCCTACGCAGGCGGCATTCATCTCGATGCGATCTTTGTTGACGAAGGCTTTGGCAGCCTTGATCCAGAGGCCTTAGACCTTGCATTTCGAGCCCTGGAGGACTTGCAGCAGAGCGGCCGTCTTGTGGGCGTCATTTCCCATGTACCGGAATTGAAGGAAAGGATAGCCGCTCGATTGGAGGTCATGCCCTCAAGACGAGGCAGCACTGCGCGGCTCATTGCGCCGTAAATCTCATCAACACAAGACGCGTCCGCTGATCTAAAACCGGCCTCAGAAGAAATCACGGAATGGCCATACGCCCGCTTTTCATGTCCATGAAAATGGGAATCCAAGAAACTCCCTGCGGATTCCTGTTTTCGTGAGGATGACGTCATGAGAGGAGACGCGCCTCACTCGTGATTCATTTCGAGAATTACTGTATAGCTCCAGGGGGAGCCTTCACCGTAGTGTCCGTCGATCCGGTTCATCACGACGCTGGCGCCTTGAGGAGACAGATATAA
>CAYRVH010000065.1:0-15743 GCA_964427855.1 uncultured Syntrophaceae bacterium
ACAAGCGTATGGAGAAGTCACGATCCCAGCTACATCCTATGGGTTCTCTTGATCCATTACGCGATTTTCTTCGCGGTTGCGCTCCTCGCAGGCACGGTTGCCGGCGAGCTCAAAACCACCAAAATATCATTGACGATCAGAGAGTATGAGTACGAACGCCTCTCCGATCTCCACAGCAATATCATCAAATCAATTCCCAGCGGCATTATCACGACGGATGAGCAGGTCACAGTCACATACGTGAATGACACGGGCGCCAGGTTGCTCGGTTCGACCCCACCCAGTTTGGTTGGCAGCCCTTTAGCGGCCTTATTCCCAGAAGTTCTCCCCAGCGACAGACCACGAGAGCGACTAAACCGATATCAGGTCCGGAAGAAAGGGTTGTTTCCCGAGCCGCGAGACTTTGACATCTCGGTAGGAGAATTAAGGGATAGGAGAAACAAACTTCTCGGGCATCTCGTCGTGTTCAGCGATGTCACGGACATACGCAAGATGGAGCAAAGGGCCAAGCAAAGCGAGAAGCAGGCGGCTTTCTTACGGATCGCCTCAGGCATGGCGCATGAAATAAGAAATCCTTTGGCATCCCTTCGCGGGGCGGCAGAGCTCCTCAGGGAAACGGTTCGTGATCCACTGTCACAGCAGCATAGGCTCTTGGGCATCGTATTGCGGGAGGCTGATCGACTCAACGCCTTGCTGAGTGATTTCATACTCACCGTCAACGGACGGCACACCCATGCCCAAACGGTGATGCTGGACAACTTCTTGGCAAAGATACTCGACGATTTTGAACAGACCTCATGCCGTCCAAAATCCATATCCTTGAGACGCAACATATCCACGGGAATCTCAATAGATTGTCAGCCGGATCGATTGAAACAGGCTGTCCTTAATCTTCTCAGCAATGCGCTCGACGCCTCCCCCGAAGGTTCAGTTATTGAGGTTGCCGTGCACAAGGCGGTAGGAGAAATTGTGATATCGATCTCAGATTGGGGCCATGGCATACCGGAGCACTTGAGGGACAAGATCTTTGAACCCTTCTTCACGACAAAGGATTTCGGCACCGGTTTAGGTTTGCCTCTGGCGCTCAGTATTGTCGAAGCGCACGGCGGCTCTGTGGAACTCAGTGATAATACGCCCCACGGTACCGTGGCGCGTGTGCATCTCCCAAAGAGCCGGTCTGAGGAGTCAACAAGCAGGGAGGACAAAGGTGGCTGATCGACTTCTCGTGGTGGATGACGAGCCGAGTATGAGAGAATTTTTGGAGATCATGCTCACCCAGGAAGGCTATGACGTGGCGGCAGCCGCTTCTGGCGAAGAGGCGGTTGAACTATTTAAGAGGGCAGAGCCTGCACTTGTTTTGACTGATGTGAAGATGCCCGGCATGAGCGGATTGGATCTCATAAAACGCATCAGGCGACTGAATTCCGCAGTTCCTGTGATCGTGATCACCGCGTTCGCCTCCGCGGAAGACGCGCTTCGTGCGGTGAGAGAGGGGGCGTATGACTACATATCTAAGCCTTTCCAGTTGGAAGATTTGCGGATTGTCATTCGCAACGCCCTGGAAGTCTATAGGCTGCGGAAGGAAAACCTCGAACTTCGCCAATCCGTCAAAGATCGCTTCCGGCTGGGTGAAATCATCGGGAAGTCGCAGCAAATGCAGGACATCTTCAACTTAATCTCGAAGATAGGCCCATCTAGTGCAGGAGTGCTTATTACCGGCGAATCAGGCACCGGCAAAGAGCTTATAGCCAAGGCAATCCACTCGTATTCGCCTCGAGTCGATAAGCCTTTTGTCACGGTGAACTGTGCGGCGATCCCAGAGAATCTTCTGGAATCTGAGTTGTTTGGCCACGTCAAGGGATCGTTTACCGGCGCGGTATCCGGCAAGACTGGTCTCGTAGAGATGGCCCATACTGGAACGCTCTTTCTCGACGAGATTGGGGAAGTACCGTTGTCACTCCAAGCAAAGCTGTTGCGCTTCCTACAGGAGAAGGAATTTCGGAGAGTAGGAGACACGGAGACCAAAAGGGTTGACGTGCGGATTATCGCGGCCACGAACAAAGACCTTGAAGAAGGGGTGCAAAAAGGCGCCTTTCGTGAAGACCTTTACTATCGCCTCAATGTGATCCGCATAAATTTGCCGCCGCTTCGAGAGCGACCGGAGGATATTCCCCTGCTCGCAGAATATTTCCTCAAAAAATTCTGCGCTGCGCAGAATAAGAGGATTGGGAAAGTGTCGTCCTTGGCTTTGCGAGTGCTATGCAACTACCATTATCCCGGAAACATTCGGGAGCTTGAGAATATTATCGAACGATGCGTTACCTTGGAGGAATCAGACCAGCTCACTGCCGAAAATATACCACGGAAGCTCTTTCAGAGGGAGAGCAATGCGGCGGGCTTTTCAGAGGCTGAACTTGGGCCAGAGGGTGTCGATTTGGAGCAAATGCTCGAGTCCTTTGAACGGCGGCTTATTACTCGGGCCCTTGAGATAGCAGGCAACAGCAGGACTAAGGCTGCCGCGCTCCTGGGCATCTCGCTGCGGTCACTGCGTTATCGCCTCATGAAATTGGGGTTGGAAGCAGAGGACTTTGCCGGCGTAGAGGGGCAACCGTGAAGCCATACGCAATAATCTTGGCGGCTGATTTGCCCGATCCCGAGAGAGTGGCTCTTCTCTTGAAACACGTAGGGCCTGTGGTTGACGGCGTCAAAATAGGGCTTACCACCGTGCTCCAGGCTGGGCTTGATTTCGTGAAGAGTGTCACGCACTCTGTGGCGGGGAAGCCGATCCTTCTGGATCTCAAGATTGCCGACATCGGCCATCGCGCATCTTCCGGGTGGGAAGGTACCAACGCAAAGATTGTGAGCTCCCTGAAGCAGTCAGGGGTGACGCACGTGACGGTCCACGGTTTTCCTGGTCCAGCATCGCTGGCAGAGGCGGTCGTTTCAGCACATGACTGCGGGATACAAGTATTGGCGCTGCCGATCATGAGCCACGCGGGTGCGGACCTCTTCTTTTCTCCGCGGACAAGCCGCAGTGAGCTGGCAAGAAAAGCCCAGGCGGCAGGCATAGACATATCCACTGCATCGCTGGCGGAGGACGTGCCCATTAGAGATGGTATCCTCGCTTTAGGGGAAGCCATGGGAGTGGACGGATACATCGGGCCTGCCACCGACCCCACGGCCCTGACCCAAATGCGAACTATGACCAGCAAGCCCATTTGGTGTCCCGGGTTTGGTCGGCAGGATCGACTCGGGAGAGACCTCGAGACTCAATTCCGAGATTGGGCTCGCGTGGTGGGGCCAGAATCCGCCGCCATTGTGGGGTCGTTGATTTTTGGTACGCCGGAACCGTTGACGCAGGCGGAGCGTATCAGAGACCTTAGAGACAGAATTGTTGCGTCCCTCGCCTCCGCACACTAATTTTGGAAATGTCGGTCAGAACGAGGTCGGCATCATGGAGTCGCAGGTATTGCCGGGAACCGACTTATGAACGTTCCAGGTTATCTCACTGAAAGGCAAAGATCTTTTCTTCACCCCCCGGCGGCGTAATGTACAATTGGAGAGAGTTGGGACCAGTTGTCTGCAGGTAGTCGAGAAACATCTCGTGACTGCCTGGTTGCAATTCCACGGTCCCCGATTGATCCAAAACCTTGCCCTGTCCTTCCGCGTTGATGACGAGGTTCTTTCCGATGATCAATCTGGCAGCATCTTTGCACACCACACGGAATTTGTAGGCGCCGGCTTCTTGGTCCGTAAGCGAGAATTTCACATAAAACCTCAACCCCAGCCAGTCTGCACGCTTGGGGACGCCGGGGAATTCGCGCGTGCCTCTTTCAAGTGGATAATCGATGGCCTTGGTGTAAAACATGCCCGCCGGGGTCATCTTGTTAAAATTCGGGAGCTTTCTCGTGTTTGGTTCAAGAAAATAGACGAAAGCAGGGATGAGGCTTAGTTTGCCGCTATCGGCAGCATAGCCTGTGACAACTTTTGCCGGGGCAAACAGCTCTTCTTCTTTTTCTGGCTGGGTGATGTAGAGTTCCAGCTTAAGATCTCCCACGCCGTGGAAGAAATCCACACCGATGGGATAACTCCCCTCTTGCAGAAACGCCCATCCAATGGATCCTCGCCCGTCCTTGGAGCTCTTTGCCTCTGTTATAACATGGTTGCCTATTGTGAGTTTGGCGTAGGTATCAGCCAGTAGCCTAAAAGCAAAGATACCCGCGCCGGACACGTTAAAAAAGCCTTGATACCGGATGCCGACCATGTCGGTCCTCCCGGGCAAACCAGGAATGGGCCCGCTGGACATACTGAGTTCCGGCGCAATGAGTCGGCCGACGGGGCTCAATTTGGTAAAATCCGGCCCCTTTGGATACTCCCCTTTGGGTACAAAATAAACCTGTCCCCACAAGACATCATACGGCTTTGCGGGCTCCTGCCACCCGCTCAGTCCGTGGGGGATGTCAAAGAGCTTCTCAGGACCGATAGGAGGCTGAACGAACAGCTTCAAAAAGGGATAGCCCTTGGCATTAAAGCTATCCAGTATCACGCTGTGGATCCCTTCAGCAAGATGAATGAATCCAGTCTTTGAAGACACTTCGTGGATGCCGTCGTTTTCGATGATTGTTTTGTCGTCGATGTGGAATCTCACCCCGTCCTTTGACTGAATCCGCCATCGAAAAATGCCCTCCCCCTTTACGGAAAATACGCCAATATAGCGCAACCCCATGCCATCGTAGTTGTCCGGCAAACCAGCTGGTTCCTTTATACCCTTGGCAGGATCGAGATTCACCACATCTGATTTGAGCACCTTTTTAGGGGTGAGGGCGCTGAAATCTGGAAGCGCGTTCGCATTCTCGGGCAGTTGATACAAGTTCACTGTGAAGGAGGGGCCGAGGACGGACGTTGCCTCAGCCGAAGGCGTTCGCGTCGGCACCGCCTCCGACGGTCTTGGCCGCGTCGTTGTCTCTGGCGCTCGAGAGGTAGGGGCCGTTTCCGGAACCGCCGGCCGTACTGCCTCCGGCTGCGTCTCGGTTTCCCGCTCGGTCGGCGCTGCGGCCTTCGGGCCAGATTCAACCTGCAACGAATCTATCTGGTCAGGAGGAAAGTTCAGAGGAATTCTCTGAGTCGATCCGCTCTTCTTTTTTATAATGAGGTAGTCTTCTGCAATGGCATGATATGGGAGCCACAAGACTAAGAGACTCGCCGCTGCCGCAACAATCTTCAGGACTGACGATCTCATCTATTCACCTCGTCACCGGAAAGGTAGAAGCACAATACGGCGCTGCATAAAGCTCTGAGGACGTCTTTTCAGCCTCTCGTCTCCCCGGCCAATTGTAACACACTGGCGGAATGCACACAAACTCGAATCTCTGCGAGTCACCCTGGGACGGGACCTCCCGTTTGTCGAGCGCCATTGGGAGACACCTCATGCGCCGGAACCCACTGCGGCGCGCTCTTCCCGGCCTTGTTCACCAGTCTTAAAGGTCCCTTCATTTTCGGCAATGACCTGCTCTTCGTCGTCATCGTCGCACGCTGCCATGTCCGTCTTCCACACCGAAGGATACCGTTCTGAGAAGCGGATCTGGAAAGGCAGGAATTTTAATTTTGCCACGTCTTTGGCCAGGCGTCCGGACGTCTCCAACGCCACCAACTCTCTGACGCCGTCAGGCGTCACGGATTCAGATATGGCCTCTGCCGAAAAGTATCTGACATTGAAGGCGCATTGGACTGTGGGATTGAAAAGTCTTTCAGCTGCTACGATGCCTTTAAGATCCGCAACCACCTTCCGATCCAAATCTCCCTTTGCCTCTACGTACACCAGATTCGATCGAAAACGATAAATTGACATGAGCGCCCTTGCCTGATCCAGGAATCCCTTGCCCAGGATTATTAAGGCTATATTGAGGAAAATGTCCACGGCAAGAGTGAAACTGTAAAGCCGGAAGAAATCCTCGTATCCCACGGAGAACGTCGGGTACTGCATCAGGATGATTTGTAAGAAGCCAACAAGCATCATCACCGATCCCACAAGCAGACAGATCAATGCCGCTGGTTTGCAGGTCGTTTTTACGTATTCAGGGAAGCTTTCGATAAGCGTCCCCAGAAGGGTTTCGCCGTCATCACACACATACGGTCGAGACCGAGAAATCCTGTTCGGGAATCCGCGCTTGGCAAAAATTTTGGATCCTTCCTCAAGCACGGCGAAAAACACCGAAGGATGTCCCCTGCCCTCCACAATCATCGAGTCCATCTCTCTGCCGACGACAGGCTTTTTGAAGGGAACGAGACTCAAAGAAATGAGCACCTTGCAGACACATGCTGCGATGAGGAGATTATAAAAGGGAATAGGGGACGGCAATACGTACCCGGCCCCAAGTCCAATGTGGGCAAGATAAGGGGGCAGAAGCTCCATTGCCCGAAATAGGAAATGGATGACGATCCCCAAGGCCAGCATTTTCAAAAGGAATCTTGCATTCCATTTTACAATTTGACGAGAAATTTCAGATAAGTATTTGGCATTTTTCCATGCAAGGCTCAGCAGCCAAAACAATAGAGTGGGGGGCTTCTTGTAGGAGTGGATTTTTCCTTCCTTGACCGCAAGAGAAGTCATCGTGGGTCTGTAGAAATCACCCGCCCCGCCATGGGTCACTCTGATGCGCCCCGCGTGGCTCAATCCGCTGAAGATCCAGCTCAAACCGACGATGACTCCCGCAAGGGCTGCCACTGAAGTGACGAACGTCCCCACGATGAACGGAATATAGTTGAGAATGAATTCATTGACCTGGTCCGGGAGCCGTAATGGAAAAAATTCCCTCAATTCGTAGAGTCGCACCATACCGCCCAGGACGACAAGCACCCCCACGGTGGTAAGGACTATCCCATAAAGAATGGTGTGATTAGGCACTTTCACAGTATCAGGCGTGTGAACGGATGGCCTAGACGACATAGTTGACCCCGCGTCATGTACTGTGTGGGCAATACCAGATCTGATATTATGTGTCAAATGAAATTGTTAGGATCATTAAGATATACTAAACTTTATGTTACAGTTCCATTCTTCGAATCTTTTGTCCTAATAGCCAGGAGATTGGGCGTCTATCAACCCTTTGTGGAATGTGCTCGTCCTTAATAAAGGCAGCGCCGCCCCTGTGAAGGTTCCAGCCCTCTTGAGAGGATCCTGTTCGTTTGCGAGACGATGGCGGCAACGCCAAACCATTCAGCATCCAGAAAACTGTTATGAAGCGACAACGACTCGACCAACGACAGGGCTCTACCATGACGGCGGAAGATGATGATGCTGTCCAGCGGCGCTGGGCCAAAGGGTGCGGAACCTCTCGCCTTGACCCCCTCCCGCGATATGACGGCGGTCCGCTCGGAGCTACTCGCAGTCTCTCGGTCTCGAGAGTAGAGGAAGAATGCGTGCAACGTTTTATTATTATAAAGCATTTTTACATATTGGTCGAGGCCGTCCACTCCTTGAAATATCACGGCCCGGTTTCCCAGATATGATTGCAGGTCCAAAAAAAGGAGGGTCGTATGGTCGGTCACTTGCGCCGCGACGGTCACAAGACTCTTGCACAGATTCTTTCTGATCTCCGCTGCGGCCTGCCAATCTCGCCGAAGATCGCATTGAAAAGAGGCCATTATGGCAAGGAGCAACGCGGCCGCGAGGTTCATAACCCGACGCAGTAGAGGGGACGACCAGTTGATGGAGAATATAGCCGCCAGGATCAAGGCGACCCCAAAACTTCCCGAAGAATAAATCCTGCTTTGGCCAGTAAATCCCACGGATGCTGAGTATCCCGCCAGTACGTATGGAAGGGTCCCGAGCAAGAAGACTACAAAGCCAGCCGTCGGCAGCAGGACAAGGGGTCGCGTCTGGTCACGTGTCAGGGTCGTTTTATGCAGCTTGGGTGAACTCGCGTACTTCACCAGCGCGAAGGCCGCGCATCCGAGAGAGAGACCGAATGCCATCGACACTGCATCTGGCACAATATCCTTATATGGGGCATAGAGGTAATCGAAAAGACGTGAGCAATATGACAGTAAAAGGGCCACAGAAGGAACGACGCTTGCGTGGTTCACTGCGCCGCCAGACAGAAACAAAAAGCGCATCGCGAGGAATCCCAGAAAGCTGACAGCCATGATCACTGCCGTTCGAGTCAGGATGAGTCTCGAAACGACGGCATTCTCGGTCTGTTGCGGCGGCAACACAAAGAACGGCAGGGCAAAGATGAGCAGGCTGGCATTCTCATAGGTAAGAACGGACAACAGGTAGCAGACTACAGTCAGCCCAATCCGCCACAATGAACCACGGACGGCAGATTGCGCGCTGAGCACGGCACCCCAAAAAAAGGCCATCGCGAGCCGAGAGTTGTCCGTATGCATGACAAACACAAGCGGAGAACTCATCGGCAAGAAGAAACTGAAGAAAGCCCCCCACATCGCAAGCCTGGGATTCTGGGGGGAAAAGCGAAGCAGACACAGGGCGAAGAGGCTTGAAGAGAGCGTATTGAGTGCAAGAGACGCGAAGAGGTAGGGCGGTCTATCGAAGCCGAAAATTTCAAAAAGGCTTATCCAGAATAAACCCTCTATCGGTCTGAGTGCGGCCCTGGCGTAGGCTAAAACAGAACTCGGAAACGCGTTCCAATAGGGGAAACTCAGCACCCACCAGTCGTCTCCCTGAAATCCAATATCGCCGGCAGCCACGGTTAAAACGCAGGATGCCCCCAAAAGGACCACACTAGCACGCGCAACTGGATGACGGAAGAAAGCCCTGATACATGATTCTCGTCTCGCCTCATGCCCCGATGATTGCCTGCGCGCCTGGATCATAAAGATGCTTCCTTCACCACGAAGTCGCTTCGAAGGACGAGCTCAGAGCCCCTGGGAGATGAGCTGCGCATTAATAGCGCAGCAGCGATCTATTGCTGCCATTGGCGACGAGGTCCTTGATCCGCTCATACACCTCCACAAAAGGTTCGCCGCTCGCCTGAAAATAATGGACACCACGATCTCTGTGGGTTCGCTGGAGACCTCCCACCATGGTGAGTAGTTCCACATGCACCATGGCTTCTAATCCTGCAAGAAAGTTGAACTTACGAGGATCGACATAGGTGTCGAAGTAATTTGGCATTGACGCGATATCCCACACCGAGCGGGGGGATCGACATGTTTCATACGTGGCTCGAAGGCGCACCTCGTGGTGCCTTTTCAAAAATGAGACACGCTGTTGAAGGTCCCAGATGACGTCGCCATGCGCGGGGAGTACGCACCCTATGTCCTTAAACGTCTCGAGTTTGTCCAATGTTTGCAGATAGACGAGCAAATCATCCGGATGCGGGGTTATGGGATACAGCAAAACATCGCCGCACAACAGGATTTTTCTGTCCCCCGGCTTGCCGACCACGACGCCTATGCTGCCCGGGGAATGCCCGGGCAAATGCACCAATTCCATATCTGGAACCGCCCGGCCGTTGAGACGCGGGGGACCGTCTTTTACGACAGGCTCAGCAACCCTCGGGGTTATGCCCATTGAGGCGAGATCGAATCCCTCAATGGTTTCAGCGGTAAACAGTTTTGGGTCGGATTGCGACCTCGGCATACCTGTTGCTTTCATTTGCTGTTGGCGATACACCCACGCGGCCAGCATCGACCACGGGTTGCAAATGTCCGGCGTGTCGAGTACATGGGCGCACACTTGGGCGTCGCTGCGTCGAACAATCTCATTGGTCATGAAGAAATGGTCAGGATGCCCGTGGGAAATGATGACCATGTTTATTTGTGCAGGTGAAAAACCGGCAATGTGTATGCCTGAGAGCAATTCCTTGGCGCCGTGATCTGACTCCAGGCGCTCTATTTCAGGAGGAATTGTTTGATTCCGCCAATAGTAGAAAAGCCCCTTTGCCATATTTGTCGGAATGCCCGGATCGAGGAGTATCACTGCGTCGTTGGCCAAAAGATACGCATGCACAGGGCCAGGAC
The DNA here is from genome assembly GCA_964427855.1 of uncultured Syntrophaceae bacterium. GTDB lineage: Bacteria > Desulfobacterota > Desulfomonilia > Desulfomonilales > Desulfomonilaceae > JAUPKT01. The sequence goes on from CAYRVH010000065.1 coordinate 9,985, forward strand.
CTACTTCATCCGGACAAAACGTCGTGATCCTGGCCAGATGTATATCCGTTCCCTTGAGACTCAAACGCAATACCTGCCCACTCCTCACCGCGGAAGGGGTCCGCAGTTCTTCAATGGCAACCATGTTCTCGTTCATCCCTTCGCAGCCTATACCTTCTGTTTCTGTATCATTCCGGCCTGCATTTTCTGACAAGCATCCTGTCCTTATAGCAGTTCTCGAAGACAAACGCGAGTTTGATCTGGGCGCCTGTGGGTGATGGACGTGAGTTGGGATTGCGTGAACGCCGACGACACTTCGCAATGATAGTTTATTATCTTACAGCGGATCTCAAAATCGCCCTCGGAATGAGCTTCGCATCATCGAATGAGCGAGTACTTGTGGAAACCTCTGTGAAGCCTAGAGAGCCGCTTGTTGTCATTTTCGCACGATCAGGCTCGAACCAGAGTGAGGTGGGGCGACATTCATGTCATTTCGAAGGAGCCCTGCGACTCAGAAATCTTCGCATGTGAGTCAAGATTTCTCGCTTCGCTCGAAATGACAGAGGGGGTGGCTCGAAATGAGAGCGGTAGAGAGGTCCACATGCGACGACCACGTTATCAAGATCCTGATTACTTTCGAGAATCGGTCTATATCATTGTGAGCGCAGCAGCGCAATCGAGTGATATGATACATGATGCATATAATTTCTTGGAATTGTTGACGACTTTCGCCCGTATGTCAGCGCTCTGTCATCCTCACGAAACTAGGGATCCATGGCGAGCTGCTGGATTCTGATTTTCAGGGGAAGGGCAATTCCCCGTATGCCCGTTTCGCGTATCCTTTTCAGAAAGGATATATAGGTCGTTGGTGGCATCGACAAAAACCAACTCCGCGCAACCGCTCGTCTTGTGGGCAGCCAAGGGCGTAACAGTTTTTCTACGAATAAACCGCAACATTTTTCTTGCCAAGATATGTTTTTGTGGTAAAGAGAGGCTACATCTTATCACCATACCGCATATGCGAACTGAGAGAAGCCTGGCGGCTTCACAATGTCCTGTCGTCGGGCTTTTCGTTTGTACTGAGTTCGCCGGAACGTTGACATGAGGCCGTATTCCGCACATACTGAGGCGCACTGTGTGTATCTCTAGGGACTTCTTTCATGAAAAATATCATCGTGAGCGGCGGAGCGGGCTTTATCGGGAGCCATTTGATCAAAGCGCTCCTTGACCAGGGCCATAGCGTGATCTGTCTCGATAATTTGTTTACCGGCAGCAAGAAAAACATCTTGCCTTTCTTTTCGAATCCGCGTTTTGAATTCATTAGGCATGATGTCGTTGCGCCGATTCTTTTGGAAGCGGATCAGATTTACCATTTGGCCTGTCCGGCCTCGCCGGTCCACTATCAAAGCAACCCCATAAAAACATTGAAAACTTCTGTGTTGGGGACTCTCAACATGCTTGGTATCGCCAAGCGCGTGCGCGCTCGAATGCTCTTGGCGTCCACATCCGAAGTGTATGGAGACCCGAAGATTCATCCTCAGCCTGAATCGTATTTCGGGAACGTGAATCCCGTGGGGCCGCGCGCGTGCTACGACGAGGGGAAACGAGCAGCAGAGACGCTCGTCATGGGCTACCGAGACTTCAACCATGTCAATGTAGCCATTGCTCGGATATTCAATACCTACGGCCCTCGCATGCTGCCCAACGACGGCCGGGTCGTCAGCAATTTTATTTGCCAAGCCCTCAAAGGAGAAAATTTGACAGTATATGGGGATGGCAGCCAAACGAGGTCTTTTTGCTACGTGTCTGATATGGTGGCGGGCTTAATCAAACTCATGGAAAGCGACGTGTCTGGTCCGGTGAATCTGGGAAATCCTCATGAAGTCACGATCTTGGAGCTGGGCCGGCAGGTTCTCCAGATGATACCAGATACCGGTTCCAAGATCGTATTCACGCAGCTTCCCCAGGACGATCCCACTCGACGAAAACCAGACATTACCTTGGCAAAGACCCTGCTTGGGTGGCAGCCGTCTGTTCCGTTGACAGACGGTTTAGAGGGCACCGTTGCCTATTTTCGTACAGAGTTGCGAAGAGCTGATGACTAACGCCTCCAAGAAAAAGAATCCCAAAAACCGGCGACTTGCATTGGCCATCGCAGGATGCGTTTTGGGGGCGGTATTCCTTTACCTCACCTTTCGGGATATCCCGCTCAAAGATCTAAAAAATGGCGTCGGAGAAATGAAGCTCATGTATCTGGTACCCGCCACGATCCTTGCGCTCATGACCCAGATGGTGAGAGCGCTGAGATTTGGGATAATTCTAGGGCCATTCTGTCATCTGAGTCTGAAATCTTTGTGGGATCTCATGAACATCTGGGCAGGCGCCAATATGGTAATTCCCGCAAGGTTGGCTGAGCTCGTTCGTCCGTACTTGTTGGTTCGAAATGGCGCGTCATTCTCCAGCAGTGTAGGGGCTGTCATGGTAGAAAGGTTCTTTGATTTGACGGGGCTTTTGGCGTTGCTTGGTGTGGTGCTTTGGCGCAGCTCACATCTGTCCTCATCGTATGCCATGTTCGGCAAAATACTGCTTGCCGTGCTCGTGTGTTGCTACGGCGTCGTGATCTTGATTCTCACGCGCAGGGAGACCGCGCTCAAGCTCTTCGATAAGCTGTTTTCCGTGTTGCCTCAGAGGATTTCCTCACTGCTCTCTCGAGTAGTGGCGCATCTCATCGAGGGCATGGGGATTATGACAAGTTTTCCTCAAGTTCTCCTGATCCTGTTGTACTCTATTGCCTTGTGGGTGCTTTTTTCATCGATCACCTTTATGTTCCTTTTGGCATTTTCCATCGAGGCGCCGTTCTTAGTGGCGGTGACCATTCAGGTATTGATGGCCCTCGGCGTAGCCCTTCCTACCGCGCCTGGCTTTATTGGCACATTTCATGCCGTCGGTCGGTATGCCCTGGCGTTGTTCAGCGTCAACGCCGTCGTTGCTGTATCTTTTGCCACGATGTACCACCTTTTTTCAGTGCTCATCAACGTCTTGCTGGGCCTGGTTTCTTATGCCACGGGCTCCTACAAATTCGATCATTCTCTATTCAGCATAAGCTCCGAGACGCATACAGCAACTCCCGAGGGATAGTTTCAAGTGCGCGACTGGTCCTCTCTCGACAAGAAGTATTTGTGGCATCCGTTCACCCAGATGGCGGAGTGGCTTCAATCTGAGATCCTAGTAATCGACTCCGCTGACGGAAATTACCTCATCGACATCAATGGGAGACGGTATCTTGACGGCGTGTCTTCGCTTTGGGTGAATATCCATGGGCACCGCAAAAGCAAAATCGACGAGGCTATTCGCCGTCAGCTCGATAAAATCGCCCATTCGACATTGTTAGGGTTGGCTTCCACTCCTTCCATAGAATTGGCTGAGAAGCTGGTTCAAATAACTCCTAGGAACTTGACCAAGGTCTTTTACTCAGACTCCGGTTCCACTGCGGTGGAAGTTGGTTTAAAGATCGCCTTTCAATATTGGCGCAACCTTGGACGCAAGGATAAAACGCTGTTTATAACCTTGTCGGATGCCTATCACGGCGATACCATCGGATCGGTAAGCCTTGGCAGCATCGACCTCTTCCACTCTATCTTTCATCCCCTTCTGTTTCATACGCTGACCATTCCAACGCCTTTCCCGTATCGCTGCCCAGACTTGACGCCTGACCAATGCAGGGATATGTCTTTGGCACAACTCACGAAACTTGTGCATGAGCACGAAAATCGCATCGCCGCGGTTGTGATGGAGCCGTTGGTGCAAGGCGCCGCCGGCATGATCGTGCATCCGCGAGGATTCTTGAAAGAGGTGTGGAATATCTGCCGCAACAACGACATCCTCTTGTTATGCGATGAAGTAGCCACAGGCTTTGGTCGAACAGGAAGGATGTTCGCGGTCGAGCATGAAGGCGTTGAACCAGATATCCTCTGCCTGGCAAAGGGGTTGTCCGGAGGATATTTACCGCTCGCCGCCACGCTCGTTTCAGACGAGATTTTTAATGCGTTTCTGGGAAGCTATACCGATTACAAGACCTTTTTCCACGGCCATAGTTATACGGGCAATGCTTTGGCGTGCGCTGCGGCATGCGCATGCCTCGACATCTTTGAGGAAGAAAGGGTCTTGGAGGTCGCCCAAGGCAAGATTCGGCGTCTCCACGAGGAACTCGCAGCGCAGGTCGCTCCGTTGCGGTGGGTAGGCGACCTCAGGCAATGTGGTTTCATGGTAGGTATCGAACTTGTAGCGGATCGCAACTCGAGAAAAGCTTTTCCGGTTGAGCTGCGCATGGGAGCTCGCGTCACGCAAGATGTTCGCAGGGCAGGGGTGATCTTGCGTCCGTTGGGAGACGTGGTGGTACTCATGCCGCCGCTTTCTATCACCGCAGATGAAATACGCTATCTCGTGTCCGCAACAGCGCAGTCTATTCAAAATGTCTGCGCCGCATCATAAAGATCGAGCAAGGGGCATGTCGTGCGAGGAAAGGGGCTTTTCATCACAGGCACGGACACGGGAGTCGGCAAAACCTTGGTTGCCGCAGGAGTGACGCGGCTAGCGAGGCAAAAGGGACTCAATGCTGTCGCTGTCAAACCGGTGGAAACAGGCTGTCCCGTGAGAAAAGGCGAGCTTTTTCCCGAAGACGGCCATTTGCTCTGGGAGGCGAGTGAACGTGCAATTACCCTCGACGACTGTGCGCCCTTCCGATTTACCTTTCCGGCTGCGCCTAATCGAGCGGCCGCGGTGGTGGGGGCGCGGCTCTTTCCAAACGAGATCAAGAACCACATCCACGAAATCGCAAAACGAGCCGACTTCGTAATAGTAGAGGGCGCTGGCGGCCTTATGGTTCCTATTCACGAGAACTATCTCATGATCGATTTGATTGGGGAGGTCGGTTTTCCGGTCGTACTCTCGGCCCGCAGCAAGCTTGGTACCCTGAATCACACCATGCTGAGCGTCGAGGTATTGTCGAGCCGAGGATTACCACTGGCGGGAATAGTGGTCTCGTTCACCGACCCCCAAGGCGGTCCCGAAGAAGAGTTCGTGGTGAGCGACATGAAGAGACTGATCAAAGATGTCCCTGTGTCCGGCATGCCGTACTTGGCTCAAGAAGACAGAAACGACCCAGACAACTTGGCCGCACGGCTGGAAGAAGCTATCCCAAAACATATCCTCGATAATTGGTTGGGATGGGGAGGCTAAAGAGTTTTGGGGTTTTTCGTGTTCGCATGCTCGGACAACCACGGAGGTGGCCTTCTGTGCAGGCGCTTGCAAACGCCCTGACGGGCGTCGCGCCGGAGACTTTCTACACGCGTCGTGGATCACAGTTTGCGTCCAGGGCCTTCACCGGGATACTGGAGGCGCGAGGCGTGATGATCAGCTGGGACGGTCTAGGGCGGGGTTGCGACAACATGTATGTGGCAAGTTGCTGGCGTACCCTGAAATATGAGGACATCCATCTCAAAGAGTATGCGGCGGTCAGAGGCGCGGTTGAGCATCAACAACTACTTCCGATTCTACAAATTCGAGCGTCCACTCTAGGCTGTAGTGTACAAGACTCCGCGCCAGATGTACGCCGACACTTATACTAAAGGCGTTGGTCCTGCCCGCAATAACCTAGCGCCAAGGTGTACTTTTTCACCTTAAAAAAGCGCATTTTTTGTCTTATAATGTTTCAGCTCCCGATGGCCAGAATGCGATGAAAAAAGTTGTTGGTTGCCCGACGGGGGTCCTAAAATGGGACT
>CAYRVH010000066.1:0-15292 GCA_964427855.1 uncultured Syntrophaceae bacterium
GGAACACACCACTCGATGCAATGTAGTGCCCAGAAAAAAACTAACCGACTGAAATGACACCATAATAATTAAGAATGTGCTGAAGTCAGGCTACTTCGAAAGAGGGTCCCTTCGAAATGACAGGGGGGTGTACCCGGTCACTTCCTTCGAGCGAGGCTCCTTCGAAATGACAGAGCTGCTACCGCGCTCCTCCAAGGGAATCCGGGCAGCAAATCGACGCACCCTCGCACGCGTGCCGACCGCAGCCGCTACGGATCGAGCGCGATGTAACGATCGAGGTGTGTGAAGTACAATCCTTTCTCCTTCACGCCCTGGCCGGTGATGCCGGCCCATGCGTGTGCGTAAGCCAGCACCTGGTTTCGGTATTTGTCCACCAGCCTCGTGAGGGATCCCTCGGGAATCCTGTCTGTCTTGTAATCGACGAGGACCCATGCGCCATCCTCTTGAAAGATGAGGTCGATCACTCCTCTCAATATGAGCGGTACTCCAGACGAATCGCTCTCGGCATCACTGAAGAGCGTCTGAAAGGGCGTCTCTACCAGCACCCTTGGAGACTGTCGCGCCCGCGTCCAGAGTTCCGACGACATCACTCTTTTCACTGCGTCAATGCAGCTCGGGAGGAGTTCCATTTCGAGGCCGACTTCTGACAGGATGGAACAGGCGGCCTGTTTCAGGTCAATGTCCTCGTGCAGCATAGCCCTTTCCAGCAACGCATGAATCGCTATCCCCAAGCGGGTGCCGTGATCTCGCGCAGCAATGGGAATGTCTTCTGAAACCACGGTGCGCGCCTTGACTCCTGACGACTGGTACGAGGGACTTGTGACGCATTCCCACTTCTGTAGAAGCTCGGCTCGAACCCTTAACGCCTCGTCCCCGGCAATGTTCTCTTCTACAATTACCCGGCGGCGCTCTTTCTGAAAGGGGCCAGACCATTCAGGGGATTCGTCGAGCGAGTCTGAAAACATGACCCATGGATGCCTTCTCTTGCTCTTATCAAGCTGCGAGATAGTGAGCAGACATCCGGCCCGGGTGGCGGCCACATACAGGAGCCGGAGAAATTCAGCTCGTTGAAAATCACTTTCCCTCTGGGCGTAGTGGTCCCAGTCAACAGGTTGCGCAAAGATCATGGGATTGCTACCCCTGGCCTGCACCGAATGTATCGCAAAATAGCCCCGAACCTTGCTGCCGCTCCTGTCTATATGGATAAGAGGCGGCTTCTCCAAACTGCCGGACGGATCCGCCAGGAATACTATGGGGGCTTCGAGTCCTTTCACCTTATGAAGATTCATGAGCCGAACCGCAGAGCCCCTTATCGTCATAGCGGGAATCGCGTCGTGGGTTTGCGTCTTTGCGACGAGCGCCTGCAAGGCCTGACGCAAGTCGTTGGCGGTGAGCAGGTGAGGCGATGATTTCCGCAGCCATTCCAAGGCCTTGTATATCGCGCCGACCTTGAGGTTGCCTCCTGTATCCACCGCGGCATGAATCATCAACCCCAAGTCCTCGACTATCTTTTCCAGGGCCGGAATCATGGGCAGACGCAGCAACCATGACCGATACCTCTGCATCCGGGCAAAGGCGTCAGAAAAGATGCGCGCGGTGAAGGGGTCGAGGTCTTTCGGCGCATCGGATTCAAATGAAAAGATGCCGCCCTTTGTCTTGAAATCGTAGAGTTGCTGGTCGCTCAGACCAAACATCGGTCCCCTCAGTACGGCCAAAAGGTGGAGCGGATTGTGCGGCTCCACAAGACTGGAAATCACCGAAAGCAGGATCGATACCTGTTCACTTTCGTTCACCGTCGCGCTGCCTGTCACTTCATAAGGAATATCGAGATCCTGAAGGGCCTTCGCATAAAGATGGAGATGCTTCAGCCGAGGGGTAATAACGAGAAAGTCGCCCGGCTCAACGGTTCGGTAGGCCGCAGCGCTGTGATTGTAAGGTGTGATCGGGATCTCGGTCTTCTCGTCCAATAGAGACCGGATGATAGAGCCTATGCTTTGGGCGTCCACCTCGACCGTCGATCGCTGGCCGTCTTTGTCCGGCGACACTCGCAGGACCCGAACACCATACAGGCTCCCTCGCTTCGGCTCAGGGATGACCTTTTGGAGAGCCACGTAGGAGGGAGATGTCCCCTGGGGCTGCTCTGCAAAGCGCGTGGGGAAAAAACCGTTTACCCAGTCGATGAGCGGGCCGACGGTCCTGAAATTCGCGGAAAGGGTTACTATTTTTCCGCCAGTCTCAGCGACGATTCTCTTCACCTCGTTGTATGTGATGATATCAGCCCTTCGGAAGCGGTAGATGGATTGTTTCGGATCGCCTACCACGAAGAGAGAGCCTGGCGCAGGTCGGCACTTTTTCCAGTCCGTCTCGCAGGGGTCGTCGGCCGTCAAATAAAACAGGACCTCGGCCTGAATAGGATCGGTGTCTTGAAATTCATCAACGAGGATATGGGTGTACTTCTTTCTGAAATACCTTCGGACAGAAGGTTTTTTTTGGAGCATCCGCGCTGAGTACAGCAAGAGGTCCTGAAAATTTAGTTTGCATAATTCCAGTTTTTTGCATCGGTACTGATTCAAGGCTGATAACAATGCCTCCATGACCGCAGCATATCGATATTCTCTCCACTGCTTCAAAAGAGGCGCTGCGACCTTTTGGATAAAATCGTTCAGCCGCTCTTGCTCCGCTTTTGCATGCTTAGACCCCCAGGGCCAGGAGCGAGGCGCGCTCTTGACAGCCTTGAACTGACTCAACACATCCATGAGTTGAGGCGTAGACCGAATATGAGCGGCCTGCCGATATGCCAGAACCACCCGCTCATACACGGTGATGAGATCGTCCTTACTGGAGTGCTCAGGAAAGTCACGAACCAGCGGCTCCATGTGGTCAACCATGGCCTCCAATTCCATGACGGCCGGCTCCAAGTCCGGCATGACGATCTCCTCGGCTGGCCATTCTTCCACGTCCTCGTAGTCGCAGATCGCTTGGAATGAGGTTGCGAGGTCCTCGAGTTGAAGACCGAGGTCTTCGAGTCGCTGCAGTATGGGATCTTGGGAGCCATACGTAGCCTCCACAAAACGCTCCCACACTTGCGCTCGTATGCGCTGGTCCTCTTGTTCGTCAATCTCTTCAAAATCTAGGGGGAGACCGGCTTCAAGGGGACGTTCTCTCAAGAGGCGGCCGCAGAATGAATGAATGGTACCGATAAAACATCGATCCAAGGATAGTATAGCGCGTTCCAATCTAGCTTTTTCTTGGGAAACGGACTGACTGGCCTCTGCTTGCAACACCTTGTGAAAGCGGTCAGCCAGTTCAGCTGCTGCTTTACGCGTAAAGGTAAGCGCAGCCATTCTCTCGGCTGTGGCGACGCCCTCGGCGAGGAGCCGCGCCATCCTGCCTACGATGCTGGTCGTTTTGCCGGTGCCGGCAGCTGCTTCCACGAGAATCGTGGAACCGAGATCCCCAAGAATCGCGTCACGATGTAATTGATCAGGAGGAGCGAGCGTTAACTTCATGGAGCGTCTCTGGAAACTTGTACACCCATCACGAAATGTCCCGAATCCATCGAAAGTCAGCGAGCATTTGGTTGGACTGATTGGCGATTTTTGAGTGGGACTGACGAGCCGCGGTCTCTACATCCCCGCATACCTCGGCATATTCACAGAATTGGCAGTCCTCTTTGGCGTCGTTCGTCGCGGGGAAGCATCCCCGGCTCATCATGCGGCAAAGCGCTCTCACAATTTCGTTGCCTCTGCTGACGCAGTCTTCGACGCTGACGATGCGCACCCCGCGTCCCTTCATACTGGGAAAATAGTATCCAAATTTATAGACTCTTGCGTCAGGGTGCAGCCGCCTTCTGAGTAGGGCTGCGACGATGGCCGTATATATGGCATGCTGAAGGTTTCGGCCTTGATGAAATAGATCCTTGCCGCGGTATCGATATGTCCCGCCTGTCTTGTAGTCCCACACAATGAATCCCTTTGCTGCCCCGTCCATTGACTCGTCTATCCTATCCACTCTCGCCTGGATGCGGATAAGGACCCCTGGTTCGATCTCGAGAACTTCTGGGGCTTCTTGATCGAGGACGGTCAAGACGCCCGATTTTCGCAGGCCGATGGACGCCTCGACAAATCGAGGGATCGAAGAATGAGACGCGAGTTCTTCTTCCACGAGGAATATGTCAGCAGCGCGTTCGAGCAGCCTTACCTGACGGTGGAAGGCGCTCAAACTGGGAGGCGGGTGATCTTCTTTGGACTTATCAACACACTGCAGCAAAATGCTGTGCAAACGGCCATGATCCCGTTCCACCAAGGGCAGTCTCCCCTGCGCCATTAACTCCTCGATGAAGGTCTTAAAGACCTCGTGGAGGCGGCTGCCCGTCTCCATGGCGCTGAGCCATTCGGCCGTCGCCATACCGGGTTCCTCCGGCGGCCCTGCCGCGAGAACATACTTGAAGAAATAGCTCAGCGGACACTTTGCAAAGGTCTCGAGCTTTTGTACTGACAAGACAGGCCCTCCGGGCGCAGTTGGATCGAAGGCGCCTCCTCGATCCCCTATGTAGCCGTCGTACTCCGTAAACACATTGCTTGCACGCGCCTTTGAAGAGACGAAACCACGCCGCAAATTGGGGAAGAACTTCTGAAACAAGCGTTCCTTGTCCTGTGGCTTCTGGCCCAAGATTCGCTGGACCCACCACTCGTTCTCGGTGCACACTTGTTTCTCTGGCGCAGGCACAAAGCCCACTGAAGCCAAAACCTCGGTGCGTTTATCTGAACACGCCTCGGTGCGGTTCGGATGAAAATGATTCCAGGCTGCTTGGAATACGCTGCTGGGCGATAATGACGCGTCGTCGCTCAAATCCGTATTCGAATAACTCAAGCACACTTCCCCTGTTTGACGTGCAAGCAGCCTGATGAAAGCCCTGAGATTCTGCTCGCGACGCTTCGACGAGGTCGCCAGTCGGTCGGAGATCTTTTGGCGTTCGTCGTCAAGGAGCAGCGGATCGATGGCAGGGGCGCCAGGGAAACGGTCGTCGTCCAAACCCACGATGAAAAGATGCCTTCTCCCCGAACATCCCCCATTCATGATATGCGACGCATGCACGCACCCTGGCCTCGGGCCACTGCCGAGGATTCGGAGGGTGTCGGGCATGTTTCGCACCCACTCCAGGATATCCAAGGTTATGGAAAAGGATGCGCCGTTTAATAATTCGTGGAGCCCGTCCAATTCCTCCAACAGGGCAAGCCTCGCGTAGTTGTCCATCTCGTTGATGGACCGACAAAGTTCCAAGACAAAAGCCCTCACATTATCGATCAGCTCCGTCGGCGGCAACTGGTCTTGGGGCGCGGATACCTTGCACAGGCATTCCATCAGATGGTAAAGCGCCTGCCAATCGGCCAACGCCTCGGCGCTTCTGTTGTCTTCTTGGTCTGCGTGGCCGCCTACCGAGTGAGAGTTGGCGGCCTTGCCGCGCGCGCGTTCCAGCGACTGTCCCAGTATAGGCAGATAGCGATCTCGTCCGTTCACGATCACGAGGCTCCTGAGCAACCTGCCCAATCGAAGAAAATGCGAATCCTCGTAATAGTCGCCGCCAACGTTCAGGAGCCCATCCTCGACAAGATGCGCCAACCCGGCTTGAGGATAGTTGCTGCCTATCCACTCGATCCAGGCCCGCAATGCCCTACCCGGACGAGAGTAACGCACAGAAATACCTTCCGCAAAGGTCACGGGCAGTTGCGACCAGTCAAAAACGGGCTGGGGACATACAGCGAGGACTGTCTCATATATCACGGGAACATAGGACGAGGCGTCCGTATATACGATTTCGACATCATCAAGGGGGATGTCTTCTCCAACGCAGCGGCGAAAGACCTCTTTAATTTCATTGTACTCCCCTGAGGCGGTAAAGAAATTGAACGAGGGGCGAGGATCTCTCGCCATAAGCGCTGTCAGCGCACGACTGACGCGTTCCTGCTCATGGTCGTCGCGCCGATCTGTTAAGTCAAATTCATCGGCGTCGCCAGCCGCGTGCAATACCCTATCGCGGGGGAGGCTTTCCAAGAGACGCCTTTCCAGTTCACATACGTCGAGCTCAGTCGGCACAATGAAGAAAGGCAACTCTGCGGTGGTCACAGGCGGGCTGCCGCCAGCCGCCTGGGCGGCGATCTTCAGAACGTCGCTGTAGTCCACTTGTTTCGTCTGGGAGAGAAGTCTTCTGTAAGCCTTGAACACGAGAACCACATCCGCGTGTTTGGCTTCGCTCTCGAAGTGGTCGCGGGTTATGTCGTCAGGCCCTATGCCGGCAAGCTCCAAGGCCTCGAGCATGGCGCAGACTCTTCTGGAAAGGGACAAACCACGGCGTAGTTCCCAAAAATATGAAGACGAATCCCGAGAAAGGCTGCGGAGAATGCTATCCACGAGAAACAACTGCGCCTTATCATTGCAATAGGACAGGCCGCGATCGTTCATGACAGGTCCGGCAAAGCGCATGGCCATTCCCGCGAGGGTGCACACCCGGCAATTTATCACGGCCGTCCCCGACAACGTCAAAGAATCCAGCCACTGCCGACCTACTCGCAATGACGGAGCCAACAGCCATTTTTCTTCAATCAGCCTCTCCCGGCAGAGCGTACGCACTGTGGCAAGAAATGGCGTCAATTTCCTTTTAGCGCTCATAAATCGGTCTCGCACACTGTGTGTGGCTTGGCCACCCGTGGTGGCAGAAACGCCCTCTCATGGGTTCGCTTGTCTCCCCATTGCACGGTCACCGTAAAAATACTGCAACAACTCGATACATCCTAACAGAACTTTTTTACATGTTACAGGGCGTGAGAGGGCTATGAACTCGAAAGGCTTCTCTCCCATTGCTGTGCCCAAGGATTGTGAATTTGTTGTTGGATTCAAGACAGACATGAGATAGACTCGGAAAAACGACGGTGGCAAGTTATGGAAGAACGTTATAAAAAAGTAGAGACTATTATCAGGTGCGGCGATTGCGCACGTGTTCTTCTCGACTACCCTGATAATTTTTTTGATCTCATAGTTACCTCGCCCCCTTACGCAGACTGCCGAAAAAATACTTATGGAGGCATCAAACCAACCGATTATGTAGAATGGTTTTTGCCAAAAAGTGAGCAATTTTTAAGGGTTTTGAAACCTACTGGGACTTTCGTACTCAACATCAAGGAAAAGGTGGTTAATGGGGAACGGCATACGTATGTCATCGAACTCATTCTTGCTTTGCGCAAGCAAGGTTGGTTGTGGACCGAGGAATTCATTTGGCATAAACGGAACTGTCACCCAGGCAAATGGCCAAATAGGTTTCGGGATGCTTGGGAGCGTTGCTTACAATTCAATAAGTCACGAAAATTTCAAATGTTTCAAGAGAACGTGATGATACCGATGGGTAAATGGGCAGAAAACCGCCTAAGACGTCTGGGAAAGAATGACGTTGTCCGTTTCAATTCTCAAGTAGGCAGTGGGTTTGGGAAAAACATCTCCAATTGGATAGGGAGGGAAAAAGCTTACCCCTCTAATGTTCTTCACCTGGCGACGGAAACGGACAATCGAAACCACAGCGCGACATTTCCAAAGGCGCTTCCTAAGTGGTTTCTAGAATTGTTTACCAAGGAGGGCGACTGGGTGCTTGACCCCTTTGTTGGGAGCGGAACAACATGCGAAGCAGCTCAGGAGCTCGGGAGGAATTCTGTTGGAATAGATATAGTAGAAGATTATGTCAGCTTGGCTCAACAGCGACTCAAGCCGGTTCAAGCCGCGCTATTTGAACAGGAGGCGCCTTATGGGAACGCTGGAGACAGCGGACTTATCAAACTTCATAGAGCCGAACATAGAGAAATTTCACGCTCGGAGGTTGGAGAGTCTGCGCCGGCTGGATTTGAAGAAGATTCTGCGGCGAAAAAATCCCTACTTGTTCAAGGCCAAGGGCCAAAATTCAGCACATGATTTACTTAAGACGATTGTCGATGCTCACTTATCTTCCCAAGAAGAAGCTATCTTCGGGGCTTTTCTTGAGCAGCTCGCAGTTTACATCTGTGAGAAAAGTTACGAGGGCCGGAAATCAGCAGCGGAGGGAATTGACTTGGAGTTCGAAAAAGACGGCGCCTTGTATCTGGTTTCTATTAAATCCGGTCCCAACTGGGGAAACAGTCGGCAACTCGCTAAAATGAGGGACGATTTCAGAAAAGCCAAGAGGATCCTCGGTACTAACACTCAAGGGGTAAAGGTGGTCGCTGTCAACGGCTGTTGTTATGGAGCGGACGAAAAACCAGACAAAGGCGACTATGTGAAATACTGCGGACAACGATTCTGGGAATTCATTTCGGGCAACAGAAATCTTTACATCGCAATCATAGAACCCCTGGGACACAGGGCCAAAGAAAAAAATGAGAAATTCTTACAGGAATACGAAAAGGTAATCGACAAACTTACCCAAGAATTCTCCCAGGAATACTGTGATTCAGAGGGCTCCATCCTCTGGCCCAAATTGCTTCAATTCAATTCCGGGCTGAAGGCGAAATCCTGCGCGTCCTGAAATTTATGTTCGTCAAGGTCTTACCGGACTTGCTAAATGACATGAACTCGATCTTCAACATTTCAAAATTGTCGTGCTATACAATGAGGTCCTGCCTCGTTTCATCACTCAGAAGATCATCGACATCGAGGGCAATGACGCACAGAGCCGCTGTCAGGATCTGAGCTTTCCATAAACTCCCATTGGACTCGCGTGTGCGACGTGGCAACGCTCTCCTCCATCGGCATCTTGACTCGAAATACGACACGTATCATTATGACTCGCAGTATGTCTCGTGGGCGACTGACAGCTCGAATCCGGAAGCCCACGTGATCAGGCAGTTAATGACGACCGCGACGTAAACGTCTTCAGTCAAAACATTCATAGGTAGCGCTGAATGTTGTTTAATCATCAACAGACCGCTAAATACTCTCTCCTCGCATCAGTCCTCCTGTACTTTACGTTCGATGGCACGGCGGCAGATATTTTCCCCAGAGAGAATACCAAGATGTTAGCGGCGGCCAAGCAGGACGTTATCAGATGCCCCTTGTTGCCTGCCTTGCCCTCCGGTCCGTCTGTGCCGCTGCCGCCGACACCCGACGAGGAGCGAGACTGGCGGGCTAATGCGCCGCACCCAGACGCCCGCAAGGTAGTCGAGGGCATGGGCAAGTACGCAGGCATGGTCCTGATCCCGGCTGGGTATTTCGACAAGGGAAGCCCTGAAGGTCAGGGCCGCGTGGACGAGAGACCCGTCCGAAGAATATTCGTGAAAGAATTCTACATTGCCAAGTATGAGACGACCTGCCAGGAATTCTGCGACTTCTTGAACAGCAAAGGCGCATCATCTTATCGGGACGGAAGCCTTAGAATCAAGCTCGACCACCCTGACTGTCCCGTTCACAAGTGCGGCAAGATATACAAGCCAAAAGATGGCCAAGAGAGTAAGCCCGTGACCTACGTCTCGTGGTACGGCGCTCAGGAGTATGCGGCTTGGGCGGGCGGGCGACTCCCCACTTCCACCGAGTGGGAGAAGGCGGCTCTTTTCACGAGCCGTTTTCCTATGCCTGACAACCTCGCTATGCCTGAAGAGACTGAAAGCACGCTGGTGACAGATGCCCTTCCTGGGCGCAGTGGGGTCGCTGGAATGCTCGGAAATGTGTGGGAATGGTGCGCAGACTGGTACCCCCAGGATCGTCAATACGAACCGCCGGCGGAGAATCCAGAAGGCCCTGCCACGGGCAGCGAAAAGGTCATCAGAGGCGGCTCATGGGCGTCCACTGACGCGTCCAAGCGAATTCAAAACATTCACCGGGCGTTCCCGGGCGGATTCTACAAGACGGTGGGCTTTCGCATCGTCAAAGATTGACACGTTGCAACAAGGTTCAGAGACGCTTCCGGGATGCGAATCAAATCCTTTCCAACGTTGGTTCACAAAGAGGGCTTGGCCGCGATCATGGCCGCTGCTGCGCTCTTTTTGTTGTCATCGGTCTCTGATGCCCCGCTCCAAGGGCCGGCAGATCCTGCCGCGTCTGCATCGCCCCACATCAAAGCGCCATGGATATTCGTGGGCGTCCAGTTTATGTTAAAATTTATCCCTCCTCTTATCGCAGGCGTCTTGATTCCGCTGGCTCTTCTTATGGTCTGGGTAGGGCTCCCGTTTCTCCGTGCCTCCCAACATGAGAAAATGTGGGCATTTTTTTCAACGTTGCTGGCGGCCGTTGCATGCTCCCTGCTGGGATTTGTTTGGTGAAATCTCGACGGTCATGAAGCGACTTATCCTCATTCTCTCTGTCCTCGGACTTCTCGCCGCTCTCGCGATTGTCGCGTATCGAGAACAATATCCCGTGTGGAAGGCGTACCAGATGAAAGGCATTCAGCTGGCCATGGAACGAGTGCAAGCCGACCTCGAGACTGCGGACAATCAGGAGAAAAAGTCGGCGCTTCTCGCTGAGCTGGGGCGTTTGCGCAGACAAAAACCGCAGGTGATTGAGGTAAAACCTTTTGGGGGCAAGCTTGCTGCGGAGAGATGTCTATCCTGCCACTACGGCATAGAGGATCTGTCGGCTTCGCATCCCAATGCGGTGTTCGGCTGCGTCATTTGCCACGGTGGAAATGGTCTGGATCTCACTGTCAAAGGCGCGCACATCGGTCTGAGAGGTGGAAGAAACCCCGCTCGGCTGGACGCCGCAGCCGTCAGTTGTGGAACCAGCAATCCACAAATCGCTGGGTGCCACTCGCATCGAGAAGACCCACTCCTAAACCGGGTGGTCAACACGCCCCGCGGACTCATGGCGACCAATGCGGGTATCATCAGCATTCTCCGCTTTCAATGGGGCTTGGATCGGGAGGGTGCCAGCCTTTACGGGATCCGCCAGGTCTCGGACGGAATCACAAGCCTTGACGCCATCCCGACCGAGATCGCTCCCAACGGCAGCCTCGATCTCGCAACAAGCCACTTTCGCAAATTCTGCGCTGCATGTCATCTATGGGCGCCTGGTGCGCGGCATGATCTCGAGCGTCTTGCCGGCTGCGCTGCATGCCACGCCCCATATCATGAGGACGGGAGATACAGAGGAGGCGACCCGACGATCGATCGTACATCCTCGGGCCACGCCGCAACGCACACGATTACCGCTCGCATCCCTGATGAGCGGTGCCGAAGCTGTCACAACAGAAGCGGACGCATCGGCCTCAATTATCATGGCCAGATGGAAAGCGAACAATACGGGACTCCCTACGTCAAAGGCGGTCTGAGTGACAACACCTTGAGCGACGGACGTTTTGTCATAGACCTCGTCCCAGACATTCACCACGAAAAAGGGATGGGATGCATAGATTGTCACACTGCGCAAGATACCATGGGCGACGGCGCGGTCTTCAAATTCATGAAAGACCAGATCGAAATTAGATGCGAGGACTGTCACGGCGGCTATACGTCGTTGCCTGCCGCCATGCAGGTGAGAAAAGGCGACCCCTTAGTTGACGCGAGCGCTCGCACAAATGCTTTTATCAAAGCGAGGGAAGGCGATACGATCCTGACTACGTCAAAGGGCAGACCTCTACCCGCTGTCCGCAAGACCGACAAAGGCTATGTACTCGTGAGCAAGCTGACAGGAAAAGAGCATCCAGTTAAAGTGGTCACGGGGGACAAAAAAGGCCACGCCATACCCGGACACCATCGCCTTGAATGCGATTCGTGTCACAGCGCTTGGAGTCCCCAGTGCTATGGGTGTCACCAGGCCCTCAACCTTGGCGCTCAAGGCTTGGATCACGTATCTGAAAAATACACGGACGGTCAATGGGTAGAGGGTCGCACCTATTTTCGATTTGAAAAGAATATCTATGGCATCAATTCTCGGGGTAAAGTAGGGGTGATGGTTCCTGGCTGCCAAGTATGCAACACTGTGGTTGACGCAGAAGGATCAGTGGTGAAACCGTATGACTCACTCATCATGAAACTGAAAAACGGCATGACTTCAATCGCTATGGGTTCGACTCATCCTCACACTACCCGACGTGAGGTCCCGAGATGTGTTGACTGCCATCTCAATGCCAAGGCCCTCGGACTTGGGGACGGAACGTTGACGTGGTCGGATGCCGAGAGGAGATACGACATAAGCCCACTCTATGAGTCACGGGAGACAGGTCTGAACATTTCCTACCCGTTGGAAGCCCTGACGTCGCCGAACGGGTCTCAACTTCAAAGCACTTCCCACAGATTATCTCGGGGCTTCAATGCGGAAGAGCTTCAAAGGATAGTGGCGATCGCCCGCTGCCTCCCCTGTCATGATCGGTACGACGACCCTGTGTGGCAGCGCCCTGGTCCATATAGTGAAACGCCCGCATGTCGTGACGGCCTGTCAAGAATGGAGGCTTCAGACTGATCTACGCAATACCTCATGAGGGAGACTTGGACAAGAGCAGCAGGACTTCTCTCACTATCTTTGCGATGGTGATGCTCCCTACCTCAGATGGGTCTAGATCTGGGTTGAATTCCACAATGTCAGCTCCCACGATTTGGTATGATTCCATCATACGAAGAAATCTTTCCAAGTCTGCATAGGAAAGCCCGCCAGCCTCGGGGTTCCCCGTGGCGCCCATGCATGCAGGATCCAGGACATCAACGTCGATGGTGAGATACACAGGTCTGCCGGCTATACGCCGCGCCAAGACTCGTTCAGAAAGGATCCGCCATTCCAAGACGGTTTCGTGATCCTTCATCCATTGGAACTCTTCTTTCGTTCCGGATCGGATGCCAATCTGTATTATTTTATCAGGCCCAATTGTCTCGGTGATGCGTCTCATGACAGAGGCATGATTGAGTCGCATGCCGTCATAATCTTTTCGAAGATCAGCGTGGGCGTCCAGTTGAATCACAACGCATTGAGGATATACCGCATTCACAGCCTTTACGATCGGAAGCGTTATGGTGTGTTCCCCTCCAAGAGACAACGGCACAGCCTTTTTCGCCAGAATGCCGGCTGCAGTCTCTTGGATCAGATCGAGACAGCGTTCCACAGGATTATCTCTGAATTCGATGTCACCGAGATCGCTGAATGGCGCATCCAACAAGTCTCGCCACCAAAGCGGCGAAAACGTTTCGATGGATTGAGATGACGCCCTGATGGCTTCCGGGGCCTTCTGGCACCCGTGTCGGTAGGTCGTTGTCAGATCAAGAGGACAACCGATCAGCGCGGGTCGTCCTTCCATAATGTGATTCGAGGAACACCCTAGAAACGAATTTCGAACAGACATTGCGTCACCATGGTACATTTATCATCAAGATTACTCAAGATACTGCGCCAATCCGCGCGCAAAGAGAAGATGCGCCTATCTGCTGCTGGGAGGCGCCGATCGCAACGCCACATCTCGGGTCACAATGTTGCCGGTATCCGGCACTCTCCCAGGGGAGAAAAGGGTTTTGGCAATAGCTGTCGCTGCTGCGGCGCTTATTCCGCAAGCATCGCTGCCACAAATTCAGGCACGGCGAAGGCGGCTTTGTGGATCGCTTCGTTATAATAGGCTAAATGACCAGGAAGGCAACGCCGCGTCTCAAAGGCATTCACCTCCTGGGCTTGTTCGGTCAGCGGACAAAAGGTGAATGACCACAATCCCCCTGGATACGACGGTATGGTCGCGAAGTAAGGACGCGCTAGTTGCCGGCCAAACACACGACGCAAACCTTTGACCGCGTCGGCAAAGACCTGTTTCATGAACAGAGGGTTCTCGGTCTGAAAGACTGCAACCCCTGTGGGACGCAACGCCTCCCTTACCGACTCGTAAAACGAATGCCGAAACAAGACTTCGCCGGGCCCTACTGGATCGGTGGAGTCAACAAACACGGCGTCGAATTCCTGGTGATAACGCTTCACAAATTCAGCGCCGTCTTCGTTTACGACCTGCACTCGCCGATCTTCGAGTCCTGCCGACAGATTCGGGAAGTATCTGCGGCATGCCTCAACGACCATGGGATCAATCTCGCACAGGATGCAGGATTCTACCTCAGGATATTTCACGATCTCAGTGACCGCCCCACCGTCGCCGCCGCCTATGACCAAAACTTTTCGAGGATGCTTCATCGTATGCATGGCGGGATGAACGAGCATCTCATGATAAATGAACGTATCGGCCTCTGTAACCATGAAACAGCCGTCCAATATCAGCACGCGGCCCAATCTTTCGGTCTGATATACCTCTATTGTCTGAAATGCGCTCTTTCCTTCGTAAAGTTTTTCCGAATACCGGACGGAAAATGCTGTCAAACCTTCAAAACATTCGGTAAACCATTCCGAGTCATTTAGGGACATAATATCACCCCTGCGAAAACAGCGCCCACTGATTTCACCACAGTGGTTGCTGAGATGCTTTTGATTTCCTTGATGCGTCTTTTCCTGACACCCTCCATGCCCTCTATGACCATGTAGCGAGCCTGCTGCTCCCAGACATCAGGGTCCCCAAGGCCGCTGCACTCCATGATAAGACCTGCCTCGCCTTCATCGGAGGGGATGCCTACGGCCACCGCCGCGCTTATCCTCTGGCCCGGCTCATCCGACACGCGCTCTGCGTATGCGAGGGGAACGAAAGCGCCCTTTGGCAAGAGAAATGCCTTCGTCGCAGTCATCCCTGGCGGCAAGATGCTGCTCAGTTTGATGAGGTTGGTGTCCCCAACACCGGCGTCTATCAACGCAGCGTCGAACGCATTTAACGGATTTGATGCGTCTCCTCTCCCTGCAGTAAGAAAAAAGCGCGTCGGTCGCTCACTAAACATACCGTCATCTCCATCTAAAATTGACATCGTCTTGCCGTTAACCGCTCATAGGGGGTTATGCAAAGACAGCACCCCCCTTTTTTATCTCGACAGGGTTGGAATTTCGGCGCGTGTTTGAGCCGAACCAAGCTCCTTACGCCCCAATGAAACAAACCACTGTGGTCATCCTTGGGGTTCGCACTCGTTAAGCGCAAAATATTATCATGGAATAGGCCAAATGGAAATACTCAAGAGTCAATCTACCTCAGGCAAGGACTGAGCACGCATGTATTGCAGCGAACTTCAGCCGAACCTCCCTCCATGCGTAACTTTTCAAGCCGATGTTTTCTTGCGTCTGTCACAGACGATTATAGGAATTCTCGAAATTAATCACCAATTGCGTCCGCGTACCCTCATTGTGTCATCCTCACGAAAGTGGGGATCCATACTGAGTTTCCTGGATTCACATTTTCATGGGAATGACAACGTCACGTCTGAGCATTTCGCGATTTCTTTTGAGA
>CAYRVH010000067.1:0-1640 GCA_964427855.1 uncultured Syntrophaceae bacterium
GAACCCCAGACCCTCACCGCGTCAAGGTGATGCTCTCCCCCTGAGCTACGCGCCTTCTATTCAGTAGTACGAGTAACAGCAGGGGAAAGGATTGTCAAGGGAAAAGCAAAATTGTAGCCTGCTGTAGTCGAGATCCGGACGATGAGGGACGCCGCTTTATTCTCCGCGCCATGAAAAAAACATAGAGTGGCGAACACGTTGGAATCATTGCTTAGGAGACCAATGAAGGGAAACGCGCCGTGGCAACAAGTCAGGCATGCTGACGCCAACGCAGCCATTGGCGGGATTCAACAGCTTTCCAAGAAGCGATAAGGCATAGGCGCTGTCCCACTGTACGGGGCCCATGCTATAGCCGATAACGCCGCCTCGACAGTCCACGATGTAATTTGTGGGAAAACCAGGGACCTCGAGTATGGCTTCCCGCGCAGGATTGACCACAAAAGCCGTGGTTTTGGCGCCCATCTTCACGACCTTGAGATCGAAGCCGCTCGCTCCCTTTTGCAACACGGGAAACGGTGGTTGCTTTGCCGCAACATATTGAGAAATGGCTTGCGGCGTATCGACGAAATTAACCGCGAGAATTTCGAGGCTTCGCGCCGCCATTGACTGCTTCAGTTGCACCAGCATGGGCTCTTCCATGAGGCAGGCAGGGCAGTTGATTGACCAAAAATGGAGTATCACCACCTTGCCTTGGTAATCCTTGAGAGAAACATTTTTTCCAGAAGGCGTGTGAAAAACGATATTCCCGAGCTGGTATGGCTGAGGATAGAGAGAGATGTTCGCGTTGTTGGATGGCTCGATTGTCTGAGAGAACCCAGTGGATGCGGCAAGGGCCAGTGCGATGATCATGAGTACAGTGAGAGCATAAAGGTGATGACAGAGGCGTTTCATGGGGACTCCTGAGCATATTATATACAAATATATGTATTATACTATAAAAATCACCCTGTCAATCCTCCTTGGGACAAAAAAGACACAGTCAGGACATCACGATATTCCCCAATAATTGATGGCCGGTAGTTGATTCATGGAGTGATGGAGAAGGCTCGTGCTTTTTGGAATCTATAACAGTGCTCAAAACAAATCGCTGCATAGTCATGTGTCAGATTATCATGCCCATGAGAATGGGAATCCAGGAGATGGCCTAGGGATGACCACTATCGTGAGGATGACATGGCCGCCCATCGCGCCCAATTCGTGATTCATTCCCGGAGTCCGTAAAAATGGAGAAACTGACGAGTTAGGACATAAATTGATCAATGAGTTGAGCCATGCTATGGTTAATCAGAAGTCAACGTGGGCAGCGCTTATCCACTCGTCTCCGCACAAAGCAAGACGAAAAGGGATGTCGCTGGACGCCCTGGGAATAGACGTCTGCAGGAGCTCTCAAAGGGAACCGGCAATACAAAAGCGGCCTCTCGTCTGGTCGATCGATTTGCGCCGAGACTGCTTCGGCGCCTTCGGCGCCCTTCCATGGCAAGCTGGCCTTTTGATTGTCGTTGTGAGCGAAGCCACGCTATTTCGTGATAAAATTTGAGAGAAACTCCAAGAGGATCCTCAACAACTGTGACTAGACGAAAACTTGTCATCATCACCGGGCTATCTGGGTCGGGGAAATCCACAGTAGCGCGGGCCTTGGA
>CAYRVH010000067.1:1650-11006 GCA_964427855.1 uncultured Syntrophaceae bacterium
TATCGGTTTTTTCTGCGTGGACAATCTCCCCATCGATTTGCTTCCCAAGCTGCTTGAACTTGCAGATTCGCGGGGAGCAGACCTCAGGGATTTGGCGCTCGTGATAGATGCGAGGCAAAGGCACCTGATATCTCATCCGTCTGCAGTGTTTGATTCTTTTCAGTCCCAAAACTTTAGCCTTGAGGTATTATTTCTCGACACGCGGGATGAAGTGCTCATACGACGGTACAGCGAAACAAGACGTCAACATCCCTTGGCACAGGAAGGAAACGTCTTGGACGGGATCCGGAGGGAGAGAGTCATACTAGAAGCCGTGAAGAATCGCGCCGACTGGGTGATTGACACATCCGACATGACGGTTCACCAACTGAGGGAAGAGATCATAAGTCTGTTCAAGCGGTCTGAAACAGGCATACCAAAGATAGTGGTCAATTCGTTTGGGTTCGGCAAAGGTATTCCTCTGGAGTCTGATTTGATCTTTGACGTCCGTTTTTTGCCAAATCCTCATTTTGTCGAGGAATTAAAGCACAAAGACGGTTTAAGCAAAGAGGTTCGCAACTTTGTGTTAGAGCATGCAACGACCAGGCAATTTTTGCAAAAGTTGGACGATCTCCTCGTGTTCCTCTTACCTCTTTACATAAAAGAGGGGAAGCAGTACCTTACCATTTCGGTGGGGTGTACAGGAGGACGGCATAGATCGGTGGTCATCGCGGAACATCTAAAAGAAACATTTGGGAAGTCAGGCTACCAGGGTGTCGAGGTGAGACACAGGGAACTTGGCGTGCGCGGTTAATATTTTCGTGATAGGCTTGAGCAGACACGCCGCGGCCAAAGAAGACTTGATTGATTTCTTAATGGGCTGCAGGCCCAACAAAGAGAAAGAGAACGACTCGGTAAGCCCGTGAGGCGCAGGAGAAAAGGAGCCTTTACCATGCCATCTTCAGAGTCCATGGAATCGCGATGGGGTCCGCAAATCTGACGAGGTGCTCGATGCAATACGTTGGCTTTATGCCGGTTTGTGAGACTCGCCTACCAGAGCACGGCATGCAGGGCGATGCACCCGCAACCGGAGAAAACCCGGGCAAGTTATTGCGGACTGGAATGAGCGTGAATAAAGCATGATCGGAATCCTGGTCTTAACGCATGGCGAGCTTGCAGAGGAGTTCCTCAAGACGGCTCGAATGATTGGTCTGAGTTCAGAGGAGCGTGTGGCAGCGCTGTGCGTCGATCCATCGACTGCGCCAGATTCTCTGCGGGAGAAGCTCGGTAAAGTGATTCGAGAAGTTGATGAGGGAGACGGCGTGCTGATTTTGACGGATTTATTTGGCGGGACCCCCACGAACCTGTCGCTGTCTTTTTTGACCGAGGGAAAAGTGGAGGTGGTAACGGGACTCAATCTCCCTATGATCATAAAGGCAGTAAATTCCCGCGAGAGGCATGATGTGCGATCTCTGGCAAAAGAGGCTTCCGAGGCCGGCAAGGAAAACATATACCTTGCGGGAGACATTCTTCGTCAGCGGATGGCCAAGAGGAACGACAGTTAACGGTGGTAAACGGAATGTTTGGCGACATGTCTTGGAGTTCGTGAATGCCGATAGTGCTTGTACGCGTCGATGACCGCTTGATCCATGGCCAGATTATCGAAGGGTGGCTTCCCGTTACCAAGGCAGAAGAACTCATTATTGCCGATGATGCGCTCGCCCAAGACAGCCTCCAACAAATGATCATGCTCTCCGCCCTTCCATTATCGGTGGGTCTCATCGTGGACGCCGTCGATGCCGTGGCATCCTTCCTAAAAGATAATCTTAAAGACCATGTGCGGCGCATAGTGCTCGTGAAGCGCCCAAAGGACGCCTTGAGACTGATGCGGGCGGGCGTGCCATTCGATCATCTCAACGTTGGCAATCTCATGTCCAGAGAAGTTGCGGTCTGTTTGGGACGGTCTGTCATGGTAAGCATGGAATGTCTCATGGACCTCAACAGCATCATTCAGGAAGGCGTCCGCGTGACTATTCAGACTGTGCCGTTTGAAAAACCGGATGAGCTGCTCGATCTCAAACGATTTTTTTTGAACCATGAGATTGTCTAGACCTGGCGTCGCTGCGCAAGCATGGTATAATAATTGATGAATCGCAGTTCCAGGCAAACTCACTTCAGGTGATATATGTTATACGCGGCGATCCTTGCAGGGGTTGTCGGTGGCCTGATATGGCTGGACAAGTTCCACGTCCTGCAAATTATGGTGAGCAGGCCAATCGTGTGCGCCCCCATTCTAGGGTGGTGCCTGGGAGATGTTTCTGCCGGCGCTGCCAGTGGGATCCTCTTTGAACTCCTCTGGCTGCGGCGTCCTCCTATTGGGGGCTTCATTAGTCCGGATTCCACCTTTGGTGCGATTACAGCTGCCGCGATATCAAGCTGGGTAGTTCAAGCGCTTCAAGTGAGTGTGACTGCTGCCGTGTTCATCACCTTCCTCGTGGTGTTCCCGGTCTGCTACGTGGGGAGCAGGCTGGACGCCGAAGTAAGGCGGTACACCGGGAAGATAGCCCTGCGCGTAGAAGCGCTTCAAAAAGAAGGCAAAGAGCAACTGGTTTTCGCATATTTTTTATTGGGCCTTGCCGTTGGGTTCTCTAAGGCCTTCTTGCTCATTTTCACCACTACTCTTTACGGCCTGATGGTGATACCCCTTCTCGTGTCAGCCTTGCCTGTGAAGATTGTTCAGGCAGCGGGTCTCGCTTATTACGTGGCGCCGCTTGTAGGGGTCGCGGATATGCTCGTAGGGCTCTATGAAAGAAGACATCTCATCCTGTTTTTTATAGGACTCGGGGTAACGCTGTGTACCTTGTTCCTATTTGCATGCCGTTAAGAATCATCCCGATTCTTGCCAGGGCAATCAACATGAAAGGTTTGGTAGCTCGAGAAATGACGGTCCCTGATCTTGATCAGGTCCTAGGCATCGAACAGGGCTCGTACGGCGCGCCATGGTCTCGAAACATGTTTATGGAGGAAATATCAAATCCGCTGGGTCGGGCGCTGGTTTTTGAACTCGACGGCCGGATAGTGGCGTACCTGTGTTGCTGGGAGATCGTGGATGAATGCCATATACTGAATATCGCAGTCCATCCCCATCACCGCTGTCAAGGCATCGGGAGTTCGGTCATCAAGATCCTCGAGGCGGCCTGCCGGGCCAAAGGCGTCACACGAATCCTCTTGGACGTGGGCAGGAAGAACAAGCCTGCAAGAAAGCTGTACACAAAAATGGGGTTTAAGACAGTTGGCTTTCGGAAAAATTATTACAAAGAGGTGGGCGACGACGCGTTGCTCATGGATAAGCTCCTCGGATAACTGCGCATGGCTGCCGCCCCAGGGTTGTGTGATTGCGAGAGAAGCCGTGTGGTCAGCAAACAGGGGAGTGTCCTCATTTCGCAAATCGGAAAGGAAGAGGTCATGGCCGGTGGCCGCGTGAAGCTGTTGGTCGTTGCGACGACTATTCTCCTGGCATGCGGATTGGTGTCTGACAACGTCGTGGGCTCCTCGAGCGAAGCTGAGAACCCATTGCATGAGAGATTCCGCGAGCGGCTGGAAGAGCGCAATGCGATGGTGGAAAATCAGCTCAAGGGCCTTGGCCGGATACCCATTACCGATAAGCGCGTTATCGAAGCCATGCGCAAGGTTCCGAGGCATCTGTTTATCCCTACGAGCAACAGAAGCCTGGCATACGCTGACGGCCCTGTCCCCATAGGGGACGGTCAAACCATTTCCCAACCATACATCGTGGCCCTTATGACCCAAGCCTTGGATATCCAACCAGGCATGAAGGTGCTTGAGATTGGGACGGGATCAGGATATCAGGCGGCGGTTCTCGCTGAAATAACCAATAGGGTCTTTACCATTGAACTCCTTCAATCGCTCTATGAGTTTGCAAAAAACAATCTCATTCAATTGGGGTACTCTCAGGTCAAATGCCGCCGAGGAGACGGTTACTACGGCTGGTCGGAACAGGCCCCCTTCGACAGAATCATCGTGACATGCGCAGCCCTCCACATTCCACCGCCTCTACTTGATCAATTAAAACCTGGGGGCAAAATGATAATACCAGTGGGCGGCGCGTTCGAGACCCAGCGACTCCTTCTTGTGTCAAAAGATTCCGAAGGGAGGCGACGGTCAGAGACGGTGACGCTCGTACGCTTCGTCCCCTTGGTGCGAGGAAGTGAAGGGAATTAAGGACAATCGAGCGCCTCAGCCTAATTTTTTTGACATGTCATCTTCGTGTGGCCGATGATGAATTCGGTCATTCATCGCAGCAATGAGCTCAACTTGCGATATACAACAGTTCGCGGAGAAGAAAGCGAACTCGACAGAAGCATCTCCGCTGGGGTGATATGTCCTGAAACTATTTCGTCGCCGTCAGTTTCTCCCAATGACAAGAAACCTTTGACGCGTTATTGTGAGCAAAGCGAGACAATCTCGTGATGTATTTTAAGAAAAGCTACAGAGTGGCAGCAATCAACGAACTGCCGCAGCACGTACAGTGAATCGCGATTCCAAAACCTATTACCTGCCGTCCGTGCTGATAGTCTCGGCCGTGGTTCTGGCCTGGCAATTGGGCCTGATGCGCTGCCTCTTGATCACCCGCTACCACCACTTTTCGTTTCTCATTATCAGCTGCGCTTTGCTTGGTTACGGGATGGGCGGCGTCATCCTTTCAACCTTTCAGCAATGGTTCGTCCATCACGGGAAGGCCTTTTTTCGGTGGGGATGCCTGGGGCTTGGCGTTTCGATCCCGATATGTTTTTACGCTGCAGAACGGCTGCCCTTGCAGGTCTTTTTTCCACCGGAGGCTTTCTGGTCCAGTATTTTTTGGTGGGTGCTCTACTGGGTGATTCAGAGCTGCCCTTTTGTTCTCGCGGGCGCTCTCACGGGATGGGCTCTGAGTGGACATGGGGGACGCGTCAACGTGGTGTATGCCTGCAGCCTCATGGGTGCTTCCTTGGGCGTTGCAGGCGGCATGCTCCTCCTTTCGTACTATGCCCCGAATTCGCTCGTGGTTCCTCTGGGACTCGTCGTCGTGGCAGGCTGCATAGGACTTATGCCGGCTACACCTTTGAGGGCGTCTTCTGCGTATGGGATCTGCGTCTTGTTCTCGTTCGTCGGTCTGGTAATGCTTCTGCGTGTGGACGCTGACGAGGTGTTTCCCCTGCAGATAGATCAATACAAGAACCTCGCTCACGTGCAAAGGCTGGCGGCTCAAAGTGCCGCTCAAAGAATCCAAGTGTTCGAGGGCTTACGGGGCAGGGTCGAACTCTACGCCAGCCCGCACTTTCACGCCCTTCTATCCCTTGCACCGACGACACGTCTTCCATCAATGGACGTTCTCATCAAGGACGGCATCCATATCGGGACTATCCCCGTAGTACAAGATCTACGTGAAGTAGCGTTCTTGGATGAAACCCTTTTTGCGATCCCCTTTCATGTGGGCCGGCCGCGCCGGATGCTTGTCTTGGGAGAAGCTGGCGCTATTCATCTCTGGAATGCCCGACTCCACCACCCTGATCTCATCTTGTTCGTTCAACAGGACGAAAATGTGGCTCAGGTCTTGCGGGCTCACCCCAGTCGCCCTCTCGATGATTCGACGATTCACGTTTTCATCAGCGATAGCAGAACATTTCTGGAAAAAACCTATGAAACATTCGACGTCATTCAGCTGGCGGAATTGGAGGGATTTACTCCCGGTACGAGCGGCATAGGAGGATTACGAGAAAACTACCTGGCCACGGTGGAAGGGTTCCGAAAATGCCTCGACCGCCTCACTCCTGGGGGCGTGGCATGCACAGTGAGGGGCATCCAGGATCCGCCGCGGGATAACATAAAAATACTCGCGACATGGTTTGAAGCCCTGAGAGCCAACAAGAGTCTCGACCCTGCCAGCCATATCGTCATGGTTCGCGATGAACTGGCATGCGCCGTTCTCTGCTGGAAATCTCCCGTGACCCCCGACGTCTCAGGCCGCATCGCGAAGATATGCCATGAAAAATCGTGGGAGCTGGAATGGGCGCCCCACATACAGGGAGTAGGCGCGAATCGTTTACACGTGCTCCCCGGGCCGGCGGATACCTCTGTTTCGTGGTATTACGATGCCATAACCAAGTTTCAACTGCGCCGGGACGAAGAGTTTTATCGAGACTGGATTGCACACGTTCGGCCCGCGACAGATAACATCCCCTATTTTTTTGATTTCTTTCGCATGAATTCCATCTCGCAGATGAAACGCCAATTTGGGCCACTCTGGGCCGCTCGCTCAGAGATGGGGTTTCTCGTTCTCCTCATATGTCTGGCCGCGACGGTGGTCGCCGCTACTTTGTTCCTCATCACGGCCGTTTTCGGCGCCGTAAGGAGCGCCGCACAACCTTTCGGCAGAGGTCTTTTTTGGGTCCTCTCTTTTTTCGGCGTAATTGGAACCGCGTTTATGGCTGTGGAGATGCTCCTCATTCAGGCGTTTACGAGGCTTCTAGGGGATCCTGTGATAGCCGCAGGGGTGGTGTTGGGGGAGCTGCTCCTTTTCTCAGGGCTGGGAAGCATATTGGAGCCTTTGATTACAAGGCAACGCCGTATGAGGATGCTCGTCGTGGGAGTGCTTGCCGGCTTGACGCTGTTTTTGGTTCACGAGGGGTTCAGGGTGGCGCAATCCGTCGTGTCAGGACTCACTTTGCCTTACGAGATTGTGCTTTCAGTTGTCGTCACAGGGCCCATTGGATTCCTTTTGGGGATGCCTTTCCCGTGGGCAATGGCCAGAGTCAACAAGAACAATCCTGCGGCCGCTTCGTGCGCCTGGGCTATAAACTGTTTTGCCTCTGTGATCTCGTCTCCCCTGACAATTCTCGTATCCATGAATCTTGGTTTTCGCTTTTTGTGGACCACAAGCTCTCTTTTATACGGTTTTGTGGGGCTGATGGCGTTGGCAGCGCCAAAGGCGAACAATGATGCACCTCAGGTAATTCGTCTTTCGAGGGGTGAATCCTCCTGAAAGAAATGACGTTGCCGTCGCGCTCGACGTTGCCCGCCAGTCGAGCCATCTCGCCTCGCCTGCTCCGTATATTCCCAATGTCCGACCCCAAGTATTCCAGAATGCGACGGCGACAAAGGCTGTAACCGGCGACTCTCATAAGCGTGTTTAAAAGAAATTACAAGATGGCCATACGTCTGATTATCATTCCCATGAAAATGGTAATCCAGGAACCTCATTATGGATCCCCACTTCCGCAAGGATGACGTAATGATAGCACACGCGCCCTCTTCGCAATTAATATTGAGAACTGCTATAACTAGTTCCTAATCACCCGTAGAAAGTAAAGGAGTGTCAATGGCTGCTCGACGGTTTGTTGATTTAAGCATCAGTATTGAGGGAGGCCTCCCGAGCGATCCTCCCGCTATGATCCCATCCGTTCAGTACATAAGTCACGAACAGGGCGCCACTCAAATGCTGGAATTTTTCCCGGGAATCAAAAGGGAACAGTTGCCTTCGGGCCTTGGTTGGGCTCTGGAGGTCTTGACCCTTACGACTCATAGCGGGACTCATTTGGATGCTCCCTATCACTATCATCCTACCATGGACAAAGGCGCGCCTGCCCTGACCATTGATCAGATACCGCTCGAATGGTGTTTCAATCGAGGAGTATTGTTAGATTTTCGTCATAAGGCTGATGGGGAGGCGATCACGGTCCGTGATCTCGAGGATGAATTGGAACGCGTCGGACACCTCCTACAACCGCTGGACATAGTGTTGATTCAGACTGGCGCGGATGAGGCTTGGGGGACGCCACAGTATTTGATCAAAGGCGCAGGGATGACGCGAGAAAGCACCCTTTATCTCACAGAAAAAGGCGTGCGAGTCGTAGGTACAGACGCCTGGAGTTGGGATAGGCCGCTGCCATTCCTCGCCAAAGAATTTCAAGAGACGAAAGATCCTCGCGTGATATGGGAAGCGCACTTTGCCGGTATCGAAATCGGCTATTGCCACATGGAAAAGATGGCGAATCTGTCACACATCGGTCGTCATACAGGATTTACCGTCGCGTGCTTCCCCGTGAAGATAAGGGGTGCCAGCGCAGGCTGGGTGCGACCGGTAGCGATTATCGAGGAAGACTGATCCTTATTACAGTTTTTCTCCAGATGTATGGTGAGATTGCGTTGCTTCACATGCAATGAAGCATCAATGGGCTTTTTGCCACACCGAGGAGTCGAAGGCGACGAAGCAATCTCAGCTCGCATCAATCGAGCCGAGAGGCCGAATCGAATTCGCTTTTTTCTTCGAGCCCCGCGCGAAACGCTTTTGCGAGGGGGTTGCAGCCCCCCATCGAGAGGGGCTTGAACGAAGGGGGTTTGAGCCGGTAGTGCTTATCATCCTTGCCGTCGGCTGGCAGAACGCAGTCAATTTGGCTTGCAAACCGCAGCGCCTCGTGTAAAATGATTATCCTCTGCGACGTCTGATCAAAATCAATACAAAGCTCACATTCTTTGAGTATCATAGACACATGAGTGACGACGCTAAGTGGTTGCGCGACGAGAGTTCGACGCAGCGCAGCGTCAGGGTGGTGCACGAATGAATCTCCATGAATATCAAGCAAAGGCCATATTGGCTGAACGAGGCGTTCCCATTCCCAGAGGTGTAGCCTGTTTTGATCCTCTTGAAGCCCTCATTGCCGCACGAAATCTTAAAACCGAGAAGGTAGCGCTGAAGGCCCAGGTCCACTCCGGCGGCAGGGGAAAAGCCGGGGGTGTGGCAGTGCTGTCTTTGGCTGATGATATACGAGAGCGCGCGAGCAGCATGCTCGGCATGAGACTAATTACGAATCAAACTGGTCCCGAGGGAAAACCGGTGAGCGCCCTGCTTGTGGAAGAAGTGGTCCCCATAGACCATGAGTTTTACCTGGGGGTGGTCCTGAACAGAACAAACGGCAGAGTGACCATCATGGCCAGCGCGGAAGGTGGTATGGACATTGAAACCCTTGCAAAACAGTCCCCTGAAAAAATTGTGACCGTTCAAGTGCATCCTCTGCTCGGTCTCGCTCCCTTTCAGGCGCGTCGCGTCGGGTATGCCCTATCGGACGCGAAAGCGATAGCCGAAGAGATTGCCGAGATCGTTACCGTTCTCTATCAGATTTTTGTGGATTATGATTGCAATCTCGTAGAAATCAATCCGCTGATTCTCACCGGAAACAGGGTGATGGCGCTTGACACTAAGATTTCCATAGATGATCACTCTATGTTTCGTCACGGCGAGCTCGAATCCCTTCGAGATAGGACTCAAGAAGACCCCATGGAGCTTGCTGCGCGCAAGGACGGTTTAAGCTACGTGAGAC
>CAYRVH010000067.1:11016-15242 GCA_964427855.1 uncultured Syntrophaceae bacterium
AACATAGGTTGTATCGTGAACGGCGCCGGCCTGGCTATGGCCACCCTGGATCTCATTGCCCTTCACGGCGGCGCGCCGGCGAATTTCCTCGACGTAGGCGGCGGCGCCAGTGAAGATGTGGTGTTCGATGCAACGACCATTCTGTTGGATGATCCCAGGGTGAAGGTCGTGTTCATCAATATTTTTGGCGGGATCTTGCGCTGCGACGTGTTGGCTCGGGGCGTTATATCGGCCGTGCGCCGAAAGGGAGTAACGCTGCCAATCATAGCGCGTATAGAAGGAACGAGTATCGAAGAGGGCAGACAACTTTTCGAGCAATCGAGGCTGCCTATTCAATTGATCCAATCCCTTGACGAAGCCGCTCGACTCGTTGTCGAAAAGACAAAAGCATCTTAAAAGCTTCGGGAGAGACGTCTCTATTGCGAGGTTAATCCTACAACTATGAAGTGGGGACGACGCCATGGTGTGATGGCCTCCTCAGGGACATTTGTGATATACAGCCCATTATTTTCGGAGAAATTCCATGGCAATTCTGGTTCATAAGGAATCCCGCGTCATTTGTCAGGGCATCACAGGCCGTAATGGAACATTCCATTCATTGGCGTGCCGCGACTACGGAACCAACATGGTGGGAGGGGTAACGCCGGGAAAAGAAGGGGATATGGTTGACGGTATCCCCGTGTTTCACACCGTGTGGAAAGCTGTTCGCGAGACAGGCGCCGACGTATCCCTGATCTTTGTTCCCGCGGCTTACGCGAAAGATCCCATCATGGAGGCCGTGGACGCGGGTATAAAGTTGATCGTGTGTATTACGGAGGGCATCCCACCATTAGACACGGCTCAGGCAATCCATGTCGTAAGAGAAAACGGCTGTCGGTTGATTGGCCCTAACACGCCGGGGATTATCTCACCGAGCGAACGATGCAAGGTCGGCATCATGCCCGGATACATTCACAAAGCCGGCGTGGTCGGCGTTATCTCTCGATCGGGTACGTTGACCTACGAGGTTGTGGATCAACTCACGAAGCACGGACTGGGACAATCCACGTGTCTTGGGTTGGGCGGAGACCCCGTGGTTGGTACGAGCTTTATAGAAGCTTTGACGTTGTTCAGAGATGATCCCGGAACAGAGGCGGTAGTCCTCATCGGCGAAATAGGAGGATCAGCCGAAGAAGAAGCGGCTGCATTCATCAAAAAAGAATTCAATAAGCCGGTGGTTGCCTACATAGCGGGTCGGTTAGCCCCTCCGGGCAAACGGATGGGGCACGCAGGCGCCATCATATCAGGCGGGTCGGGCACGGCCGCGAGCAAAATAGAGGCTCTCAGAGCTGCAGGCGTGACAGTAGTTGAAAACATTACGCAAGTGGGTCAAGCGACGAAGGCCATACTCCAATGAGTTCTATTGGCCGGGAGGTCGGTTTCACGTCACACAATAGCTTTATGGTCTCGCATAGAGCGTAAAGCCTTCTTGTGCAACTGCGAAGGAAGTCTCAGGAGAAAATACGATGGGTATGATCGAAGAGAAGTATGAGGAACTCAGGAGGCGGCTCCAAGAATCCGACTTAGCAGGCGGAGTGGACAAAATTGCCAAGCAGCATGAAGCAGGCAAGATGACAGCGCGGGAGAGGGTTCTCGAGCTTCTAGACCAGGGATCCTTTGAAGAATTTGACAAGTTCGTCTGCCACAGGTGCACGGATTTTGGCATGGCCGGCAATCAAATTCCTGGTGAAGGAGTAATCACGGGTTTTGGCCGTATCAACGGGAGAGGCGTGTACGTATTCGCCCAAGATTTTACGGTATTCGGAGGAAGTCTCTCCTTTACTCACGCCCAAAAAATATGCAAGGTCATGGACCTGGCATATCGGAACGGCTTTCCCTTGATCGGTATAAACGATTCCGGCGGCGCCAGGATTCAAGAAGGCGTCGAAAGTCTAGGGGGGTACGGGGAAGTCTTCTACCGAAACGTGAGAGCGTCCGGCGTGATACCGCAGATTTCAGTGATCATGGGCCCGTGCGCGGGGGGCGCTGTCTATTCTCCCGCAGTCACAGACTTTATTTTCATGACCGAAAAGACGAGCTACATGTTTATAACGGGTCCTCAGGTCATCAAAGAAGTCACCAGCGAAGTCATAGATCCCGAGAGTCTGGGCGGCGCGAAGGTCCACGGGAGGGTATCGGGCGTTTGCCATTTTCACTTTCCCACTGAAAAAATGACCCTTGAGAAGGTGAAGGAGCTTCTCTCGTTCTTGCCAAGCAGTAATCGTGAAAAGCCGCCGATTGTGTCCACGAACGATCCGTGGGACAGATCGGTCCCTGAACTCGATGCCATCATACCTGACAATTCCCGCAGGCCGTATGACATGAAAAAATTGATCACACCGGTCTTGGACAACGGGCATTTTTTCGAAGTGCATGAACATTATGCCAAAAACCTCATTACCGGCTTCGGGAGATTGAATGGAAAGACGGTGGGGATTGTTGCGAATCAGCCTATGTGGCTGGCGGGTTGCCTGGATACAGAGGCGTCAGTAAAGTGCGCTCGGTTCGTGAGATTTTGTGATTCCTTCAACATACCACTGTGGACCCTACTGGATGTGCCGGGCTATTTGCCTGGAACCCAGCAAGAGCACGGCGGAATCATCAAACACGGGGCGAAAATATTGTATGCGTATGCGGAAGCGACAGTTCCCAAGGTGACGTTGATCACGCGAAAGGCCTATGGAGGCGCGTACGTCGTCATGTCGAGCAAGCATTTACGTGCCGACATCAATCTGGCGTTTCCTTCTGCAGAGATTGCCGTTATGGGGCCTGAAGGAGCTATTCAAATATTGTTCCGCAAAGAAATTGCCTCGGCGCCTGACCCTGCCGCAAAACGGTCTGAACTCATTGAGGACTATGTCGCAAAATTTGCCAGCCCCTATCGGGCCGCCCAACTGGGTTTTGTGGACCAGGTGATTTTCCCTAGGGATACAAGAAAGGTGCTCATTAGGGCCTTCGAACAACTGGAGCGCAAAGAGGAGGAGAAACCTCGTCGTAAACACGGTAACATTCCTTTATAGCATGAGCTTCTTACAGCTCAGAAAAGTGATGAGAGTGACGGCGCAAAGGGTTGCGCCGTGGCGAACCCCAAGGACGACAATGTCATGACATGAGATCACGCTGTCTCCAGGCACCTTGCAATGGCAAAAAGGCCAGTGACACGTCATATCGAGCGACGCGATGCAATGTCGTGATAAATTGTGGCAATAAAACTGTCATCATGGCAATGAGCGTTTGACAATGACGCGGAGGGTTGCATCGACACATGGAACAACGAATTAGAGTGATTGTGGCGAAACCAGGGTTGGATGGACATGATAGGGGCGCCAAAGTGGTGGCTCGGGCATTGAGAGACGCCGGTATGGAAGTCATTTACACCGGGCTGCGCCAAACGCCGGAAGCGATTTTCCGAACATGCATTCAGGAGGACGCGGACGTCGTGTGTCTTAGCTCCCTGTCCGGCGCGCATGACTACCTGTTCCCCAAGGTTGCTTCATTGTTTCGCGAAAACCGCGTTGATGACGTTCTTATCCTGGGCGGGGGCATCATCCCAGAGGAGGATGTTCAGGCGCTGAAGCAAGCGGGCATCGCCGAAATATTCGGGCCAGGTACCCGAACCCAAGACATCGTAGACTATATTAAGACGCATATCAAGCGCGTCCGAGCGTCATGAGCACAAGGCAGCACGCGCGAAAAGCCTACGCCGGGGTGTTGGTCCTGTAATAAAGGCCGTTTTCCGAGATGACGGCTCCTCGCCTGATAAGGCGCTGGAGATGCTTTCCCATGAGCATGCGTTCGCCGAAGGTAAAAAACCACGCAGGCTCTCGTTTCTTACCGTACACAATACACGCCTCCACAATTTGATCCATCGTACGATGGCTCTCCAAAAGCTCCAAAAGCTTTTTGTCTCGTTCGTCGATGACGCGCAGATATGCGTCCCATTTGTCCCCTGGGTCACTTTCGAAAATTCCGGTCTCATGGGAGGCAATCCACACCTTGGCATTTATACTTCGTAGTTTATTTACTGATGCTATCGTCGCGTCGATGTCTGAATCAACGTCGCCATAATATGGTCCAAAGGGAGTCAGATCGTAGTCGGCCAAAAAAAGTAATTGGAGCTCGGGAAAGAACAGAGAAATATGGCCGGCGGTATGCCCAGGGGTGGGCAGCACGTGGACAGTCAGGCC
>CAYRVH010000068.1:0-12831 GCA_964427855.1 uncultured Syntrophaceae bacterium
CCGCAGCTGGGACAGCATGGAATTGATGTTGCCGAGCGTGTCGGTAATCGACAGCACGCTGGTGTTGTTGCCGGTCGCCGTAGCCGCAGTCGGCACGGAGAGCGTCCCATGCAACACTGACAACCCCACGGTCATTGCGGTGTCTGCAATGTCCGAATCCTCTACGGAGATTCCGGTGATGAGGTTCCTTGTACCAGCCACAATTGCCACAGACCCCGGCGCATCGATTGTCGGAGGATCGTTGGCAATAGTGATCGATATCGTTTTTGCTTCCGACCCTGGGGTGGAATCGGTATTCTCGATGGCGGTTATGATGAGCGCATCGTCGCCCTCGTATTTTGCGTCTGGGGTGTAGATAAGTCCTGCAAGCGCTGCATTTATCTCGGAGACAGTGGCGGTAAAGCTGACAATGGAGTTCGTATAGTTCGTTGGCGTTTGTCCCGGAGGAGTGGCCGGTACTTGGACGGTGAGAACGCCGTGCTCGACGCTGAGCGTTACTGTGAGATTGGGAATGACGCTATCCGCCACCACTATGCCTTGATTTGCACTCGTGTCGTAGATGACAGTGGGCGTGTTTACCGTGACTGACTGGTTCGTGGGGGCGTTAATGGAGACGTCACCTGGGCCCAATTCCAGCAGCGCACCAGCCATCGCATTCGCGTCAATCAAATTTTTCTGGGTCGCGTACGGATTGGTGCTGAACTCCAGGAACCAGTCTTTTCCATTGCCAGCCCCAGTCGCATTCACGCTGGCGAAGACGTCCGCCCCTGTGATTGCGGAGACCACCTCAAGGAGCGCCTGCCCTTGGGCGTCCCCCGCTGTGGAACAGGCGTAAAACTGTATCTGGCCGCCTGGCCCAAAGAGACCGCCGAGCGACAGCAGGTTCTCGACGCTTTGGTTCACGTCTCCCAGATGTATCGTCTTGCCGCCGAGCGTGACCGCGCCCCCGTGGCCGTGCTGCAATACGGCCAAGGCGCCTATTTTCTGCCCCTCTGCATCCACCAAGTCGCGCAATTTCTGGGTAATCGTCTGGACGTTGTCGCGGCGGTCGTCATACTCGATGATATACGCGTCCTTGCTCAAGGCGTCCGCCACGCCGGGAACCGCCATGGCCGAATGTGATATGGCGATGACGTCGAGATGACCATCCCCTTGGGCGTGGTGATGGTCAGAACCTGAGACAGGATGGAAGAGCTGCACGGCCTCCGGCGTCCCCATCCCATGGACTGCGGCCGCCGCCTGGACGTGGTGGAAGGCGTCGTCAGCCCAATCGACGACCCCGTCCAACATGATCCGCGGCTCAAGGGGCTGCATGGAACATTGCGGTTCAAAGACAGGGACGCGTTTTCGCCAGAAGAACCCCATGGCTTGTTTTGCCATCTTTCTGAAAGCGCATGCAAAATGGCCGCTGCTTAGATTGTCAGTCCGATGAAAGTGTGAATCCACGACACTCACTATGGATGCTCACATTCGTGAAAATGACCGCGCGGCGACGAGGGCTCGATACGTGAGTAATTTCGAGACTGCGTCTAAGCGCTCGAGTGATATAAAAAATAAATCTGTCTTATTATAAATAGCTTGTCATATTTTATCAATTCATTTTTTCTATTCTAGTTCCATCCATTTGGTTTTCATGCAATATATGGTATTCTATTGCCGCGCCTAGACATCCGTGCGCTCCTGACATAATTTCTTGGAGAGTCTCCCTCTCGGCCGCCCAGACTCAGGCCGCGAGCTCCACGCTCAGCCGCCTGGAGCCTCCATGGGAATGGCGCCGACTCATGAGGGTTGTCTCCATGTATGAGCATCTTCGGCAACTGCTCACCAGTCGGGAGGACGGCATGTGCACCACGGGCATCAGCTACCAAGTAATGAGCAACCCCCTAATTCGCGACATCGTCGTGAGAGACAATTTGGATTTTCTTCATCAACAGGTAATAATGGTCTTGTACACCTTGCAGCATGAGAAACGCCTTGATCAGTATGCGCAGATGCTTCCCCTCTACCTGGGAAAGGACATGACTGCGTGCGAACAATTGCTCGCTGACCTGGAATCGGCCGGGGTGGTGAGGCGATCCGGCGGGGGCATTGAGCTGCTGCATGAGATCCATGTGGATGACGACGGGGACGCGTGCGCCTGCGGGATGTAATGGCCTCGCCTGGATCAGCGCGCTGAACCGCGCGTGGGGAGCGTGGACAATCAGGAAACCCAACTGGACCCTCAACCTCATATTGTTCGTGGCGACCGCGTGCACTACCACGGCGGTGGGGGCTCTGTACGCCAATACCACCTTCGAATCCTGGCCTTCCTTCCTCTTGCGGGGGTGGGTGTTTTCCGTACCGTTGATGGCGATACTTCTCGTCCACGAGATGGGGCACTACCTCACTGCGCGGCGCCGAGGCCTTGACGTGACGCCTCCGTACTTCATCCCCGCAATCCCGCCGCTTGGTACCTTTGGCGCGTTCATCAAAATACGCTCCCCCATCCCGGACAGGAAGGCGCTGGTGGAAATAGGGGCGTTGGGCCCCATATCCGGCGCAGTGCTGGCTATACCGCTGCTGATGGTCGGGTTGTTTCTGTCCGAGGCCAGGCCCCCAACCGGCGTCACGGAAGGCGTCTCGCTGGGATCGTCGATCATCCTCGAGCTTTTATGCCTGTTGAGATTCGGCCATTTTTCCTGGAATATGGAGATCATTCTCCACCCTACGGCCTTGGCCGCGTGGTTCGGGCTGTTCGTGACCTCCATGAATCTCCTGCCCATTGGACAGCTCGACGGCGGTCACGTCGTTTATTCATTGTTTGGGCATAGGGCGGCCCGCTTGACGAGTTGGGGCTTTTTGTTCCTCCTGATACCGTTGGGCATCTTCCTATGGCCGGGGTGGTTGGTCTTCGGACTGATGACGACCATCCTGGGCCTGAATCATCCTTTTCCTTTGGACCCGTATCGTGCATTGGATTCGGGCGGCTATGTCTTGGGCTGGGTTGCGATTATTTTGTTCATCATGAGCTTCATTCCCGTGCCTTTGAGCGCCGCGCTGTGATTCTCTGAGGGGTACAACAGTCAAGGGCGACGTCCTGGCGCGCAGCCATCGAAAAGCTGCGCGTCGGCAACGAAATGCCCCCCTGCCATTTCGGAGGAGTGCTGCTCGAACGCAGTGAAAGGCGCGACGGAGAAATCGACGTCTTTGGGGCAAGATTTTCTGCCATGCTCGAAATGACATGGACTGTGGGCGTTCTTGAAATTCATCACGAGTGGGGCGTGTCTCCGCGCTCTGTCATTCTCACAGAACTGGTGCTCAATAGTGAGCTTCCTGGAGTCCCATGTTGATAGGGATGATGATGGGGCGTGTGCCCATTTTGCGTCCCACCGCGTTGGTTGCGCCGACAAACATTTCCACGCATGGTATATGTGACAGATTCGGGACGGAGCCGCGCAACCCGCTGCAATGAGAAGCCGCGTCCCATTTGAAGCACGTTATGGACTACTCAGACTACATATCAGGCATTCGATTTCGGTTTTTGCAACCGGATTTTCGCATTCCCATTCCCGAGAACTGGTACGAGAGGCGTCTCGAAACGATTCTTCTGAGGGGCGGGGTCGGCTGGTTGGAGCGTCTGGGAACCTGGGTCGAGTTCATTAATACAGTTCTGCCTCCTGGCCAGTCCCATGGCCGCGAGCAATTGAAGCTGCTCTGCCGTATGCCCCGCATGTCCTCCCTCGCCATCGCGGCGCTGATAGCCGAGGGCGTTCGTCGAATGCCGAATGGGCAGGCCTTTGTGAATATAGGCGTATGGCAAGGTTTCACCTTATTCAGCGGGATGGTACTCAATCCCTCCAAGACATGTATCGGCGTGGACAATTTCTCCGAGTTTGGCGGGCCCAAAGACGCGTTCATGAAGCAGTTCGTGAAATACAAGAGCGACCGACACTATTTTTATGATATGGACTACGAGGCCTATTTTTCTGAGGTCCATCGCGGGCCCATAGGGTTCTATATTTATGACGCGTCCCATTCCTACGCGAACCAGTTGAAGGGTTTGCAGATCGCTGAACCGCATTTTTCAGATGCCTGTATCGTCATGGTGGACGACACGAATTGGCAGGAGCCGAGGCAGGCGACGTTGGATTTTATTGCCAAGAGTCATTTTTCCTACAAGATGCTCTTGGATGTGAAAACGAGGAATAACTGTCATCCAACCTTTTGGAACGGCCTCATGATATTCCAGAGGATCCCGTAACCGGGCAAGGGACGAGGCATACTCATAGGAGCGTCTCTTCATGAGCGGCGGAGGGGATTATTTTTTCGGAGGTATTGGATAGTGAGAATCCTGGTGATCAACACGGGCAGTTCGTCGCTGAAATACGATTTGTTTTCCATGGACGACGAGAGCGTGTTGTTTTCCGGTCGGATAGACGGGATCGGTCTCGACAGGGCGCGGCATCGCGTGAGCGGCAAGACATGCCCCGCCGCGACCAGCGAGTTGAACGTACCTGATCAGATGAGCGCCATTTCTCTCATGCTCGACGCCCTGCAGCACGGGTGCATACGCGCGCTCAAAGACATACACGCCGCGGCGCATCGCGTCGCCCACGGGGGGGTTCACACACAGGCGGCAGTCATCACCCCGGACGTGATTGCCGAACTGAAGCGCATGGTTCCATTTGCGCCGCTTCACCTGCCGGCGATGATCAGCGAGATCGAACTTTGTATGTCGCTGATGCCCGACACCGTGCATGTCGCGGTGAACGACGCCTGGTTCCATACCACCATGCCAGACGAGGCCACGCTGTACGGCCTGCCGTTCGAATACTTCGAGAAAAAGGGCTACCGCCGCGTCGGCTACCATGGGTTTTCCCACGCGTATGTGGCCCAAAGGGCTGCGGAATTCCTCGCACAGCCCCTCCAGGACCTCGACATCATCTCCTGCCACTTGGGCAATGGTTCGAGCCTGTGCGCGATTGCAGGAGGCAAATCCGTAGATACCACCTTGGGCATGAGCGCGCTGGAAGGGTTGATGATGGGAACGCGCTCCGGCGATGTTGATCCGGGGCTTATCCCTGTGATCATGAAGGAAGAATCCTTGTCGCCGGATCAAGTCCTGGAGATGCTGTACACGCAATCCGGCCTTATCGGCGTGAGCGGCGTCAGCCGCAACATGCAGGACGTTGAACAGGCCATGGCGCAAGGCAACGCCCAGGCAGCGCTTGCATTCAAGACGTTTTGCTACAAAGTGAAGCGGTACATCGGCGCGATGCTCATGGCGCTCGGGGGGTGCGACGCGCTCATATTCACTGGCGGCATCGGCGAAAACAGCCCCCGCGTGCGCGCTGCCGTGTTACAGGGCGCATCAAAACTGGGCTTTGTAATAAACGAACAGAAAAATTTCCAATCAGCCCCGTGGGGAGATGCTGATGTGTTGGACATCACCGGCGAGAATTCGCTCATTCGCATACTCGCCATACGGACCTTCGAAGAATTGATCATGGCCCGACAATGCGCAGACGCCATAAAAAGCGATGTGTAGCGCGTTAAGGTCTCCTGGAGGCGGAGGCAACGCTCTCACATTTGTCTCAACGTCAATCGGATTCAGTCATGGTTCACACTGGGGTTCGCGTGAAAACAGGCGGGCTGGTTTCAACACCACACCACGCAGGGAACATGTTCCAACAGACAGCGGGTCTGGAATTTACTCACAATCTGGCATGTGTCCCATCATTGCGTCATCCTCACGAAAGTGGGGATCCATAGCGAGTTTGCTGGATTCCTATTTTCATGGGAATGACAATCTCACATGCGGCTATTTCATGACTTCTTGTGGGAAAAGTTACAATCACGAATTGGACGCGTGTCCAATCGTTGGGTCATCCTCACGAAAGTGGGGATCCATAGTCGGTTTTCTTGGTTCCCATTACCTCGGGAATGACAATGTGATGTTTGAGCATTTCGCGTTTTCCTTTGAGAAAGGTTACGTTCAGACAGAACTTTTGAGAAGCCATCCATGAAAAAAATAGCTATCATAGGTTTAGACTGCGTTCCTGACTGGCTGG
Source organism: uncultured Syntrophaceae bacterium (assembly GCA_964427855.1). Taxonomy (GTDB): domain Bacteria; phylum Desulfobacterota; class Desulfomonilia; order Desulfomonilales; family Desulfomonilaceae; genus JAUPKT01. The sequence continues at coordinate 6,051 of CAYRVH010000068.1, forward strand.
CGTTCGAGGCGCTCCAATCTGAGCTGCCGACGCTCCACTCTCTCATGGAGCACGGCGTATGGGGGACGCTGGTCTCCACTGATCCGCCCATCACGATCCCCGCGTGGACGACCATCACCACCGGACGAGACCCGGGCGAACTGGGCCTATACGGCTTCAGAAACAGGCTGGCCTACGACGAATACGCCTTGACTGTCGTGAACGACTCCCACGTGGTCGCTCCCAGGGTATGGGATTACCTTGAACAACAAGGGGCTGAATCCATTCTTGTGGCCATTCCCCAGACCTATCCCCCTCGAGTTCATCGCGGGGTGACCGTCGCGGGCTTCCCGACGCCGGCGTTCGACACGGCCTATTGTTATCCGCCGGAGGTCTCTGACGAGGTCGTTCGACATGCCAACGGGAAATACGTCAACGACATCAAAGAATTTCGAAAAAAGGAGAAAGCTCAACTCCTGGTCGATTTATACGCGGCGGCCCAGAGCCGCTTCGCTGTCGCTCGTCATTTCGTTGCTCATAAGTCTTGGGATTTTTTCATGATGGTGGAGACGACCACGGATCGGCTGCACCATGGGTTTTGGGCTGCCTACGACCCAGACCACCCGCGCCATGCGAAAAACACTTCCTTTGCCCGCGCCATCCCTGAATTTTACCGATTCATAGATCAACAGATCGCTTCTTTGCTCGCCCTGCTGCCCGATGAAGCCACCGTCATGGTGATTTCCGATCACGGCGCCGGGGCCCTCAAAGGCGTCGTCGCAATAAACGAATGGCTCATCGCCCACGGCTATCTAAAGCTTCTGGGGCCTCCCGAGGGTGAATCATCGTTGTCCCCGGAAATGGTGGATTGGTCCCGCACCACGGCTTGGGGTGAAGGGGGCTATTATGGTCGAATATTTCTCAATGTCACGGGCCGCGAACCCCACGGCGTGGTTCATCCAGCCGAGTACGAAAGCTTTCGAGATGAGTTAGCGCGCAGACTCCGAACCATCACCGACCCGAGCAGCGGCCTTTCCATTGCCAACACTGTGTTGAAGCCTACCGAATTGTATCCCACATGCCGCAACGTCCCGCCTGATTTGATGGTGTATTTCGACGACCTCGATTACCGATCCAGCGGGCTGGTGGGCGGCGGCGAGATCTTTCCCGCAGGAGAGGGGGAAGGCATGGATGAGGCGAACCACAAGCATCACGGCGTTTTCATCATGGCGAGGCTCTCCGAGCTGCGGCAAGGACTCCAGAGGGGGCAGCGTATTGGACCTCTCTCGTGTCTGGATGTCGTCCCCACAGTTCTGCAGGAATTCGGGATTTCTGTTCCGATGGAGTTGCGGGGCCTCCCCGCAGTGCGAGAGCCTGCAACAAGTGCGTCTCCGGAGACAGGTCTCCCGGGGCTGCCGCCTCAATCCCTGAACGCGGAGTCCGAACGCAAAGGCTTCACTGAAGAAGAGGAAGAAATCATTACGCAGCGCCTCAAGGACCTTGGATATATCTAGAAGGGACCTCAAAGATTCCGAAGTGGTGTAACGCGTTTCTCGAGAACTGGCGCAACATTGCTGCGCATCGTCGGCCATGACGCATCAGCAGACTTCCCCTCAGGCTTGGGCGACAAAAGCAACGAAATAGAGTAATTACTCACGAATTGGGCGCGTTGTGCCAAGTGCAGCAACTTCCACGAACAGAGTCGCGTGCTGCCCCGCTCACACGTCACCTTCAGGGGCTTCGAGATCGTTGGACCTCGCCTCAGTGGCAGGGCCAGCGCCCATCAGCCGCTTGCGGAGACGAAGATTGAGCATTTCCACCGTGGCAGAAAACGCCATGGCGAAGTATATGTAGCCTTTGGGCACATGATGACCAAATCCGTCAGCGATCAACACGACGCCTATCACTACCAGAAACGACAACGCCAACATTTTGATGGTTGGGTGACCACTGACAAATTTTCCTATGGGGGTAGCGAAAAGCATCATTAATCCCACCGATGCAATGACAGCAGCAATCATGACCGCGAGCTTATCCACCATACCAATCGCAGTAATGATGGAATCAAACGAAAAAACCAAGTCGATGAGCATGATCTGGAAAATTACAGAAGACAATCTGGCTTTTAAGGGCTTTGGGGTTTCTTTCTTGTCGCCCTCAAACAACTGATGGATTTCCTTGGTGCTTTTCCAAAGCAAGAAAATGCCGCCACCAATGAGAATAAGGTCTCTTCCCGAGATTTCGTGAGCAAAGATCATAAATAGCGGCGCGGTAAGTCCGATCAGCCACGATAATACAGAGAGCAGACCAATACGCATAAACATGGCGAGGAAGAGGCCGAGCCGCCGCCCAAACTCCCGCTTGCTTCCCGGCAGCCTGTCAACGAGAATCGAGATGAAAATAATGTTGTCGATCCCCAGGACGAGCTCGAGCGCTGTCAAGGTGAAAAATGCGATCCATGCATCCGGACTTGTAAGGAGAGTCACCATGAAAAACCTCAGAGCTTGTACGGGTTCTCGGAAGTACTCACGAATTCGATGACGTAGCCCTCATTTCAACCACTTTTCTCCCTGCCAGTTCGAGCCCCCCTTCTGTCACTTCCAGCCTCCCCTTCTCTTAGTTCCAGCCTCCCCTTCTCTTAGTTCCAGCCTCCCCTTCTGTCATTTCGAGCGCAGCGAGAAATCTTGCCCCGCGAGGAAGATTTCTCACTCGCAAGGCGTCTCACATTCGTCGGAGCCTCGCTCCTTCAAGCAGAAAATCTTATAGGAATTCTCCAAATTAATCACGAATTCGGCGTCTTTCGCATCATTACGTGATCCTCATCAAAGTAACGATCAATATGAGTTTTCTGGCTTCCCGTTTTCATGGGAATGACAATCTGACGTGTGCTATTTCCTGATTTCTTTTGAGAACGTTTATAGACTTGGCCATACCACGAGATTGCGGGGTTGCGCTCGCAACAACGAACACCGAAATCCGTCATTGCGAGTGCGCAAATTCTAGCTATGTGTTGAGAGAAGTTACTGTTTCTTGGCTGGGTCTTTCTTCCCGGGGGTCGTCTTGGGGCACGCTTCTGCCTTGGCTTTCTGCGCGTCAGCCTTGGACGCGAAGGGGCCGGCTATGGTTTTGGGACTTTTTTCCTTGAGCTGTACAACCTTGCAGGTTCCTTTGCTGTCCTTAAGGACGTACCATTGCTTTTCTGCCGCAAGGGCCATTGTCGAGACGAGGCAAAACAACGTGATCACTAATAAGATCAGGAGATTGTTCCAGAGGCTTTTTTTCATCGCCGATCCTCCATTCTTAAATTTTCCTCTCTATGCGTCATTTCCCGAGATTTTGCAATTAAAGTTTTTTTCGTCGAACAGTCATCGCAAATGTTTTTTCTGTCACAAGTCTCGGTTTGTCTCCACCTGAACCCCTTTCGTATCGATGGTGAAAGGTATGACGCGGCCTCCGGCCCGTTTTATAGCCTTTTCCACCCTGGGCCTATCCTCCCGTTCAACCAGGGAGATCATGCAGCCTCCGCCGCCCGCGCCGCAAAGCTTGTTCGCCAAGGCCCCCTCGTCTGCGGCGGCCCTCATGAGAGATTCCACCATGGGGTTCGTGACCCCACTGGAGAGTTGCTTGCGCAGACTCCATTCCCTCTTTACATAGGCCGGCAGCTTGTCGAAGTTTTTTTGGGCCAGCTCTCGCGCCAGCTCCTCGCTGAGGTCCCTTATCTGCACAAGGATTTCGGACGTCTCGTTCTCGCGATCTATGAAGCTTTTGATGATGTCCCAATTGTTCATGCCGGAAAACCGCGAGGCGCCGGTATAGCTCAGAATGAGCATGTCTTCGAGCGCCTGTTTGTCTCTTTCATCGAGCGCAACCTCTTGCCTGGTGAATCCGTGAACATCAAAGCGGATAAGACTTAATCCGCCGAAAAAGGCTGCGATGTGGTCTTGGGCGCCGGCGGGGATGCCCAGCACGGAGGTCTCAATATTCACCGCCAGGTCGATCAACCTTGTTGGATCGAGCGATTGTCTCTCGAGCAGCGCATTCAGGCCGGCCAGCATCGCGACGAGCAAGGCGCTGGAGGCGCCGAGGCCTGAACCAGCCGGAGCTTCGTTGAGCGTCACGAGCTCGAAGTCCTGGATCGGCCCGAAGGCCTTAATCGTCCGCGCCAACAGGTTCAGCGAACTCGCGTCGTGCAGCTCTTTAGAGGACCCGACGCGCAGCGATCGCTGGAGATCCTTGGAAACCAGCCTGATCCCCTTCCCCGGCATTGTCTGAATAGAGGCTCGGCTCATGACATCGATGGCCAGGTTAATAGTGCATCCGCCTTCCATGAGCAGATAAAGGGGGAACAGATCGGTCGTGCCGCCGGCGAAGTCGATGCGGTTGGGGGCTGTTGCCTCTATGTGCATGCCTAGTACCCCAGTACTTCGTCCAGAATGCCCACCGTGATCTTGCTGAACATAGGCTGCCTATGGATGATACTGGTAATGCGGCAGATTCGCTCGGGGGAGTCGCAGTCCATGCAATAGCCTGTTTTCACACAAGGTGTTTTCCTATTCAAACTCATAGCCCGTATTGGGCCGGCGGTGTTTTCGAGTCGGCTGATGGCAGCATCCAAGTCGGGTACCAGTTTATTCACCCCCACGATAAGGATGATCTTCTTCGGGCCGAACGTCATGGCGTTTATCCTGTTTCCGGCCCCGTCCCTGTTGACGATTTCGCCGGTCATGGTCACCGCATTTGCCGAGGAGAGGAACATGTCCGCCTGCATCTGGCGTCGGCGGCAGTCGAGTTCTTCAGGAGTCCCGGGCTTGAATGCCCAGTGGTCATAGAGGGTTTTGCCCGCCTTTTGGAGCGCGTCAATCGCGCCCAAGGCGCGTATGGTGTGGGTTCCGGCAATACCCACTGAGGTGCAGTCTGCCGCCTGGTCCAAAATAAAATTCAAGGCTTGCTGGCGGTCGGGGAAAAACTTGGCTCCAAATCCATGTTTCTCGAGAGATTCCATGGTGGTGTCGATGATGATTTGCTGCTGTTTCTTGACGAATTCGTCCATTCTTGCCTCCTCTGTGGGATTCGATACGTACGGCGTCTCAGTATGAGTCCACATCTCTGGAACTGTCAACGCGCCGCGGGTTTGTACCGGTATGGTTCACTGTTGCGTCGCTTTTGCCGGGATAGGCTTTGTTTCGTGCCACATGGAACACCATTCCGTAGGCTGAGTCCCTTTTAAGAAGGCCTCTTTGATGACATGGGGGCATGTGGAGGTCGCAAGGAGCCCAGAGGCGAGGCAAATCCGTCGAAACACGATGCCATCCGGCGCGTTGTCTTGGTCGGGTGAGGATTGAGGGATTGGAGGAAGCAGCCTGTTCGTCAGCCTCTTGAACATTTCGGTGCTGACCTTGTGACCTGATGTTCTGAGCAGCAGGGCGACGTCGGTTCGATAGGCAACAAACCATCTCCCCTCATCGTCGGAGGCTGAATACACAGCAGGAGTCCGCCTCGCCAGGCCTGACTGCCCCTCCATGTCGCCGGCGCCGGAAAAGTCCTTGAGCATGTAATTAACGAGGAACAGGGCTGTCTGGTCTTTGGGTTTGGAGGCTCTCCTGGAATCATCGTTGAGGCTCGCCACCAGGGTCAGCCCGTCGCCCACTCGAAAGGGAGGGGCAGACCCCAGGAGCGCCATTGCCGAGTACACCCGCAACACCTCCAAAGGAGTCACTTTTCTGTCCAAAAAAACCTGGTCTGCCTCGGCGCGCGCGGGCGCGCCGAACTGCTGGATGGCCTCAGCCATCTGCTCACTGCCGATGGTTTGTATGAGCTGCTGGGCAAGCGTCGGCTCCCCGTGATGGAATGCTTGCCTGATCGTCAAGAGCCCAGGCTGTCTGTCCGGGACGCGTATCTGGGACGTCAGCGTATATCTTGGGAGACGATTCTTTTCTCTCGCCAGAGCCGGCGCAAGAGCCACGGGAAGGAATGTCTGGACGTTTCCCCCAGCCCCGTTCCATTTTTTTGACGGCGGGGCAATAAACACGCGTATGTCTCCTGTTTGAGGCGACGCGAGGATGAGAAAGGCCTTGCCGGCGCTTTCTCCCAGTTTGCGAAGCCCTGCGTCCGCTTCGATCTGCGCAAGAGGATCCAGCGAGGTGACCACGTATGAACTGTCCCGCATCCCAGAGGCGCTCAGAGACGCGAGCCTTTCTTTGACAAGTTCGACAAATGCCTCAGCCTTCGCCGGCGCATTACCCGGCTTGAGTGTTCGCAACGGACTCTCGAGGGCTTCCTCATAGGTATCCCGGGAAATCTTGCCCGCTTTGAAGAGGAGCCCTAGCACCATATTCCGCCGCGCCTTGGCCCTGTCGGGGTGTCGATGTATGTTGATTACGTTCGGAGCCCTGATGGTGGCGGCAAGCAGCGAGCACTCGGAGACGGTCAAGCTCTGTAGGCTCTTGCCGAAGAGGAAACGCGACGCTTCAGCGACGCCGTGAAGAGGATATGGTCCCCAGTGCCCAAAATACACGCGATTGAGATAATGCTGCAAGATCGTTTTCTTGCTGTAGATGGCATCGGCCATGAGCGCCAATATCAGCTCGTTGGTCTTTCGCCACAGGGTTTTCTCGGGAGAAAGGATGCACATTTTCACGAGTTGCTGAGAGATGGTGCTGCCCCCTTGCACATATTTGCCTGCTTTAAGGTTCGTGATAAACGCGCGTTGCGTGGAGGCGATATCGATTCCGGGGTGGCTGAAAAAGGCCGGGTCTTCCGTGAGCACGATGGCATCAATGAGCAATGGAGGGACATCCTTGAG
>CAYRVH010000068.1:12841-15004 GCA_964427855.1 uncultured Syntrophaceae bacterium
CGGCATAGCTCGGCAATCCCATCAACACTTGCGACGTGAAGAAGCTCCGGTTCAAGGACAATTTGGGTTGCCTCTTCCTGAGACCTGAGCAACCTAATAGATCGAACCTTGTTCCAATCCAGGGCTAATGAAACGGGGCCGCTTACTATACCGTGGCCTTGTATGGGGCAGTATTTGAGGTACATATTGAAGGTGGATCCAGAGCGATTCCATTGTCCTGGGTCTTTCAATACCACATCGGTTTCGTATTGACCCAATCGCGTCAGTCGCTCCGGGAGCCGGATCGAGTCTATGTCGTCGCCGACGCGCACTATGCGAGGGGCTGCATATATGAACATGGGCCTTCGGTGAAGTTTTACTTCGAAAGTCCAGAACAGCATTCCCGCGAGCACTGCCAAATAGCCGACAGCAGCGACGAGGCAAATAAGGATGATTTTTTTCGCTACGGAGAGAACCTTCTTCATGCCACAAGCCACCGGCGCGAATCCAGATTAAAAGCACGCGCCTGACTGACGTTCATAGTGGTGAATGCATTCAAAAGCAAGGGCGCGCGACAAGCGCTCTTCTAATCATCCGCCGTTTTCGAGACTTCCACCACGACGAGCGATGATTCACGAATCGCTCGCCCGCAAAGGGAAAACGCTTCTTGTGTTCCTGTCCTACGCGAAGGCGGTTCTTGCAGAAATTGTGAGAACTGCCGTAATAAGTTGCAGCGTTTCACAAAGGAGAGCCGATAAAAATGCCTCTTTCTTTTTGGGGCAGCGTCAATTCTTTTGCATCAGGCTTGCCACGGCGCGGTCGAGCCCATCCAAGGTCAGCTCGAACATGGGGAAGATATTGGCGATGACTCCTATGGTTCTCGTCACCGGCCACAGATGGGGAGGCGTGGGATTCAGCCAGACGCTGTGACGAAACATCTGTCTGAGAAAATTGAGTCGATCGATACTTGGGAGCCCGCTGCGTTCTTCAATGTGTATCGAGCCGTCAGTAGCCATGAGTTCGTAGGGCGCCATGCTTGCGTCTCCCACGATAATCAATCGAGTTTCAGGATCCCATGTGGCGAAGTCTTGAACGCGCTGCGCCTTGTAACGCCGCGGAGGGTCTTCCCACACAAAATCGTATATGGTGTTGTGGAAAAAGAACGTCTTCAAATCTTTGAATTGGGCGCGCGCATAATTGAAAAGAAGCTGGACTATTTCAACGTAGGGATCCATAGACCAGCCGCCGTTGTCGATCATCAATATTACCTTGAGCCGATCGCGCAGACTCCGGTCGAAGACGATCTCAATCTCGCCGGCGTTCTTTGTGGTGGCTCGAATCGTCTCATCTACATTCAGTCTATCCTTTGGGCCGACGGGCACAAGCCTCCTGAGTCTTTTTAACGCCTCGCCGATTTGGGCCTGCGTGAGCGGCGCGTCGAGGGAATAATCACGATATCGCCTCTCCATGGCCACCTTTACCGCGGATTTGTTCATGGAACGTCCGCCGACGCGCATCCCTCCTGGATGGAAGCCGGAGTGACCCACTGGAGACGTGCCTCGAGTCCCGATCCATCGACTTCCGCCGTGATGGGCTTCTGTCTGTTCTTTGAGACGATCGAGAAAATATTTGATCAGCTCGTCCGGCGACATGCTTTTGAGCTGCTCCTGGGTCATACCCAAGGCGTTGGCCAAGGCCTCCGGATCTTTGAGCCATTCTTCCAAGAGCGCTCGAGCAGTTGCCTCTAATTCCACAGCTGTAAAATCAGGGAGTTCTGCTCCACGGAAAAAATGAGCGAATAACTGATCATACATGTCGAAGTATCTCTCACTTTTCACGAGGATGGTACGCGCCGCGGAATAGAAATCATCCAATCCCTTCACCAAGCCGGTCTTCAATGCCTCATGGAGCTTGAGGAAGGACGTAGGTGTCACAGGAATGCCCGAGTCTCTCAGCAGATAGAAGAAATCGACGAACATAAGCTATTCTCACATCAAATGGCCGTCATCTGCGGCGGCGAATTTGCTGAAGAGCCTGCTGATAATCAGGGCTTTTCTTGAAAAGGATTCCCAGGAACGGGATCTTGCCATGCACGAGCTCCTTGGGACGGAAATCAGGATCGAGGCGCAGGGCCCTCACCCAGTTGATAAGCTCTCGTGTGGCCGGTTTCTTCTCTATCCCATG
>CAYRVH010000069.1:0-14475 GCA_964427855.1 uncultured Syntrophaceae bacterium
GGCCTTGACCCAAACAGCACGCTCGCCATAATCGCTCCCGGCAACCTGCAAGATATGGTTGATTTTGCCGCTATCTATAAGGACAAAGGAATCCCTTATATTTGCGATCCGGGCCAGTCAATTCCTGCGCTCTCGAAAAAGAACCTCTTGCATATGATTACCGGCTCCCATGTATTCATTTCCAACGACTACGAGCTTGAAATGGTCATGCGGATCACAGGAGAAAACAAGGATCAGCTCTTGCGACGGACCCGCGCGGTTGTCACCACTCTCGGAGAAAAAGGCTGCGTGGTGGCGACCAATAAGGATGAATGGGCCGTCCCCGCAGCGCGCGTTGGCAAGGCGGTGGACCCTACAGGCGCGGGCGATGCATTCCGAGCAGGTTTTATAAAGGGATTACGCTCGGGTCGCGACTTTGTTGACTCTTGTAAGATGGGAACCATCAGCGCGAGTTTCGGCGTAGAGTGTCAAGGAACACAATGCCATCGGTTCACACTGGAGGATTTTTGGCATCGTTATACGGCTCAGTTTGGCCGCGGCGATTGAATCGGAGAGCTCGTGTAAGAAGAACGTCATCGGGGCTGCGCACGTGAGGGACGGGTCATGGCTTCAGGAGAGGACTTGTGTTCGTTGGATGAGATAGGCGTGTCTCTTGGCAACACTCCGCATGAGGCGCTCAGGGCAATCAAGGGTTTTTTCAACGAGTTGCGAATATTCGGGGAAGTACTCTCCTTTGAACACGAAGGGATTCCCTATCGGGTATGGTGTGACGAGCATTGTTTCATGGTGTACAGGGCAAACGACGGAGGCGGCTCTTTTCACCATGTGCCCGGCTGGCCAGTCTGCCTCGTGACGGCGCAAACTCTCTATGAAGAATGCAGCGCTCCGTCGTTAAACGACGATCATCACGCATGTCGGCTGGACATCTTGCGATGGCTGCATGTCGTGGCTGCTCATTTGGGCAAACATGAAGCAGATACGCCTCTTTGAGGCCGAGCCCATGCAGAGGCGGGCGAGCGCCTAGCTATTTTGCCTCGCGCGAAAAGATGCCCTTGAGGGAAATCTGACCATGAGCTTATGTTGCGGGCTCCTCACGTTTTCGCCTACGCCTCATTAGGTGACCCCTTGGATTTCTACCATATTCCTGCTCTCATCAAAATCCTCGCTACCTTTGGCGTGATCCTGTTTATGGGAAAATTTTTTCCCCTGTACATCGGACTCATTGTGGGAGGCGCGGTCATTGGGTTGTGGATGGGCATGGATTTTTGGACTGTGTGGCTGCTCACGTGGGATTTTTCGCGGTCATCCCAATCGCTTTGGTTGGCCTTGACGTTAGGCCTGATCCTGATGTTGAGTGATTTGCTGGGGAAAAGCGGCAGATTGGAACGCATCGTCCAAGCATTCAGCCTGATTTCCCCACGGGCCAAGTTTACCCTGGTGGCCTTGCCTGCCCTCATCGGCCTCCTCCCTATGCCAGGAGGCGCGGTGTTTTCTGCGCCCATGGTGGCCGCGATCTTAACGGACAACCCTGCGTCTTTGGAACTGAAGGCCGCAATTAATTATTGGTTTAGGCATATTGTCGAGTTTTGGTGGCCTCTTTACCCAGGCGTCGTCTTGGCGGTTTCCCTGTTCGGCGTGGAAGCGTGGAAGCTCACCCTTTTTCAGTCGCCATTGACCATAGGCGCAGTGGCCGGCGGCGCGGCGTTTATCCTTCGGGGACTCTCAGCCCCCCCTGCAATGCATGGGAAGGTGTCCCGCGAGTCCGTCAATCGATTCCTGCGAGAAATTCTGCCCATCATCATCGTGATTGCAGGGATGTTCATCTTTCACGGAATTCATTGGATTGCCGGATGGTGGTGGCAAGTGGGGAGGTTTTGGCCGAGCAATCTGAATTTCGTCTTGGCCCTTGGCTGCGCCATAGCCGCCATCATAGCGACCAACAAGGTGTCTGCCACCGCGGTTGCCTCTGCTTTTTTCAATCGACACGTCTTTTACATGTTTCTCATCATCATCGGTATCATGTCCTTCAAGGGTATTCTCACAGAGTCGAAGGTCATAGAAGTCCTCAAGGACGAGTTGGCCGCTTATAACATTCCGTCTTTGGCCATTGTCGCGACACTGCCATTGGTGGCGGGTCTGGTGACAGGCATTGCGATGGGATTTGTCGGAGCTGCTTTTCCGCTGGTCGTGAGCCTCGTCCCCCACGGCGCATCTCCCTATCCGTATTGCCTTCTGGCCTACGGATTCGGTTTTGTGGGAATGATGCTCTCCCCGGTTCATCTCTGCATGTTGGTGAATCAACAATACTTTTGCTCTGATTTGGCCAGAGGATACCGCTATCTCTGGAAACCATCGTTGGTGTGTGTGAGTTTCACCGTATTTGTGTTCTGTGTGTATGAGGTGCTTTTTTGAGCGGTGGTTTTGTCAAGGAGCTTGACGCAGACAACTCACGTCATATCAAGACTTTCCATTTTTTGTCCGACGTGTATGACAATTTTTGTTCCTTTTGAGGGGACGCTGTTTCCTCCTTTCCATAACTCATCGATTTCATGAATGATGACGTTCCATTCTTGTGGCACGATTTTTGCTCTTTTCCATGCACAACAGAAAATTCCCCCATGGCAGGCGCAGCAAGGCCTGGGTGCGGAGGAGACCATGCGTCATTCAAAAGGGTTCACTATGCTCGAACTTATGGTTGTCGTAGCTATCATCGGCATCATCACCGCCATCGCAATCCCATACTACAACAACTACAAAAAGACGGCATGCGATCAGGCGGCGATTGCCGATCTTTACAATGTCAAAGCAGCCGTACAAAAGTACCTCACCGACGCAACTTTGAAGGGTACTTCCGTGGCAACAGATATCGCCGGCGCAGTAAAGGCGGTGCTGGCGGACACGACCGGCCAATACGGATATCCTGGGCCAACAAAAAAGTGCGGGGTTACTTTGACGGCTTCAGGGAGTATCGTCACTGTAAAGGCTTCCGCGGGCACTGATCAAGGAGCAACGGGCTGGAGCCTCGACATGGCAGGGGGGCAAGAGCCTATTGCGTTGGCTTCTGGCGGTTCTGAACCTTCCGAACCGCCCATTAGACCTAAACCAATCACCCCCAAACCCATAGACCCCGGGATCGAACCGCCTGCGGTCCCCGGTCCGGTGAGGCCACCGCAGGTGACTCTCCCGGTAGAACCGGGGCGGCTAAATTGACGAGCGCGTCGATTTCCAGGACAGATTGCCTCTCTGCCTTCGCAGTGACATTTTGGGAGTTTCCTTGTCATTGCGAGGAGCAAAAACGTTAAGGCGAGCTCGGCCTGGGCCGGGGACTGCTGCTGACGCCCCTCGTGAATCCACGTGTCATTTGGAAAACAGCCACAAAGATGCGGCTTATGACTTGTTGCGGTACACTACCCGTCCAAACGTGACCAAAGACGTGGATAAACCAAGGGCGAACAAACACCACGAAAAATGGCGAGGCATCCCGCCGTTCAAGACGTTCTCTGCGTCCAGGCAAAACGACAGGATGACGACAAGGCCACCCGCAGAAATCAACGCCCATTCAATCCAGCTCAGCGCCAATGGCTGCTCCCGCTGCTCGTACCATAGCACGATCAGACCAGAGCCGATCAGACACAAGGAGATTATCACGGGGGCCAAAACCGGCCCAACCCACGGAACCGGCAGGAGAAACAGGAGGTCCCATGTCCAGAGACTTTCAGGCCATCCGAGAAACAGCTTGAGCCATACATAGAAGAAGATATCCCACGTACCAAAGGCGATCATGAAGTGAGCCCATGCTTCACGTCTGTTGCGGCCTACAGCGGCGCCAAGTGTCGCCAACATCACCAGCGTCGCGGCTTCACGACCTAATTCGATGTACAATCTCCTAAGATGTTCCCAGCCCATGGAGCAGAGGTCCTCCCAAGTCTGCAAAGGGAACTGGAATCCACCCCGTTCCAATGGGTAATACAATGCTCGCAAGTACTCCACGACTGCGGCTTCTACGAAGGCGAAGGCAATGGCCCACATCACGACCAACGGGACTTTTTTCAATGCCATGTCTCCTCGGCCCTTTTGGCCGCTTTATTTCGCCGCATCGCGTCTCCGGGGCGCTTGATACCGCTACGGAGTGCGGGAAGCGCTCACACACAGGTCGGTGAGCTCCTCGATACAAGCTGAGCCGACGCAAAGCACGGTGTCAGCGGCGCCCCAATAAATCTTGACTGTGCCGTCTTCCTCGGGGATAGCGCCGCAGGTGAATATGACATTGTGCACGTAACCGGAGATTTCCCATGGATCCTCAGGCTGCAATATCCAGTCATCAGCAATTCCGACGATGCGCTCCGGGCATTCTAAATCGTGAAGGGCGCAGCCAAGACGATAGACGGCGCCATCCATTGTCTGGAACACGCCGTGATAGATGCTCAGCCATCCTTTGTCTGTCTCAATAGGAGGAGCTCCCGGTCCGATTTTCATCTCATCCCAATGATATGGCGCAGGTTTCATAACCAATTGAGAGTCGCCCCAGTGGACGAGGTCGGGCGAGTAGGAAATCCAGATAGACCATGGCGCGATGTGCGTGTGGGGTCGATCCAATCTGGCAAATCTGTCGCCGAACTTTTTTGGGAACAGGCACACGTTGCGGCAGTCCGACTCGGTGATGAACGCGACACGCTCTACGGATCGAAAATCATGGGTTTTGGCCAGGCCAATTCTGACGCCGAGTCTGGAATACGCGCTGTAGGTGAGGTAATAGACATCTCCCAACCGCGTGATTCGGGGATCCTCGACGCCAAACTCCTCATACTCGGCAAACAACCCTTCCGTGCTCGGCGTCATGAAGGGTTCAGGGTCCGCGGTAAAACGAAAGCCATCCTGGCTTCGCGCCACTCCGAGTATGGACCGCCCGTTTCGTCGATGCGCGCGAAACACAAGAACGTATTCGTCATCAGTCTTTATCGCGCCCGCATTGTGAACCGTCTCGACCAGGTATGGTATCTGCTCCTTGGTGAGTATAGGATTCGCCGGCGATCTCCGCACCGGCCAATTTCTGCTCGCCCGTGACATGGATGTTATACCCTTCCGTAATCATCCTCAAATCGCTCGATGTCATCTTCGCCGAAATAGTCGCCAGTCTGGACTTCGATAAAAACGACTTCACCGTTGCCTACATTGGAAATTCTATGTCGAGCCCCCTGTGGGATATCGATTGCGTCGCCGGCTTTTACTGGAATGTGTTCATCGTCGCGGGTCACCACTGCTGCGCCGCCCACGATCATCCAGTGTTCCGATCTGTGCCGATGGGCTTGCAGGCTGAGTCGCTTCCCGGGAAAAACCACGATACGCTTTACCTTGTGAGTAGGGGCGTCAGACAAGACCTGGTAATAGCCCCAAGGCCGGTGGTCCTCTCTTCTTGTGCAGGAGATGACCTGGTCATACACGTGCAAATAATCGTCGACCATTCGTTCCCGGGAAAACCTCTCTTCAGCCATCTTTCTGCAATCAAAGCGCGAAATTTCCTTTAATCGCTGGGTCAAGTTGACGGCATCTTCGACGTCCCGGGCCAAGAACCCGTTCACGCCGTGAGTGATAATTTCCGGAATCGAGCCCCTCGGAAACGCGATGACCGGCGTGCCGCATGCATTTGCCTCCACGAGAGACAGCCCAAAGGGCTCTTCGAATTGGATGGGATGCAGGAGGGCTGCGCTGCGTCCCAAGAGCTCGTTTCTTTTTTCAGGGCCCGCGCTGCCGATGTAAACCACATGGTCTCCGTCGATGGATGGCTCCACTTCTCTGTGAAAGTACTCGTGATCTTGAATTATCCCGGCGAGTACGATCTTCCTTCGCGCCCTCTTGGCTATTTCGATTGCGTTGCGGGTTCCTTTGTCTGGATGGATGCGTCCAAAGAAGAGAAGATAGTCCTCGGGGGATTTTTGAAACGTAAAACTCTCTATATCTATGCCATGGTAAATAGTTGCTATATATGATAAATCTGGCGCTCGGTCCGCATTGCTTATAGAGACGTAAAAGACTTTACCGTCGTACTTCTTGTACACGGGGAGGATTTTAGGCGATGAGAAGCCGTGTATTGTGGTTATCACCGGCGTTTGCACCAATCCGGTGTAGCTCAGCGGCAGAAAATCATAGTGATTATGGATAAGGTCGAAATCTTCGGCTCTTTCGAAAAGTTCGCTGATATGAAGGCATTCCCATACCTTTGGGTCGAGATTCTTGTCCTCCTCGTAGGGACGGGGTACGATGGCATGGAGTGTTCCCGTAGTCTCAGAATCCGCTGTGGCGAACAGTGTCACATCGACGCCCTTTCTCACCAATCCTTCCGTGAGCAGCGAGACCACCCTCTCCCATGGGCCGTAATGCCGAGGAGGAGTGCGCCATGCAATGGGCGAAAGCATCGCTACACGCATTGTGGGAACCTCCCTGTTGATGAATTACAGTCGCCCTCGATTATACTCGGTTCATGACGTTTCTTCGATATTATTCGGCCATCATTGTGTTTCAATAATTAGTTCTGTAATGCCTAGGCGTTCTGTCAAGTGCTCGGGGCGCGTTGAGGGCATGTGCGCGGCAGGCGGGGGTTGACAACCTCAACAGACATGAGCATCGAAATAGTAAAATTATTCGTTGAATCAATAGGTTTGAAGTTGTTCACTATGTAAAGTGTGGCATTTCGAGCGCAGGATCGTGTGCAACATCGTCGCAGGCAAGGGGTAAAGATGAAGGATCGATCTTACGTCGGAATTTTGCATCCGGAAATAGATCTCGTGTACGTAGCGACGTCGGTTCCTCGGAGGTGCGGAATAGCAACCTTCACCAAGGATTTGGCTGATGCCATTTCAGCGGAAACGGGTAACGTGCCGTATCGCGTGACAGCCCTGTCTCACGCGCATGAATCGCTCGACTACCCGCCCCAAGTAACCTTTGAAATAAGGAAGAACGAAATCCGTGACTATGCTCGAGCCGCCGAATATCTCAACGGCTCGTCAGCGCAAGTGATCAGTCTGCAGCACGAATTCGGCATATTTGGAGGAGAAGCAGGCAAGTATCTGTCTGTGTTGCTGAGTCATCTCAGAAAGCCGGTCATCACCACCTGCCATACCGTGCTGAGCAATCCATCCCCGGAATACCGTCAGTCTTTCGAGAGCGTCATCGACGCCTCCGAAAGACTGGTAGCCATGAGCGCCAAAGGCGTGCGGCTTCTCCAGTCTGTGTATGGCGTCCCCGAAGACAAGATCGTGCTCATTCACCATGGCGTTCCTGACGTCCCATTCGTGGATTCTAATTTTTATAAAGACCAGTTCGGCGTAGAAGGAAGAACCGTCATCCTCACCTTTGGACTGCTCAACCCAAACAAAGGGATCGAGACGGCTTTGAACGCGCTGTTACCGGTGGTGGAGAGGTTTCCTGACCTTATCTACATTGTATTGGGAGCGACCCACCCGGAGGTTCAACGGGTTTATGGAGAGGAATATCGTTTGTCTTTGGAAAGGCGGGTGCGAGACCTCCGCTTGGAGGATCACGTAGTTTTCCACAATAGATACGTGGACTTACAGGAACTCATCGAATATATGTGCGCGTGCGACATTTACCTTACGCCTTATCATTCGAGAGAGCAAGTCGTATCGGGAACTTTAGCCTACGCCATGGGAATGGGCAAAGCCGTCGTATCCACCCCCTATTGGTATGCTGAGGAGATGCTGGCAGACAGCAGAGGGGTTCTGGTTGATTTTGGGGATCAAAACGCTCTGTCTGAGGCTCTTGTCGAATTGATAGCTGATCCAGTGCTGCGCAATAGAATGCGCAAGAGGGCGTACGAGTTCGGGCGGCAGATGATATGGAGGGAAGTGGCCAGACGTTACGTGCAACTGTTTCAGAGCGTAATGAGGGAGAGGGAACACAAAGAAGTAAGAGAGGTATGGAAGCCTCGCGTCGCGCCGCAGGCCACCTTGCCCGACATAAAACTGGACCATCTGCTGGTGTTGTCAGACGACGTCGGCATGCTTCAGCACGCTGCATTTGGCATACCGGACAGGGATCACGGATACAGTTCAGACGACGTTGGACGCTGCTTGGCGGCGTTGATGATGTACTACAATCAAACAAAGGGCGACGCGGTGCTCCCTTTGATCCGCACATATATGGCCTTCTTGAAGCATGCACAGATAGAGAACGGTCGCTTCCACAACTTCATGGCCTATGACCGTCGTTTCTTGGACGAAGAAGGCGCTGATGACACGCTCGGGCGAGTGATCTGGGGACTGGGGACGGTGGTGAGATGGGGGCCTACTCAGCGGCTGCGGCACCTGGCTCAAAACATGATGGAAAAATCGCTGCCAAGGCTCGAGGAGATGCAATACCTGAGGGGAAAGGCCTATGCGATGCTTGGGTTCTATTATCTGTTAGACCGCTTTGCAGGGGCCAGTCGGTTTCGCGGACTCTTGGAAAAATTCGCTGACGATTTGGCGGCGAGCTACCACGCCCATCGCGCAGAAGACTGGCGGTGGTTTGAGGACGCCTTGACGTACGGGAATGCGAAGCTCCCGGAGGCGTTATTCCGGGCCTACCAGATTACCCACATAGACGACCATTTGACTATTGCATTGGAATCTTTGGACTTCCTCACTTCCGTGCAATGGAACGGCGCATACTTCGAGTTGATCGGCAACGAAGGGTGGTACGTCAAGGGCGGAACCAAAGCAACTTTTGGCCAGCAGCCAATCGACGCGGGATACCTGGTGGAGGCGTATTTAGCTGCCTATCAGGTAACTGGCCACAGCGCCTATCTCGTTCATGCGCAGCATGCCTTCGAATGGTTTCTGGGGAGGAATCGGCTTAACGTTGCCCTCTATGATTTCTCAGACGGCTCAGTAGCGGATGGAATAGATTCAAGCGGCGTCAGCGCCAATCAAGGCGCAGAATCCCTTATCTCCTTTCTGTTGGCCCTTATCGGCCTTTCTGAGCTGCGTTCTCAGCAGGTCGCAGGGTCACGTCTGGAAACACTCGAAAAAAAGGATTCCCGGCGCGCTGCTGCGCCTTCGTTTCTGCGATGAACCACACTTGAAATCTAATACCCGGTGGGTTACACATTCGTCTTCGATGCAACGATGGCGAGCGTGACATGGGCCTATTAATGGCGGGCTCCAGTTATCGTCGAGGCGCCAGCTGACCGTCTCGGCCAAAATTACCTTTTGGACTATTGAGGATGACAGCGTGAGCAACCTGCAACCAATTGTGATGATATCGAGCTATCCCCCACGGCTTTGCGGCATTGCCACCTTTGCTGAAGAAGCCCGGGAATTTATCCGCAAAGCTAATCCCGAAAGAGAGGTATATGTCATCTCTCATATTGACGGACAAGGGCATGGGGTCTTTCCTCTCATCGATATGACCCGCCGTGATTGGTGGGTCCCGGTGGTGGACAAGGTGCGGGAGCTGCGTCCCTACGCAGTGCACCTAGAACACGAATACGGTCTGTACAACTACATCGATGCGCGTGGCCAAGGGGACGGGAACGAGGGTTTTTTGAGCCTTTTGAGCTCGCTGAGCGCATATCCAACTGTGGTGGAACCTCACACTGTACATGGCAGACTGACGGAGTTCGAGGCTAATTTCGTGTATCAAATGTGCCAGAGGGCGGACATTGTATTGCTGAAGTGCCATTATCAGAAGTGGCGCCTCGATTGGAACTTTGCAGGCCGCGTGTGGAAGACGCCTCGCAATATTATGGTGGTTCCCCACGGAGCGCGGCCGGATCGACGATGGGGCATAGAAGACATTCCTCGCTTGAGAACGGAAATCGGTTTAGACCGATTTCCTTACCTGAGCGAGCACATCATAGGATTGGTGGGATGGATTCAATCCAACAAACGCTGGGACATCTTGACCTCGATGTGGGAGGAAATCCACGACGCGATTCTCCGAGAATCAGGCCAAGAGTGGAGTCTTCTGGCGGCCGGGTCCATGCGCGACCCGAACGACCTCAAAGAGTATCAGCAATATCGCCACCAGGTAGAGGTTCTTGAGCAAAAGGGTTTGGCAGGATATTTCGAGTTCATTCCTCGAGGCGAGATATATTACAAAGTCATGGCCGTGTGTGATTTTAGCGTGCTCCCATCCAGTGACGAAACTCAGTCCGGCACGCTCGCGCGAATCATCGCGCTCAACAAACCGTTCATTACAACCGCCCCGATGGAAGGACTCACGGCTCAGGCCCTGGAAAGCGGGGGCGGACTTCTTTTCACCACGAAAAGGATGCTGCGAGACCAAGTCATTCGAATGGCGTGCGACGAAGAACTCAGGCTGCGGCTGGGTGACAGGTTAAAAAAATATCTCGATGAGGTCGTCTCGTGGGAAGTTGTGGCGAGGCAATACAATGAGGCTTATGCCTTGGCAAATGAGGCGGTAAGGTCTGGCAAGCCAATTGAGCTGCCGCTGGAGTTCTAAACACGGGTTTCATGGGCTCTTCGTCATGAAAGAGTATGAATTGGACGAGCTTTTTCAAAGGCATCCCAAAAATCCTATATTGACTTCAAAAGACTGGCCTTATTCGGTCAATTCTGTGTTCAATCCGGCCGCGGCCGTGGTCGGGGGCGAGGTTGTCCTCCTGGTTCGAGTGGAGGAAAAAACGGGTCTTTCCCACCTGTGCTCGGCGCGGAGCGCGAACGGGATTGACGGATGGCACATAGAGCCTACCCCTTCGTTGTTGCCGTCGCCGCGTACACATCCAGAAGAGATGTGGGGCATCGAAGACCCTCGGGCCACCTGGTTGGAAGACATGGGTAGATGGGTGATCGCATACACCGCATACTCCGAAGTAGGGCCATTGGTCTCGCTCGCGCTCACAGACGACTTTCGATCCTTTCAACGCCTCGGTCCTGTCATGCCTCCGGAAGACAAAGATGCTGCACTGTTTCCAGTAAAGTTTCGTGGAAGATATGCGATGCTGCATAGACCGGTGTGCGCGTTTCCAGGGGCTCAGAAGCACATTTGGATATCCTTCTCGCCGGATCTGCTTCATTGGGGCGACCACCGAGTGGTGATACCAGCCCGACGCGGCGGGTGGTGGGACGCCAATAAAGTAGGCGTGTCGGCCCCGCCATTACGCACTTCAAAGGGGTGGTTGATTTTATATCATGGCGTACGAGATACGGCGGCCGGCTGCCTCTACCGGCTTGGATTGGCTTTGCTCGACGGGGATGATCCAACGCGTTTAATAAGAAGGACTGAGGGCTGGATTTTTGGCCCCCGCGAGAGTTATGAAACAGTGGGAGATGTGGGAAATGTTGTATTCCCGTGCGGTTGGATTCTCAAGGGGGAGGATCTTCTTTGCTACTATGGCGCTGCGGACTCTTGCATAGCCGTTGCTTCTGCGAAGTTGGCTGATGTGCTGGCTTTTATTGAGACTTGTCCTCTCGTCGAATGATTTGGAGGCGAGAGGGGGTGTTGCGCGGTTTATTCTCTCTCTAAAAAATAGTGAATTGCGAATTTTTTTTTGTTATTGTCCTTATTTGACAATTTGACATCGTAATATGCCCCTACCTGAGTCGCGCCTTTTGTGATGATGAGAAAGTCGCGACGAATTAACTGAAAGACGTAATGAGGGCGGTCTTTATGTGAGGGGAAGGTGCGAGATGATGACGGCAAAGATCATGAAGTATGTGTGCTTGCTGATCGGGGTTTTTGTCTTTGTAGTCCCTTCCGTCTTTGCGGGGCTTTTGGAGGAAGAGCTCCTGGAAGCCTCCGTGAAAGGAGATGCGGACCGAGCAGCCTCGTTGATAAGAAAAGGCGCAAATGTCAATGTGCGCGACTCCGAGGGCCAAACACCATTGATCAGAGCGTCTGCAAACGGCCATGACAAGACGGTCGTCGAACTGCTGAGCTCCGGAGCTCATATTCAACTTTCCGACAAAGAGGGCAGAACAGCCTTGATCGAGGCCGCGAGAAATAACCGACCTGGTGCAGCTGCCTTGCTCTTGGAAAAGGGGGCTAATGTTCATACGAAGGACGCCTTTGGCCGCGATGCGTTGATGTACGCGTGTAGGGTAGGGTCGCAAGAAATAGTGTCGAGACTTGTCCAATGGGGAGCGAATCTCAATGTATCAGACAAGAACAACGACACCGGCATCATCATCGCATGCAAACAAGGTCACGCTCCTCTTGTTTCTTATTTGCTGCAGGCAGGCGCACAAGTCCCCGCCGAGGGCAAACTCGGGTCGCAACTGCTCAAAGCTTGTATGGGAGGAGACCTCAAGAGGGTTAAAACACTGCTCGAGCAAGGCGCTGACCCCGACTCCAAGTCTCGAAACGGCAATTGCTCTGCGGCCTTTCTCGCATCATGTCTGGGATACGCCGAGGTGCTGGACGCGCTCCTTGAGAAAAAGGCGCGTGTCACGATGAAAGGCGATACCAAACAGGTTTTTCCACCATTCATCTATGCCGCGAAAAATGGACACCTGCGTGTGTTGGAAAAACTTGTACGGGAGAAGATGGACCTCAACAGTCGAGACGACGATGGGGATACCGCCCTTACGTTGGCAGCCGAAAAAGGCAATGTTGACGTCATAGGTTTTCTGACCTCCCACGGCGCCAACGTTAATATCGCAAACAAATCAGGGGAGTCGCCGCTCCTTTTGGCCGCGGAGAACGGTCATGAAGAAGCCGTCCGATCTCTGCTTGAAAAGAAAGCAAATCCGAATGCCAGGGACAGGCAGGGAAGGACCCCGCTCATCGCGGCGTCAGGCGTCGGCAATAGTGATATAGTAATTGCCTTGCTAGAGAAAGGCGCGGATGTCGATGCGGCGGACGAAAAGGGTAAGACCGCGGTCGTAGAAGCGGTAAGCCATGGACATCTCGAAATCCTGAACCTCCTATTGGACAAAGGGGCAAAGCCTGACAAGCAGATGCGGGAGAATGGATGGACCGCCTTGCTCGAAGCAACGAAATATAACAAGATTGAGGAGGCCAGGGCCCTCCTGAATCATGGCGCATCGCCCGATCTCAAGGATCGGAAAGGCTCTGGGCCGCTCCATTACGCGGCTGCGAGGAACTTCAAAGAGATTTTGAGTCTTCTATTGGATAGCGGCGCCGCGAGGGACCTGAGGGATTCCGATGGTTGGACGCCCTTGATAGCCGCCGCCTCCAACGGACATCAAGAAAGCGTGTCTCTCCTCATACAGGCGGGCGCGGACGTCAATGCGAAGACGAAAAAAGGCATATCCGCCCTGATGCTTGCCTCCTACGAAGGTTATCTACCGGTGGTCGAACTCCTGTGGGAGCATGGCGCCGATATAAATGCCGAGGACAACCAAGGAAGAAGCGCCCTATTTTACACGGCAGCAGTGAACCGCGTGATCGTTGCCAAGCTATTGTTGGGAAAAGGGGCTTTGCCTGATTTGAAAGACAAAGAAGGCATTACGCCCCTTATGGTCGCAGTCAGCAACGGGCACATCGATTTTATAAAGCTGCTGCTCAAAAACGGCGCAGATGTGCATACCAAGGTCAGAAATGTGGGGACCGTGCTTCAACTGGCGGAAAAATTAGGAAAACCCGAAGTCGTGGAGATATTGACGCGATATGTGGCAACCGGCGTAGCCGCAGTGGAAAGCCCAGAAGACAAGGGGGGGTTCCTTGGCGTTGACATACGAGATGTCAAAGAAAAGGATTTCAAGGGATTGCGACTCTTTGGTCAAGGCGGCGCCTTCGTGTTCCGGGTGCTTCGCTATTCACCGGCGTGGAAGGCTGGAGTCCAGCCGGGGGACGTCATCCTGAAATGCAATGATATAGAAATAGGGTCGGCGATGAGGTTGAAGAACTTGGTCCAAAGCTATGCCCCAGGCAAATCGGTAGCGTTGGTTATCTGGCGTGAAGGCCGCATGGTCAACTTAACCGCTGAGATTGGGAAAGCAGCCGGCGAGTCCTCCGAAGAGGTGTACGCAGCAAAAGAGGCCCCCAAAATGACCATGGCAGACCTCGTGCGGCGTCTCGACGCGGTACCGGGCGATGAGCTTGTCGAAAAACCGCCTACGCAGCTTCCCAACGACCGACGATACTTCGTCCTGAGTGGAGTGGTCGAGACGAGAGAAGGCGACATTGTTGTCTGCAAGCCTCAGGCTGGCGAGCTCTCGGGAGGGAAAACTGTCTTGGGCGGCAAATGGGCCTTTAATACCAAGGCCATACGCGATTACGTGCCTCGCGTGAACCAAGAAGTTGAAGTGATAGGCAAGATTGGCGCCGTTATCAAAGGACAGCTCGTCATAGGCGCGCCGGTCCATGTGGCAGTGCTGGATGCTGAGTACGTCATGGCTGATGGAAAATTGTATGAAAAAAAGTAGGTCGTGACGGCAGGGGCATACCCTTCAAAAGTCACAAATTGTGAGTCATCCTCTTTACGGTCAGGGTGCTTGGCTAGCTGGTCCGGCTTCTTTGTACAACCGAACGAGATTTATAAGTGGTACGCTG
>CAYRVH010000070.1:0-5721 GCA_964427855.1 uncultured Syntrophaceae bacterium
GGGTTTAGAACGTCGTGAGACAGTTCGGTCCCTATCTTCCACGGGCGCAGGATATCTGAGAGGATCTGTCCCTAGTACGAGAGGACCGGGATGGACGGACCCCTGGTGCTCCGGTTGTCGCGCCAGCGGCACAGCCGGGTAGCTACGTCCGGATCGGATAACCGCTGAAAGCATCTAAGCGGGAAATCGACCTCAAGATGAGATATCCCGGGCTTCGGCCCCTGAAGACCCCTCGAAGATGACGAGGTAGATAGGCCGGATGTGGAAGTGCGGTAACGCATGGAGCTTACCGGTACTAATAGGTCGTGCGGCTTGATTCCCAACACTATCTGTATCCTTGATCTCCCTATTTGGTTGATATACACGTGCATGGCCTCAATGACCGTGCACGAGCACTCATACATCATGACACCTTCCCGGTGGCCATAGCGGAGGGGAAACACCTGTTCCCATTCCGAACACAGAAGTTAAGCCCTCCAGCGCCGATGGTACTGCGTGGGCGACCGCGTGGGAGAGTAAGTCGTCGCCGGGATCCACACGAGAAAGCCCTCCTTTCCACCGAAAAGAGGGCTTTTTTCATGCCTTCTGCAACAGAACGCGGCACAAACATCGGGCCGTGACGATGAAACGCAACGACAGCTTTCGATCACGTGCATGTCAAGCCTTGACGGATCCCATCCTTCGTCAAGCGCTGCCAAGGGCCACCCGCATCGCGCTTGCCAAGCGTCAGGAAACGCTCAGTAATATTAACTTCCAGCAGCTCAGAAACGAAGCCAGATGCATCCGCCTTCGCATCGTCGAACAACTCTCTGACTATGTGGAAAAATTCGCGTCGCACGCTGCTCATCAAGGGGCGCACGTCCATCATTGCCGCAACTCCGAATCGGCAAACGCAAAAGTGGTGGAGATTCTACGACAACAAGGCGCCCAAAAAATTGTAAAATCCAAATCTATGGTGACTGAGGAAATCGGCCTTTATGAACGCCTCAAATCGTTGCAATTTTCGGTCGTCGAAACAGATTTGGGTGAATACATCGTGAGTTTGGCAGGCGAAAAACCATCGCACATTACCGCGCCGGCGATTCACAAGACGGGGGAACAGGTAGGAAGACTGTTTCATGATGTCTTGGCCGCGGCATTCACCGACGATCCACGCATGTTGGCTGCCATTGCCAGGGAGCGCCTACGCGTTGCGTTTTTGGAGGCGGAGGCTGGGATCACGGGCGCGAACTTTGCGGTAGCCGATACGGGCAGCGTAACGCTCTTCACCAACGAAGGAAATGGCAGGATGTGCACGGTCGCGCCGTCGCTCCACATCGTGGTAATGACCCCTGAGAAGATCATTCCTTCGATCGAAGACCTGGACGTGTTTATGAGGCTGCTGCCGGCGTCAGCCACGGGCCAAACCATCACCGCGTATTTGTCTATAATTACTGGCCCTTGTGGCGGCGACACCCCTGCTCTAGACGGAGAACTGCACATCATCGTAGTGGATAACGGCCGATATGAGATCGCGCAAACTGACTACCGCGACATACTCACGTGCATTCGATGCGGCGCGTGCATGAATATATGCCCCGTCTATAACGTTGCAGGAGGCCACTCCTATAACTCTCCCTACGTGGGACCTATGGGAGTTGTGCTCAGTAACCTCATCTTTGGCATGGACTTGCACCACGAACTGGTAGACGCGTGCACCCTATGTGGGGCGTGCGACGAGGTGTGCCCCGTGGCGATTCCTCTCTCGCGGCTCATTGGCAGACTACGCGCCCAAAAGACGCACAGGGGATTGGTCCCTTCATCTGAGCTTTTGGCCATGAAAATTCTCGGCAATTCATTCCGCTACCCGGGTGTCTATCGATTCTCCCAGGACATTCTGACGTTTCTCTCCAGCGTTCTTGGGGCATCCAATGCGGGGAGGGCGATTTTCAAGAGATTACCCATTCGCAATGGCGTCCCTTTCAACAGGAGATGCATTGATGAACAGTGAACTCGTGGAAACCTTCGTCCACAGAGCCTCGCAATCAGGCGCGACGTGCGTGGTGATTGAGGAACCACATGGACTACAGGAACCGATCCAGACAATACTCAGGGAAGAAGATCGAATTTTTTGCCCCCAATTGACTTCACTGGAACGCACAATCACCATTCCGGCCGGCAGAAGATCGACTGAGGTCACAGCCGCCTCAGCCGCCATCGAGGAAGTCGCTTGGGGCATTGCGGATACCGGAACTATCGTCTGCATCGGGTCCATACGAGAGCGTCTTCAGGCGAGTCTCTTCCCTGAACATCATATTGCCCTGCTTCGGGAGAGCGGCATTCGCAAGACCTTTCTTGACGTTATGAGAATGTTGACGGATCTTCCTCGGAACATCACACTCATCACCGGTCCAAGCAGAACCGCAGACATAGAGAAGACCCTGGTGTTGGGTATGCACGGCCCGCGCCGGTTGACCATACTGGTGATCAAGGATGACGACCATGGAATGCAAAGCTCTCACTGCGAAGGAAGTTTCTCGAACCCACGTGGATGATACGGCCTGCGTGACGCGCCGCGCTGCCACGCATCTGGCAGTCATCGTCGCGGCAGCCTGTGTAATGCTCGCTGCGACCTCTTACGCTCTTGCTGAAGGGGAGCCTATGTTTGCCCTGAGCTCTGTCACGTGGCAGAAGCAGCCTGGTGTGACGGCAAAGGGGACTCTTTCTCCTCAAGGGAAGCCCAGAGTAGCCTTCATCATAATTTTTCGCGGCATACGCACGCCCATCACGCAAGAGCGAATCGATGCCATGTACGAAGAGCTGACGCCGACGCCGGATATAAGGGACAGAGTCGAAATACTCGCGCCGCACGACATCAAGACCGCTATCGTGGGCAAAGGCCTCCGGCCTGAACAGCGGGCGGCGCTGCTCCAGGTGATCTCCAGTGATTTAGGCGCTGCAGGGGTCTTATTTGTGGACATCAGCGGTCGGGAATCCGGCTTTGAGATCGTCGGCGAATTTGTGGACGCTGGAACAGGCGCTGTCGTACACAAAGAGCGAGTCGAGGTTCCCGGCGAAGCGCAGCTTGTGGCTGGCATGCACGCATGGTTGTCGTTGATCCCTTAGGTTGTATCCTCCCCAGGAAAGCCGTCGGAAACCATGCGCAAAAGGAGGAAAACGCGCGGGGCACGGATAGTCAAACACGGCGTCTGGCAAGATCTAACAATGCTCGATAGTTGACACGAATTCGCGAGAGCTTCCCTGCTCGATTGATGTGAGATGGCACTGCTTCGTCACCTTCGGCTCCCCGCAGTGACGAGAGGCCATAGAGGTGTCATTGTGAGCCAAGCGAAGCAATCTCGTGATAAGTTTCCAAAATAACTATACAAAAATGCCAATCGCCTATAACAACGTCCTCTTTGATGCAATTAAGCGCTCCAAGCGCTCCAAGTGAGCCTTGAATTTTTCATCCTGATAAAGCGGGGTGCATTGCGTCAGTTCGATCATGCCGGCCGCCAACTTGAGTGCAAAATTGAAGCACGACGCTTCCCCACAGGTCTTGCAGTTGGTCTTTGGAAGCAATCGGTAGAGCTCCAGCGGCTGTAAATTGTCATGGGTGGATGCGTCCGGCGTAATCTCCGATCGTCGTTCCCAGACGTCGTTCACAATGGCGACCAGCTTGTCTATGACTTCTTTGGCCTGCTCCCTGCTGTCGAGATGATCAGCGGCTATCCTGTCATGCCAGAAGGCAACCTTGTGATCATCGAGCCGCCACGAAAAAACGGGCGCATCGGGGAAATATGTGCCGTTTTTGAGGGTTGCGTTGAGATACGGCAGGACTTGCCGAATATCGACCTGCAGATGGGCTATGGCTTCGTATTCAAACACGTGTGCGCTGTGATCCGCCACGTCGATGTGAAGGGTATATGATTCAATGAGCATGAGTACTCCCGAAAAAAGCGGCGTCACTCCGCTGGTTGCTCGTGCGAAGTGGCAGTCTTGCCTTCTCAGACCCCATCCAAAAGCTACATTTGCTCCGCGACCGCAATGCAAGACACCTCCACGAGCGCGCCTTTGGGCAAGGCAGCCACTGCGACAGTTTCACGAGCCGGTGGCGCTGTGGCAAAATATGACTCGTACACCTTGTTGAATGTCGGGAAATCCCCCATATTCTGGAGAAAACAGGTGGTTTTTACCACATCCGCCAGGCCCAAGCCGCTGGCTTCCACTATGCCCTTGAGATTTCTGAGCGCTCTGTCAGTTTGAGCTTCGATGCCGCCTTCCGAAAGGGCGCCTGTCTCGGGATCAATGCCAATCTGCCCTGACACAAATAGCATGCCACCGCTCTTGATCCCCTGAGAATACGGTCCGATCGCCTCAGGGGCATTCTTCGTCGAAACCACCTCTCTCTTTGGTTTCACAATTCACTCCTTCTATATCTTACGCCCTCGCATTTGTTT
Organism: uncultured Syntrophaceae bacterium; assembly: GCA_964427855.1. Classification (GTDB taxonomy): domain Bacteria; phylum Desulfobacterota; class Desulfomonilia; order Desulfomonilales; family Desulfomonilaceae; genus JAUPKT01. The sequence continues at coordinate 4,440 of CAYRVH010000070.1, forward strand.
GGGATTGCTCAGGAACTATGATAAGAATACCACAGTAGGCGCTGAACACATAGACATCATTGACGTCGGCGTTCAGGGCGAGCATCGAACGAAGAAAGGCCGGACGCATGGATGATTCATACCAGGAGTTAGCGTCGCGAATCGGGCTGGGCCAGTCCCAGAGGATAGCAGACCTGTGGCGAATGATAGCGAGTCCCGAGCAGGCAAATTTGCTGCTCGCTCTTCCAGGCAACGCCCCTGCGTTGGCCGAGAAGGTAGGGCTGTCTGAGCAGCGCGTCACAGACATGCTGCACGATCTCTTTGTGAAGGGTGTCGTGTTTCCGTCCGCAAAGACCGATCCCCCCACCTATAGGATGTCGAGGGATCTCGTTCAGTTCCACGACGCGTCGATTCTGTGGCCAGACGCACCGCAGGCATTCCTGGACTTGTGGCAAGAGTTCATGGAGGCCGAGTGGCCAGAGGTCGCCATCACGTTTAGCCAAATGATGCCAAGGCCTTTTACCCGGGTTATTCCTGTAGGCGCGACTATCCAAGCTAAGACGCACATCCTTGCGTTCGAAGACATTCAAGAGATCATCGAGAACGCCAGAACCATCTCAGTCACAAAATGTACGTGCCGTCTCACTGCGCACAAGTGCGACAAGAAGCTTGAGGCCTGCCTCCAAATTAATCGTGGAGCCGAATACAACATAGCCCGTGGTACGGGTAGAAAACTCACCAAAGAGCAAGCCCTGGACATAGTGCGCGAAGCGGAGCAAGACGGTCTTATCCACGTGGTCATGAACAAACAGGAAGTGGATCAATTCATTTGCAATTGCTGCCCGTGCTGCTGTCAGACCATGCCGATCTTGATTCAAAAGGGTATCAGCGTGGTGGAGCCGAGTCGGTTTGCGGCCGCGGTTGACCCTACCGTGTGCTCGTCATGCGGCGCATGCCTCGACCGATGTTATTTCACCGCGATCACACTAGGCGACGAGGGGCCGGCTCTCGTGGATCAAACAAAGTGCATGGGCTGCGGTCTATGCATGGTCACATGTCCCACAGAGGCAATTTCCATGGTAGAGGTGCGGCCCAAAGACTACGTGCCGCAAAAGCTCTTCGGGTAGGCGTAGCGGGGACTCATCACGCGACTAACGCACCCGCACGGGCGCTTCACCAGCACGGCTGATTTGCGGCGATTTGCCCTTGTGTGTTATTCCTGCCAAAAAGTTTTTGTCTTGACATCAGCGGCCAGCTCTCATATCTAATTGAGCTGTCACATTGCCGAAACAGGTCACCAAGG
>CAYRVH010000070.1:5735-14464 GCA_964427855.1 uncultured Syntrophaceae bacterium
TAAGAAGTTCTCAGCCTGAGGGGGAAGCTTCCGCCTCACTCCGGATTGGGGCAGGAGAAGAGGTGGAAGCATACGTACGTTTCATACACGAAGAAAGGAAGTTTAAGATGGCAAATCCACTCAGCAAGATGGCCGACAAGCTTCATTTCGGGATGGAAAAAATCACCCCCGATTCCTTCATATTCGCAATCATTCTGACGTTCATTGTTTTTATTCTTGCCATGCTGGTTGTTCACGCAGGGCCGCTGGACATTGTCGCCGCGTGGCACAAGGGGTTCTGGGCCTACCTCGCTTTTTCCATGCAGATGGTTATTCTCCTCATATTTGGCTTCTCGGTAGCCATGAGTCGCCCCGGCGCTTACGTCCTGGATAAGTTGACGGGCGTCGCCAAGACGCCTGCCATGGCGGTTGCATGGGTCAGCCTGCTGGCGTCCCTTCTGTGTCTGGTTAATTGGGGGTTGGGGCTCACGGGTGGAATCTTCCTCTGTCTGGGCACCGCGAGAAGGGTCAAGGGAGTCCACTGGCCTTTGCTCGTTGCCAGCGCCTATATAGGTGCGATGGCGACAACCACCTGGTCGGTATCTATTACAGAGCCCCTTCTCCTTAACCAGACTGGCTGGGGCTGGGCCCCAGACGTAGTCCCTACTGTAGAAAAAGCCATCGGGACAAAGCTGCTCCCCATGGGGTTTGACAAAACGATTTATGCCCCAGCCAGTATAGTGGCCTTGATTGTGTCACCCCTCTTATGCGCGTTGCTCTGTTATCTTATGCATCCCGATCCCGAGAGAACCAAGACCATCAGCGACGAAGCCCTCCAAAAACTCAAGGACATGGTTGACCTCGACAAAGGACTTCCCAAGGGCAACGACATTGCTGATCGTCTGAATCGAAGCCGAATCTTATGGATACTGACCTGCCTCGTGATTGTCACTGCGGTAGTCCTGTGGTTCAGACAAAAATCTTTTCTCCAACTTGACCTCAACATGTTCAATCTCCTTTTCATTATGTTCGCAATTGTTCTTCACGGCAGCATTCTTCGCTTCGTAGAGTCTGTGAAAAGAGCTACAGAAGCCTCTTACGGTATCATACTGTAGTTCCCATTCTACGCTGGAATATTCGGCATCATGGCTTACACGGGGTTGCTCAAGGAAATAGCAGCTTGGTTCGGAAGCATATCCACCCCCTTTCTTTTCCCGCTCGTCGTCATGATTGCCGCGGGCATCATCAACATGTTCATACCCTCGTCCGGAGGCATCTGGATGGTACAAGGACCGCCCACTATCATGGCGGCAGCACAACTGGGCGTCCCATTCAATCGAGTTGCCATGGCATTCACGGCAGGAGAAGTCATAACCAACACCATACAGCCATTCTGGGCGCTTCCTCTCCTTGGAGCCACAAAGACGGAGATGCGGAACATTATGGGTATTGTATGATCACCACCTTCGTTCTATTTATCGTTGTTGCTTTGATTTATCTGTTTCTGCCTATGTAATCCACAAAGACAGTTGCTTTGATAATCCTCAGGAGGAATCGCTACAAGATGTCAATGAAAGAAAAAGCAATCATCACGGCAGCAATCACAGGCAGCATTCACACGCCCAGCATGTCAGAATATCTCCCAATTACCCCCCAGCAGATAGCCGACCAGGCGGTTGAGGCGTGTGAAGCAGGGGCCGCTGTATGTCATATCCATGTCCGAGACCCTGAAACGGGTCAACCCAGTTCCGACGTTAATCTTTTCAAAGATGTTATCACTCGCATCAAGAGCAGATGTGATATGGTAATCTGCATCACCAGCGGCGGTGGACTCGGCATGACCGCCGAACAGCGTCTCGTCCCAGTATCTACCTTCAAGCCCGAACTGGCTTCTTTCAATGCCGGCTCCGTCAATTTTGCCCTTTTTCAGGTTCTCGAACGCCGCAAGGAGTTTAAGTTTGATTGGGAAAGCAAGTATCTTGCTCTGACGGAGGACTTTATCTTTCCCAACACTTTTAAGTCCATGAAAGATTTCGCCCGCATTTTCAAGGAAAACAATACCAAACCAGAATTTGAGGTGTATGATTCGGGGATGATCAACAATGTGGCCTTCATGCTTGAAAGAGGCTACTTAGAAGGACCCGTTTATATCCAGTTTGTTATGGGCGTACTCGGGGGCATTACGCCGAGCTGTGAAAATCTTCTGTTCCTTGTCGATTATGCCAAGAGACTGCTAGGAGATTTCCAATTCTCTGTATGCGTCGCGGGCAGGGCTCAGTTCCCCATCTGTACTCAATCACTCTTGCTTGGCGGCAACGTCCGGGTAGGCCTTGAAGACAACCTATTCCTAGAAAAGGGCGTCATGGCGAAAAGCAATGCGGAACAGGTGGCGAAAATTGTGAGAATCGCCAAAGAACTCGGGATAAAACCCGCGACGCCAGATGACGCAAGACGGATGCTCGGCCTCAAGGGGCTGGATAAAGTTAATTTCTGAAATCGTTGAATACGGCGCGGGTCAGCAACGTAGACAGAGGAAACTCTATGTTGCTCGGGACGTTGCCCGCGCCCCTATTCCCATGTCTGTAGTCAACACAGCAACAATGGTCCTCAAAAATGATCGAGTATCGGGGCCTATAACCTTTCTCAAAAGAAAGCGCGAAATGCTTAGACGTGACATTGTCATTCCCATGAAAATGGGAAGCTGAGGAAACTCAGTATAGATAACCACTTTCGTGTGGATGACGCAGTGAGGGGACACGCACCCAACTCGTGATTCATTTCGAGAATTCCTAATAATGTTGCGTTCATTTCATTCTCGCACATGAGAGAATCCACAGGAGTAAAATCATGTATGCGAGTTTCCTCGCACCACGACCTCAAACGAGGCAAGTAGAAGCCTTGGTTGCGTTTCGTCTTGCCCTACTTCTGGGGCGCCGCAGGATTCGATACGGGGGGCGGGTGTTCAATGTTTGAAGAGTGGGGATGGTCGCATGATGAGGCCAGTCGGCACGCCTCGCAGGTGGAACACTTCGGAGAGGCCGAGATGGATCGCACGGCGAATCTGGCGACCACATACACCCCAGCTGCCACAATGAGCGCTATGACTGTCATCTCTGCCATTATGGAACCCCTGCGCAGGCCTTACATCGCGAGCTGTGCCTCATAACCATTCCCAAAAGACATCGGAAAATGCCCACACGTGACATTGTCATTCCCATGAAAATAGGAATCCAGAAAACTCATTATGGCTCTTCACTTTCGTGAAAATGACGTAGCGATGGCACACGGTCCCGATTCGTGATTAAGTTCGAGAAATCCTCTCAGCGTTCTCTTACCATCACGATGTATTTCCGAAGACGCGTTGTCAAGTGATTTTCAGACTCAGTTCCACTGATTGTTCGATCTCCTGAGGTTGCTGATCGTATTCGTCGGTAAAGATGCGGTCGGTTATGTCACTGCCAAGAATCTTCTCCAAATCCTCTGTCACAGCGAGGCATTTTTGGCCCATAACCCCCTGCACGCGAATGCGTACCATGCCATCGGCGGAAACAATCACCTCAATCTCTTGAAGCTCAGCCATGGCTACACCATCCTCCGCAAGGTCATGTGAATAGTATTGTCCGCGCGTATCTCCTCGTTCACCACCGTGAAGCCCTGCACTTCCAACTGCTTCAATGCGGCCCGGTAGGCATATCGCTGGGTGACCTTTGCTAAAAATTCATGTTGCTGCACGTCCTTTATTCCATACCAATCTGCGACGAGTTCGTACACGTCGCCATTCCTTCTGAAACCAATTTGGTAGTCCTTATCCCCGGTATAAACCTTCACCTCCACCCGAGTAGTGATGCCTTGGTAGTCGCGCACTTCCAGGTCGCCCGTCTCGTACACCAAGGCGAGGTCATCTAGAGCTTCCAGAAGATGCTCTCTTGACACGATTCTGGTCTTCAGCGTGGTGAAGTGGGACATGATGAATGCTCCCCTCCGTTTCTTTCATCGTAGTTTTATAAGTGGCTTGTCCTTCATGAGCACCCGACCAGTCTGCACGTCTCGCACGGACACGCAAAGCCTCTTGTTCCCATCAACAGTGAAAGAGACGGGGAAACGCTTATCGCCCCTCTGAGCTAAAGGGGACGCGTGCACAAACGAAGGGCAGTGCTCATTGATCCAGAAATAGCGAAAGTTTTCGTCGCTGGCTTCTCGTTCACGAAAGTGGACCCTGCCAGACGGGTCGAAAATCAAATCAAATTTCGCTTCCCCGTCATGCGAAGCTCCGTCCTCTGGCGAAATCTCGTACACCTCCAGACCAAGGTATTCTTGGTCGTCATAAGAGGCGCAGACGGTGACCTGACGAACAGGCCCTTGGCAGGGATACGGCGTACCCGCTTCCACGATGGTCAGAAACTCGTGTCTGCCTTTGGTCCGATTGTAGTAGCGAAGCGCGTACCGGTGCTGTATATGGTCATACAACTCGACGCCGCCAATAAACGCCGCTGCTCCCAACGCGACGGCATCCAGGGGTCGATGAGACCTCACCCGAGTCCCAAAGCGCTGGCGGACGGCGCGTCGTACGCATGGCATCAGGCTTGATCCACCAACCAGCAGTACATCATGGATGCTGCTGGAGTCGTATCCACGTTCCCCCGCATCGAGAAGAGCCCTGTCCATAGCTCGATTGATGGTCTCAAACATCCCACGCTCTTCTAAGAGATCCTCCATGGCGGATCTCGAATACGAAGCGCAGAGGGATTGCTCGGTATGAGGATCGCGCACTTCGACATCGACACTGTCCAGGGATGTGAGAGTTTCTTTGGCTTGTTGAAGCGCGCCTAGAATGCTCCCCGAAAAATGACTCACCGACTCCGGAGATTTTCCGTTCCTCGCAAGAAAGTCGCGATAGAGCCATTGGTCAATGGTGGCTCCGCCGATGTCGGCGCCGCCTTTACCAAGCACGTGGCATTTACGGTATCCCTTTGCCTGTTCTTCCATGCGCACTATTGATACATCCAGGGTCCCTCCCCCAAAATCGAAGACCATGCAGACATGGCCGGATTGCGCGTGCACGCCGTAGCCCAAGGCCGCCGCGGACGCCTCGTCGAGAAATCTAAATCTTCGAATGCCCGCGTATTCAGCTACTTGTGAGAGCCATTCTTGGTAATGCTCAAAGGCCTCCACGGGCAGGGTAAAGGCCGTCTCGACTTCGTTCATGTCTGTCGTCGTCAAGGCGCGGGTTAGCACATGAACAAGATAATCGCGGCCCGCGTCGCTGTAACGGATCGACTTGCCCGCGATTTTACGAGGCAAATCAAGTCGATTGGCGATGTAACGCTTCATCCACCTGAACGTGGCACTCGATTCAGAAAGCCCTTTATCAAATACCTGCCTTCCTATCCATACATGTTTGCCTTCGTAAGTGATCAGACTGGGGACGAATGGAACCTCGACGTCGCCATGATCGACCGTTTTTTGAATGGCAGCCATGGATATATCTGGGATGAACAAGCCTCGAGCAGCTCCCGCGGAGTCATCCCATACAGCGACCCTCGTGTTTGACGTCCCGAAGTCAATACTCAACAACACCGACAATCCCAATCTCCAGCTCTAAAAATGTGAAACCATCATTTATTTACCTCAAGGCATCGGCGCGGCCGTCAGGCCGAGAAACCCAACATTTGGTTGCCTTCTTGGCAATCTCCCATCTGACTACTCTGCGATCTCTATGTCAAACTCCCCTATTTCGATGAACGGCTGGTCGTCAGCGATCTGAATGTCGAACTTCCAGCGTTGCCTCATTTGAGCGAGCAGGAATTCGAGCCAGGGTCGAGCGGCTTCGTCCTGGCAGTCCTTGAGCATGGCTTCGACCGTCTCCATCTCGTCGCGTTTCGTGGCTCGCCGGAAAATACCTGACTGAAAGTTCCACACGCAGACCTGCGCGTCGTTCCCTCCACTCACTAAAGCTCGACTCTCTACGTCCGTGGCGAGGCACGTGACATGGCCGAGGTGGCCGCGCAGAGACCCCAAACACGCTCCGGTGGCAGCCTCCCACAAAAGAATCTGCTGATCCCAGCCCGCGCTGGCTATAACCCTCCCGTCTCCACTGGCAGCTACTGATGACACAACATTGTGATGCCCCGGCAGCTTCCAGCGCAGTTGACCTTGAGAAACGTCCCAGACCGCAACGTCATTGTCGGATGAACATGTGAAAAAACTTGCCCCGTCTGGGCTGAAGCTTATACAGCGGACGGTAAGCGTGTGTGCAGGCACGACTCGGAGTAGTCTTTGGGATTCCATGTCCCACAGTCGAACCTCGCCGTCTTCAGACCCGGACGCCAACAGGTCGCCATCGGGGCTGAACGCGAGACTTCGCACTGAAGCCCCGTGGCTCCGAAGGATTCCCATGAGCCGCTGGTCGCCGAGCCGCCATAGGTAAACGGCATCGTCAAATCCTCCTGCAGCGAGGACTCGGCCGTCCGGACTCGCGGCGAGACACGCGACCCCTTTCTGATGTCCCCCCATCGAGAAGGCGGGTTGTCCCTCAGGCATAGCCCATCCAATGACTGAAGGATGCGCGCCTGAAGCAGCAAACAGGCGCGAGCCGTCTGGCGTCGCCGCGATGGAAGATACTGGGTGGGCATAAGCTTTCATCGATGTGGTGAGCTCGCCGTCCCGCATGTCCCATACGTTTACAGTTCCGTCCCAAGAGCTTGTCGCCAGCGTTCGATGAAAATACGAGCTTACTACCAATGCGCTCATTCGTCTGGTATGAGCCGTGAATTTGTACACGGGCCTGTGTTCCATGCCAATGGTCGGCGGTTCAGCCCCACACCTTCGAGCGTACGCGGCCAATTTCGCAAAGTCCGCCTGGTGACTGACGCCAGTAGGCCGCCACCCCCTCTCATTGAGTTCCTCCAAGGCCTCGACAGCCCATACAGCCGGCGCGGTAACGGCCATGCGCCACATTTTGTCCCAATTCTGTTGCTCCCGAAGTATAGACAGCGCAACTCGCCACTCTCTCTCCGTCATTTCCCACATTCTGCGCCGCCGCCTCGCCCCCGATACTAGTTCCACCAGTTCGAGACGACCTGCCCGGCGAGCAGCGTCAGCAATGCGAAGCCGAAGGTCACTGCCTCCATGTTCGAACCATTGCCTCAATATGCTCAAGTCGAAGTCGCACGCTTCGTACTCGCCCCATTGCTCTGTCAAAAAGAAAAACAGAGCTCTATCCATCATATTTTTTGGATGAAGCCCATGGCGCATGGCTATGGCCATGGCCCGCGGCTCGGCGCGCCGCATTGCCAGTGTACACAACAACTCGCACGCCCCCTCGTCTCCGAGCAAGCTCGGTAGAAACCCTGCCGCCCGATCCGCTATGCGACTATCCTCGTCGGAGAGCGCCGCAAGCAGCGGCTGGACGAGGAACTCAGGACGCTCATCGAGCGCGTCATAACGCTCGTTTCGAAGAGCTGAGAGTACTTTGACATACGGCGGGTCTGTCGCTACAAATCCAGCGTTTGCAACGATGTTGTCCAGATCGCTCGTACGTTGGCATGACCAGATTGTCAGCAATGCGTTTACCGCCCTGTGATCTTTGAGCAAGAGCAACGAGCGAACGGCCGCGTCCCGTATGTACGCATCCGAGTCGCTCAGAAATCCGACGAGTGTCGGCACATCTGCCGCACCCACCGAAGACGCGGTAGCGAGATCGTTGTTCAACAGGGCCGTCGCGATCCTGATGTTGGCCGGTTTCTCCGCAGTGTAGCCGCAGGATGTGATGATATCAGCGAGTGCAGCGTTCCTTGTCTCAAACCATATCTCGCAGAGCCGGTTAATTGCAGGCGCTGCGGAAAGGTTTCGAAGGATGAGGTACGCCCGTGAGCCCAATGGATCATCGAGCATCAGCGCCGCGTTGATAAGCGGCGGGATCGCCTCGCCTCCCAATTCCATCACGTGGTCTGTTCGGCCGGATTCGAGGCATTCCCGGACGTTGACATGCCGTGCAAAATTGGGGATCGAACCGGCTTCAGCAATCGCGACAGCCAGACGCGTCTGCCCGGTCAGAAGCCAACACATATATATAGCGGCTGGGTCGCCTCTTTTTGCAGAGCCCTCGAGCACGTCGAGCCACTCAGACCCGTATGAGCCGAGCGCAATGTCCCTCAACAATCGTCGATATTCGCCGCTGGAATCCTCCCCCCTCACGGCATGGGCTGTCAGGTGAAACAATATTTCTTCAGATGGGACTTGGGATCCAACTTCCTGTTGCACGTCGGCGAGCACTCGAGCGTCAGCGTACGCTCCTATGTCCGGGGCGTGTAGAACGGAAAAGAGAACGCCGTTATTCATTGGCCAAGAGGTATATTACGAATTCTCAAACACCTTATTAGGGTTGACCGCAACAGGAAGGGACTTGCCGATGCGGCCACGCCTCTGTTTCTTAGAGCGCTCTCAAAACGTAACATAAGATTGATGCAGCGAGCTCGCAACGAGTCCTCCTAGGTCTCATTGCTCTTAAAAGCGCCGAACGTCAAGCCGCAATCACACCCCACATCAGGTGCGCGGTCATACCGTGATCGTATTCGACTTGATTTTCACCAACCAGATTTACCATAAATCGGTGTGTACTGTTTCAGACATTTCCAGTGAAAAAGTTTTTGGTTTCTGGTTATTAAGAATCCGCTGTTGCCTTCTTTTCTGTTTAGCTTTTTCCACGTTGCGCCGGTACTCTTCAAGAAGCTGAGTCTTGTTTCCGGTGC
>CAYRVH010000071.1:0-12780 GCA_964427855.1 uncultured Syntrophaceae bacterium
GCGTACCACTTATAAATCTCGTTCGGTTGTACAAAGAAGCCGGACCAGCTAGAACTTTGCAAGCTTATTTTTTTCGAGGTGACCCAAGAACTCGGCGGTGTCAAAAACAATCAAGCTCTTATTATCCGTGTCCACAGAGAAACTCAGCGGGTCGTACACTTCGTCACAACCCAGATGAACAGGAGACAAGATCTTTATATGACAGTTGATACACGTGGTCATGTTTCACCCCTCCCGTCGACGCGCATTGGCAGCCAAATGCTGTAACCCTGCACAACCGTCTCCGGCATTGAGAGAGAGACATTGGTTACAGCACGACCCCAGTACGGTCGAGAGAATGCTGCCCGATCTTTCGGAACGAAGACCGCCCCCTCATCTGCCATGATGACAGGATTTTTGAACGGATTAGTCGATCGGGCCAGCGTATCCCCGTGTTTGCCGAACCGAACAAAGGGGGTAAAATAGGCACGTTCATACGAGCCTGGCACAGGCACGTTGGGCGACAAACAATATATCCAGCTGCGCTCGCCACTGGCTGGGTGATCGATGAGTCGGGAACACTGTACTTTGAATCGGCCCATGCCAATCGAGGCGTCCATACCAAATCCATGCCGGCCTATTCTGCTCAACCCCTCCTTTACCGCGTCGATGTCTGTCACTGACCGGTCAAGAAGCGCAAATATGGCCAGCTCAACTCCCGGTACAAAATACTCGATGTCTTTGTTATACGGCGAAAACTCCCCTGGCCCAGTAGTATTAGTGAACCTATGAATCGTATTGTGGACGCGACTGCAGCGCGCCACGAATTGGCGGGCATCCGCCATAAGAGGACTCCACGGAACCAGCGGCCTCAGCTCGCTCAAAAGCTCCTCGTCAGAGAAAAAACGCGCCGTGCTCAAGTCCGGGGTCAGGTCTTCGTTTGTGAGCATCCATTTTTGTCGTTTGCGCGCCTTGCGGTTGAGGAGTTGCGCAACCCCGTGTGTCTTTTCGGATGGGAAAAACCACGAAAAGGGCAAATTTGGTCTCTTCAACGCATACACCGTGCTGGATGACCATTTGAAGCGCGGAAACGCCGATGAGAAAACGATGAAGGGGCGCTCGCGATAAGTCGCAATATTGGATGTCAAACCGCCCTGAACCAGACTCGCATCATATTGAACCTGCCAACAAAACTGCCCGAAGAGGGTGTCCCCTCGTATTGGCGTTCCAAAGGGGCCTTCGGGACGAATCACTATTTCATGAAGTTCCAAGGCCTATCCCTCCCCTTGCAGAGGCATTATAGAGGCGAATTTTGACCGAATATTCTCGTCCTCGAATTCAAAACGGACTCGTCCATAGCCGCGACTGCCGCTGCCCCCTAATGCATCTAATTCCAAAAGTTTTAGACCCTCGAGGAGATAATCCAAAAGATCGTCTTCGCCGTCTATTTGTTTCAGGGTAACTGAGAAGTCAAAAACCGTATCAGCGGGAACTCGCTCCGTAAATCGAGGATTCTCCGCAACGCCTTTGATTCTGTCTATGGAATTTTCGGCCTTGACTTCGGTAAGGGCGAGGCGCCTTTGTGCAGCCTCTTCTCTCCAACGCTCCGAAAGTGGGCAGTCCGCGAAGGATACACTGTCGGCCCTAATTCTGCCGCCTCTTCTCCATCTGCGCCGCTGGTTCCAAAAAGTCTTAGTATCTTTTTTCCTTCGTCAAGCTGCCTCCCTTGCACGCCGGCTAAGTGCTTTAGGGCTAACGGCTTTCCCTCGCTTCTCGTCATAAGCCCGCTTTTCATTTCCAGCAGCGACCTCACCTTGCCCTTCAAGGACGAGCCGGGAATATATGGCTCCTGTGTGTGGGGGTGCTTTACCACTTGGTTGTCCACTCCACCGATGCGCATCTCGAGGTCGCCGCCGCCGATGTGTAAACCACTGCGTAAAACTATTTTGCCTTTGATTTCACTTATGTTTGTGAGTTTCATGCCACTGCCCCCTTTTCAATTTCGTGGTCCGTGAAGACGATAAAATCCCATGAACGCCTCGAAAAAATTTGCAAACACGGTAAGATCGGCAGGAGATTTTACCTGCGCAATGGAGTCTTTCATAAACTGAAGAAATGTGTCTGAGACCAATTCGCGACCCCTGGCGTAGGCCGCTTTTGCGATAAGCATGTGTATTTGCGGCATGACAACGTCCCACGCGACTTCTTTGCCTTGCGCAAGGTCGTCTAGCCGCAGCACCTCGTCGTAGAACTTGCGGAGCTGCGTCCGTTTGTTCAGCTTGTTCTGGCCTTTGTTCTCGGCTGCGAGATCCTTTGCCATTTTCTCGGCTTCTTCCGAAAAAAGCTTTGGGGCTATTCTCCTGGCTCCCTCGTCCTCCCAAAAGCGGACGTTCAATCGCGAGCCCGAAGATTGGCTCTCGGGATAGCGTCCTTGGTGCCCTCCACCAGAATGAAATTTGCTCTGCGCCATGGTCTTCTTCTTACCTCCTGTTGTACAAGACATCCCAAAGGGGTATTTTCACGCTGCCGCCAAATTTGGTGAGCCACTCTGCTACTGTCTGAGAAAGCTCTTGAATTGCGGCGCGGCGGTCGTCACCAGAGATATTCTTTGCGAGATTCCTCTCGGTGGAGTACGCAAGATAAGACCTCCACTTGGTGCATTCCATGCTGTCCAGTTTGAATGGCATCCCCGCCTTGCGCAAGGTTTGCTCGAAACCCGCCATGTCTGTCAGCGTATTAAGCCGATACAGCATCGCATTGTTAATCCATCCATTCGATAACCATTGCAAAAGCTTTTCCTTGACTGACTGCAATTGTTCATACGTGTCGTGGGTCACGGTTTGGTCAAATACCGTGATGCCGTCGCCGCCCGCGTCTTTCGTCCGTTGGAGTAGAGACTCTGCTTCTACCGCCATGTCTTGGAGAGGCGCATGAGGCTTCTTAATGGCAATGCCTGCGGAGAAATGAATCTCTTTGTTGTGACAGACGTACTTATCAAAATCGTCCCTTAATCGTTTCACTAGACTGAGGACGCGGTTCCAGGGGCCGATGACGAATAGATCGTCTCCCCCGGCAAAAACAGTGTACACGTCACGGTAACTGGGCGTTGTTCTTAAAAGGTGAGGGAGATGAAGGGTGAAGAAAAAATCAAGTTGGCGACTCAGTGTCGCGAGTCTGGAGAGAGTAAAGCTTTTGTTGGCCAGTCCATATGCGAGGAGCGCTCCCAACTTGTCCACGTCAGCCTTCAAAATACCCAAGGCGGCAATCCCTTTCGTCTCACCATCTGTGGTCAATATATTGAGAGCCTTACACGCAATGTGTTCGAGCGTTTTCGGCGCTCCTACATGAATGGCGTCAATAAGTTCGAGTTTTCTTTCCTCGCTCCTGCCAGATTCGAGTATTCTCTCGTCGTACAAATCCTCCTCAGTGTACACGGGAACGTACCCATTGATTAGACGAACCGCGATATGCGATGGCAGGGCCCCGTCATCTCCTGGCGAGAGATTCCAGTACCGAATGAGATGCCCTGTTCTGGCCAACTCATTGAGCGAGCCACTTGCAAAAGTTAATTGATATTCACCAAAAATGGGCTCAAGCAACCGGTTCTCGGGATCCTTGATCTCTGCGTCTGCCCGCAAGACAGCGAGGCGGTCCTTTGTGACGAGCTTTGTCCCGAGGAAGACGTGGTCCATGCACAGCTTACACGCCGATCCGAGATCTTTTATCAACGAACTATTTTCTACGAGGATGTCAGAAGGCCGTTTCCCGCAAAGAGGGCACAAGGGATGTTGGAGGTCGTTGTTGAAGGATGTTAAGTAGTCGGACACTTCACCGCCATAAGCATCAAGGTCTAGCCGGGCGGTCTTCTTCAGCTCCATTTTTTCCTTGGAGGCTTCCCAAAGATCACGAAAGCGTTGAATTGTAAAGTCAGCCGGCCCGCAACTTTGAACGCTGATGCCTAGACTGTTCTCGCCGTATGCAGCTCGTACCAGCCATTCATTTATTTGATCTTCTGTGTCGTTGACGGTCTTCAATGCTATTTGCGTGTTGGGCGCGATGATCGCAAATTTGCCCGCAGCGTTGAGGACAATCGAGGACAACGGCAGGCCGATTTTTCTGCATAAAAGATCCGCGGCCAGTTCACATGTCATCGAAACGGCCAAAGATCTTCCGCGCAGTATCTTTGCCCGAAGCGTTTTGGTCTGGCCAAAGCTTCGAAAGATGAAGTCCTGGATCCCGTAGAAGTCTCCAGATACGAACAAAAACTTGTCAGCATCGTCGCTCCGTATTGCTTCCTCAGCGAGGCTGTCCGTATCAAGGTGATAGAGATATAAGGCAGACGCCAGCGCTGCCGTTGTCCGACAATGATCATACAGAGAAACGTCCGGCACCACGTCTCCAGCTCTTGCGGAAGGCACTGCTGACCAGTAGCGCATGGCGCACGTGTCCAGATGCTCGAACCATAGGGCAAGACTTTCCGTTCGATGCAACAACGCGCCAAAATCTCTTAAGAAGCCTCTGAAAAGACTCGAGTAGTGCTCTCTCGACTCGTTTTCAGCGTCGCCGGCGCCCCTGTCGGAGCGAATAGGGAAAATAGATGAGGCGCTAAGAGGCGTCAAAGGATACGCGTAGTGTCTTTCCATGGGTGGTCTTGAGTCGTGGGCGTCCTGTAGTCTCAGTTCCTCAAAAATCGGTCTTAGCCGCGTCTGTCTATATCTTCTTGGATCGATCCTTCGTTCCCCTTCCTCTTCAGCGCTGTGGCGATCGAGGCCGCTGCTCAAGCGGTCGGCGACAGCTATTATCCATTGGAGGGGGGTCTCTGGCTTGTGATGCATAGCGCACAAGTTGATAAACGAATCGCCTTTTTCTGTTGACCAGGCGAAAACCTCTCGAGGAAACAAATCTTTTTCGAATTCAATGAATGCTGCCGTATAGAGGGCATGCGAATGGCTGTAGCGCCCCTGATATACAGGCTGATACAGGTGCGCATTGTTTTCTTCGTAAGCTTTCGATAGCTTCAAAACAGCGGGATCCACAATTTTGCCAATGTCATGGAGAAAGCCCCCCAAAGCCATTATCGAGCACATCAGATCACTCATGTTTTCCTCCCTATAGTTAGAACCACCCGTGATCGAGTTAAGGAGCGAAGCCTAAGCTCCGTGAATCCTGGCGGCCAGAGATCACACCGATGAGCTGGTGGAAAAAAAATGATTCAAAATCAATTGCACAAGACTTTATTGTCATTCTCCCTCCTTAAGTGACCACATCCGCCATTGTTCTTTTCAATGGCGATTTTCCCCAATCCGAACGCGGTTGCCTTCCCCACGTGGACGATTTCGCAATACTGTAGGAGCGGCAGAAACTCCTGTAATGTCCCTTTATAGGTGACGCTGCCGATCATGCCACCCATAAGCATGCTCTGCTCCTGGCGGTTCGAGTACCGCCTCCAATCGAACCATCGCAACTCAGAGGATTCGATGTCGATCTGCTCAGCGCGCGCCACAAGACCACGGTAGTCCAGTGGGGGTTCGCCCGAGCCAAAATGGTTGTTCAAAACGGCGATGCGACGAAGCATGCCGCGTACGAGGACATGAAAGGGCAGGGCAGCCGCAAGTTGATTCGCGAATTTCAGCCTGAGCGGCGTCGCCAAGCGTATTGTGACTGAAGACGGCGCAGAGCATACCCCGTCGGTCAGTGGCGTCAGCGCCAGCTCCGTGGCTTCAGGGGCTCTGAATAGCCCGTCGCTTGGTTCGTACACCACCTGTGAATCTGAGAGCACTGTGGTAAGGCGAAATGCCGCGCGATTCTCTCCAAGGCGGCGGCCAAGTCCTCGTTTCCCCATCTCTTGAAAGGCGTAAACAAAGTAAGGGAGGTATTCGTTGGCAAAACCAAAAAGCAGAATATCGAAAGAAAGGTCTGAGCCTGCCCGGTACAAGGTCTCGTCACCGTCCGGCGGCTCGATGACAAATGGATGAGGGGGCGACATTCGGTTTTGCAGCTTTTCCGAAGGGAGAGACTCGAAAATTTTGCAGTACACACAGGTCTCTCGCAGGATACAATTGGGACACTGCTGGGTTTTAAGGGCGCATGTGACCCTTTTCAAAGCCCAACCGAATGCTCCCCGGATCGTCGATCCCTTGAATGGGGGAAGTCTTGCCTCTTCATCAAAAACACAGACAAACCTATATCTTCCGCAGCGCATCAATACCCCCTTGCGGCATCGCGGTGGATATCCCCCACAGTAATATTACAGTGCAACGTAGGACTCACGACCATGTTATCACCGCGTTCACCGATTATTCAAGGTCTTTTTTGCCCCCTATCCCGGGGATAACATGACCCCCGAATTCGTCATGCCGCGCTCAAAAGCCAAAGATGGCGACGCCCACGGCGATTAGTCCTCCAATGAGGACCAGCGTGAAGCACCCGCATCCATAAGGCTCTGATTCACGCTCCCGTTTTGGCGGTGGAGGGATGCCGTGATCGATACACCACTCATCATATTCATCCTCCAATTCCTCCATTTCTTCTTCTGCTTCTTCTCGGGCCCGTCGTCTCTCCTCGTTTGCCATGAAAAAGGCGAAGCCCCAATCTTGCCAATCCACCGTGTGCCTCCTTGCTCAGGCTTCAAAAGGGTCTCACGCGCTCAGGATGGAAAAAACTGTGAGCCTAAGCGCCGCGCCGTTTGATCGTAGAGATCCCAGAGTGTTAACCTTTTACTGCCTCATTTGTCATATTCTATGCTCTCGATTTCGTTGTCCGGGGTCCGGATAATGGTCCGGTCTCTGTCTCTATACCTGCTGCGCAAAAGCTGATTGGTCTGAGCGTCATACACATCCGTTCTGTTGCCGCTCTGGCGCCATATCTCGATGTCTCTGTTGTACTGATCCCTGATGATCTTGTTTTGGGCGAGCGCGATGGGCGCCAACAGCGTCAGCGTGAGGATCATAGAGATTGTTTTCACGGTAACCTCCTTTTTAATTTGAAGACGTCGGTTTTTTTTGCGAGAGGTCGCGTGTTCACGGCCATAGTATAGGAGGGTTTTGTCAAATGGGGACAAAACAGCGCCGCTTTTTTATGGCTCCCTCATTTTTTTTTGGATGAGCCGAACGGGCAGCGGAGTAGTTCGAGCCTGTGCAAGGATACAACAAAATAGTAATATTAATGCGTTGCCGGATTATAGAACAAAGAGGGGCCACCCCACCGACGATGGATCCCTCAAAAAAAAACGCTGCGCGCTCATCCACCCGGCCAGCGCTCCGATGCCTTGCACATTGAACAATCAAAGACAACTATGCTATAATACTTTTGGTTTTAATATTCTGCTCGTCTGGGGATGAATACGACCATGCGCGGGTCTCAGATGGCGCGTCAGTGGCGACTGCTCCGACTCATTGAATCTCGGACCCAGGGGATGAGCGCTGCAGACCTTGCCCGGGAGCTCGAGGCGCCTCTTCGCACGGTGTACCGCGATCTGGAAGCGTTGCAAGAGGCGGGATTCCCGCTGTACTCGGAGCGGGACGGCTCCGGGTCCCACTACAAGCTTTTGGATACCTTCAAGAAGCAGTTTCCATTGCCGCTCACGCCGACAGAGCTTATGGCTCTGCACATAAGCTGCGACATGTTGAGCGCCTTGAATGGGACCTTTTACCACGAAAGCATCGCGAGCGTATTCAAGAAGGTGAAGGCGTCTTTGACGCCTGAGACCCTCGAATACCTGAACGGGATCTCGGGCAAGGTCTCGGTGGACTTCGGGCCTGCTCGGATTTTCACGGGACTCAAGGAGACCATCAAGACGGTGAGCGAAGCCGCCGCGAAGCGGCAACGCATTGAAATCATTTACCGCGCCGCCTCCACGGCTAAGGTAACGGAGCGAAAGGTGGACCCCTATCATGTCCACATGGCAAAGGGAGGATTTTATCTGATCGGATATTGCCACGTAAGGCGTGAAATTCGTACGTTCGCTCTAGAGCGGATACAGCAATGCGCGCCTCTCGATGAATCATTTGAAATGCGGAGTGATTTCGATCTTGCCGACTACCTTAGGAACGCATTTCAGGTCATGACGGGTCAGCCTCGCAGGATCATCATCCGCATCGCTCCGTCGGCGGCCCACATCGTCCGTGAGCGGATGTGGCACCCTTCGCAGCAAATTCAGGAGTTGTTGGACGGAGGAGTAGAGATTACCCTCCAAGTCCCCATCAACTATGAGATCATCTCGTGGATCTTGGGGTTTGGTCCAGCGGCGGAAGTGCTTCAGCCGAGTGATTTGAGAAACAGAATCGCGTATGACCTCGAGACAGCGGCTCAGCAGTACGGCGATGTATTCAGGCAGCGCAGTTCGGCCTTCCCAAAGGTTTCGGGGAAATTGTCCTGATCTGACAAAAAGTCATGCGCCCACACAACGGCCCGCAGAGGCCCCGCGCCACCGCCACTTAAATCAGTCTCAGCCAAGGATGTGCGTCCATGCTCGACGTTCTTCTCGCCGCAATACTACTGATGCTCGTCGCAGTTCTCGTGCTGCAGATGGCCGCATTGCTGCGCAAAAGGTCCTTTGAGCACCAGTCCATTTCGTCGCTTTTGGAGTCCGTTCAAAGCTCTCATGAACGAATAGACAGGGCCGTACGTCAAGAAGTCGCCCAGAACAGAGAGGAACTCGCCGGCGCCCTCAAAAACGTGGCCGACACCCTTTTCCAGCAACTAAGGGCGATTGAGCACGCAACGGGACAGCACCTGGAACGGCTTAGGGAAACGGTTTCAGAGAAGCTGACCTCCATGCAAAACGACAACAACAGGTACTTGGAACGCATGCGGGCGACGGTGGATGAGCAGCTCCACGGAACGCTTGAAAGGAGGCTCGGAGAGTCTTTCAAAGTTGTCAGTGAACGTCTGGAACAGGTGTACAGAGGACTAGGGGAGATGCAGAGTCTTGCAGCGGGGGTTGGAGACCTCAAAAGGGCTCTCACAAACGTTAAGACCAGAGGGACGTGGGGTGAAGTGCAATTGGGCGCCATGTTGCAGGACGTCCTGCTCGCAGATCAGTATGCGGCCAACCTTTCCACAAAAGGCGGGGGAGAAAGGGTAGAGTTCGCGGTGAGACTGCCTGGATCGAGTGACGACGGCGAGGGCGTGTGGCTGCCCATAGACGCGAAGTTTCCCATGGAAGACTATCTGCGACTTCTTGACGCCTATGACCAAGCCGACGCGCAAGCCGCTGATGCGGCTTCAAAACAGCTCGAGCTGCGCATCAAACAATGCAGCGCAGACATAGCCAAGAAATACGTGAATCCGCCCGTGACGACGGATTTTGCCATCCTCTTTCTCCCGACGGAGGGCCTGTTTGCGGAAGTAATGCGAAGAAGCGGCTTGGCCGATGCAATACAACGTGAACACCGGGTGGTGGTCGCAGGCCCCACCACGTTATGGGCAATTCTCAACAGCATACAGATGGGGTTTCGCAGCCTGGCGGTTCAAAAACGGTCCTCGGAAGTATGGAGACTGTTGGCCGCGGTGAAAACCGAATGGGGCAAATACCAGGATATCTTTGAGAAAGCCCTGAAAAAACTGCATGAGGCGTCTCATGCCATAGAGCACGCAAAGACGAGGACGAATGCCATTGGAAGAAAACTCAAGGACCTGGAAGAGCTTCCCGCAACCGAGGCGCACGCGATCCTCAATCTGAATCAAGAAGACCACATGCAAAATGAAAACGAGAAATAGGGGCAGAGACTCCGAGGAGAGACCTCACAAAAAGTTATATAACCGTTCTCAGAAGAAATCATGGATTGGCCATACGTCAAATGGTCATTCCCATGAAAATGGGTGTGCAGGAAACTCCTCGTGGATTCTCACTTTCGTGAGGATGAGTTAATGGGAGGACACGAGGCTGATTCTTGATTCGTGTCGAAAATCACTATAAGGCTCCTTTTTTTATATTAAGGAACTGGAAGCGCAGCAACGCCCAACTCTCACTGCCTCTCCAGGGGCCGAGGTCAAAGATTCGCTCCTCGCCCTTTGCATGTGTGGCGCCCCCATATCAGGTCGCTACTGCGCATAGCCCCAGAGCCTGGGCAGCCACAGGACGGTATCGGGTAAGTATGTCATGAGCAAGAGAACGCCAATTTGTATGGCAATGAACGGGAGAACCGCACGACTGACCCACACAAGATCTTTGTTCACCATAGCGCCGGTAATATAAAGGCTTACGCCGACCGGCGGTGTGCAGTACCCAATGGCGAGGTTCACGGTCATGAGCAGCCCGAAATGCATCGGGTCGATTCCAAAGGCGCTGAGCATCGGGAGGAATACCGGCCCGAGGATCAGCGTCGCCGAGATCACGTCCATGAACATGCCCACCACCAGTAAGAGGATGTTCATGACCAAAAGAAAGACCCAGGGGGACTGAATGGTCGCAAGAACTGCTTCGGTGATCTTGGCGGGAATATTCTCTAACGTAAGGAGGCGCCCAAAACAACTTGCGCCTGCAACGATGATCAAGAGCGTCGCCGACGTGACCGCAGAAGACACCGTGACTTTTTTCACTTGGTTCAAGTCCATGGACTTATGGATAAAGATCTCGACAATAAAGGCGTACACGCACGCCACGACAGCGGCCTCGTTTGCCGTAAACATCCCAGAAAAAATGCCGACGAATATGATAATCGGTAATCCCAGAGACCACATGCCTTCCTTGAAAATAGTGACCATCTCACGGGCGCTTGGCACGGGCATGCTCACAATGTTGGTGTTCTTGCGAAGAAGAATGTAGGTATAGGCGCACACACCGAGAGTGATGGCGATTCCAGGTACATATCCTGTCAAGAACAGCCCCTGCAGGGACACATTACTGATCATGCAGTAGAGGATCATAGAGATGCTTGGCGGAATGATAATTCCCAAGTTGCCGGAGGTGGTCATCACGCCTACCGCATAATCCTTCGGGTACCCTTTTTCAATGAGTGCGGGAATCATGAACCCGCCCAAGGCAACAACCGTGGCCACCGTAGAACCAGAAATGGCTCCAAATAAAGCGCAGGCAATGACTCCCGCCATTCCAAGGCCGCCGGGAAGCCAACTTACCACGGCGTTGGCCATTTTTATGATTTTCTCAACAATAGTCCCTGTGGTCATGATGTTTCCACAGAGGATAAAAAAGAGCACCACGACGAGAGAAAAATTGTCCATACTCCGAAAAAGAGTTTGCACAAGCAGCTGCAAGGGGAGATCCGTAAAAAAGAGGAATCCAAGTACCGCAGTAAAGAAAAGGGCCATAAACACCGGGATATAGGTTGCCAATCCCCCCAGCAGCAGCAGAATGATGATAACGTGACTTGACTCCATCTAGCCTTCTCTCCTATCGTTGCGTCCATTCCAACATGTGCATCTGGCTTAAGAACGTTTAGGCCTACGGGAATTCATTTTGCCCCGGTCAGGGCCGCGCGTCGTTCGTGATGCTCTTGATACATCACCTGAATAGTGCGGACCAACATGGTAAATCCCATGATGGGTATAAAGGCGTAGAGATACTGCAATGGAATCTCTAAAATAATGGTCTTCTGAAAAGTAGCGGCCTGGAGTACACACAATTTCCACCCGAAATACAGCATCATCACCGAGAAAATGAGGGTGACGAAGTGGCTGAAATAGGTGAGCGGCAGTTTGAGTATGGGGACCAATTGCACAAGCGCATCGATCTTGATCATTGATTTATTTTTGATGGCGACGCCCAGGCCGATGAAGGTGGTATAAATTATTACTTCTCTCACCAGCTCTTCTGACCACGCCAAGGTGTAATTGAAGCCATATCTCAAGACCACGTTGAAAAAGAGAGCGATGAGCGCGCACATGACGCTGAGGAAAAGCGTCCATTCTTCAAAAAAAGTGAGAATACGGTCTAAAAGCTTGAGAATCTTCCCGAACATCTCCACGTCCTTTGCCTATCCAGATGAGGGTCACGCGCGACGGAAAATATCTTGAGCCCACAGGATCGTTTTTTGTCCGCGTCTTGTATCGCTTTGTGTGTCGCGCCAGGCTGTTCAGAGATAAACGACGCTGTTTTGTAAAACGAGCAGGGGAGCATGCCTCTCGGCAGCTCCCCTGATTTCTTCAGGCCTATGGTTTCTTATACCCAATGTAACCGTACACTTCTTCCAGATAGTTAGCCGGCCGATATTTATCGCCAGGATAGAGCTTGTTGATTTCAGGAGCATACTTCTTGTGGACGTTGTCGCCCAGTTTCTTGAGAGTGTCCATTTCTTCCTTGGAAAGGCTGATGAACTCCACCCCTGACTTTTTGGCCTTCTCAATCTCTTCGGCTTCTTGCAGAACTGTTTCTTTTCTTATCTTCGCGCAGACCTCATGAACCACTTCTTTGAAGGTATTTTGAAGGTCAGGCGGCAGGGTATTGAACCACGCCTTGTTGAAGATCCAGAGGAACAAACCCTGAGCGTAATTGATATACGTGTAGTACTTGGCGTCTTCAAACTTCTTGGTAATGTTGCACACGGCCGGGGTGTGGTCTAGGCCTGTTATCACGCCCTGTTTCAGCGCGACGGGAACGTCCGGCCACGGCATAACTACGGGATTGAAGCCCCATTCTTGATAGAGCAGTTGATTCACCGCGGCCTCGGCTGTCCTGAACTTCACTTTCTTCGCATCCGCCAGAGAACGCACGGGAATAGTAGTAGCCCAACCATAATTGCCATAACCTGTGATGTCCAATCCGATGATGCCTTGGTGGTCCATGGCCATCATGAAATGATCGAACAGCTGCCCGCTGGCTACGAATTTGTCGAGTTTTTC
>CAYRVH010000071.1:12821-14365 GCA_964427855.1 uncultured Syntrophaceae bacterium
AGGTTTACGAGACCAAAGCGCGGCCCTAAATTCGTTGCTGCAACGGAACTGCATCCCATGCCTTGAATGGCCCCCATTTGGAGCTGATTAAGGACTTCAACCTCTCCCCCGAGCATGGAGAACGGTTTGAAGTCGATGTAGATTTGGCCATTCGTCCGTTTCCACAGTTCATCACGGATTGCGAACCCTGTATAGACCCCTTTGAGTACCGGGTGAGACACGTTGGAAACCACAGCCTTGTACTTGGCGCCAGACGGATCAAAGGCAGGCTTCCATTTGTCCAGAGACGGCGCCTTCTGTCCGATGGCAATGCCTGAGATCAGCCCCAGACTGATTAAGCATACCGCAACGACGAGTGCTAATCTTGCTGTTTTCACCGCTACCTCCTTTATCTGTTGGTCTAAATTGTGCCGCGATTGGTTGAAGCCCTTGAGTTGCCAGAGGTGACTGCTAACCAAAGTTAGCCGTAAATTTATTTGCAGTCAAGAAAAACAGACATCCGCACCCATGATTCATGCAAGATTCCACTGAATGCCGCGCCGCAACGTTAGTCGAATTCTTCACCATACCGCGTGCTTGACAAGGCGATCGCCGATGTGGTGTATTGCTATCGGAGATAATAGACGCATCCTAAGCCGGGAGACAACACAGATGCAAAGCAAATCGTACTTGGCAGGAAAACGTATTCTGGCAGTTGACGACGAGCCTGACATTCTTGACACCATTCAGGAGATCTTGGAGGACGCCGTCGTAGATACTGCTTCCGACTACCAAAGTGGGGCTGATAAAATAAAGGCTGGCAAATACGATCTCGTCATCCTTGATATCATGGGGGTGAATGGCCTGAAATTACTAGAGGAATCAGTGGCAAGAAATTTCCCAACCGTGATGCTCACTTCTCATGCCATAAACCCGGACACGTTAATGGCGGCAATCCGCAAAGGCGCAATATCATACCTCCCCAAAGAGACGCTCCCAAAGCTCGATGAGCTCCTCACGCAAATTTTCAAGGCCCATGAACAGGGAGAACCTGTGTGGAAACTTCTCTTTGAGCTTCTGGGGGATTTCTTTGACGAGAGATTCGGCCCCAACTGGAAGGAAAAAGACAGAGCATTTTGGGCAGAATTCGACGTGACGTATCAAATAAGCAAGGGCATCGAGGAGCGACTCAAACATGATGAACGCATAACGGCCAAGGGCATATAGGTCGTGAGTCGTTGAGTCCGCGCCACGTCCCTTTCCTTGGCAAACCAAGGGTGAAATGGTGTGATAAAAAGCCCCTCTTGTTGAGAGTCGCTCTCAGTGGAGCAGACATCTGGTAAACTGGCGCGATCGATTGCGCCTCGCAAATCAATTATTTTCGACGAGAAAAAGCTTTTCTTGGGGTAGTTCATAATAAACAATCCTTCCCACGCCTGCGCCCAACAAGCCTATGTCATGTAAAGGCCGCGAACACTCCACTGTGGCCCCGGTTTGTCCCATGTGTATGATAATCTGCGCCGCGTTTCGTCCTGAATAGACAGCTTTGATTGCGCCTAAGAAGA
>CAYRVH010000072.1:0-13810 GCA_964427855.1 uncultured Syntrophaceae bacterium
CCAGCAGCCGTCCAACCCGGTGCTACGACCAATCCGACTGATGTAGTGCAATAGGCGCCCGATCGGATTCGATAAAGGCGCGCAAACCAGAAGTTTCTTGCGGCTTACATGAAACACAAACAGGGTCAAGCATAACACAAAGGCCTGTTCTCGATCGAGGACAGGCCTTTGTGCTTTCGGAGGTGTTGCTGCAGGGCATCGCTAAGCGCCGTTCATAGAGAGAATTTCTTGACAATCTTTTTCGTACACTATAGTGAAAAGGAAGGGGAAACGAATCAATCGCCACGCCTATCAGACGGTATCCAATTATCGTCGCATGCAATTGCGTAGAAGGCGCACACGGAGAGGTGAAGCGCCTGCTGTCTTGGAGGAGGTCACATGAATGATCGAACTTCTTCCGATTTCTCCAAGCAAGAAATGGGAGGCATTGGGCTATGGGCAGGAATCGTTGTGGTCGGCGTCACATTGTTGATTGGTTCCGCCCCTTTTGCACAAGACCGAAAGGGAGTCGCGGACTACACCATTGACAAACAAAGGGCGTATCCAGACATGGCGATTGGAGACCTCTACGCGGTCGTGGTGGGCGTATCCCGGTATGCCAACCCCAAGATACGTCAGCTGAATTATTCGGACAAAGACGCAAGGGACTTCGCACAATTCCTGAGATCCCAAGAAAAGTTGTTTCGCAAGACATACGTGACTGTCCTCCTGAACGAGCAGGCGACCAGCGCCCGAGTGAAGAAGGAGCTCGTGTATGAGTTGAAAAAAGCCGGCAAAGACGACACGGTGGTGTTGTTCCTCAGCGGCCATGGCGCGGACGATCCTCAAAACCCGGGCGAGTATTTTTTCATCACCCACGACGGACAACCTGATAACCTCGAGGCCACGGCTGTAAACCTCACCGAGATGAAATTTATGAAGCGGCTCGATACCAGGCGAGCTGTCCTCATTGCGGACACGTGCCATGCAGGCGGCTTCTCTATGCATGGCGTGAAGGCTGTTGAGGCATCGTTCCGGAGGCTCATGAACCAGTTCAAGGAGTCGGAAGGCAAAGTAATCCTTACATCATGCCAGCCGCACGAAATCTCCAGGGAGAGCGAAAGTCTGGGCAACAGCGTATTTACCTATTACCTGCTGGAGGGACTGAAAGGCGCCGCCGACGCCAATGGAGACGGGATCGTTGCCCTGCAGGAGGTGTACCAGTACGTGTACGAAAAGGCCAAGCATGAGACTGGCGGAGACCAACACCCACAGTTGGACGGCCGCATAGCCGGTCTCTTTCCCCTTTCGCTGACGTCGAGGCCCGGCTTTGCGACCGGCGCCCGACCTTCAAGTTCCACGCGGCCTCAAGGCGAGCCTCCTCAGAGGAATGAAGTCGCTGAACTGATGCACAGCGCGCAAAAAGGAGATACTGACGCGCAGTTTTTCTTGGGCATGGCCTATCGCCAAGGACGACTCGGCTTTCCGCGCAACCAGTCGGAAGCGCTCAAGTGGCTGAAGAAAGCTGCACAAGGCGGCCATACTGAAGCAAGGGTCATGCTCGCCAGCATGCGAGGGTCTGGGGCAACCTCGTCAGCCAGCGCCAGCGCGTCCACGGCTCCTGCCGCATCTCCCGTCCCGTCAGCGCTGCAGTCTGCCAGCAGTTACGTGCAGAACCTGTGGCGACGCGCACATCAAGGCGAGAGCAGGGCTCAGTACGTCCTCGCATACAAATTGGAACAAGGCGACGGGGTGCAACGGAACCTTGATGAGGCAAAACGTTGGTACAAGGCCGCGGCGGATCAAGGGGATTCGGATGGGGTACGTGCGCTGCGGAGGCTGGGGGTGCGCGTTTCATATCCGCAGCAGAGATTGATTACCATACCTAATTCCAGTATTAGCGTCGGCTTAGGCGACGGCGGTTTCAATGGAGTTGATTCTTCAGATTAGCCAACCTCAAGCTGGTCGATTCGGCCTCGCGAAAAGTAACCTCTGAGCAAGCCAACCTTGGCGCACCGCGAGTAATCATGCTGAAAAAGATCACCTGCGGGTGATCACCGAAACGTACTTAATTGAACCTGTCAGCGCCTACCGAAACCTGATGAACGGTCTGCGTCAGCCTGCAGACTTCAAGATCGGCCTCCGTGATGATGAAGGCCTCAGAGGACAAACGGAGCAAATTTGTCCCCGTTTGTCGCATGAGACGGCTATCGAGGGCCATTTGCTATGGACCTCGAAGGGCGAAACGCCCGTTTGCCAGTCACAAGGCCTCAAGAAAAGATTCCCTGCGCTTTGTTGTCTTTTCGTGCAGCCCGGCAAGCGCCCCTTCCCCGCAATTTTGCCCCATGGAATATTGGCCTCTTTTGATCGCACGAGTTATAATCTTTCGTGGAGGTGCGGTGGTGAAAAAGCGATCCGTGTTGGAAATCTTGGGACAACGATGTGAGCCGTGATGCTTCATGTCCACGGTACCCCGCTGCAACAACCACAGCCCAAGGGACCAAAAATAAAGAAGGAGGACAAACCATGCGCATGAATCCCGAGAAGATGCAGAACATGATGGAGACAATGCAGCAATCTGGTTTTGACCCGAGAACCATGCGTTGGTGTAAGGCTGTGATGTCCCCCCCTTTTTTTGGATTCTCCAGCCTTGATCCTCGGACAAGCTGAATCTCTTGGACTCTCCGAGGCGCAAAAGCAGAAACTCCTCGATATCGAAAAAAAGTCCCGGGAAAAGGCGCGATCCCTATTAACAGAGGAACAAACCAACAAGTTGGGCGAAATCCCAGATAAACCGATGACCATGATGGAGATGTGCCAACAAATGTGCCGGGAAATGATGCCGATGATGCAGAATATGGCAGGCGGCCCTCAAGAAAATCCCATGATGCGGTTTATGATGGAAATGATGATGGGAGGACACGAGACGCAGCAAGGCCCCGAACCAAAAAAAGACAAGTGAAAAAGAACTCGGGTGTTTCCACGTTTTTAGAAGCTCTGGATATGAATCACGAATTGGGCGCGAGGATCGGCTATGTCTCCTCACGAAAGTGGCTGCCCATGGAGCGTTTCCTGGATTTCCGTTTTCATGGGAATGACCATCTGACGTGTGGCCATTTCGTCGTCTCTCTTGAGAAGGGTAATAGATTTCAAGAAGCGACGGGCGGCCTGCCCTACTCCATGAATCAACCACCACCCATCAATTATGGGGTAGTTTTGCGAAGGAGAACTTTGGCGCGTACCAACGGAGGATAGATCGATGGGATGGGAATATTGTTGGATGCACGGAATGTGGATCTTTCCAGTGGTCATGCCGATCGTGATGCTTATTGCGTTGGTGATCGTGGTCTTCCTGATTTTCGGTCGAGGAGGGATCAGACCGCCTTGGCAAGACAATGGCATTTACAATAAAGACCGCCCAAGTTCGGAAAGCGCCTTGGACATCTTGAAGAAACGGTATGCGAAAGGCGAGATAACCAGAGAAGAATTTGAACAGACAAAAAAGGATATTCTTGAGTAAATCCACGACAGCGACAGGATGTGCCCCGTCGTGGAACAAGATTGGGTCGAAGCATGGGGCTTCATCCCAATACACTGGCTGGAAGACGAGTCATAAAAGGAACACGATTTACTGTGGAGGACATGATGAATCTCCTCGCCCTCGGAGCGACGATTCCAGAGATGTTGGAGCAATAGCAAGGGATTCTTCAGGACGATATTCATGCATGTCCTCTGTTTGCCTCAAAGTCGTGAGGCGCCAGACCTTTCATGCCGTTATTGGGGGAGCTTCCGCGCATGTGTCTTTTTATGAACGAATGCCTAGAACCAGCGCTCATTTCATGAATGGGTGAGGCTGTCCTCGCCGTATTATTTTATGCGACGACACGCTCGGTAGAAGTGCCGCAAGACATCCGGCCCACGATTTCTCGCTGCGCTCGAAATGACAGGGACGAAAGTCATCGAAACGAGGGGGAGATGCGCCTCGCAATGACAAGGAGAAATGCGCTCAAGATGACATGGCAAGGAACAGGTTCCCAGTGATGAGAGAGGAACTTGTTCGATATCCCAGCACACCTCCGGGGCCGCTCACGGGAGGGCGAAGCGCTTCATACCTTCATCGTATTTGACCAACTGCTGCTTCACCAACATGTTGAGATGCCGTGACACTTGGGTCGTTGACAAACCCAACCGTTTCGCAATATCCACGGCCGAGAGGCACGCGTCCTTCAAGAGCATAACGATTTGGGTTCCGGCCAAACGGACTGCAATTGTTTCGTCGAAAAGACGATTTATCTCATCGCTTGCGAAGAACTCCGCGTATTCCTTTTCAGAGGGGAACCGCACCCGCAATCTTTCCCTCTCCACGAGTTTCACGTATGGGACGAGCTTCATCGCGGCCTCTAACCGGAATTTCAAGTCGTGCTCGTCGATGCCTTCGCTGCTTCCAAGCGGTCCGAGGGCTCTGATCTTTTGGCTGAAGTCGTTCATGACCTCGGCAAAACGGATGCCTTCGCCGGCAGACACCCATTCCAGCCGAAGCCGATCGGGGTTCAAGCCTATGAGTTTGAGCACCTTCTTGCTCAGGTGCATGATGCTCAAGGCGTCATAATTCCCTTCGGTGTTGTAATGACAGTCGTTGAGGTGGCAGCCGCCGACAAAAACGCCGTCAGCGCCGTTTGAAAACGCCCTGAGTATGAAAGACATGTCCACTCGCCCGGAGCACATGACCCGTATGACTCTCAGGTACGGCGGGTATTGGAAGCGGGAGACCCCGCAGAGGTCAGCGCCCCCATAGCAGCACCAATTGCACAAAAAACCTACGATGCGCGGTTTGAATTCAGGCTGTACGTGCATATTTCAAGCAGTCCTCCGTTCTAATTCGGGGTGATCTTGGGCTTGCTGCGCCCTCACATGGTCGGGGATCTCCGCGTCGAGTTGGCGGAAGATCTCTTCATCCGTGTAGTGTTTGAGGGAAATTGCGCCGGTGGGACACTTTGCATTGCACAGGCCGTCACCCTTGCAGAGCACAGGAATGACTCTTGCCTTCTTGCCTTTCGGCGTATCATGGAACTCTATCGCCCCGTACGTGCATGCCGTGATGCACGCCCCGCAGGAAATACAGGCATCGGCATTGACCTCGCATACCGAACCAGAAGCGGTGACAGAATCTTGTGACAGGAGCACTCCAACCCGGCCGGCCGCCCCATACGCTTGATTGATCGTTTCATGGAGATGCTTTGGATAGTGAGAGGCGCCGCACACGTAGATGCCCTCTGCTGCGAAATCCACGGGCCGTAATTTCACGTGGGCTTCTTGGAAGAATCCTTCAGGGCTCAAGGCCACCTTGAACAATTGTGAGAGCGGTTGAATATCCGCCGCAGGAATTGCTGCTGCGGACAATATGAGGTAGTCGGCGTCCAGGACGAGCTGTTTCCCGAGAATAGGATCTGTTGCCGTGACTTTAAGCACCGATCGGCCGTCCTCTGATTCACCCTGTTCCACCACAGGTTTGTCCTCAGGCTCGTACCGTATAAACTTTACATCCTTGTTCGAAGCCTCTCGATAAAAATCCTCGCTGAAGCCATAGGTTCTCATATCACGAAATAGGATGTAAATATCCATTTCCGGGTTGATGTCTTTGAGCTTGAGCGCATTCTTTATGGCGTGACTGCAGCAGACACGGGCGCAGTAGTCCCTCTCCTGATTCCTGCACCCGACGCATTGGATGATGACGAGACTTTGACCAGTTGAGAGTCTCTCATCTTCGTGTGCGATGAGCGATTCCAACTCCAGCTGGGTCATGACACGCTCGTCCTGCCCGTAGAGGTATTCCGAAGGTTTATACTCCTCGGCGCCTGTGGCCAACACCGCGGCCCCGTGTTGAATTTGTCTTGTGCGTCCCTCTGTGGTGACGGTCGTGGAGAAATTTCCCACATAGCCTGAAACCGCTGTGATAACGGCATCTGTGATTACGTGCACACGAGGCTGCTGATAAATCCTTCGGACGAGATTGTCGAGGAAGCGCTGGACATCGAGGCCTTCGAGAGTGTAATAGATGCGCCTCGCCATACCCCCAAGATCATGATCCTTCTCCACCAGGAAAACCTCAAATCCTTGATTGGCGAGACTCAGGGACGCGGTCATCCCTGCGACGCCGCCGCCTACAACGAGGACCCTTTTGTCCACAGGCAAGTCGAATTCTTCCAATGGCTCGAGATAACACGCCCTGGCCACTGACATTCGTATAAGATCCTTTGCCTTGCGAGTGGCTTCTTCCTTTTCCTTAGAATGAACCCACGAACAATGTTCACGAATGTTCGCCATTTCGAACAAGTACGGATTGAGGCCCGCTTCCCTCAGCGTATCTCGAAAGATAGGCTCGTGGGTCCTGGGGGTACAGGCTGCCACGACGACGCGATTGAGATTTTTTTCCTTGATGGTGTCTGTTATTTGTTTGGCGGAGTTCGTGGCGCAGGAGAAGAGCTGCTCTTGGGCGTGCACCACATTCGGCAGAGAGAGCGCATATTCTACAGTAGAGGGGACGTTCACCACTCTTCCTATGTTCGCGCCGCAATGACAGATAAAAACTCCGACTCTCGGCTCTTCTTGGGCGACGTTATGCTCAGAAGGATATGTCCTCTCCTTGGACAACGCGCCGCGCCGATAAGACAGCAGCTCAGAGCATAGGGAGGCGGCTCCGCTGGCGCTGTACACAGACTCCGGGATGTCCATTGGACCCTGAAAACTTCCCGCGACGAAAATGCCAGGTCGCGAGGTTTGAATGGGGTTTGTGGGATTTGTTAAACAAAATCCATGAGGATTCAAGTCGACGCCGAAGGTTTCCGCCAGCTTTTTGTGGTCTGAAGGCGGCTGGAGTCCGACAGACAGCACAACCATCTCAAATTCGGCCTCTTTGACTCCTGCCTCGTTGTCTGCGTATCGCAGCATGACGTTTTTGGTCTTTGGATCCTCTCGTACGATGGAAACGTAACTTCTCACAAAACGGACGCCGGGAAAATTCTGCGCCCGCTGGTAGAATCGCTCGAATCCTTTGCTATATGAACGTATGTCGTTGTGAAAGATTGTGCATTCAGCTCCTGCGTCGTGATCCTTTGTGAGGATCACCTGCTTTTGCGTATATGCGCAGCATACTGCAGAACAATAGCTGCTGTTGCCGGGCGTCACACGTCTTGACCCGACGCAATGAACCCAAGCTATCTTTCGTGGATGCTTCCTGTCCGTCGCGCGCAGGATCTCTCCTTCATACGGACCAGTGGCGCATAGAAGCCTTTCGTATTCCAAACTCGTGACAACGTTTTCGAACTTGCCATATCCGTATTCCGGCCTTGCGTGCGGATCAAAGACCTCGTATCCGGGCGCGAGCACGATTGCCCCCACGTTTATTTGGAATGTCTCCGGTGGTTGATGAAGGTCTATGGCTCGATTCTTACACACCCCCTGGCAAATCGTACATTTTTGCCCCTCCAGATACAGGCATTTTGGGTGGATATAAGGCACGAGAGGAACGGCTTGGGCAAAGTATATGTGGACGGCCTTATTCTTGGAAATGTCCTGATTAAAGGGGTCCGCAACCGCGACGGGACAATACTCCATGCACGTCGTACAGCCCGTGCATGTGTCCTCTTTCACGTATCTGGGTTTCTTGGTGAGGGTGACCTTAAAGTCCCCCGCTTGACCCTGCACTCGTTCAACCTCGGTCAAGGTGAGGATTTGTATGTTTGGATGTCTCTTGCATTCAAGAAACTTCGGCGACTCGATGCACATGGAACAGTCATTTGTCGGAAAGGTCTTGTCAAGGTGCGCCATCTTGCCTCCGATGGCCGGCGACTTCTCGACCAAAAAGACCTTAAAACCTGCAGTTGCGAGATCAAGGGACGCCTGGATCCCGCTAATGCCGCCGCCGACGACCATGACGTCTCCGAAATGCCAGTCTTTGAACTTGCTGAGAACCTGCTCGTCGCACTCTTTTTCCATGATGAAACCTCGTGAGGAGATTCCGATTCACCAAGGGATCGGAAGTTTTTACAGCCTGATCTCTCGCCGCAGACGGGTTCAAGCTGTCAGATGTTATGTCGAATACCTGTCGCCTTGGCTCATGAGCGGCGCTGGAAGAGATTTTTAAGGGCGTATGAGAAAAATGAGGATAGGAAAGAGTCTTCCGGTTTGGCTCTGAGCCTACCAAGCACGGGCAGCTGGCTTTGAGGCGCGTCAGGTGAAACCGAAAAACCGATACATGAAAAAGCTCCTCGCGCGTAGGGGGGAGATAGACATGTGTATCATATCATGAAAAATCTATGTGTCAAATAGAAAAAGCCTATATCAGGATGCGTCCTGACAATATTGTAATTACATTATGTTATAGTGATTATAGTGGCCAGAGGTGCATTGCGGTGCGGCGGCACGAGTTCATTATAGGGAACAACATCACCCGTCTGTGCAGCGCCGGAGGGGCGAAAGATTTTTCGCCCCTACTGACGGTACATGGCCACATTCTTGGGGCTGACGTGGATGACACAGCGGGGCTCACATTGATCCTCACTTGAAAGGCCCCTTATAGCCTCCGAGACGTCTATATCTCGTTCACCGCAATTGCCTCTTCCGGACATACTGCGACGCAAGATTCGCAGCCCAGGCAGTCTGCTGGATTGGCAACCACCACTTCGTTATTCTCCACGGCGAAGACATCGGCAGGACAGACGTCTGCACACTCTCGACACTGTTTGCATTTTTTCTCGTCTATTTTTGGGAAGTACATCTATGAATCTTATCCTTTCCAAGGAGTTAGTGTTTACTTCCCCTGTCGTATAATCGCAGGGGTCAACGGATCTTTTTCTTGATATACTTGCAGGAGAACGATTGCGGCGATCACGACCGCAGCGCCAAGGGCCTGCAGCAGCGTCACTGTTTCGCCGAGGTAGAGATACGCGACCACGCCTGAGGCAAGCGGCTCCAACGTGGCGGTAATCATAGCTCTCGTGGACCTTACGTAGTTGATGCCGACAAAATACAGGCCGAATGGAGCAATGGTGCCGACTATTATGACAAAGACGATATGCTCCCACGCGCCGAGGCTGTAACCTGCATCCATAAAATCCAGGGGCGGATAAATGATGTTCCAGACAATTGCGGAAATCAAGAGAGCGTAAAACGTAGCAGTCCAAGGGTTGTACCGGTGCATGACCTTCTCGCCCACAAGGGCGTACGCCGCGTAGCATACCGCTGCGCTCAGTCCTCCGATGATCCCCCAGAAATTCATCTGAAATATCGCCACGTCGTAGCCGCCGACCACCAAATAGCAGCCTCCGAAGGCCAACACAAGTGAGACAACTTTGTAGATGGCAAGGCGTTCTCCCCAGCAGCACACGGCATACATGGCCACAAAAAACGGAGCAAGATATTGCAGCAACACCGCTGACATGACGTTCATCTGACTGATGGTAAAAAAATAGGTGAACTGGACGCTGGCCATGAGCATACCTATGGCCGAAATCAGCGGCAGATCAGCCAGCCTCACTACCAGTAAGTCCCGTCTAAAAAACAGGAAAAACAGCCCCAAAAGCAGAGAGGCGACGGTTACCCTGACCTGCACAAGGGCTGAGGGCGTGAGGCCCCCTTGCAGGACGCTCTTTGCAGCAGCACCCGAGGCCGCCCAGCACAGCGCCGCCGTCGTCACACACAGATACCCGATTTGCTGCGAGCGCACGGGATTGCATCAACGCATCACGAGTCGCCTGACGCTCCACGGGACGCGCCTACAGCCTCGCGAATCTCGTCCTCTCGGTACCCGACGATGACTTTGTCGCCGATGATCAGCGTCGGGAATGCACATCTGTTCGTCAATCGCTTTATTTCATCCAATACTTCGTTGCGCTCTGTTTCGGGGAGTAGATCAACATCGGTGAATTCATATTCGATTCCGCATTCTCCCAACAACCTTTTGCACGACTTACAATGGCTGCACGTGCTCAAGGAATACAGTTTACATTTTTCCATATAGTCGCTCCTTTACTCCGCGACGCGAACGGCGTCCGGGCATATTATACGGAAGTTAACACCTCGACGCAGAGAAGGAAATACCTTTTGTGGTAATTGCCGCACACTCGGGTATTACTGAGAAGTCATTTGGCGAGGACGGGTCAGCAGGCCCTAGGCTGCACGCCTCGAACGATTATTACTATTAACATATAAGTAACCATAATCACATATTATTGTATTAATTACAAATGCATCATTGAAAATAGCTGTTTGATTGTGATAAGATACATTAAGAAACTCAATAAAAGTCTGTTTCAGATGTCTCAGACGCGGCGTCCGCGCCGCTGAAGCAGCCCCAGGGAGGAAGTTCATTGGCATGGCAGCGTTGACGCATACAAAGGGGTCGATTGCGGGTGAGCATGACAAGGGATCGGCGGCCCCTCATCGCCGCTCTCGCGTCTTCTTTGCTTTGGTTCTTCTTTCCGCATGCGCTTTTGTCATGTTTTCGCTCGTCTCCTATGACCCTCGCGATCCCTGTTTTAATACGGCGACCCAGCGCGAGGATGTGTCTAATTTATGCGGCCTTTTTGGATCCTACCTTGCCGACGGATTGGTGCAGTTGCTCGGGTGGGCCTCAATTATGGTACCTGTCGGATTGTTCCTGGCGGCGTTGCGGCTTATGAGAGGTCCAGGCCTGTTCCTTCGGGCGCCGGAAATCGGCATGTATTGTTTGTTGCTCTCCGGGGTTGCAATTGCTTTGGAACGCGTGTTCCGGCTATTTCCTCAGGGTATGGGCAGCAGTCAGCCAGGCGGCGCGCTGGGCTCTTTTCTCCACGGTCTTCTCGAGAGATACGTCGGCGCGGCTGGCGAATTGGTCTTGGTTTGCACTGTTGTGGTGCTTTGCGCATTCTATTTCAGCAATGCGGCGCTTCACGATTATTGGGGTCGCGTGCTGTCAGGCCGTTGTTGGATGGCTGGCATCGGCGCGTGCCTCCGGCTCCTGGCCAGGGGAGTGGGTTTTATAAAGACCAGCTTGTGTCAAGGGCTGTTCACACGCGGCCGGCAGTCGGTCGCCGGGTCGCGGCCCCAGGGCGTTGAAGCGGCGGCTGCCGTGTGTCCCGCGCCGTCGGAGATTGTAATTCACGGCGCCGCCGGCAACCACGATATCGGGATTCATGAGCTTGAACGGGTTTCCTGCCTCCCCAAAGGGGATATACCCGGCGTGGATTGCGACGCCGTCGGAGCGGATGTGAAAAGAAGGGGGACATCCTTCCACGAAAGGCAACAGCGCTTCCTGGATCGCATCAAGGCATTCCCGTGGAAGCCTTTGGAACAGCCCCGAGAACAGGAAGCGCATACACAGCCGGCGCAAGAAGAACAGAAGGCCCTCGGAGGCGTCTGTGAAAGGGCTGCGGACGTCGAAGCGTCCACGCCCTTTGATGAGTCCTTGTCATGCTGCCAGAGCCAGGACGAACCAGATACAAGAGCCGTAGGGGGTATCAGAGTTTCGGAGCGTGCAGACGCGTCGCTGCACAAAACCGCCCTTGAGCAGATTTCGGCGCCCGAGCGAGACGACTACATCTATCCGCCCCTGGACCTCTTGGATGAGCCTCAGATTTCAGGACGTTCAGTGGACAAGGCTTTACTCGAGACTAATGCTCACATATTGACGCAGAAATTGGCGGAGTTAGGCATCCAGGGCCAAGTTGTGGAAATACACCCCGGCCCGGTCATTACCATGTATGAGCTGGCGCTTGCGCCTGGAATTCCATTGCGCAAGGTGCTCAGCACTGCTGATGATTTGGCTATGGCGCTGAAATCGGGCTCCACTCGGGTAGTGGCGCCAATACCGGGCAAAGATACCGTGGGCATTGAAGTCCCTAATCTGTATAGGGAAATTGTGTATTTCAGAGAGATTATAGAATCTGAAGTCTTCGCAAAGTCCAAAGAACCCCTGAAGGTGGCACTGGGCAAAGGTATCGACGGCGAGCCGTTTGCGACGAGTCTCACGAAGATGCCGCACCTCCTCATCGCCGGCGCGACGGGTACGGGAAAATCCGTGGGCTTGAACTGCCTCATCTGCTCATGGCTCATGTGTTGCCACCCGGATGACGTGAAATTCCTCATGGTTGACCCCAAGAAGTTGGAGCTTTCCTATTATCAGGACATTCCCCACCTCATTCATCCGGTGGTCACGGATGCTGAAAAGGTTCCCCGGGTTTTATCGTGGGCGATTCGTGAGATGGAGCGGCGATACGACCTGTTGAGCAAGGCAGGGGCGAAGAACATTGAGGGGTACAACCTAAAGGTGTCGTCGGGAGAAATAACCGCTGAGGACGGGGAAAAGTCGCCGGAGAAGCTCCCATACATTGTGATCATTGTTGACGAGCTCGCGGAGTTGATGATGGTCGCGGCAAAGGACATCGAGATTTCGATCGCCCGCCTTGCCCAAATGGCTCGCGCGTCCGGCATTCACCTCATCTTGGCGACTCAGCGGCCGTCGGTGGATGTCATCACCGGCGTGATCAAGGCTAATTTTCCGGCTCGCATCTCTTTTCAGGTGTCTGCCAAACCAGACTCCCGCACGATCTTGGATACCACCGGCGCGGAAAACCTTCTTGGCATGGGGGATATGTTGTTCCTGCCGCCGGGAACGGCAAAGCTTCGGCGGCTCCACGGCGCATACGTGTCAGAAAATGAGATCAGGCGTATTGCCGACTTTATCAAGGCGCAGCGGTCGCCAGTGTATCTCCAAGAGATCACGAGGCACGTTTCAGAGGAGGATAAGGGGAACCAGACGCTGGACCTTATGGCTGACGAGAAATATGACGAGGCGGTGGAGTTGGTAACCAGGCTTGGCCACGCGTCCATCTCGCTCATACAGCGCCACATGAGGATAGGATACAATAGAGCTGCCCGCATCATCGAGATGATGGAATCAGAAGGCATCATCGGGCCGTCTGACGGCACGAGTCGTCCTCGGGAAGTGCTCGTGGGCTCTCTGGCCCATATCCCGGACGGAGAAGACAGGCCCTACGCAGGCGTTTAGCAAGAAGGCAGCGCTGACATTAGTCTATATATAATGTTTCAGCTCCCGATTATAATGTTTCAGCTCCCGATGGACAGAATGCGATGAAAAAAGATGTCGTTGCCCGACGGTGCCCTAAAGTGCAACTCAAGATTTTGAGAACCTACAAGGAGGATTATCCAACTGACGATGATGGGAGAGCGGCAGCGCAAGAGAGTTAACCATTTCAACGAGTTCGTATAACTAAAAAACTTTTTTGGGTTGTAAAAAGAAGCCGGACGAGCGATAATCAAGTGGCACACGTGAGTTGCGAGGAAGGTTCAATTTCACTTCTGATTTGGAAAACCTGCACACTTCGAGGCAATCATCCCATTTTATACTTGGAAAGGGCTGACTATGCAGGAAATAAATGTAGAGCTCTCCGAGATTATCGCTGAACAACGAAACTCCCTTGCAGAGGCAATAGCATCCCGTCAGTATGAGCGACAGCCCGAAATCTGGAGAGCGTATGGAGAGAAAGGTCGAGAGTTCAGCCTGCGTGACTCGAATCACGCTTTCCCGTACCTTCTTGAAGCCATTAATTACCTTGTGGAAGCCCTTGACCAAGCCGACCCCTCCATATTTGGCGATTACATCGCATGGCTCAAACAACTCTTCGAGGGAATAAATATCCCGCCTCAAGCTTTGCCAGCAATGCTTGAATGTACCGAGGAAGCTTTACGAGAACGACTTTCCCCTGAAATGATGGGAACTAAGAGATGGTCTGGAAAAATTGGACAGTGGCATAAGTGGGTAGGCTGCTCTAGA
>CAYRVH010000073.1:0-12970 GCA_964427855.1 uncultured Syntrophaceae bacterium
TTTCCTCTTCAGAAAAATCCTCAATCACCTACATGAAATCGTGCGGAATGTAAGTTACTATGATTACCAAAACCAAACAATCAACGACTCCATCTGCTCAGTATGAAAAGGCACTCCCGGCAACCAGTCTCAAAGTTCTTGCCACATTCGTTGCGGAACTTGGAGCCATCAGGGAGCGCTGTTTGGCAATCCGGGCATTTCATGATGACCCTCGCCGGGATGTGGAGAAGGGGCCGTATTCGCAGGTTTTAATCTGTGCAGGTCGGCGACGGGACCGTATGAATGATTATCTCCACGTCCGACAGTTCACGGACCGGTTCTTCTACGATCTTGCCGTCTCGCCACAGCACTACATATGTGTCCTCAATGCCGAAGTTGGATTTCAGGATGTCTATGATGGGATGATACGCAACTCCGCGACTGTACGAAAGGCACTTTCCTTCGAGAAATGAAATGTCCTCATTAGCCACAGTCTTTCTAAATTCATACAAGAGCCGGGACTTGCCTACCCCGGCCTCACCCATTATGGAGACCGCCTGACCTCTGCCTGACTTGGCCCTCTCAAATGCATGGCGCTTCAGCTCGAGCTCTCTTTCCCTACCAAGAAAACGGGTCAGTCCACGCTCAGCGCTTACGTCGAACCTCGTCCTTCTGGTGCTGGGCGCCAAAACGCGATACACCTTCAGAGGCTTCTCTTTGCCTTTGACCTGTTTCTCTCCGAGCGCCTCGAATCGAAAGAACCCTTCTGTCAGCCTGAATGTGTTTTCGGTAACGTAGGTGGTCCCAGGCTCAGCCATCTGTTCCATGCGGGCAGCCATGTTGATGGTATCCCCATCTGCCGTGAACTGGACTCGGAGATCATTGCCCAGAGTACCCACCACCACGGGACCGGTATTGATACCAATCCTCAGCACTACGGGAGGAATTCCTTTCTGAGTCTTTATCTCTTGACTGAACCTGGTCATCTCACGGTGCATTGCCAGAGCTGACCGGATTGCCCGTTGGGGAGCATCCTCCAATGCGATGGGCGCTCCAAACAAAGCCAGCACCCCATCTCCCCTGAGTTCATTCACCGTGCCTTCGTACTCGTGGACCTTGTGAATCAAGATCCCGAATACCTTGTCCATGAGACCAAAAGTCTCCTCAGGACCAAGGGACTCAGTCAAGGGAGTAAATCCCTTCATGTCAACAAACATGATGGTGACGTACCTTCGTTCGCCCTCTATCCGATCTCGCTGCGAAAGAATCTTTTTGGTCAGACCGTTGGGGAGATACTTCTGAATCTTTGCCAGCTTTTCGTCAAAGGTGAGATCTTTCGGTGCAGGAGATTCCCGAGATGGGATGAGACTATGGCCGCACTCTCCGCAAAACTGAAATTCAGGAGGATTTGAAGCGTTGCAGTGGGGACAGAGACGCTCGAGCTTACTGCCACACTGTCCGCAAAATTTCATGCCCGATGGGCTTTCAAATTGGCACTTCGAACATTTCATTAGCGGAGCCTTCTCGTACACTGCATTCAGTCAGACGTCTCTGCAAACACCTTCTTCAATAATCGTATGAGGGGAGGTAGGTCCTGATGGATAGTATCCCACAGGTATCGACGGTCAATGTCCCAGTGAAGACATGCTCCCATGTTGCGCATATCAGCCATCTGACGCCACGGAATTGATGGGTAGGAAGCTATGATTTCGTTTGGAACATGTCGCACAGCTTCCCCTATGGTGATGAATATTGGTTCGACAGCCGCTCACAGCAGATCCTTCGTACGAAATTCCTCGAATTGTGTATTTCCAACGTAAACTCGAATGCGTTCAATCGCTTTGACAATGTCCTCAAGATAAAATTTCCATCGTCTAGATGACATTGATGGCGTCGCATATGATAAGATCTTTAGGGGCTGGGGGCATGTCATCGCGAGTCATGACATCGACCCTTTCTGGATTTCGTTGAGCACAATCCCTCCTGAGAACAGTGGGCGAGAAGAGCGTCAGGTCTATGAGGAAAACGCGAGATAGGCATAAGTTAGATTGTCATTCCCACGACAAACGAAATGCAGAGAAGCCCTACGGATCGCGCCTTTCGCGAGAACGAAATAGCGGCGACACACGCCCGCATCGTGATTGAACTCGAGAGCTGCTATATGGATGGCTTTGCGCCTTGGGGGCACAGCTGCAATCCTACGATTCCAAGTCTTGTGAAGGGCCCTGGACGCCGCCGATCTTCTCGCAGAACACCACACAGGGGGCTGGAAAGAAAGGGATCTCGCAGCCTGAAATTACTCCGGCAGAGAGGCAGACTGGGCGCGGCCTTCTGAAAGCCATTCGCGCAGCTCGTCTATCGTCTCTCGATGGGAACGGCTTATGGGAACCTGTTTTTCCAAAGCCATAAGAATGTCGTCGGTAGTAAAGTCCCGGCCCGGTTCTTGTCTGTCGCTGAACGCGTAATACATGGCGTCGATCACTGCCTGCTCGATTTCCGCCCCCACAAAGCCTTTCGCCGCTTGCGCCAATTGATCTAGGTTGTAGTTTTGCACAGGTCGGCGTCGTTTTCGGAGATGCACCTCGAAGATTTCTTGTCGCTCTCGAAACGTGGGAAGATCGAGGAAAAAGATCTCGTCAACCCTTCCTTTACGCATCAGCTCGGGAGGGATCAGGGCGATGTTATTTGCAGTGGCAACGACGAACACAGGTTTGGTTTTTTCCTGCATCCACGACAGAATGCCGGCAAAGACCCTCATAGAGGTACCGCCGTCGCCGCCTGACACAGAGAGCCCTTTCTCTATTTCGTCGATCCATAGAATGCAAGGCGAAATGATTTCAGCCACAGACAGAGCTCGCCGCGTATTCTCTTCAGATTGGCCCACGAAGCTCCCAAACAACGCGCCCAGATCGAGTCGCACCAAGGGCAGTCGCCACAAGCCGGCAATCATCTTGGCGGTCAAGGATTTTCCCGTACCTGGGATGCCAATAAGCGCCATACCCTTGGGCTCCGGCAACCCATAATTTCTGGCCTCTTTGCTGAAGGCCTTCTCGCGGGTACGCAGCCATTCTTTGAGGTTGTCCAGTCCGCCCACGTCGCTGATGGTTTCAGAAGGGGAGAAAAACTCGAGGGCTCCAAAGTCACGGATTACCTGCTTTTTCGCAGCATTGACGCTGTCTATATCACGTTCATCCAGCCCGCCTTTTGCGACGATGGCCCGGGAGAATACTCTGCGCGCCTGACTGCAGGAGAGACCCAACGCTGCCTGCAACAACTTTTCTCGTCCAGCAGGCGTCAAGTTGACTTTTACGCCAGCCGCCCCCGTGAGCGAAGAGAGGATAAGTTCCATCTCGGCCAGACCCGGAGCAGGAAAATCCATCACGACGATATCGTCTCGCAACTCGTCCGGAATCTTCCAGGTGGGTGAGGTGATGACAACCGTTTTTTGAGAAAATTTGAGGTTCGCCGCAAGATTCCTCAATTTTCTGACGACCCTCGGCTGACCATGCCAACATTGATGGAAATCGCATAGCGCGACGATTGCGTCTTCTTGCAGGTGTTCAATGGCGGCGAGCGCGGTCAAGGGGTCTTTTGCATTGGGGGCAGTTCCCTCTCCACACAACACCTGAAAGTAATCCGCGTGGTCCCACAGATAAAGTCGGCGATTCGTGTGGGAGCACAGGGTCCTCAGCTGTTCCAGAATGGCCTCCTCCTCCAGCGACACAATGCATATAAGCGTGAATCGAGCCCGAATGCAGTTGTCAAGTTCCTCAATAAATGATGACACGCTTATTCCCTCTTGAGGTGTTCTCGAAAATGAAAAGGACTATTTCCTCATCATGCCA
Organism: uncultured Syntrophaceae bacterium; assembly: GCA_964427855.1. Lineage (GTDB taxonomy): Bacteria > Desulfobacterota > Desulfomonilia > Desulfomonilales > Desulfomonilaceae > JAUPKT01. The sequence continues at coordinate 3,825 of CAYRVH010000073.1, forward strand.
ATATTGGCGTTTGAACGCCGCTCACCGTTATCTGGCCTTTTTTATCGATGATCAGTTCGGCCTCGCTCCAGTCGGCGATGTCACGAAGCCTGTATCGCGAGCTCAGAAAAACAATTTTCTGGTTCAAAGAGCCGACGAACCCTTTTGATGCAGCGAGATGTCGGCGGAAACGTCCTGCAATGAGAATGTCTACGTGATTCAACACTTCCAGCCCATACGGTAGCGTGCATATTTCCTCATGCGTATATCCCGAATACAAGACCACGGAGAAGGACGGTCTCCGATGAAGGGTCTCGAGCAATTGGAGCAAGCCTTGCGCTTGTTCCATCGGTTCCCCACCGGTGATAGTAACGCCTTCGATTCTCTCTTTCATCCCGTGGATCATCGCAGCGACGTCTTCGTGGGCCATGAGAATATGGGGAGCCAAAGAATGTGTTTCGACATTGAAGCAGCCGGGACAGTTCAAAGAGCAGCCCTGAAACCACAGCACAAATCTATCGCCCGGACCGTTGGCCCTGCTTACCGGCGCCCAGTTGTGAAGGTTGAGAATGGCCATTTTGCGCCTCGTGGGAGCTTTGTCTTTTTTGCGCTGCGCCCCGATCGCTGACGAACGGAATACGGATTTCGTCCTTGACAGATTGCAAACCGAGGGCGCATCCGTACAACATGACAAACGGGGCCAACCACAAAAGAACTTTTTTCATCTCAGCTCTGCGATGGCATTTTTTCTGCAACCCCAATGATCCGGTACTTTGAGCCAGTCCTGACGTGGGGTAAGATTCGAAAACCGTTGAGCCTCAATTCTTCCAGAAACTCTGTTTCAGCAAATCGGTTTTGTGTCGGGTGTCTCAACATCCGGCCAAGCACTGCGTTCGCGTACAAGGCGGGGAAAATTTCCTCGAAACAAAAAAGCCCGCCGCGTTTCGTCACGCGACTCAGTTCTCTGATGCACCGCTGCCACTGGATGACGTGATGGATAATCCCAAAGTTGATGACTGCCTCAAAACACTCGTCAGGGAAGGGGAGGTCTTGGGCATCCCCCACAAAAAAATGAAGCCGCTCTGCCAAAGCGTGAGGCCGCTTGCGGATGGATTTTCGCACAAGTCGCTCCTCGAGATCAAACGCGACAATGGTTTCGTACCCCATCATCCGAGCAACTATTTGCGCCCCATGTCCGGTGCCGCACCCTATTTCGAGGGCGAGGCGAGCCCTCTTCTGGCCGCCCATTCTCAGCCACTTCTTCACTTCCCGCGTTTGTACGAATCGGCGAACAGGACTGTGTATCCACACCCGTTCAGGCCAATTCATGAGCATGCTTTGTTTATCGTCGGGCTGGCTCAGACGAACGCCTCTCGCAATTAATCGTTGGCTCGGAATCATAAAGGAGCCAGCAAGCTGAGAGCTGCAAGCGCAAGGAAACAAACGGGCATGTAGCTTGCCTTGTTAAAAAGATTGGACGCGGTTGCCGGCCCTGGATCAAAGAAAAGCATTCTTGCCGGCGCTATCAGGAGATACCAGCCCAGCAATACCGCACCAATAGGGTAAAGTCGTCCTATTCCCTCACCCGCGAACCAATAGACCGCAAGCCCGCCAAACCACGCTACGGCAACGGCTACGAGTACGCGAAACACTGATTCCTGGACCCCGAGAACAGTCGCGGTGGTCTTGGCGGCAACCCTCAGGTCATCTTCTCGGTCCACGATGTCATTGGCGATGTTCTGACCTCCCACCTCCCAAGCCGCCAGCCACAGCAGCAGGACAGCGAGAAAGCCTGGAACAGGGCTGGGGTCCACTGCGAGAACCCCGGCCAACCCTCCTGAGGATTTGACGATAGCAGAGGGGATGATCTTGAGATGCGTCACCTTCAAGAGCCGACAGTACAGCGCTTCACAACACGCCGACACAAAGAAGACCGCCACGCACGCAGGATTGAGCCACAGGGCCCCAATGACGGCGACAATCCCCCATCCCACGCACCATGTCACACCCTGTTGAAAGCTGAGCAATCCCTTGGCAATAGGATGCCTTACCAACACTTCGTCCACATGAAAGAAAGTCGATCCGTCCTCTTTTTGGGCTAACCTGTCGGAATCGATCCGATAATCGATCAGGTCGTTGAGGGCATATACCGCGTTGTATCCGGCAAACGCAGTGACCAGGCCGACGGCTATGACTGGGAGGGGCGGGAAATAGCCAAGCCAGAGAAGGGCAGCCATGGCGGGCGTGGCCACGTCCAGCAATCCGTGAGGTGTCCTTGAGAGACCAAGGTAGAGTTTCCATCGGCTTTGCGCCGCCGCGGTCGTTTCATTTGGCGTCAATGCTTCGTCCCCCTGGCTACCATCGCCATGGAAAGGCGTTTCTTGCGCTCAAACTCGCTGCTACTCATAAGGAAAGGTGAGTTTCCCACCCAAGTAGCCAATATACGCGGTGATGAGCGAGAGCAGGGCTAAGCCCAAAAAAAATCCCAGCTGCTGGGCAATAGGATGAGAAAACGGCTCCCACATCAAGAACGCTCGAATGAATACCAGAGCGACCCCAAGGAATAAAGCAAGCCACGCAAGGGCTCTTTTCCTCAGAATCAGTGTGGATGAAGCGAATTCATAATTAAGCCACCATGTGACGTACCCTGTAGCGATGGCCGGCGGGACCGCAGCGACGCCAATAACCAGGCAACAGAAAGACGCCCACTCGGTGGCCGGTGAGTTGAAGAGGCGAGCAAACACAGCCAGCAGCGGCGCTGCCACCAATAGCCCAAGCGGAAAATGAACGATTGCAGGGTGCGGATGACGTCGGAAAAAAGGATGCCTCGCCAGCCAAGTTTCGACGCTGGCCCGGACACCTGTCAGCTCTGGCGACGCTTCTGCCACGGTTCCGATTAGCGGAAAACGGGCGAGTACATCCAGTCCATGAGGCGCGGCTTTGATGTCATTAGTGAGGTCTGCCCATGCACGATGGCGGTTCATGTGAACGCCGGCCGCCCACCTACGACTCAAAGATACGTCGTACACGTTGCCGCCCACAGCGATGAGTACCGGCCGATTATCGCCCCCGTCATGGCCTTTCAATTGTTCTATCGTGAAACGCTTCATTGTTATTATGACTTGGACCCTGCGCCCCTCGCGCTTCATCAGATGCGGTGCTGCAATGTCCTAAATCAAGCCCTGCAGCTTCCAAAGACTTGCCCCCGCCGCCTGACTGACCTCAAAAGATTTGCCCACTGCGTATTCCTCTCTGGGATCTCTCAATATCCGCACCGGTGTCAGCACAAAGCAGTCGCACTGATCATCACATTGATCTTCCATCACCGTGACGATCATTTGAATGCCGTTTTCAGTATAGATGGCCTGCCTGCCCACAAAGACCAGTGGATATCGAGGGTTGGCAGAGCGCTCCCCCTTTTCCAATTTCTCCAGTTCGGGCTTCTTCGTGGCTGCAGAATAGGGATTGCAACCTGAACAACTCGTACATCCCGCCATCTTTTTCTCCTCTGTGCGCTGTGTGTCTTCAGATGCCCTGAAAACCACTCTAAGTTAAGGCGTTGTTCGTGGCGTGTCAAGCAGAAGGCAGGTATCAGCCTTTAGGAGTTATAATTTTGATGTCTTCGACGGTCGCGTCATCAAACTCTGCGAGAACCGCCTTGGTGATAGGATTTTCCAGCGCCTCAGATTTGAGGGCCCGATCCAAATCGGACTGACCGTTGGCGGGGGCGTCATAAAGCCGAGGGCTCGCCAGGGTGGTCTCGGAGGCAAGATTCAGAACCTTGATTTGAGCGCCGCCAAAAAAATCATTGAATATTTCTTTTACATCTGTCTTGCTGTACAGACGAGTTTCAAATTCCTTGCTGTAAAAAGCTTTGTGAAAACCAATTTCCACCTTTTTGGGACCGTAAGATATCAGGCTGCCATGCTCCATGAGAGACACGATGAAGCGGTCGCAACCGCTTGCCGCAAGACGATTTCGCAATTCTATCCAGACCTCGTCCGGAGGCCCTGAAGCCACGGGCATGATGCCAGTGATCGTGAATCTGCTCTCCGCACCTGTTTCAGTATTTTCCTCGCGTCCCTTTGTGGGTGATCCAATATCATAGGACGTCGCCGGCGTCGGAGGTTGCGACCTCAGAGCAACTGGCCTGCGCTGGCAGTGGTTCTGACGCGCCGGTATGTCGCCTTGATCCACGTGCGCATCGATCTTTTGGATCAGTCCCTTCAAATCGACCACATCCGGGGCGTGTATTATCCGAAGGACAGTCATTTCTAAAAAAATCCAGGGATCCAAAGACCGCCGAATTTCACCCTCGCCCTTGAGCAATAGTGAAAAAAAGACTTGCAATTGCTCAGCAGACGTCAAAGAAGCCAGTTCGTCGAGTTCAGACAGTTCGGATTGCGGCGTATCCAATATGCCGTCTGTACGAGCGTCCTGCGGAAGGGTCTTAACCATGAGCAAATTCCGCATGTAATGAATGAAGTCCAACAGGAATTGCTCCGGGTCCGCGCCGTCCTGAAAAAGCCGGTTGAGAATCCGCAGGGCTTCGTCCGCGCGCCTTTCGATGACGGCCCTGGCCAATTGGGCGAAACTCGCACGACCGGAAATTCCCAACGCTGCGAGCACGTCTTCCAATGTGATGTTGGCTGAGCCGAAGGCCACCACTTGATCCAATAAACTAAGGGCGTCACGGAACGACCCCTGAGCCTCTCTTGCTATCAGTGCAAGCGCCTCTTCAGATGCGTCGATACATTCTTTTTTGAGAATTCCGGCCATGCCGGAGATAATTTCTCTGAGCGAGATAGTCCGAAAATTGAACCTCTGGCACCTTGAGTTGATTGTGGCAGGCACCTTATGGGACTCGGTGGTGGCAAATATGAATTTTGCGTGAGCCGGCGGCTCTTCCAGCGTTTTCAGCAGGGCGTTAAAGGCGTTTACGGAGATCATGTGGACTTCATCGATAATGATGATTCGATACGGCGAGGAGGCGGGCGGATACCTCAAGTTTTCATTAATTTCCCTTATATTGTCCACCGAGGTGTTCGAGGCCCCGTCAATCTCTTGTACGTCTATACTGGCGCCACGATTGATCTCTCGACAGGAAAGACACTTGTTGCAGGGCTCGGGGTCTGATGGCGGTCTTCCCGAACAATTGAGTGCCTTGGCTAGTATTCGCGCGATGGTGGTCTTGCCAACTCCCCGCACCCCGCAAAAGAGAAATGCGTGAGCCACACGCCCCGACACCAAGGCGTTCATCAACGTTTTCGTGACGTGAGTCTGGCCAATGACTTCTGAGAAACGGGCTGGGCGATATTTGCGTGCAAGCACGAGGTAGGAAGGCATTCCACTGCGAGTCCTTGCAAGAGGGGGGAACCACGCGCAGCCGGTGATCGGGTGTAAGAGCCGACCCCCGAGATTACTTCCGCTGCTTCCTTCCGGACCTGACGGGTTGAGTAACTCCAGGTCGCTCTTTCCCGGTCACCGGCGGCGATTGATTCCCCACTGCTTGGGCATCGAGCCATTCATTTTGTGCAGTACCTTTACCGTAATGTCTTGCAGCTCGTCAAGGCATCCACACAAACACGGCGCAACAGACCTAGTGCCATACGCGCCGCGGGTAGGCTGGAACTCGTTCTCCCCGTGATCAGGAGTATTCCCTAAACGAGGCTGACTCGCGCAGTCACATTTTTTGCGACAAAACTCCGGTATTTGGAGTATAGGGGGGTCTCGAGGAAACTGGGCATTTGCGACAGGCGCCTGCGCCCGTTTGACGCTCGCTGAGATTACTTCATCGCCTTTGGCTCGTGGCAACGACAAGAGACGATTGAAGCGTTATTGCCAGCCAAGTAGGTTGAACTGTTGATAAAATATGACAACAAATATAGAAGAGCGTCTCAGCGCTGTCCTCGGACTCCATGGCATCTTCCGAGGCGCTGAGACAAGGAAACGAACGATCCGGTCACAGCGGCTACGCGATGACGAGTAAGGACAGTAAACCTGACCTCTAGGATTCTTTGTCAGGATTTTACGTAGCGTGCGATTATTGGTGGTGAGCGTGGGACGATGCACAGGCAACTGCCGCGTCGGCGACCAAGGCAGGCGTTTTCCGTAAGGAGGAAACAATGAATCGAGTGCGAGGTAACCTGTTGCTTTTTGTAATCATTCTGTTGCTTGTGGGGCTTTGCGCTTGGACGCTCGTACCAGCAGCTCGCCAAAAGCCGACGGCAAAACCGCCTTCACTCCTCCAACCCATTACATCAAATCCTAGGGAATGGGCTGCTGCGCAGCTTGAAGAGGGAAGGGACCTCTATCTCTCGTCGAACTATCTCTTTCAAAATGCAAAATTGAGGGCCCAAAAGGTCTTGATGGAATATGAGACTCGCACCCTGCTCCCGACCGTTATGGAATCGATGGACGGTCTGAAACAGACTGGGCTCGAGGGCCAATCCTTGGCGTTTGTCGAGGTGGCGCGCAAGCTCCTGGATCCAGATGCCAGCGTCGATTCGTCCGTCTCTGCCAACGTGAATGAGCGCGTCCAGGGATTCATGAACGATCCTCGCAATATTCCTCGTGGCCATTATACCACATCTGAAGAGCTGAAAAGATATTTCAGGGGTATGCAGTTTTTGAGCAAGGCCACCTTCGATGTGGAGGTCAACAAAGAGTGGTTTCAGCAAAGCCAGTACATGCTCTTCCCCTTGGATGCCGTTGAGCCGATCTGCCGCGTACTCTCCGATCCAGCCAACGCGGCCCTTAAAGAGAGGTTGGATTTAATTGCCTCTTTTTACTCATTTCTGGTAGGCCCTCCGGACCTGCCCACTTTACGCGAACTGCTCAAGGACAACCTAAAGATCGACCGTGCCGAAATTCTGGCATACGCGAGAGCAAAAGGCATGCCCCGGATTAATAAAGCTATGGGCGTCGGCGTCCAATTTTTAGGGGAGCGCTTTACTCCTACTCAGCAGGTTGTCGACGCGCTTTCTCAGACTTTTTTAGCGCAAGATATCGCACTGAACAGAGACAAGGCTTTTGAAATACTTCGCATGAAGCATGTACTCCAGGGACTAACCAGGGGCAAGGCGAAGGTTGCCGGTCTGATCGGTCAGAAAAGCAGCCCTCCCGGCTCGCGCGACTCCTATTACGGTTTGTGCGTCACGGCTATCGAGGCTATGATAGCCCCCGAGCAGGGAGATTATGGACTTAATGGGGCGGCGGCCGCGCTTACAGCCCTCGCTGAGCAGACGATCCTTGTGACAAAGCAATCGGCCCTGATTGTCAAGGGCGCGCCGTTTGCCACGGAGTCGAAGAACAAGCCAGGTCGTATTTGGGTTCAAAAAGGAATCGAGAAATTCTTAAAGCAGCTCAGCCAGGCGGAGAAAAAACTTTACGAGGCATGCGGCGTCCAATGGGATGGGCAGCCGTACGCCTATCTTATCGAGCTCTCCCGCATCGGAAAACCTGTCGCATCGGATTCCGTGAAGGGAGTTGCTCTGAGCCAGTTCGCAGGGCGTTTGGTGCTAGACCCCACGGTCATTGTTGACGCTTTTTTTTACTCGGTGCGTCGCGACCGCGCATTTCTCCAATGGGCCATTGGTCCGTTCAAGGCGGCGTATGATCTTCCCAACAAGAGCAAGGCATTCGGCATGGAATTAGTCTTTTTTGAGGGATGGCACGACAAACTGATCCCCGGATCAGACAAGCCGATTACCAGTGAAGAATGGCGCGAACTATTTGCAGATGGCCAATACAAGCTCCTTCATACCTATGCGCCGTTGAATAAATGAGGAACTCTTCGCCTTGTTTGTGGAAGCGCCGCCCGATCAGATGTGTGAGGTCTCCAAAAATTTTGGTGGAAGTGCAGCGGAGTGTCTGAACGGAAAATTGGGGAGGACAATCACCGTGGATGTCCCATGAGCCAGAATCCTGCCTTGTTCGTCTGTCACCGTGGCCTCAGCCAGGCCAAGGGTCTTGCCGAGTTTGATGCGTTGCCCCGTGGCAATCATCATGCCTTGGGCCGCTGGCGCCAAATAATTTACCTTCAGATCCACGGTCGTCATGCCGGCGTCCTCGTCCACTTCTGAAAACACGGCCCAGAAGGCCGCAGCATCGATAATCGAAGAGAACACGCCGCCGTGGACGACCCCAAAAGGCTGGAGATGCTTTTCGGCAAGGCGTATGTGCAGAACGGCTCGTCCGAGTTGCAAATCCACAAGGCGCATAGACAGCAGTTCAAAATATGGACAGTGATTGACCCCTGCGCTGATTTCTTTCACATACTGCGGATTCAACTCCCTCATAGTCACACTAATCCTCTCTCCTCGTCTCTCGTATTTTGAGAGCTGCGTGTGCAGCCCACCAGCCTCCTCTAAGAGTTCTCGAACAAAACCGAGAATTCGACAGCAACCTTTATGCTCGATTGATCTGAGTAGAGATTGCGTCGTCGCCTTGGGCGCCTCTTGGTGACAGCGTACCATTCTGTGTCATTGCGCACCCCACCAACCCATCTCGCAATGACTCCGGGACAAAAAAATGCGTTTGCGGATGTTGCATCATCACAAATTTGATGCGTTATTTCCACCTTAAATATCTGCATGAAAGATTCGCCTTGTACTATTTGTCAGGCTTTCGATGTATATTGCCCCTCCAGGAAGTTTGGGAGGCTGCGTCCATGATGGATCAATCCACTCTTGTTGCGGGAGAGAGACCCTCGCCCCTTGCCTTTGCTCAACGCTACGTCCACCGCGTGCAATATCTCTTGAAGAACTTAGATATAAATGCCGTGGCTGCGGTTATAGATGTTTTCCTTCATGCACGCCAACGCGGCAATACGATATTTTTCGTGGGCAACGGCGGCAGCGCCGCCACTGCCGAGCACTTTGCCAATGATCTCACTGTCGGCGCCTCCTCGGGAGGCGGGCCGCTCTTCCGCGCCGTAAGCCTCACCTCGAACATGGCCCTGCTCACGTGCATCGCCAACGATTTCGGCTATGATCGAGTGTTTGAACGTCAACTGAGCAATCTTATGAAGGCCGGGGACGTGGTGGTCGGAATATCAGCCAGCGGGAATTCTCTCAACGTCGTGAAAGCCCTTGAGTACGCCGCAAACAATGCGGGGATCCCCGTCGCTATCGTGGGCTTTGATGGAGGCTGTATGAAGAACATCG
>CAYRVH010000074.1:0-12902 GCA_964427855.1 uncultured Syntrophaceae bacterium
AGACTCAACATCAAACCTTTGCGTGAAGCTGGAAAACTTGAACCCTTTGATACCCAAAGCGAAAATACGATGCACCTCTTTTTCAAGGTCCGCCATCGAAGGATGCAAAGTCGCCATGGTTTTGATTCGGTGAGAGGCGTTTGTGAAACTTATAAAAAGATCGTTTTCAGCCTTCACTCGCTCGGCGTGGGCGGTGGGCAGGAGAATGCACGCGTCAACGCCGTGAAGACAGGCCGCAGCCTCCAGACTACATGGCCTGAGCCTGCGATACCCATGGTCCGTATCGAGACGGAGTTCTGCCACCATGCGCGTTTTCTTCGCAACATTCCGCACCAATTTAGGGGTAAACATGTGGCAATGAGCATCTACGATCATTTCATCACTTTTCCGATGACGCCAGCCCGACGTCTGCAATGACTCTGCCCTCTGTCACAAATGATATTCCGAGTCCGGAATGAATCGTTATCATCACGCACTCCACGATGGGGGGTGTAATAGGCTTGGTTGCCTTCCACTGCACAAGGAATTTCGCGCCTGAGCCTCCCGAAGTATCGCTCTCTTCTACGATGAAATGGGTGGTCGCCAGAGGTGCTAACAGCTGCTCCTTTTTCAGGTGATCCCGCACCAATTTCCCAGCGGAGTCATAATATTTCACCGAGGTGATGGTCAGAGGTTCCGCCACGGCGGTGTTTCGGACGCTTAAAGTAGCCGTCAAGTCCAGAGGGCGCGACCGCAGTCCCCCATAAATATGCGAATATACAGGCACATAAATGGTTTGGCCGGTTGTATGATGCGAAAAATCGCCTGCATAACTAAGGCCGACGAGAACCATGACACACATTCCGCCGACGATCCTCAAAGATTTGGGGTTCATGCTCTCCTCCTTTTCTCGCGTTCGGAAGGAACTCCTTCGCATGCTCCACCGTTTCTCATACATGCGGTTACGAAGGGGTAACCAACCTCTCCAGAGAAGCGATGGAACCAGAATCCGCGAACACCACAATGATGTCATCAGCTTCTATCTTCTCATCCGCTGCGGGGTTGGCTAAAAAACTTTCTCCTCTCTTCAACCCGAGAACCGTTACCCCGTATTTTTTCCTCAAGTCGAGTTCCTTGATGGTTTTTTGCGCTGCCGCAGATCCTGGGGCAACGCGTAATGCATGAATGTGAGCGCCTGCTTGCTGAAGGTTCAGGTCTGCAATATGCGGGGAATGTTCGCTGAGCCTGCGCAGCATGCCGTAGTGATCCGCTCTGATTTGATCCACGATCTGATCTACTTCTCGTCTGGGGACAAAAAACTTTGACAAGACGCGGGTGAGTATCTCGATGGACGCTTCGTAATCCTCAGGTATGACTTCATCCGCGCCCAGCGCGAGTAATGCATCGACTTCCGAAAGAAATCGCGTCCGGCAAATGATGTGCACAGATTGGTTGAGCGCTCGTGCGGCGGAGATAATCCTCTTTGTGGCATTGGGATCAGAAATCACGATAACGAGCAGCGCGCAATTCATGATACCGGCGTGCATCAACACCGTTGCTTGAGATGCATCTCCTTGAAAAATTGGCGTTCCTTTTTCCCTCTCCTTGCGGACGGTTTCAGGGTTGAGTTCAATAATCACTCGCGAGATTCCCGAGAGGGAGGCGGCGAGAGATAAATGCCTCCCATTTGTACCGTATCCCACTATGATGAGCCCTCGATTCGTTGCGCTGGGGCTCTCGATGGTTTGGCTTGCTTTGAGGCCTGTTTTCCAAGATGAAGGGAGCGGCAGTTTCAGCAGGGCGTCCGCGATGGTTTGGCCAGAGCCAATGAGGTACGGGGTAGCCATCATGGTGATCACGGACACGCCCAGGAATAATTGATAAAACTCCGGCGAGAGGAGACCGAGACTTATGCCTGGTTTTGACAGTACGAATGAGAATTCGCCGATCTGGCTGAGGGCTAAACCTGAAAGAACAGCAGTTCTCAGAGGAAGTTTGAGGAGCAAGGCTGTGGCGCCCGCTATGAGGGCCTTGACCAGCATCACGCAGAAGGTCACCCCGGATAAATACCAAAGATGGCTCACTGCGTATTTCACATCAAGGAGCATGCCCACTGACACAAAAAAGATGCTGGTGAACAAATCCCTGAAAGGCAGCACATTTCCCAAAGCCGTTTCGCTGAATTCGGATTCAGATACGATGAGCCCCGCGATAAAGGCGCCCAGCGCCAGCGACAGTCCCATGGAATGCGTAAGCCATGCCACGCCGAGGGCGAGCAGCACTATGGCGATCACGAATAACTCCCGGTTTTTCATCTTGGCCACATTGTGGAGCAGCATGGGAACCACGTAGCGTGTTCCCAAAATGACCACGGCCACAATAGTCAGGGACTTCACGAGGAGCACGCCGAATTCGTTGACAAGTCTCTCGCTTTTGCCTGCGAGAAATGGAACAAACAGCATCAAAGGAACGACGATGATATCTTGGAAGATAAGAATGACTACGGCTAATCGACCGTGAGGAGTCTCAACCAACAGCTTGTCTTGGAGGATTTTCAGCACTATCGCGGTGCTGCTCAGAGCCAACAGAAACCCGAAAAATATTGCGTGGTTCACACTCAAACCCAGCGCCAGCCCCAGCCCTGCCCCCGCGCCCAAGGTCAACCCAACCTGAATGCCGCCCCCACACACCGTCATGAACCGCATTTTCAACAAAGTCTTGAGAGAAAATTCTACGCCAATGGTGAATAAAAGACAGACGACCCCCATCTCAGCGATCTGTTCAACGCCGTCTATTTCGTGGATTATTTGTAGGCCGTGGGGGCCGCAAATGATGCCTGTGATGAGAAAACCGACCACAGGAGGAATTGACAATCGGTGACAGACCAGAGCCACACCCAGGGCGAGAGCGCAAATATACACAATATCATGGAGTAATAATTCGCTCACGGTTTCGGCTCTCGCAGGTTACTTGGGGCAAACGCCACGCGGTCACTCCCTGCTGGGTTAGTCGAAAATGGCCGCTGATCCATTACATTACTATACTTTAATAAGGTCGTCTCGGTTTGAGGGGCGCGGGTCCGAGCTGACGGATGGCGTTCCAGACGCCTGGCGCAGGCCTTCTTTTAGCTCGCCTTTTTGTCCTGCCTTGAACACTTGCACGGTCTTGAGAATCGCATGCCCCACCCGTTCAGCTTCGTCCGGCGTCAGATAGACCTGCTTCTCGAAAATCTGCATCAACCCAGGACGCCCGGTCTCCAGATCTTTTAACGTGTATCGTCCGAAATATACGCAAATATCAACGGGCGAAGATACCACCATCGTGCAGCCGGCATAGTAGGTATCAACGAAATCCGAGAGCGAACGCGCCGGCGTTTGGGTCGCCTTCGCCTCTTGACTCTTTTCTTCAGATGATTCTCTCATGGTGTGACCTTTTTTTTGGATGTAAAGGAGGCTCCTCAATGCGCAGAGGCTGCCCTGTTGGCGGCTCTTTGCATGTACCAATCTACAATGTTTCTGGGAGGTTGCTCTTGGAGCTCGTCAGGTTTTCTCAACAACGAGATCGCATCGGTGGGGCATGTGGTCGTGCACACCCCGCAGCCGATGCACCTCTCGGGATCAACTTGGTACGAGCTTTCGTACTCTTTGATAGCCTTCATGGGGCATCTCTCATTGGCGCAGGTCCCACAGGCCACACAGACATTCGGGTCGATGTATGCCACATAGTTGCTTCTTGCCATTAAATGAGGCGCCTTGAAGTATTTGACACCCCGGAGGATACCGCAACAGCATGGACAGCAATTGCAGACGAACATTTGACCGGATTGCACATTGTATGTACAGTGAACAAGCCCTTGTTCCTCGGCCTTGTCTAACACGGCAAGCGCTTCTTCCTTGGTGATGATTCTTCCCATGTGGTACCTGTCAAAAGCGCCCTCATGCTGAGAAAAGGACAAGCACACTTCAAGGGGGTGCTTGCACGGGTGGCCCTGAATAGCGGCCTCTTTTCTACAAATGCAATCCATGACTTGGAAGGATTTGGCCTTTCCCAAAGTCTGCCTTATATCTTCGTATGGGTGCACTTCTTGACCGCCCCTAATCTGAGCATTGATAGGAACGACTCGCATCACTGCAGGGGGGACCTTGCCAACGGTTGCCATCAACGACGGCGCATACTCTTCAACCAAGTCAGCGAGTTCTTTGTCCAATCTATTGAGCTGGAATTCAAAGATGCCGACGATAAAAGGTACAAGCATGTAGACCTGTTCCCCCTTCAAACGGGCTGACCCGATTTGCCCCTTCTCTACCATGCAGTCGAGTGTTTTTTGCATTTCCTCAAGGGGCGCCCCCAATCTTTGGGCAATGGCTTCCGCAGTCTCGGGCAATGGGTTTATCTTGAGGGCCATTTCGGCATCTTCCGGAGTGAAAATCTTTTTGAGGATTTTCAGCTCGACGCCCGATTCGGTCTCAGGGTATCCATTCGGCAACTCGTCTAATTTTCGCGCCAGTCGTTTATACACATCTTCCATGTGCTGAACCTCCTGTGCATTAAGGCGACCCATATTCGCACCTGTTTTGCAGCAACGGCGTTGCGTGGAGTCAAACGTTATCGGCTAGAAGATTTCCAACTCGTCCGCGACCACCTTATAGGGTTTAGGGAATTCCGGCTGGAAGTTCTGATAAAACGTAATGGGATATCGCGCGCCTATTTTGCGGCCGGCATTGGTGAGGCCGATGACGAGACTCTCGATCGCGCCGCCCGGTAGTGCAAAGACCATCTCGTCATCTTGGGTCATAGAAAAGATTCTGTCGCCCATGCCGGGGATGGCGATTCTCGGCATGCCGGTTTTGAAGGGCGCCAGCAAGTACTCAGTGCATTCCACTTTACCTCCAAAGTGGCCCTCTACTCTGCGACCCTCGTGAAACGTCCAAGCCTGGGTGAGGCGCATGATTTGCGCGGGATTGCCATAGAAGCAGACTGTATCGGGATCGTATTCCGCCTTTTGTAGAGGACCCAACAAGATGCCATGCTGATTCTCTTTTTCCAGGGAAAACATGCTGGACGTCTCTGTAGAAGCGCCCTGTGCGTTCTCGGCAAATCCGACGTCACAAAAAAGCCTTGCAAGGGTAGCCAAAGGACGCGAGGCCCTTGTGAAGCCAAAGGTGATCATGGCAGGGACGCATACGAGGTCTTCCTTCTCCAAACCTAGTTCCCACGAGTATGCTCTGGCCATAGTGACTGCCTGACAGATAGTGATACGCTTGCCCAAATGTGTCGAAGGTCTCCGACATTTCTTGGAAAAAGTCTCTCCCGCACGCAGAAAACGGACGCCTATAGGCGCTGTTTTCAACCGGAGATTGTCGCTGATAAATTGCGCTGCTTCTGTGGTCGTCATGGTTGGCTCCTTGCTTGGTTTATGCTTCCTGTCGGTAGGCAGTGTGGCTCATTGAAAGGACTTGAGGATAGACTTCAACGCCTCCATGTCCACCGGTTGCGCAGCCAAGGGACCTTGTTGCAACGCGGGGAGGCGTGATTCGAATGATGGTCGGTCATTTTTGTAAATGACGCCGATGGGAATTTTATCTCCCCATTCCTCAGCCAATTTCATCGCGTTGGACCTGTCCGTGGGCTCATAATCTGCGCTAATCTCGTAGCATCTTTGGTTGTACCAGGCGTACGTGTTGACATGGTTGAAGGAAACGCAGGGTTGAAGCACGTCGATGAGAGAGAAGCCCTTGTGCTGCACGCCCTGCTGGATGAGGGAAGAGAGGTGATCGATCTTTCCCGAGAATCCCCGCGCCACGAAGCCGGCGTTCATCGCGATGGCTACCAACACCGGATTGAAGGGTTCTGCCACGACGCCAGCCGGTTGAGTCTTGGTCACAAAGCCGACCATGCTGGTAGGACTGGCTTGGCCTTTGGTGAGACCATATACCTGATTGTTGTGAACCACCATCGTGACATCGATGTTTCGCCTTATTGCGTGGAGGAAATGGTTGCCACCCTCGCCGTACATACATCCGTCCCCGCTTTCTACAATCACGGTAAGGTGGGGATTGGCTATTTTTGCCCCAGTCGCAACCGGCAGCGCCCTTCCGTGAAGTCCGTTAAACACATTTGCACGCAGGTAATGCGGGGCTTTTGCCGCTTGGCCGATGCCTGAAACGAAAAGCAATTCAAAGGGTTTCAAATCGAGTAATGTCAGGGCCTTTTTCATGGCCGCTAAGATAGAATGATTTCCACACCCTGGACACCACGCTGTCTCAAAATTCCCGAACTCATGCTCTATCGACGTGCGAGTCTCGACGCTCATTGCTGCTCCTCAACAGACAGGGCAATCGGCTGTCTTAACGCGAAATTGCCTCTTGTCCCTGCTGCTATCTCTTGTCAATCTCAAAGGATACCAGTCAGTTAGCCACCTTCCCTATGGGGATATCCGTTCCAATACATACTCCAACGTCAATGGCAGTCCATCGTACCGCAGAATCCTCTCGGAAATATGAAAGCCTGTCTCTCGACGAAGAAGCCTGCTGAATTGACCCGTGAAGTTGCTTTCCACTCCAATTACCCTTTTCGCTTTTTCTAAAAAGGGGAGAACGTCTTTGCTTTCGATTGGCCACACTTGGGAAAAGTGAAGCATCGCAAAGGATTGGCCTTCATCAATTTTTCGAGCGACTGTTTCCCGCGCCACGCCCAAGGAAGAGCCCCAACAGACCAAGAGAATCTCATAGTCTTTGTCGCCGAAAAAGAGCGGCTTGCGCGCATGCTCTTTTATCACCGACAGTTTTCTCCATCTTTTCTGCACCATCAACTTTCTTACATGCAGGTCCTCAGTGAGGTGGCCGTCTTCGGTGTGTTCGTCGCTGTCAGCGACAGCGAGTTGTTCAGAGCTCCAGGCACGTACGCATGATTGGACGAGACCGGGCGCGAGTCTCGGGGAGACGCCGCTGACAGTGATCTGGTAAGTTTGAAAAGGCTCTTTTGAAGAGGCCAATTGGTCACAGACGTTGAGGACCGGGAGAGGTTCCAAGTCAAAAGGCTCGACGGAACGATATGAGTCTGCCAGAAATTGGTCAGTCAGAATGAATACGGGCCCGCGGCTCTTTTCGGCAAGAAGGAACGCCTCCCTGGTAATATAGAAACATTCCTCGACGGACCCGGGCGCGTAGAGAGCCCTCGGAAATTCCCCGTGTCCCGCATGCAGTACAAACTCCAGATCTCCTTGCTCTGTTCGCGTCGGCAATCCGGTCGAGGGACCGGGTCTTTGCGCCACCACGATGACGACTGGCGTTTCCGTCATGCCCGCAAGGCTGACTGCCTCGGTCATGAGCGCGAATCCGCCTCCTGACGTCGCCACCATACTTGGCGCGCCGGCGAAGGATGCGCCAATGGCCATATTGATAGCGGCTATTTCATCCTCGGCCTGCTCGATAAGAAAACCCATCGTTGCCGCATGGGAAACCAACGTGTTGGCTATAGACGTGGCTGGGGTCATAGGGTAGAAGCTGAAGAATTTTAGACCCGCTGACATAGCGCCTATGGCAATGGCTTCATTGCCGTTGATCATGCAGAAGCCTTTACGCGCCGCAGTCGGTAAAGGACGTTGGACATGGAGGGGTTGCGACGCCCCCCACTGCCGGCCTTCTTCAAGGCTTTCAATATTCTTCTGTACAGCGTCAGGGTGATGACCGGCAAAGAATTCGATCAAGGCTTCTCGAAGACTATCCCAATCCACGCCAAGCACTCTCGCCATGACGCCGAGGAAGAAGATGTTGAAGAACCGCGAATCATCCGGTCTCTTCACAGACACATGTGGTCGCTTTTCCGCAGATAAATCTATTTTCTCGTCTGCCATGATGACGCCCGAATCCAGGACAGCATCTCGATTGACGCGATAGCCTTCGTCTGTAAGGGCCACTAGTACGTCCACCGCCTCCACAGGCGATTCAATGGGGTGCGAGCTAATTCGCACCGAGTAGGCATTGCATCCTCCCCTTATTCTCGATTGATAGCTTTGCGTCACTACGATGTAATATCCAGCTTTTACAAGGGCTTTTGTGAATACTTGGCCGATGGTGGCCAGACCCTGCCCTGCTTCGCCGCTAATGACAACATGGGTAGAATCAATGGTCATATTTCTTCATCCTGTCCCTGGCGCCTACAATTCAGAGGCGAGCGTAAACCCATCTTCTATGGCTTCGCCGATCCGTCCTACTCTTCTGGCGTCGCCGATGACCCTCACTTCGACGCCCAGACCCTGCAGCGTGGCGGCCAGCGAATTTTCAGGCCGTGCTCCCATAGCTAAGACAACAGAATCTGCGTCAAGGCGTACGTCGTTTCCGCCGGCATCAGTGTAGATCACGTGGTCATCGGCTATGTCTTTCATCTTTGCGCCGGTGACCACCTTTATGCCTCGCAATTGAACCTCTTTCAAAAGCACCCAACGCGTCGAAGGTCCTACGTCCTGCGCCACCTTGGGCAGCATTTCTATGACAGTCACTTCTTTTACTCCATTGAGCATGAGCCGCCTGAGCACCTCCGGCTGCTCCGCCTCATGAAGAGTCAGAAAATAAAGCTGGTCGGGAGATATGGTACCCTTGCTGGCCAAAAAAATGGCTGTTTCGAGTCCTACGGAACCGCCGCCTACCACAACGACTTTTCTTCCGGTGACCGCTTGGCCTTTGAGCACATCCCATGCCTGATAGACGTTTGGAGCATTCACCGCATCGATAGGCGGCTTAAAAGGGGCCGCGCCGGTGGCGACAACAACCACATCGGGCTTTTCTTGCGCCACGAGTTCAGGGGTGACTTCTGCGCCAAGCCGGATTTCTATGCCGTTGCCCGGCAATACCGCCCGATAGTAATCGAAGATATAGTGGAAATCGTGTTTTTGCGTGGCCTTGGCTGACCAGGGCACCTGGCCGCCGATTTCCTGACCTTTGTCGCACAGAATCACGCGGTGGCCGCGTTGGGCCGCAATGAGCGAGAATTCACAGCCGGCCGGCCCAGCGCCGGCCACCATGACCTTTTTCGGAGTCGCAGCAGGCGTCAGGATCGTCTCAGCCTCTTTTCCCGCTCTCGGATTCACAATGCAACCCACAGGCTTGAGCTGAAATACGTGGTCAAAGCAACGTTGATTGCATGCCACACACCGTCTAATTTCTTGGAACTTTCCCTGACGCGATTTGTTTACAAAATCTGGGTCAGCGATCAATCCCCTTGCCACGCCGACAAGGTCCGCAACTTCCATTTTGAGCACTTCCTCTGCGACAAAAGGATCATTGATTCGATTGCACGCGATCACGGGCACAGAGACGACTTCTTTGATGCCCCTTGCCAGATAGGTGTACCCGGCCTGCGGCAAGTCCATCGTGATTTGCGGCACGCGACTCTCGTGCCAGCCGCCTGTAACGTTGATGCAATCGACCCCAGCCTGCTGGCAGGCCATGGCGAATTCCCGAGCCTCTTTGTTGGTGTGGCTGCCAGGGACAAAATCGTTTCCCGCTATCCGCACAAGCACGGCCATATCCTTACCCGCTTTTTCCCGCACCTTTCCGATGGTCTCGACGCCGAAACGCATTCTGTTCTCCAAGGGACCGCCATACTCGTCGTCCCTCTTGTTAGTCTTGGGAGACAGAAACTGAGAAATGAGGTATCCGGCGGAGGCAATTATCTCCACGGCGTCGAAGCCGGCGTCTTGCGCCCTTGCAGTCGCCTTGACAAAGTCGTCTTGCACCCGGTGGATATCTTCTTTTGTCATGGAAGTCGTTTTTTGACGTGTGAAATACGCGGTAAATTCAGAGGGCGCGAGGATAGGAAGGCCTTTGAGACCACAAAAGGAATACGCGCCTGCCATATACAGTTGTATTGCGATCTTGGAACCAGAGGCATGGATGACGTCGGTCAGCCTTTTGAGACCGGGGATGCACGAGTCGTCTTTAATGGAGAGAAAAAAGTCGAGACCGCATGCCTGGTCGTTGATCTCGGCGCCGCCGACTATGATAAGGCCCGCGCCGCCTTCGGCCCGAGCACGGTAGAATTCCAGAAACGTATCGTTCACCTTGCCATTGGGGGTGTAGTTGAGGTGCATGGCTGTCATGACGACCCTGTTGGGTGCAGTCATCGAGCCAATTCTAATGGGTTCAAACAACTTTTGTATCAAGGTATCCTCCTCGTGGCGCTGAATTTTATTGTCCCGCCGTGGACGCGCGCAAGCACGCCGGTTCGTCCTCTTGGAAAGGCCTCGCGTCTAGGCAGTATGTGGCGACCGAAATACGTGGTTTTCAAGATCCTTTGAATTGTCCTTCTCTTTTTTGCATATAGGCGGCAAAGGCTTCGTACAAGTCGTCGGACGGCATAATCATAGCCGACCGAGCGGCATTGTATTCAAGAGATTGGGAAACGAGCAGTCGATCGGTAAACAAAAACACGTCTTTTGCCCCTTGCACCGCCAGCGGCGGGTTCGCGGCAATCTCTTCTGCCATTTTGTGGGCTTCTTGAAACAGGGTCTCGTGGTCTGAATAGACGTGATTGACTAAATGTATGGAGCGCGCATGTTCCGAGTCGAATCGGTGACCTCTGAAAGCTATCTCCCTGGCATGACCGCAGCCGACCACTCTGGACAGTCTCTGCAGACCGCCTACATCAGTGATAATAGCAAGTTTTGCCTCTGGAAGGGCGAACACCGCATCCGCCGAACACAGCCGAATGTCGCAACAGAGCGCCAATTCTAGACCTGCGCCAAGGCAGTAACCTTGTATCACTGCTATTGTGGGTTTTGAGAGCCTTTCCAGTCTCGTATGGATGTCTTGAATCTTCTTGAGCACGTTGTAAAAAGCGATTTTTTGCGCCGCCGAAGGGGTGGTGCTTATGTACGATATGACCTCGTTATCCGGACTCAAATCCAAACCCGCACAAAACGCTTTGCCT
Source organism: uncultured Syntrophaceae bacterium (assembly GCA_964427855.1). Taxonomy (GTDB): domain Bacteria; phylum Desulfobacterota; class Desulfomonilia; order Desulfomonilales; family Desulfomonilaceae; genus JAUPKT01. Next base: position 10,909 of record CAYRVH010000074.1, read on the forward strand.
TGCCCCTTGACAAGAACAACCCGTGCGTCTCCGTCGTCTTCCGCAGCGCTCACTGCAGCGCCCAAATCCAACCACACTGAAAGGTTTAGGGCGTTTCGTTTGTCCGGTCGGTTCAGGGTTATAGTTCCCAGCGCGCCTTCTCTGGTATAATTGACCAGCGCGGGCTTCTTCGGCTCTCTTGCTTCCATGGCGCCAACCTCCGATAATATACTCAGCTCGAGCTATATTTCCCCGTGTCCGGCGTCGTCTTGAACGAGGCCATGCACCACAGGATAAGACGCAAAATGATCTCCCCGAGCAAAAGCCTCCCTGGTTACTGCGTCTTTTACTCTCAAATCGAGTACCCGATGCTCCAGTTCAGGAATACGATCGGATCCCGGATCCACTTTCTTGAGACATTCCAGAAGGACCTGTTGATATTCATAATCCTGGCTCGGAGGTATCTCTGCCATCAACGCAGCGGCGTGCTCATATTGTCCCATGTGTAATAAGCACCGTATCTGCTTAAGCATCGCAGACGGAAGATGATGAGAAAGGGCTTCATAGTAGGGCAGCGCCCATTCGTATTTTCCGCAGACCGCTATCGTTTCAGCAAAAGCATGCAAGGCAGTGGGTTTGTTTGCAATGAGTGCGGCCAGCCTCCCGATCTCCTCATACTTGCACAGCTTCGCCAGCCTGTGAACAAGCGCCAAAAAATGAGTCGGAGTTTTTAGGAGCGTCACAGGGTCTGCGTCCCTGAGCGCCAGGTAATAAAGTATTTCATTTTGATCCCGCAACAGGTTCAGATCATTGAAATAATATTTGTTTTTGAATGGGATACGTTTCAGTTCTTCAATGGACGAGAGTGCGATGGGTGTGAAAACCTTGTGGATCTTCGCATGTATCTCGACCTCTTTTCCGCTGAGCTCATCCTGAAAATAATCGTTGGGAAAGACGAAACTGAACTCGATGGACATACCCGCCCGAGCGCCCAAAAAACCTGCTTCAAACTCTTCTAAAAGTAGCCCTCTCCCCAATAAGACATCCCAGTACTTGCCGGAAATGCCCGTAAAAGGTATCCCGTCGATGAAGCTTCGGGAGTCGAATATGATTCTGTCCCGGGGCTCTATGGGATCTGAAGATTCTTGAAAGAATGGAATCATACCTAAAAGATCGTGGGTGGGCGTACGCACGTGGGACGGAAGTCTATCGTATCCTTCAAGGAATTGTTCAAGCAGCGGATAATCCTCGATGGCTGCGGATGCCAGCGCGCCATAGACATGGTACGAAGGTTCTTCTGCGAGATCGTCTCGATTCTCGATCAGGAATTGTAACACCTCAAATATTCTCTGTTTATAATAAACGTCACTTTCCATCTGTTCATTTGCCAGCGCCCACAAATTTCGAACCGTTGCAAGGTCTCGAGATGACATCGCGGTCGTTTCGTAATCCTCTCCGATAGACAAATATGCAGGCCTATATTCCCTTTTTGGAGCGATGCCAAATTTCTCCGGATCTCTTTCGTAAACCGATCCGAAATAGAGCTGCATCTGCTGAGACCCGGAATTTGATTGAATTGGTATTGCGAGAGATTTCAGAAATTCCATTGTGCGTCGGGCGTCTTCAATTGTTTCTCCAGGCAGCCCGAAGATAGAAAATAGCTCAGTTTCCATACCAAGCGCCTGGGCCGCGCGTATAATTTCTCGTAATTGATTGAGTTCAATACGCTTCCCCGTCTTTTGCAGAACCTGCGGGCTGCCGGATTCCAAACCAAACGCAATGGTATCCGCGCCCGCGTGTTTGAGTTGGCGAAGCATGTCAGGGTCAACGAGGTCCGCTCTCGTTTGACACCAAAAAGGCGTCGTAATGCCCCGACGAACCTTTTGTTCCAAAAGCGCCGAGGTTCTTTCTTTGTTTTCGGTGAAGTTAGGATCAGCGAACCAGAATCGTTCGATACCCATGCCGGCGAGCAACTCCATCTCCGAGAGCACCCTCTCGATGGAATGATACCGGAC
>CAYRVH010000075.1:0-12522 GCA_964427855.1 uncultured Syntrophaceae bacterium
CTCAACTTCGACTGTAAAATCAACATGGCCAGGAGTATCTATAATATTTATTCTATGATTTTTCCAAAAAGTAGTCGTAGCAGCAGAAGTAATGGTTATGCCCCGTTCCTGTTCCTGAGGCATGTAATCCATGGTTGCCGAGCCTTCGTCAACCTCTCCTATCTTGTGAATCTTTTTTGTATAAAACAGTATACGTTCGGATAGAGTGGTTTTCCCGGCGTCAATGTGCGCAGTAATCCCGATATTTCGTATACGCGATAAATGGACCGTATGCATCTCGAGCTATCCGTATGGCGCTGCTAAGATTAGAAAACGTCTTATTCTTTTCCATCTTCTCCTGCGTCTGTCAAGCGCAGGGCTCCACAGAAGCATCTCTCTCGCTGAAAAATGATAGCCGCCATGAGCTCACAATCGCCATCTGACGCCAAAAATATCCCCAGACGAGGCATTGCCTACGAAGACCCCAGAGCTGTATTGGTCGAGGGGACAGCAACTTTTTTCACGCGTCAAGGAGGATGCTCACCGCCGCCAGAGGATTCTCTGAGTTTTTCAGGCGCACTCGGCGAGGAAGACATGCGGCGAAATACAAGGATAGTTGCAGATTTTCTGGGGATAGAACCAGGCGCGATTATCATGTGCAATCAGCAGCACACCGACAGGATCGCAATTCTCTCTTCAGCTCCGTTGACGAGTCCCACAGCCGATGCAATTATCGCTGACAGGCCAGGAATCTTTCCCGCTATCCGGACCGCGGACTGTTTACCCATATTAGTCATGGCTCCCACAGCTCGCGTGTCTGCCGCGATTCACGCGGGCTGGCGCGGTACGGCAAAGCGCCTTGGGCCTCAAGTTATCGAGACTCTGCGGCGAAACTACCACGTCAAAGGCGAAGACCTTTTGGTAGCGCTTGGGCCTTGCATCGGCGTGTGTTGTTACGAGGTCGGTGATGAGGTAATCGAAGCGCTCGTGAGGTGCATCCCCGCTGCTGACAAGTATGTTGTGGTCAAATCGGACAACGCCTCTCGTGGGGATCGCCGCAAATACTTTCTTGATCTCGCACAGATCAATCGGGCCGAAATTTTGAGCTGCGGGGTCCCGGAAGCCAATATCAAAAAAGTAGGGCTCTGCACAAAGTGTCGAGAAACGCTCTTCTTCTCTCACAGACGAGACAACGGCAAAACAGGCAGACAACTTTCTGTCGTCGGTTTCCGTCGTTAAGGCAGTCGTTTCAGCAAGGCCGCAAGCCCTCGCGCCGCCTCTTCGGGCATAACGTATGTGGGGACTCCGGCATCGTGGAGCTGCCGTCTATGGGCCTCGATCTTTTGAATAGTCCCTATGAAGCACGCAATAATAGGTTTTGGAAACCTCTTCGCCAAATCGATAAGGGCGCCGCTGGGGTACGACCAATTTTTGTGCTCGCAAAATATGGCCAACAGCACATCGACAGATGGATCAGAAAGAATGGCTTCGGCTATATCGTGATAGGGACCGGTGAGAAAAGCTCCTCCCGCGCCGTCCACAGGATTCTTGTACACCACCGGTACAGATGGACCCAATATATGCGCGATACGGGCAAGCGTCTCTTGTGCAAGATCCGAAAGCTCGCATTGCGGGACTCCTTGAAGAATGTCCCATGCCACGATACTTGGACCGGCTGTATGCGTGAAAATGCCAATCTTCTTTCCTCCAGGACGGCGCGCTACGGTAAGGGCCTTGCACACCGCGATCATTTCTGGCGCGGAGTTCACAATTTCGGCCCCAGCTTGGAGCAGCGCCCCATTCCATATGGCGTCCAAGCCAGCCGCTGCCCCTGTATGACTGATGGTGACGCGGTCGGCTCCTTTTCCGCGTCCTCCTTTGTAAAACACAACGGGTTTGTGTTTTGCCACACAGCGTATGGTGGAGACGAGTTTTCGCGGGTCAGAACTCCCCTCGGCAAAGATGCCGATGACATTGGTGTGAGGATCTTCTGCCAGGTACTCCAGAAGCGTGTGGAATTCCAAATTCACGCGATTGCCGACGCCGATCCATTTTGAAAATCCGAGTCCCTCGTCATCGGCCTTACCCTTTAATGCGAGTCCTATACCGCCGCTTTGACTAAGGAACGAGACTCGCCCTCGATGGAGCAACCGCGGATAAAAGGTCACATTAAGATCAGCCCACGTGTTCACGAAACCGAGGGTGTTGGGACCAACTACGGGCATATCCCCAGCGGCCGCTTGCAAATCATTTTGCAGTTGAAGGCCTTTAGAGCCCATCTCCGCATATCCCCCAGCGATGACACTCGCGCCGCCGACACCCATCTCGCTCAGCGTGCGAGTCGCTTGAACGGTCAAATGCTGATTCAAGGCCACCACGGCCAAATCTGGAACTTCGGGCAGTTGATCGAGCGAACGATACACACGAAGGCCGAAGACGCTCTTGTGGCGAGGGTGTACCGGATAAACGCGGCCCTTGAATTCGCCGGTGACAATGCTGTCCATGATCGCGTGGCCGACTTTATCAGGCGTGTTTCCCGCTCCGATAACGGCTATTGACGAAGGATAAAACATCCTGTTCAGTCTCGTGCGAAGAGCTTGATCCATAAAACATCGCCTCTTGTGGAAAGAATATATTATGACGTGCAGCGAATTTTTGTGAAAAGGGCCTCAAAACAAGATCCACCCGACGCCAGGCAATCGCTTTTGCCCGATATGTGAGAACAGAGAGATATATCCCCAGGACAAACGTCGCTGCTCGCAGGGATAAAATGGCATCTCTCACTCCGAAAAGATACTCGAAGCGGCAGCGTCTCGGAAAGAACCTTCAGCCGAAAGAGTTCAAGCCCTTTCCCACCCGCATTGAATTGAAATGGCGTCTTGGAGGCATAATCGTCAGTACGCTGAATATTGTGAAATGCATCGAACACGAACTCCTGTTCGCTAAGGGGAATCCCGACGCCCCAATCCTGGACAGTGAGCAAGACGCCCTCGGCGCGCGGGGCCATGGTTATCAAAATATCTCCCCCGTCAGGTGTATTCTCGATGGCATTTTTGAAAAGCGTATAAAAGACCAGCGAGAATATACGAGCATCGATAGTGTCCGTAAAGGCGTCGCCCACGTCTAACGATACATTCACTGAACGAAATGCAAACTCAGGAGCCGCCTTTTCCATCTCAGCTTCCAGCAAAGTTCTGATCGCCGTTTCCTGTGGATCGTACCGAGGCGGATCCAGGACTTCCTCGAGTACATTGCGCAGTTCCAGCAAGCGCTGCACATTCCTTTGAATCCTTTGAAACTTGCTATGGGTCAGTGGAGGCAAGGCGCTGTCTTTCATGAGTAATTCCACGGAAGCCTGAATGATAGAAAGGGGCGTCGTGATCTCGTGGGCGAGATGATTGACAGCCCTCATTCGAGCGCGCTGGAGGGATTTGAACGCAGTGATGTCTCGAAACACCAGAACCACATTCTGGATAGCAGGGCCGCACACGTTGGTGACCAGAGAAGACCCGCTGACGGAGAGGTCAACGGCCTGACCATCTCGTCTGTGAAATACAATTTCCCGGTGCGGATGCAAAGCGCCATGACTGAGGATAACATCGATGAGCTCGAGGAACTCATTATTCATGTTTCCCGCTTCAAACACGTTTCTGAAATGTCGACCTTCGATCTCGTCTCTAAGATATCCGAGAATGCGCAGAGCTGCCGGATTGACAGTAAAGATATTTCCTGTGCATTCGAGCGTGAGTACTCCTTCATTCATACCGAGCAAAATAGCTCTTTCAACCATATCTGCGTTATTGGCAGCTTCAGGAGAAAACATAGCGCAAGACCTCCGGAGTTCTGTTCCGTGCTTCGTGGCAGGGCATTGGTGGAATCCAAAAAAAAATGTCTATAACCTTGCAGATGAGTCTGTGAGTATATAGGTATATTGTAAGACAAATGCCGGCGGCGAGCATAGGTAAAAATGCTTACCGGGAGTACATGCCTGAAGGCAGGCAGCGGACACACCCGAGGCCGACAATTGTTTGAGCTAAAAAAGACGCCCGCCCGCATTGCAGCCGGTCGTCAAGGAGGAAATGCAGATGGAGAAAGTTCAGTTATGCCCCTATTGCGGGGAAAAGATGGATCCTATTCGAACGCCGGAACTTTCAAGTTGGGGCGGTGAGATCCATTATGTATGTTTTAATGACGAGTGCACATATTACCAAAAAAGCTGGCAAGTACTCGACGGTCAGGGGATAGAACGTACGGGCTATCGGTGCCGCGTAGATCCCAGAGGAGTCTATGGGCCCATGGCAGTGTGGTCGTCCGACGCATTGAAGAATCTTATATGCACGCCGCCGACCCCCGCAGCGTCAAACAAGTAGCAGCATCAACAACACACAGGGACCCTGTTCAAAAATACAGTACAGGGTCCCTCTTCCAACCAGGTCCCCGAAGAACAAACGGCCATAGAGGCTGCTGAGGCTTTGAGGATCATTTTTTTTGAGTCAGTCCAATGAACATCGAGGATATAAACAAGCCAAACCACTTCGTGAGAGACGATGAACGCCCCGATCCGATCTTCTATCAAAAAGCGCGTTTTGTAAATCATTTGGATTCCTTGGCGTTATCTACAGTTGAAGAGCTGTACACAAGACTTATTCCCAAAGGTGCACACATCCTTGACCTCATGGCCAGCCATGATTCTCATCTCAAAAGCGACATAGAACCATCGGCGGTGGTAGGACTAGGACTAAACCAGGAAGAGCTCGAAGCAAATCCTGTGTTAACCGAGACGGTTATTCACGATCTCAATACGGACCCGATGCTGCCCTTTGGTGACAACATGTTTGATGTGGTGATCAATACCGTCTCCATCGATTACGTGGTGCACCCGGTGGAACTCTTTCGGGAGGTGCGCAGGATACTGAAACCAAAGGGTCTGTTTATAGTCGTGTTTTCCAATAGAATGTTTCCCCCAAAAGTGGTATATTTATGGAAAACCCTCACGGAAAGCCAGCGCTGTGACTTAGTGAAACGATACTTTCAACTGGCAGGGGGCTTTTTCCTGGAAGGATCGTTCGAAAGTAAAGGCAAGCCGCGACCCAAGGACGACAAGTACTATTCATACGGCATACCGAGCGATCCCATTTATGCCCTATGGGCAAGAAAAAGCGGTGTTGAATGATGAACAACTGGGCGCTGCTGGTGGTCGATCTTATCAAAGACAATGTCAATCCAAACGGTACGCGTCTGCTGGACAGAGAAGTAGCCAGGATATTGCCAACTGTCAAAAGTCTCTTGAACCATTTCCGAAGAAACGGAGGCCGCGTCGTTTTCGCCTGTGACAGCTTCCTGGAGGGGGATTTCATCTTCAAGGGGAGAATGCCGCCTCACGCCATTCGGGGTACAGGAGGAGACCAGCCACTGACTGAGCTGGACGTGCACCCAACAGATCACTATCTCCCAAAACGCCGTATGAGCGCTTTTTATAAGACAGACCTCGATCAGACGCTGCGCATGTGGGAGGTGGATACGGTAGCAGTATGCGGCATCGTGACCAGCGTCTGCGTGCTGCTTACCGCGCTTGACGCTGTTCAAAATGATTTCAAGGCGGTGATTGTGTCAGACGGATGCGCCTGCCATCAACGGGACATCCACGAAGCGACGCTGAAGATCTATGACTCAATGATCTTGGCGCCGTTATTTCGCGTCATGACATCAGCCCAACTTGTCGCTGAAACAACGAATGGCGGAGAGGGCGCAAAGCGTGCGAGGCCCTAAGACGTCCGCTCGATGAGTTTACCCAGGATTTTTGTTAAGACGCGGGCGGTCGCATCTACGAGGGGCACCACTTTTTGGTAATTCATTCGTTTTGGTCCGATGACCCCTATGCTACCCACCACGGTGTCAGTAGTGCGAATGGGGTAGGCGATAATGGTGCACACATCGAGGTCCTGCAGGCCGTGCTCCGACCCGATAAAAATCTGTATTCCTTCAGCGCGAAGCGTTTTATCAAGGATCTTGAGAAGATTGCTTTTCTCCTCGAAGGCCTGAAGGAGCGCCCTAAGCTTCTCTATCTGTGAAAACTCAGGATCGCCGAGAATATTCGTTTGGCCCTGAATGAACACTTCCCGAGGTCCGGACTGAGACAGCACAATGTGACCCATTTTCAAGGTCTTGGCGAGGAGCGCGTCCACACGGGTTTTTTCCAAGGCCAGTTCTTTTTCGATGCGTGTTTTGGCCTGTTGAAGGTCGAGATCTTTGAGCATATCGTTGAGTATTCGGCCGTACATTTCCAGGGTTTGCTGGTCGAGGTCGTCTTCATCAAAAATGGTCTTTGTTTGGACAAACCCGGAGGCCGAAATAAGAACTACGAGAATACGTTCCCTAGCGACTTTGATGAATTCAATGGTCTTGAATGTCTGTTCGCCCGCAGGGCCAGACGAAACCACCCCGGCCTGTTTGGAAAGCCCGGCAAGTACGAGGGAAGATTGTCTCAAAACATCTCTGACGTCTGATCCCGCGCTCTTGATGAGGGACTCTATCTCAGCAAATTCCTTATGTCCTGTCTCTCGAATACCCAAAATGCTGTTCACGTAATGGCGGTAACCAAGATCAGTCGGTATTCTGCCGGCGCTGGCATGAGGTTGAGTGATGTAGCCGCATTCGGTGAGATCACTCATGATATTCCTTATGGACGCAGCAGAGAGACCGATGTCCTTGTTCTTCGAGAGCGTACGAGACCCCACTGGATCGCCCGTGGCGATATATTCTGAAATGAGCGCCTCCAAAATCTTTTCGGATCGTTTCTCCAAGCAGTACATCAGTCATATCCAGAGATATTCTTTCTATTCCACCATTCTTAAAATAACCGTCCCCATTGTATTGGTCAAGGAAAAGACGTAACCCGCCTGGCGCCATTCTTGCCCCGACGAGGAAACAAGATAGTCACACAAACATGTAGAGCAGCGATTCTCGAAATTTCTCTCGGAATGAGGTCCGCATCATCGAGTGAGGAGTTTCGAAAACCGCGACGGAGCGAGGACAACCGACATCTTGTCATTTCGAAAAAGCCTAGCGGTTGAGAAATCTTTCTCGCTTCGCTCGAAATGACAAGGAGGAAAGAAGTCCAAATGAGAGCTAGGTCCATGGAATTCGGGGGTGCTTTCGGGAACCGTTATAACGGCAAAAAACTATTTTCTGTTGAAATGCTTCACAAACGATTCATGAGTATCTTTGGGAGCAGCGATCAAAGGCTTATCGATCCTTCTGCCGTCAAAATAGTCGCCCACGTGAAAATCTGATCCATCGAAGAATTTTATTTGTCCGCCTGCGGCTTCGAGGATGATGCTGCCGGCGGCGAGGTCTTGTATATTGACATTTTTTAAGATGCATGCATCGGCGCCTCCCCGGGCCACGTAGGCTAGGTGGCCGGCCGATGAGCCGAAGTTGCGAAGCTTTCCAGGAAAGTCGCTCACAAAGTCCTGATGAAACCTGGAATATACAAGCACCAAGCTCTCATTATCTATCGTCGGATCCTCGCGCACACGAATGGGGGAGTCGTTAAGCAAAGCCTCTCTGCCCGCGTACGCGCTATACAGCTCACCCGTCACCGGCAGATACAAAAAACCAAGCACCGGCCAAAAAAGCTCGAAGAGCGCCGCGCTCACTCCCCACACAGGCATGCCTGCCTGAAACGATGCCACGCCGTCCAGTGTATCCAGAATCCACAAAAAGCGTGGACAATCGTCGCCGGAAATGTCATCTTCAGTCAGCTCTCTGAGAAATCCGTGTCCTTCAAAGCTCGACAGAATCTTCGACGACATGGTGGTCCACACGATGTTGTCGGCCTGGGTGACGAGTTCGTCGTCAAATTTTGTGCGTTTATTGCCCTTTCCGTACATTTCCATGAGGGAGACACCGCTTTTCCGAAGGGTGTTTTCCACGAACTCCTTGAGGGTGCGTAATTCTTTTTCGTTGAGAGACTGCGGATTGTTTCTCGCCATGTCGATCTCCCTTACATTTTTTTCTCAATCTTTACCGCGAGTGTGCTTCGCTTTCTTCGCCATGACGCATCACATGCCTTGTTGTCACACCCGTCAGCAAAAAAGACGAAGCATTGTCACCTTGCATCCATAGGGCGGAGCAACCATCGTTGCATTCGTGGTTTTCGGCCAGACGAGCTATAGGCAACCCGTTCATCGGGTTCGACTTTGGGGCCGCGCCTCTGACAACAGCATCGACTTTACGGTGAAGAAAAAGTAAAGTAAGATTATAATTTCTACGAATATTCATTGAGGTCTGTCAAGCAAACCAAAAATTTTCTGCCTTGGACCTTTGCAGCCACAAGGGCTTTTCATACGGAGTCTCCGGCAGTGGAATAGCCAGGAACGTATATGAATGGAACAGAAACGTACGCGCACAAAATTGTAGCCCCCGAAGACGCTGTTCGTCGTATTAAGAATGGAGACCGGGTGTTTCTGGGGAGCATGTGCGCAGAGCCCACAATCATTGTCGAAGCAATAGCTCAATCTCGTGTTGAAGACGTTGAAATTATTCAGTTTATGACAAGTCAATCGACGCGTAAACTTGCCTCGTTAGGCAGAGACAGGTTTAGAATCAAGACCTTCTTTATGGGCGGACTCGGAGATGATTCGCAGGAAGCGGTGGAGGCTGACTATATACCTCTGTTTCACTCCCAGATTCCTGCCTTTTTCAGAAACAGACGCATACCTATTGATGTCGCTGTAGTACAAGTGTCAGAACCTGATCGTTTCCAGCGTTTTAGCCTTGGCACATCTGTTGACGTCTGTATGTCTGCAGTCGAGTCGGCGAGACTTGTTATTGCCCAGGTGAATCGGAACATGCCCCGCACCCATGGCGATACCCTCATACCGTTAGAGCGAATCAACTACATAGTGGAACATGACGACGACCTGCTGGAATTGCCCGAAGAAGCGCTCGGGGAGAGAGAGAAAAAAATTACCAAGTATTGCAGCGAACTCATTGAAGATGGCTCTATTCTTCAGTTTGGATTTGCGGGAATCACCAAAGGCTTGATGGAGTACGTAAAGGAAAAAAGACATCTTGGCATACATACAGAAATATTTACAGATGCTCTGATGGACCTCATGGAGACGGGGGCGATAGATAACAGCACCAAGAAGACGTATCGTGGAAAATCCCTTGCAACGAGCTGCATGGGTACCAGGAAACTGTACGATTACGTGCATGACAATGCGGTGGTTGAATTTTATCCTTCTGACTTCGTGCTGAACCCCTCTTTTATCGCACAACAAGACCGCATGATCTCTATAAATCTTGCCCTTCAGGTTGATCTCAGAGGTCAAATTCGCCAAGGCAAACCCACATGGACTGCCTTCGAAGGATCAGGCGGGGACCATGATTTCATGAGAGGCGCGACCCTTTCGCCGGGAGGGAGATCAGTGGTGTGTTTGAGGTCAACCTCCCTCAAAACGGGGCGTTCGACCATCGTCCCTTCATTCGGTCCCAAAGCAGCTATTACAATGAATCGAGGGGAAGTGCAGTACGTGGTCACCGAATATGGGATAGCGTATTTGGGAGGCAAGTCCATACGGGAGAGAGCCATGGCACTCATCGAGATAGCGCATCCTGATCACCGCGACAATCTCATGGACGACGCGCGCCGCCTCGGCTATGTGTATCCCAATCAAGTGTACTACTGCATGGCATCCCCGTCTCTCAGAGAGAGGATAAGGACAGATCGAGAATTCAAAGGAGGGCTCAAAGCCCATATTCGAGTGGCAAAACCCACGGACGAATCCATGATGCGCGATCTCTTTTATCACCTATCTGAGAGTTCTGTGTATTTTAGATATTTTGCTCCTAAGAAAAGCATGCCTTTGGCAAATTTGGAGAAGTATCTGAATCTCTGCGAGGAGGATGGCTTGTCGCTGGTCGTCACCATCGGACCTCGAGAGAACAGGCGCATAATAGCAGAGGCGCGCTACATGGTAATCCCCGGCAGCGATTATGCGGACACAGCCTTCATGGTGGATGAGTCCTACCAAGGAAGGGGCATCGCAACATTCTTGCTTCACTACCTGATTGAGATAGCGAAAGAACGAGGCGTAAAAGGTTTTAGAGCAGACGTGCTTCCGGACAACATCCCCATGCTTCGAGTCTATGAGAGCGTACCGTTTGTCATTCACAAAAGCACGGGTAGTGAAATATCGCTGAAATTTCGGTTTGATGAACTCAAAGAACAAGTAAACGACTCCTCTCGGTCGTAAAATTCGTAGATGAATTAAGAGCATACCTTGCCCACGCCTGGGTAAGGCGCATTGAACCTGAAACGCCAACGCTTGTCGCTCACTGTGTATGAAAGAAAGGCCGAACCGTGATGCAACGCGGCAAAGACGAGGATGCCGTTCAAAAGCTCAAGAGAGTCCTGCAAGAAATACGGCTGCTTACTAATGAGGAAAGAACGCGGCTGTTTATGGAGATCGATGTACTCGTCGAGGCCCGCGCGCAATTGGCAGCCATCCTGACAGCCTTCGACGGGCTGATCTATATATGTTCGCAAGATTACACCATTGAACAAATGAACCAAAAATTCATTGCACGCACAGGCCGATATCCCTTGGGAGAAAAATGCTTCAAAGCGCTCCATGACAGGGATGACGTCTGTCCTTGGTGCGTCAATCACAGGGTCTTTCGCGGCGAAACAGTCCAGTGGGAGGTGTTAAGTCCTAAGGATAATAAATACTACTCGATTGTGAATGCTCCCATCTACAGGCCGGATGGCAGGATGTCCAAAATTGCTATGATCCGCGATATAACTGAACTGAAACAAATTAACAGAGTTTTGGAGGAACAGGGAGAGCGTTATAAAACTCTTTTTGAGCATTCACGGGATGCCATCGCCATAGTAAAGACCAATGGCCAGTTTGTGGAGGTAAATCAGGCGTTCCTGGACATGTTTGGATACTCGCGCTCCGATTTAATGAGCACCAACGCGGCGCAGATATGGGCGGATCCGCGCGGCCGGATCGCCTTCCAGGCAGACCTCGAGCAGAAAGGAGCGGTGAGAGATTACGAATGGAAAGCCAAGCGGAAAGACGGTTCTTACCTCGACTGTCTTCTCACGGCCAGCGTGCGATATGATGAAGAAGGAAATGTACTCGAGTATCATGGCATTATCCGCGATATCACCGAAATGAAGAGCAAAGAACGGGCTCTCAGGCGCAGCGAAGAACGGTATCGAGCTATAGTAGAGGACCAAATCGAATTGGTCTGCCGTTTCGGACGAGACGGCATATTGACGTTTGTGAATGACGCGTATTGCACATATTTTTCTCATGACAAAACAGAGCTTTTAGGAAGAAGTTTTTTTGATTTTATTCCTGAAAACGATCGTGCTGACATCATAAGACACATCGAATCTTTGAGCGCAGAGCAGCCAGTTCGAAGCCGTACACAGAGGATCGTGACTTCATCTGGGGAGACAAGATGGCAGCAATGGACAGACAGGGCTTTGTTAGACTCAAAGGGTCAGATCGTTGAATTTCAGTCAGTCGGCAGAGATATGACCGATTTGGTGAGGTCTCAGGAAGCTCTCCAGTCGCGCACCCAAGCCCTGGAACGCAGCAACAAAGACCTCGAACAATTTGCCTATATTGCGGCCCATGACCTGAGAGAGCCCTTGTTGGCGGTAGCCGCCTATCTAAAGGTTCTGCAAAAACGTCTCGAAGGAAGACTGGAACCCGAGACGCAGAAATTAATAAACGGCGCCATGAACTCCACGTTTCGCATGGATTCACTCATTCAAAACCTGCTCGCGTATTCTCGTATTGGGCAGGACGAATCGTGTTTTAGTCAGATTGATTCACAAGAAATCCTTTCCTTGGCTATGGCGAACTTACAGTCTGCAATCGAGGAAACGGGCGCAACCATTACCTACGATCCTCTTCCCCCAGTGGTGGCAAATCCATCCCAACTTGTACAATTGTTTCAAAATCTCCTCAGCAATGCCATGAAGTTCAGGGGAGAACATGCCCCGAAGATCCACGTGGGCGTGCAGCGTGTGGAAAACGCATGGCAGTATTTCGTCCGGGACAACGGCATAGGTATAGAGCCGCCTTATTTTGACAGGATTTTTTTGCTGTTCCAGCGAATCAAAAATAAGGCCCATTACCCAGGAGCCGGCATAGGTCTTGCCAATTGCAGAAGAATTATCGAGTACCACGGCGGCAGAATCTGGGTGGAATCCAGTCCAGGATCAGGATCGACTTTTTTCTTTACCATACCTGATCGTCGTGATTGGGAATGCTCGGGGGGCCCAGGAGAGCAAGAGCGTACAACTAAGCAGAATAGCTAGCTGCGAGACGCCGGCGTATAGCACTTCTGTAATAACAACGGGAAGTTAAAGGAGCATGTGGGCTCGATTAAAGGGAATTGGGATCGCGTCGCGGTCCCATAGCCCCTTAACGACGAAACACCACTCACGTCTCCCTGCGACTTACATTCCGCGCCTTCTGGTAGCTTATCGAGGCGAATTTTATCATAACCCGA
>CAYRVH010000076.1:0-1181 GCA_964427855.1 uncultured Syntrophaceae bacterium
ATGATAAAATTCGCCTCGATAAGCTACCAGAAGGCGCGGAATGTAAGCTCGGTCACCCCGCAACAGTCGAACAAGCCGAGAGGCCATGCAATAATTGGGGCCTTCATGATGGTCTCCACATCCACGGCCTTGCGCAGATGGGCCTTGGGGGTTTTGGCGCCGTTGGCATGGCTCTTGGCCGATATCTTGGCCAGCGTGATCTTTCCTTCTTCTGCACTGAGTCCATAACGGGCGAAATATCGAGTGGCCAGCATGGCAAACATTCCCGGAGCAGTCATATTAGGAAAAATCTGCCGATTGTAGATGCCCCTGAGCTGACTGAAATCAGGCAGGCCTCCATATCCAATATCTTTGAGTTTCTCGACGCCGACTGCCAGGGCAATGTCGCAGGCTCCAGATGCAACGGCAAAACTCGCTGCTCGTAAGGCTTCGGTACCGCTCGCACAAAAATTTTCTACACGCGTCACGGGAATGAACGGCAGCTTGAGGGCCCCGGCCAAGGGGATGGCGCTCTTGCCAACATTTACTTCATCGAAGCACGTGGCAAGCCATGCTGCGTCTATATCTTTTTTTTCAATTCCCGCATCTTCCAGGGCTTCCTGGAAAGCCTCAACCATTAGGGATTCCGCGCTGCGGTTGAAGTGTTCTCCAAATTTGGTACACCCCATGCCAATAATCGCGACCTTGTTCTTGATGCCCTCAGCCATGGTAGTTTCTCCTGGGGGTTGTCTAATACTTGAAAGGCATCGCCTTCCAGAAATAGCCGAAAAGACTGCGCTGCTTATCTTGGTATTTTCTGCGGAACGTCATTTGGACGGGTTGATTCACCGACAACGATTCGAGGGTGCAGTCCGCAATGTCGAACCAATACCGACCTCCTCCCTCGAAATCCACAATGCCGTACAATGATGGGGGATCTTCAGAATATGTCAGATGATCGGCGGTGTAGGTGAACAGACGACCTATTTTATTCGAGAAACAGTAGTCTTCCATTTGGTCTATCGCGCCGCATGCAGGGTTGATACAGACCGTCTCTCGGGGAAACTGCGGGGTTCCGCAAACCTTGCACTTACCGCCGGCCAGGCGAAGTACTGCGTCCCTCTCTCTCCAAGTCAGCGAGAGGCTCGTTGGAGCCATTCCCCCCCCCCCACCACTGATCAAGGCGTGAGTGCGCGGCGTGT
>CAYRVH010000076.1:1191-10214 GCA_964427855.1 uncultured Syntrophaceae bacterium
GCCCACCTCTTTTGTCAACATCCCTTTGAATGACAGATACTTGGTGTAATCCACCATTTCTCTTCTGAAATTAAGGCTTTTGACCATCTTGTCCCGTTGTTTCAGGTCTCCTATTGCATCGGTCGCACGAAAAAGAAGTGCATCGCAGCCGCTGCCGTATCCGATCACCACGATATTGTCGCCGGCCCTGGCCTGCTCCAGGGCGTTTGCAAACATGAGCAGAGGATGAGCAACGCCGCAGAGTCCGACAGATGCAAGCAGCGGGTCCTGAACTTGTTCCTTGTTCAAACCTATCATTTTGGCCACTGCAGCGTGATCCCGGGCATTGATTGGGGGAAACACAACCTTTGCCAAGTCTTGTGTCTTCAACCCGCATTGCTGCAAAAGCCCATTCAGCGTGTTTGGGATAAATTTGGTGTACCCTTCTTCACGTATCCACCGCTCCTCCCATGTTCGGACAAACTCGTCTCCCTCAACCCGCCGCGTGTCGGCGAAATCAAAAGACACAGAATAGTGCCCCTCACAAGATGCCAAGACGTCGCCATTGCCGATAACAAATGCCGCGGCAGCATCCCCGAAAAGAGCTTCCTGTGTACCGCCGGCCCTCCCCAGTCGACAATCCGCAGCGGCAACGAGTGTAAGCCCCGAATCGTTCCCTGAAACTGCGGAAATCAACGCTGCAGTCCCCGCCTTCATGGCTCCGCTGAACTCCGCCGTGCGGATTTCGTCACCGAGATTGAGGGCAGTAGCTGCTATTGATGCGTTGCCCCTCTCTTTGTACGGAAAGGTGGTGGACGCAAGAAACAAAGAGGTGATTCCAGGCAGGTTCACCGTGGAAAGGCAATCCATGCTGGCGGCGACGGCCAGCGTGGTCGAGTCCTCGTCATAGTTTGCCACCGCCTTCTCTCCTGATTGCAGCGCGCCCAAGGCGGGATTAAACCAGCCCATAGACCGGTAGATGGTTTCACGCTGAATGTAATAGGACGGCAGATATATTCCGAAAGCCTTTACTCCTGTCACTGTTCAGTTTCCTCCTCTGCGTCACAGCAATAACGTCATCTTCTTTTTTCGACGGCCTAAAGGAACGCGCGTGATATTTCGTGCATTTTTACGCATGGTGGGCGGAGGCGCCAATGACACAATCTCTCTCATAAAGAGAGCGCCCAGAGCCAAACACGGAGGTGATGCCGAAGTCTTTCAGGGTCGCCGGTCTTTCGCATGCCGGGTTGTCTAAACAAACCTGCCAGGCGGTCCTGAAAGTGTCGATGACTCTTCTGGCCTTGCATTCTCTTTGGCGTATGTCCTGTCAATGCATCCCTGCTCTGCCTTCGCCATTTGAGCCATGTTTTCCGAGCTCTCTTGAATCATACGTTCCATTTCTACTTCCGCATCACGGTTAATCCTTTAGTTCCCCTAAAGAAATATTATTTTTCTACGGCTGTTGTCAGATACTCAACGATTTCCTCTGTGGAAGTTCCCGGAAGGAAAATTCGTTTTACCCCGATGTCAAAGAGAAATGGCCAGTCTTTTTTGGGAATAGACCCCCCGCCGACGACAAGTAGGTCGGCAGCAGACTTCTCCCTCAAAAGCGCCATCACATCCGCAAAGATCGTCTTGTGGGCCCCTGAGTGAATACTGAGTCCAATGGCGTCCACGTCCTCGTCCAATGCCGTTTGAACGATTTGCTCAGGCGTCTGGTGCAGACCGGAGTAGATGACTTCCATGCCGGCGTTTGTAAGGGCTCTGGCTACCACTTTAGCTCCACGGTCATGGCCATCCAGGCCCGGTTTTGCGACAAGTACTCTAATGTTCCTACCCTTACTACCCATAAGATGTCCTCGCCATCTCGCGTGGTAACTCACTGTTATCTCAAGGTTTATTCTTTAAGGTCCGCCTGTCGTGCATCGACTCTGAAGCAACTTGCACCCATTGATCACCTGCCGAGCTCAGAAAATCGCCTGTTCGGCATATGTTCCGAATTCCTTCCGCATGGCGCCAATGCACTCTCCAAGGGTGGCCCCCGACTTTACCGCCTCTATGAGCGTCGGCATCATATTTTCCTGAGCGCCGCAAACTCTGCGTATCTCTTTGAGCAAACTATCTGTCTTTTGCTGGTTGCGATTCTTCTTAAACTCCCGCAGACCAGCAATCTTTTGGCTCTCGAACTCCGGATCGTTCTCCCTGAGTTCGATTTCTGTTTCTTCGTCTTCAACAAATTCGTTGAGCCCTACGATAATTCGTTCTTTAGTCTCTATGGATCGCTGATACTTGAACGCTGAATCCGATATTTCACGTTGGAAGAACCCCTTCTCAATTGCGGCCACCGTCCCGCCGAGATCTTCAATCTTTTTGAAGTATCGATAGCATTCTGCCTCCATTTTGTCGGTCAGTGCCTCTAAGTAATAGGAGCCTCCGAGAGGATCAGCAGTGAGCGCGGCTCCACTCTCAAACGCGATGATTTGTTGGGTTCTGAGGGCAATTTTTTCCGATCGAGGGGTCGGCACGGAGAAGGCCTCGTCATAGCTATTGGTATGTAATGACTGGGTGCCAGCCAACACGGCCGCCAAGGCCTGCAGTGTGGTACGAACAATGTTATTCAGGACTTGCTGAGCAGTAAGGGCGGAGCCAGAGGTTTGGGTATGGACACGAAAAAGGCATGAACGCGGATTCTTGGCTCCAAACTGTTCTTTCATTTTCCGAGCCCATATCCTTCTCGCAGCCCTGTATTTTGCAACGTTTTCAAACAGATCGTTATGGGTCTTGAAAAAGAACGACAGTCTTGGAGCAAATTCATCCACGGAGAGCCCTGCCTTTATGCCTTCCTCCACGTATGTCAGACCGTTGGATAGGGTGAATGCCAGCTCCTGTACAGGAGTCGCGCCAGCCGAAGCGATGTGGTATCCACTAATGCTTATTGGATTGAATTTTGGAAGTCGCTTCGCGCAAAATGTCACGATGTCCATGGTAAGCCGAAGGGACGGTCGAGGAGGAAAATAGTAAGATTTCTGGGCTTCGTACTCCTTCAAGATGTCGTTCTGCAAGGTGCCGGTAAGAAGCTCTAAGGGGATGCCACGCTCTTCGGCCACCGCACAGAACATTGCCAGAATCACAGCCGATTGGGAGTTCGAAACGAAGTTGACGCTGATTGTTTCCAAGGGAATTCCGTAGAGGAGATCCCGCATGTCCTGAATGGTATCTATTGCGACACCGCAGCAGCTTCCTACTTCGCCTCTGCAGAGGGGATCATCGGAATCCCGACCCATTATAGTGGGCATGTCAAAGCAAATGCTGACTCCTGTTGCCCCCATTTCTATAAGTTGACGGATGCGCTCGTTGGCGTGAGTCGGCGAGCCGAGAGAGCCCAGCTGACGAATGGTCCACAGACGACCCCTGTACATGTCGGGATGTATGCCCCTCACGTACGGGTATTCCCCTGGGTCTCCCAAGTCCCTTTGGTAGCTCAGTTGTGAGACATCGTCGGGTCCGTACGAGGTTTTAATATCGAAGCCGGAAAGATTCTTACAGGGCGCCGACTTCGTGGGTTTCGGCAGAGCCGATACCGAATTTTGCTTGAATCCTTCTTGAGTCATTCTCTCGCACTCCGCTCACACTCTCAAAAAAGTGCTGAGGACCTCCTCCACAACCGAATAAGGATCCGTTCGTCCTTCCATAATTCCTCTAATGTACTGCCGTTTCTTCCCTGTGCCGCTGAGGCCTTTAAATATGAACTTTTCGACTTCGTCCCGAAAAACGAGGCTCAGTTCCTGCTCGATTCGTTTCGCCTGAATTCGTTCGATGGCGAGGCTTTCCCGTAGATACGCCTGGTGAGCATGAATAGCTTCGATGATTTCATCGATGCCCTGAAGATCTTCGTTCTTGGCGGCGGATGCCACGGCTGGAATAACTGGCGCCACCGTCCATCCGCTATCCCGATGGGTTGTGGCCATATGCATGGCGGCCTCAAGGTTGCGCAAGCAATTGACCGCGCCGTCAAGATCGGCTTTGTTCAACACCACAATGTCTGCGATTTCCATTATCCCGGCCTTCATGGCCTGTATATCGTCTCCCATGTTGGGAGTGAGCACTAAGATACAGGTCTGGGCGACGTGAATGATGTCCACCTCGTCCTGTCCGGCGCCAAGGGTTTCAACAATGACTACGTCATTTCCCATGGCTTCCATGATCCTCACCACATCGCTGGCTGAACGCGCCAGCCCACCAAGGTAGCCGCGAGAACTCATGGACCGGATGTAAACCCCTTCATCCAAAGCATGAGCCTGGAAACGAATCCGGTCCCCAAGGAAAGCGCCGCCGGAAAACGGGCTGCTCGGGTCCACTGCCACCACACCGACCCGCTTCCCCTTTTCTCGAAACTTGCGAATCAGGTGAGTAATGAGACTTGATTTTCCGCTGCCCGCCGCCCCAGTCACACCAACCACCATAGATTTCCCCGTGTGGGGATAGACGAGCTTCATCAGTTCATTCGTGAATCTTGACTGATTCTCCACGAGAGTGATTATCCGAGCTGCGGCCCGCCGGCTCCCGCTTAGGAGGCCCTGAACCAACGTCTCATGGTTTTCCATGAGCTTCTCGGTCATTTCTCAACCTTTGCCCCTCACGTTTTTTTTGATGAAATCGACAATGGACTCAGTGAGAGCACCCCCCCTGAACACTTCATGAACTCCCATTTCTTTCAGCACAGGGACGTCTTCTGGTGGAAAGGAGCCACCCACAACAAAGAGCACATCATTCAAACCGTTTTTTCGTATCTCGTTTATTATTTTAGGGGTGTATACAAGATGCTCGCCAGACAGGTAGCTCAGGCCGATGACATCCGCATCCTCATCGATGGCTGCCTTAACGATCCCCTCGGGTGTCTGGTACATTCCGAGGTACACAACTTCCATCCCAGCCTCTTTCAGCAGCGTAGCCACAACTTTAGCCCCGCGATCGTGGCCATCCAAACCGACTTTGCTGATGATGACTTTTATCTTCTCGGTGCTCATGGGGACTACTCCCTTGGAATCCTTAGTTAAACGGAGACTCAACTATCTCCATGGGATCGTACGAATAGCCCATGACTTGACGAACAGTACCAAGAAGTTCGGCGGTGGTAGCCATGGCCTTCGTGGCTTCTATCATGGCGGGTATCGTGTTTTTTCCGGATGCTGCGTCCTCGCGCAAACGTTCGATAGCTTCGCAGAGTTTTGGGACATTTCGCGTACGTTTCAGCTCCTGCACCTCAGAGATCTGCTGTAAGGCCGACTGCTTTGAAATCCGCTGGACACCTAATGGGGTTTTCGTCTCTACATCAGAAGTGAAGATATTGACACCCACAATAAGCTTGTCGCGCGCATCAACCTCTTTTTGCCTCAGAACCGCCTCAGACTCGAACTTGCGATCCAGCCATTCTGTACGTATGGCCTCGGCCATACCTCCCATGTCTTCTATTTCTTTCATGCATTTCAATGCTTCTTCCTCGATCTTATCTGTCAGGCTCTCGACAAAGTATGAACCGCCTAGCGGGTCGGCCACATTCGTCACCCCCGTCTCGTAGGCGAGGATCTGTTGCGTTCTCAGTGCTTGCAGATGCCCTTTTTCGGTGGGAAGACACATGGGTTCGTCGTAAGAACAGCAATGGAGGGACTGCACACCGCCAAGCACCGCCGCGAGGGCTTGATACGCGATTCGGACTATGTTGTTCAGGGGCTGTTGAGGCACGAGAGAACAACCGGCAGTATGGACGGCAAACCTGAACTGCATGGACCGAGGATCTTTTGCACCGTACTTTTCCTTCAGCAACCTTGCCCACATGCGCCTTGCGGCCCTGATTTTGGCGATCTCCTCGAAGAAGTCCACGTGACAGGACACATAAAAAGTGAAACGAGGGGCAAAGGCATCAATATGAAGTCCGCGCCGCAACAATTCATCGATGTAACACATGGCGATCCCGAAACCGTATGCCACTTCCTGATGAGCGGTGATGCCCTGCTCCCTCAGGTCATACATGTTCAAAGTGGTGTAATAAAATTTCGGCATGTTTCGGGTGCAATATTCCATAACATCGGCGCCGAGCTTTATGGAAAGATCTAAAGGACACGCAGGCCTAAAGCCGCAGTAGCGAAAGTGAATCGGGTCATTCTGAATGGACCCTCGCAAGCAACTGATGTCATAGTTCTTCTGCTGAGCTACGGCTACGTACTGAGCCATGGTTGCGGCAGCCGCTGTGGAGGCCGTGATAAGAGACCAACTCACCTTATCCAATGGAATATCTCCCACAAGCGTCTCCATGTCCTTGATGGACGTGATATTGACGCCGGTGAGTCCCACCTCGCTTTGAGCCCATGGGTGGTCTGCATCCAACCCCATTTCGTAGGTAACGTCTGCTATGGTATTGAGGCCAGTACCTCCTTGTTCGAAACAAAACGCGGCGCGTTCGTGGGTGTCGGCCGGGGATCCTATGCCAACGACCTCTCTTCGCGTCCAGTAACGGCCACGGAACATATTGCGGTGGATGCCACGGGTAAAAGGGAAGTCCCCCGCATCACCTATCTCGGTCTTGTAGTCTTTGTTTGCGAGGTCGTCGGGGGTGTAGAGTTCCTTCGTGTCATAACCAGACCACGTCTTCGTACTCTGTGGCTTTTCGTAGTACGACTTGAGGTAATCATCCCAGTTGACCTCGCAGGTTCCGTCGATATCCTTTTTTATTGATTGGGCCTGACTCATGTGTGGGTCTCCTTACCGTGCGCCCCAGGAGGAAGCGTTCTGCGAATATGGCTTTTTTTGGTGGCGCCGACCTTTGCTATAGATGCTTCCTGCTTTTGAATGCGCCAGACAGAATCTCGATTGAGAGGTTCTGGTGGTGTGGTATTTTTATAGTTTTAGGCTGAATCGAGTATTTACTGACTGCTCGGTTATTATTACCTACTGATCAGTTATATACGAAGAGGCTTGAGCCATGTCAAGTTTTTTTTTGACGCCCAATGTCTAAAAATGCGCGATAAGATATAATCGCGTTTGTCATTGTGGGGCGGTGAGAACAAGGCAGGGGAACATATGGAACCAGTACCGGATTTTAAGGGATTGGAAAAAAGTGTACGCAAGCAGAAGGTTGTGGACACCGCTATAAGGGTTTTTCATGAGAAAGGATTCAAAGCAGCTACGTTGGACGATGTGGCGAAAGAGCTGGGACTTACAAAGGCGGCTCTGTATCATTATGTCGAATCCAAGGAGGATCTCCTCTCAACGATTTACATCCAGGCGCTCGAAAATTTCTTCCTCAATGCTGACGATATAGGTGTACGGAACCTCTCCCCCACGGAAAAGCTCCGTCTCCTGATTCGCAATCACATCACCCACATCATCATAGGAAATCTCCCGATGTTCGCCGTGTTTTTTAGTGAAGAGAATCAATTGCCGGAAGAAGATTTTCAAAAAATTCGACACGAAAAGAGAAAATATACAAAGGTTGTGCAATCAATCATCGAGGAGGGCATTCGCCTTGGGCAGTTCCGGCCCACAGACGCTCGGCTGCAGGCATACGCAATTATAGGAATGTGTAACTGGCTTTACAAGTGGTACAGGCCTGAGGAAAGCCAGTACGCGCCGGATGAGATTGCGGACCATTTTATTACGCTCCTGGAGAATGGGTATATTGAAAACGCAGGAGGAAAGTCTCAAGGCGCCTCGGTAGAATCCATGTCCCGCAAGAGGGAACTCCTTGAAAACCTAAAGCGGGAATTGGGGATTCTCACCAGTTTGATTGAAGAAATGGAACAGTTTGCGTAGGCGTTCACCGCCCATCGCGGCTCGCCCTTTGCAGCGCAGTAACAATTACCTCCCAGGAGTACTAGAAGGTGCTCTCGTCGGCGCCCAGGAGCTTACTCAGTCTGAACTGGAGGAAGCACGTTATGGAATCGATGCCTGATCAGCCAGGGGGCTCGGTCGAAGATCCTCGATGGAGGCTCGTGAACAGAACAATTCGGTTGCACGGGGCTGCTCCGGATTCCCTTATCGAAATCCTTCACGCCGTGCAGGAACACTTTGGCTACCTCGACAGAGATGCTCTCAAATATGTGGCGAACGCGCTCCAGGTCCCCCTCAGTCTGGTGTACGGCGTCGCGACGTTCTACCATTATTTTACCTTGAAACCATCCGGGGAGCATGCGTGCGTGGTGTGTCAGGGGACGGCGTGCTACATAGGGGGGGCGACGAACATCCTCAAAAAGATCAAGAAAGATGTGGGGATTGAACCCGGAGAAACTACCGCGGATGGCAAGATAAGCCTGCTGTCGGCGCGATGTCTTGGTTCGTGCAGCCTTGCCCCGGTGGTAGTATTTGACGGTAAAGTCACAGGGCGCATGACGCCGGAAACCGTCCTTGACGAAATGAGGAGCTGGTTGGGCAATGACCATCACACTTGAAGAACTCGAAGAGATTGGAAAGATTGAGCAAGACAGACAATCCCTCGCTCAGCACTTCATCAAGGTGTGCATGGCCGCCGGATGCTTGTCGTCTGGAAGCGATCTCATCAAGGATGCCTTAGAAAATGAAATAAAGAAGCGCAAGTGGGAGGACAAGTGTCGCGTCAGTCGCGTGGGGTGTCTTGGCCTTTGCGCTGCAGGTCCGTTGCTCAAAGTTGATCCGGAGAATGTTCATTACAAAGGGGTGAAGCCGGAAGATGCGGCGGACATCCTTGACTCGCTTGGCGGAGCGCCCGTGGACCGGTTGGTATGCTCGGGTCAGATACCATTTTTTCAGAGTCAGCAGAAGCTTGTTCTAGAAAATTCCGGGATTATAGACCCTGAACGCATAGAGGAATACGTGGCTCGGGGCGGCTATAAAGGGCTTTACACGGCCCTCAGACGCATGACCCCCAAAGAGGTCATCGATGAGATTACCGCCAGCGGCCTGCGCGGAAGAGGCGGGGCCGGCTTTCCTGCAGGATTGAAGTGGACAGCCGTTTCCAAAGGCACCGACCAGCACAAATTTGTGGTGTGCAATGCAGACGAAGGAGATCCCGG
>CAYRVH010000076.1:10240-12509 GCA_964427855.1 uncultured Syntrophaceae bacterium
GGACAGGAGCATCCTTGAAAGCGATCCCCACCGCGTCTTGGAGGGTATGGCCATAGCTGCGTATGCGGTAGGCGCTGAGGAAGGGTATATTTACGTGAGGGCAGAGTATCCCCTAGCCATCAAACGCCTGAAGATGGCCACAAAGCAGGCTGAACGACTCGGTGTGTTGGGTCGCAATATTTTCCACACCACCTTCAACTTTGACATTAAAATGCGGCTCGGCGCTGGCGCGTTTGTCTGCGGCGAAGAAACGGCGCTGATCTCATCCATTGAGGGGCGGCGGGGGACGCCGAGGCCCCGACCACCGTACCCCTATGAATTTGGGCTCTGGGGACATCCGACGCTCATCAACAATGTCGAAACATTAGCGAACGTTCCCAATATCATTCGAAACGGCAGCCAATCGTTTGCCAGTATAGGCACAGAGAAAAGTAAAGGTACGAAGGTCTTTGCGCTGGCAGGGCGGGTAAGAAACACCGGCCTGATAGAAGTTCCTATGGGAACATCGATACGAGAGGTTGTGTTCGATATCGGAGGCGGCATACCAGCCGGTCGAAAATTCAAGGCCCTCCAAACAGGCGGGCCATCCGGAGGATGCATACCGGAACAGTTTCTTGACATGCCTTTAGATTACGAGTCCTTGGCCCAGGTAGGC
Organism: uncultured Syntrophaceae bacterium; assembly: GCA_964427855.1. Classification (GTDB taxonomy): domain Bacteria; phylum Desulfobacterota; class Desulfomonilia; order Desulfomonilales; family Desulfomonilaceae; genus JAUPKT01. The sequence continues at coordinate 10,896 of CAYRVH010000076.1, forward strand.
TCTATTATGGGCTCCGGCGGCCTCATTGTCATGGATGAAACCTCGTGCATGGTGGATGTGGCCAAGTTCTTCATGGAATTCTGCATGAGCGAATCGTGCGGAAAATGCGCGCCCTGCCGGGTAGGAACGGCTCACGTATTTCGTATTCTTTCGAACATCACGAGCGGATCTGGAAAGATGTCAGATTTGGAGACCCTTGAAGAGCTCTGCGACCTTATGAAACAGACGAGCCTGTGTGGACTAGGGCAAAGCGCAGCCAACCCGGTGCTCAGCACCCTCCATTATTTCAAGCAGGAATACCTCGCTCATATCCAGGACAAGTGTTGCGCAGCCAACGTATGCCACATGGACGGAACCAAGGAGGGGACATGAAAGCTCCCAAAGGCGGGAAAAGAATACGCAGCGATCTGAACCCAGCTCGAGTGGTTCTGCTCACGATTGACAGCCGCGCCGTGACGGCGCGCGAAGACGAGACGATCCTCCAGGTTGCGCAACAGAACGGAATCAAAATTCCCACGTTGTGTCACTTGGAGGGGCTTTCAGAGCGAGGGGCGTGCCGTTTATGCATCGTCGAGATTAAAGGAGCGCCGCGGCCGCAGCCTGCGTGCGTCACCCTTGTGAAACAAGATATGGAAGTCATTACGAATTCAGAGCGCGTGACACGGTACCGAAAGAGGATTCTCGAGCTGTTGTTTACGGAACGAAACCACGTGTGTTCGGTCTGCGTCTCCAACGGCCATTGCGAACTCCAGGCGCTCGCCATGGAGCTTGGCTTGACCCATGTCAACTACAACTACCTCTATCCCAAACATGTCGTGGACGCGTCCCACGAGCGATTCTCTGTGGACCATAACCGGTGCATCCTTTGCCTGCGCTGCGTACGTGTATGCGATGAAATTGAGGGCGCGCACACGTGGGATGTGATGGGCAGGGGCATTATGTCCAAAGTCATCACAGACCTTGACCAGCCGTGGGGGGCGTCTGAGACGTGTACAGGCTGCGGCAAATGCGTCCACGTGTGCCCCACTGGCGCGCTGTCAGAAAAGGGCAAGTCTGTCGCCGAGATGACCAAGAGGCGTCAATTCCTTCCATATTTGCAGATGATGAGACGCGAGGAGCGTCGCTAACCTGGTCAGGCAATGAGCGCTTTTTAAGCCTCAAGGCGTCTGAGATTCTGTCGAGGAGTAGTACATGCCTCCTAAGATTCGTATAGCAACTACGTGGCTGGATGGATGCTCCGGCTGCCACATGTCGTTTTTGGACCTCGACGAGAAGATTGTTGAATTGGCCGGACAGCTCGACTTTGTGTACAGCCCTCTGGTCGATACAAAAGAATTTCCTCCCGAAGTTGACGCCACCCTGGTCGAAGGGGCGGTAGGCAATGAAGATGACAAAGAGAAGGTCCTCTTGATTCGAGCGCGTTCGCGTCTTGTCATCGCATTCGGGGATTGTGCAGTCACAGCCAATGTGCCGGGCATGAGAAACCAATTTGGCGTACAGGAGGTCATGGAAAGAGTCTATCGTGAAAACGCGAAAGACGGAGAGCTGCCAGCATCAGGGGTCGTACCGGCGCTTCTGAGCCACGCGCGGCCGGTGCATGAATACATCCCCGTG
>CAYRVH010000077.1:0-112 GCA_964427855.1 uncultured Syntrophaceae bacterium
CTTTTCCAGTAACTTACACCACCTCAAACCCACAAAAGTGTCAAAGTCAGGAGGTTATAGTTGAAGAGTCGCCCCTCGCTCGGGGGCGTGGATTGAAACCCTCCGACAGCTG
>CAYRVH010000077.1:212-12088 GCA_964427855.1 uncultured Syntrophaceae bacterium
AGAGGATGTCACCGGCGCACCAAGTCGCCCCTCGCTCGGGGGCGTGGATTGAAACCCTCCGACAGCTGAGAGGATGTCACCGGCGCACCAAGTCGCCCCTCGCTCGGGGGCGTGGATTGAAACTGCCCGGGATTGCCCAGCGCGATGGTGGTCAGCGGTCGCCCCTCGCTCGGGGGCGTGGATTGAAACCCACTCACCAACGAAACATCCCCTCATCGGTAGGAACTTCATGGACGGCGATATTCTCGTGGACCTCTCCGTGAAGTATACCGTGGAGCCTTCTTGCGGCGCACAGACGCCGTAGGCTACGCTGCCACGCGACCTACGATGCTTCCTGATTCACGCCGTCGGAGTATAGTATTTCCCTCTTATCCAGAATGCTACGTTCACGAGGCTGATGAGCACTGGAACCTCGACTAGGGGCCCGATGACGGCAGCAAACGCCGCGCCTGACTGGATGCCAAAAACCGCGACTGCCACTGCTATAGCCAATTCAAAGTTGTTGCTCGCCGCGGTGAACGACAGCGTGGTGGAAATCGTATAGTCAGCGCCGACTTTGTGACTCAACCAAAAGCTTACCAAAAACATGATGACGAAGTACACCAGCAATGGAATGGCAATCCTCAATACGTCCAAGGGAATCTGGACGATGAGGTTGCCTTTGAGACTAAACATGACTACAATCGTGAACAGCAGCGCAATGAGCGTGATGGGACTGATCCGAGGAATAAACACCTTTTCGTACCACGCCCTGCCCCTTGCCTTGAGCAGAGTGAACCTCGTGATGACTCCCGCAATGAACGGGATGCCCAGATAGATGAAGACACTCTCCGCAATTTGACCGATACTCACCTGCACGACACTCCCCGACAGACCGAAGAGCGGCGGGAGCACGGTTATGAAGAACCATGCATACGCGCTGTAGAACAGCACCTGAAACACGCTGTTAAATGCGACAAGGCCGGCGCAATACTCTGTGTTTCCCTCCGCCAATTCATTCCATACGATCACCATTGCGATACAGCGAGCAAGGCCGATCATTATGAGACCCACCATATATTCAGGGTAACTGTGCAGGAAGATGATGGCGAGAAAGAACATGAGGATGGGCCCGATGAGCCAGTTTTGTATCAGGGAAAGGCCGAGGATTTTCCAGTCTCGGAACACATCTCCCAGTTCCTCATATTTCACCTTGGCAAGCGGCGGGTACATCATCAGAATGAGCCCTATGGCAATGGGGATGTTGGTTGTTCCAACCTGAAAGTAGTTGATGACGTGCTCGATTCCCGCAAAGAAATATCCGGATCCCACTCCAACGACCATTGCGAGGAATATCCAGAGGGTCAGGAATCGATCGAGAAATGAGAGTTTTTTGGCGACAGAGTGATCCATAATCTCAGTCTCCTTTCGAGAAGATTTTACGGCCTTTGGTGCGGTGAGCGCGTGCGAGCCGGATCAGGTTGCGGCATTTGTTGCGCTTTGAATCAATAATGCACATTTTTGCCAAATAGTAAAGCAGCATACTAGATATTTTTTGTCAAGAAATTACCGCTTCACAGATTGGTTCTCGGGATTTCCCTGGCAATGAGCGGTGCAGCATCAACGTGGCGGGTAGACCCGAAAGCCCCTTCGAAAGCCAAAAACGGGCAACTATTGCCGTGTCAGAGCACCGGGCTCGAACGTTTGTGTGAGTCGGCGACATCCCTGTCATTTCGAAGGAGCCATTCGACCAAGAAATCTTCGCATTTGGGCCAAGATTTCTCGCTTCGCTCGAAATGACACGGGGTAGACCGCTCGAAATGACAGCCACCCTATCGAATCCGTGATTCATTCTGAGAACTGCTGGATGGCGAGTGAAGCGATGCAGTCTCGAGACAGATGCTGAGAAAAGATTCAGGCGACCTGGGTCATGAGAGAGGCCATGGGCCTCTCTCCGCATGTCGCGACGCCGCTCAGCAGCCTGAACTCGGAAGCGCAGGGCGCTTTGCCGGGGTCTTTGCTTTGGCCGCGTTTGGGGAGTCCTTATCGGTCGTCTTGGTGGGCTGCGCTCCTCCTTCGACAGGATAGTCCCGACGACTCCATTCCATCCACGACCCGTCGTACACAGCGGCTTTAGGATAATCCAAGAGCCTCGCAGCGAAATAGACCACTGAGCCGAAGCAGCCGCTCACGCAACTGAAGAACGCAATCTTATCAGGGGCTATGCCGCGAGACTCAAAAAGTTGTCTCAATTCAGCGGCTGATTTGAATTCCTTAAAATTTTCGCCCGTGAGCAATGCAGGGATGCCCACATTTATGGCGCCAGGAATCCTGCCCAGCTTTTCGGATGCCCGACTCATCTTTTGGCCCGCATATTCTTCAGGACGACGCGCATCCACCAGCACTATGTTCAGGCGGTCGAAAATCCCCACGTAACCGACGAGTTCCTCTCCTGTAACGAGCCGGGAGCGTTGTAGATCCACGCGGTAGTTCGTTTTCGGATACGTCTTTACCTCGGTTGTCCACGGCCGTTTTTCTGCGCGCCATTTGTCGAGGCCGCCATCGAGGACTGAGACTTTTTTGTGGCCCAGCACTTCTAGAGCCCAGAATACTCTTGTTGATGGCGGCAGCTTGTCCGACGGGCTGACGACGACGACATGATGATCGGCAGCCACGCCGTTGGCCTCCAGAAATGCGATCAAGTCCGGTATGATGAGCATTTCCGGCACGCCAAGCTTCATACCTTTGACTGCGCTCGTGGGCATCCGTATGGCGTTGGGGATGTGCCCCTGGGCATAAAAGTTGTCTTCCGACGCCACATCTTGGCGATCGATGATGCGTATATTGGGATCGTTCAAGTGGTCTTCCAACCACTGCGTCGAGACGAGGAAATCCGCCCTTGGATACCCGCCGTTTTCCACTGCGTACGCCGACGGTCCTAAAATTATGCCGGCCGCGAATGTGACGGCGCACAGCACGATCCACCAGAGGGAAACAGGTTGTGTGCAATTGTTCGTCATGTCTGATCAATATCCTCCAAAAGTATCTCTATTCAATAACCGGTATACGTGATCTGGCTATTGCAGTGAGCCGCTGGCGACATGGTAATCTCAGCGTCAATTTGCAGGCACATGTCGCCTCTCCGCAAAAGCCATGGATTGTCCAGGATCGCGATCAGAGGGCTATACCGTACGGCTTGTTGATGATGGGTATAATGCCCTTGAGGAGTTCGCCTGTTTTTTCCCGATCATCAAGAGATATGGCGAGCGTGAGATCGTCGCAGGTCTGGGACAAATTCTTCAAGGCTTCAAGATACTGGTCATTGCGCGTGTCGCCTTGGGGCCACGGCAGGGGCGCAAGGAACACCGCATCTCGTTGTTGAAGCAAACGCCCGGTGATTGCTTTCAACTCTTGCCAGCGGCCCGATTTCATCAACGCCTGGGCTGTCTTTGCAGTCTTGCGCAAATGGAAGAGCTTATCGAGTCCATAGTTCAAGCCGTTTTCCTCATGCATAGTCACACAGAGACCGCACCCAAAACCGCATGCGAGCAGCGAACGGCGGGGCTGTCCTGCTTCCAGGGCCTTGAGCATGTCTTCTAATGCATTGGCCATGTCCTGAAGTCTGGCCTTAAACTGCGGATCTTTGGCGTACTCAGCCGGAGGGTTCGCGCTGTACTTTTTTTGTACGACCGCCCATTTCTGTATGCCCTCTTTGAGAAATTCAAGCGCCTTCTTTTGTTTTCCAGGGTCAACGGACGCTGCAGGCGCCATCTCTTGCACAATCGCGCAGTATTGCCGAATCAGTCGCCGAGCTACTGCCACATCCTCATCGAAACTGGCCAAACTCGGCTGCTGGGCATTGCCCTGTGCAAAAACAACGAGCGGTACCAAGAGCACTATAATACTCATGCTGGAAATAAATATTCTGGTACTCCTCATCACAACGTGTGAATCTCCTTTCTATTTCTTACTTTATGGCGGTTCTCAAATTTCACACAACCCCTCACGGCATGTCATCCGTCAATACCTGTTTGAGCCTGGCGCCTGGAGAAAATCACGTAAAGGCATGGCATGAGGAACATGGCGACGGGGATGAGCAGAATCAGTCCCCCGATGGCGCCAGCTGCCATGGGTTGAAGCATCTCACCGCCCTCTTCAATGTTCAGGGCTAAGGGAATCAACCCCATGATGATCCCCATCGTCGTCATCATCCTCGGTCGGAAACGGATTTTTGCCGCATTGACAATTGCGTCAGCAGGGTTCATACCGCTTTCCGTCCGCAGGCTTTCTGCATAGGTCAGAAGCAGCACCCCCTCGTTCACGGTAGTGGCTACAATCACCAAAGCCCCTACGATAACAGTGGCCCCAATCGGCAAGGATGCAAATGTGAGCATATACACGAGTCCCGCCAGGCCAAAAGGAACGCAAGCCAGGATGAGGCTTGGCATCCTCAGACTGTTGAATTGCACGCCTAATACGACGAATGAAAAGAAGAGCGCAAAAGCAAGTATCGTGAGCGTCGTACGAGTCATGTCTGCCATGAGCAGCGCCTGCCCGCTATACCGGAAGTCGTAACCGATTGGGCGGTCCAGAGACGCAATGGCTTCCTTTAGTTCAGATAGGGCCTCACCCACACTCACGCCTGCGGCATCGCCGCGAACCGTCACGGCCTTTATCTGGTCAAGGCGAACAATTTCCACCGGCCCCACAGCCTGTTTCACCTCCGCAACGTCTCTCAACCTCAGGAATCCGCCCTCACCCCTCCCTGTCTGTAACACAAGGTCTTCGATATCAGTTCGTGATGAGATGTCTTTTTCTGGTACCACTACGCGAATATTGTAAAGATAATCCCCCTCACGATATTTCGTGGCCACTGCCCCTTGGACCAACGATCTGATCGTTGAAGCGACATCGTTGACAGAGACCCCTACATCAGCAGCTCGCTCTCTATCTACAAAGACTTGGTACTCAGGTTTTGTCATGTCCATCGTGATGTACACATTGGTGAAGTGAGCCAACCTATTCATGATGTTTGCGGTTTGTTGGGCCAGTTCGTAGAGTTTGTTGATGTCCTCCCCTTTGATCTGCACCTCGATATCTGCGTCCCCCAGTTTACGAATGCCCTTCACGGGCATCTGCATCACCATAGCTCTCCCTCCTGGGATTCCTATTTTTGATACCAGGGGCCTTAATTTTTCTATGTACTCCTTTGTTGTCACTGTCCGCTGGCTTTTGGGAACGAGCTGAATGTCAATCTCACCTTCATTAGCAATAAGATACGTGTACAACCCCCACACCTTGCCACCCACGAGTGAGAAATATGATTCTATGAGAGGATCACCCACAAGAAGCTTTTCTAAGCGAGATAATGCCTTGTCTGTTTCATACACAGACGCGCCGGTGGGCAGACGCACCTTGATCATTATTCTTCCGTCGTCCATTTTTGGCAGGAACTCGGTTCCTGTATGACGGACAACCAATATGAGAGACACGAGAAATAATATTGCGATGCCGATTGCGATCCATCTATGCGCAACGGTTTTGGCGACTGCATGAGCGTACGCGTCTGTTATCTTTGTAAAAAGTTTCTGAAATGAAGTTTGCTCGGCTGCGAGGGTCGCAGGATTTTGGAACAAAATGGAAATCAACATTGGCCCGAAGGTAATGGCCGTAGCCAAGCTTATGAGGACTACGCCCGCAATGACTATGATGAGTTCATGAAACAAGAGGCTGACGAGGCCCGGCACAAGGAGAAACGGAAAAAAGAGGGCAATAAATGAAAAAGTCGCAGCGACTATTGCAGGCCCTACTTCTTTCACTGCCCTTTCTGATGTTTCCGCTATGGTTATGTGAGGATTTTGCCTCATGAGTCGGGCAATGTTTTCATTCACGATGATGGAATTATCCAAGGCTACACTGATGGCGACAACGAGTCCGGCCAGGGAAAATATATTGAGCGAGAAACCGGCCAACAACATGAAAGCAAAATTAATAATCAGCGTCACCGGCAAAGCAAGGGCCATGACGAGGGCTTGTCGCCAGCTTGCCAAAAAGATGTATGAAATGAAGATCACAAGTATAGCGCCCTCAACAGCCGCATTGCGTACACCTCCCAGAGCCGCTTCTATGTAATCAGCTTGGTTTTCCACTATGCCTAATTTCAGACCGGCGGGAAGATTGGGTTCTAGTTCACGGATTTTCTCGTTGACTGCTCGCGCTACTTGGACGATGTTCGCGTCTGCTTGTCTCAAAACGCTCACTTTGACACACGGTTTCCCGTTCAATCTGGTGATAAGTCGTACATCCTCACTCCCGTCTTCTACTCGCGCAACATCTTTAAGATACAGTTTACCCTGATCAGATTGGGCAAGGACGACCCTTCCAATGTCCCCCACAGACTGATACTCACCCATGGTTCGGGCGATGATCTCCCGAGGCCCGGCAATGACCCTGCCGCCGAACTCTTCGAGGTTCTCTTCTTTAAGCCTCTTGACGATGGTATTTAGAGACAGGCGGTGTTTATCCAGCTTCTTGGGATCGACATACACCCGTATTTCGCGTTTCAGTCCACCAACAATTTCTGTTCCGGCGACGCCTTGGACAGCCATGAGTCGATCTTGAAGCCAGTTCTCGGTCCAAGTTCGGAGTTTTACAAGGTCCCAGCGGTCGGAACTCACCGTCATCTGCACCACAGGCAACTGGGTAGGGTCGGCTTTAATCACTATGGGTGGTTCGATGTCTTTGGGCAGGCTTCTTGCCGCACGCGCCATGGCTGCCAGGGCGTCCTGATAGGCAACATCGATGTTTACGTTGTACTGAAAGTTCACCAAGGCCGTATACATACCCTCGATGCAGCTTGTTTCCAGATAGTCGAGGCCGTCAACACTGGCCAGTTGGCGTTCAACGGGGTCAGCAATGTTCCTTTCGACTTCCTCGGGAGTCGCGCCAGGCCACCATATATGAACCTTGATCATGGGATAGGTGATATCGGGCAAGAAATTTAACGGGAGGCGCCAAAGGCCGTAGAGACCGATTACCAGGAGTGCGAGCACTATGACGCTGGTGGCGACACGGCGCTGAACCGCCAATTGGGTAATCTTCACTTCGAGGCTCCTTCCTCCGGCGTCTCGGGTGATTTTTTCGGCGGCGATCCGGCTTTGGCTTTTCCTCCTTGGATGTTGACTTCAGTGCCTGTCTTCAATCTCTCATTACCTGCCACTACCAACTCCTCGCCCGGTTCAAGACCTTTCAAAATCTGTACTTTGCCTTTCGACTCGATGCCGGTGACTACTTCCCGTTGGATTGCCTTACCATTTTCGATCACAAAGGCGATCTTCTTGTCCTTAATCGTTACGAGCACAGCCTCGGCCGGCACCACAACTGTCTGCTCTGCAGTTTTCAACGGTATTTCCACCCTCGCGAACATGCCAGGAGCCAGTTCAACTGCATCCACCACTGAAATCTCGACAGTCCTCGTCCTTATCTTTCGGTCCAATTCAGGATAAATGCGGGAGAGCTTGCCCTGAAAGGTCTTACCCGCGTAGGCGTCGAGCGTTAGGGGAACCATCATGTCCAGGGACATTTTTTGACTCTGACTTTCAGGAACAGCAACACGAACCACGAGGGATTTCGGATCAAACATCTCCACGAGTACCGTGCGTGCATTGACATAGTTGCCCACAGCCACCATTACCTTGGATACCACCCCATCCCACGGGACCACGATGTCATAATCTGCGTTGGTTTCTTTCATCCGCTCGAACTGCGCTTGCATACGCATATATTTTGCCCGTTGATTCTGCAGCTGATCCCGCGACACTGCCCCGCTTTCTACGAGTTTCTCAATCCTGTCTAATTCATCTTTTTCAGCCTTGAGATCTTCTTCTGCCGACTTGAGGAGGGACTCAATCCCACTTTTCCTCCCGATGACGACTATCTTGTCGCCCTTTTTTACCTTGTCCCCCTCTCGCACAGTGCAGCGAAGCACCGGTCCCTCCGCAGGGGAGGCAAGTCGGGCGAAGATCACGGGCTCGACAGACCCCGTCAGCTCGAGCACCTCCGCAATCCTCCCCAATTCAACTTTCTGGACTACCACAAGCGGCTTGGGTTTCTTAGCCTTGCTGTCCTTTCCAGAAGAGGAGACAAGCCCATATTTCCAAAAGACAAACCCTAGAGCTGCCACTGCCGCCACGACAATGATCACTCCAATGAGCTTTCCACGACTCGACTTTAATGCTTCCTGTTCACGTTCACTCATGGTCAAGTTCCTACCCGCGCTCTGCCCCTGAGATGCTGGTGCGTTGCGTCCCTTACGCCTGGATCATAGGCCGGTATCATTATGGTATGCATCGTTGGATTGCCAGCCAAGAGTTCCCTGCATGCTACCGTTTTTCGCCCACCGCCAGACCGAGCTGGGCTAACGCAATATTGTAGTCCGCGACGACCTTGTAATAATTCGTCTCTGCATCCAGCATGGCTGCCTGCGCGTCCAAGACGTCGGTTATCGTACCTTTACCCACGTCGTATTTTTGCTCCTCGATGCGAAAACTCTCCTTGGATTGTTCGATGGCCTTTTGCATGGCCAGCGCCCTTTGTCGGGTGGAAGACACATTCAACAGGGCTGTTTCCACGTCGAGGCGTATCTGAAGCGCGAGTTTTCTGAGAGCGGCTTGCGCCGACGCCAATTTCGCTTCCTGCTCGTCAATCTGAGACGCAATACGACCGCCTGTGAAGAGCGGATATTCTGCAACCAGGGCGAGGCTCCCCACGGGCACAACAGAGTCTGGGTAAGGCCAGATGGGCCCCCCTCTGTTAGCTTTGATCGTGTTGTCATTTACGCGGTGAGTATAAACTCTCCCATTGTCGCCAATGCCAGTAGCTGCCCTCATCCCTAGGGCGCCATCGAGTGACAGTTTCGGCCATCGAGCCGCACGGGCGGAATTCACCTTCATAGCCTGGGCATCGAGAGACGCCAATGCCGCTCGGTAGTCGCCTCGCTCGGCATACGCCATGGCCAGCGCGCCGTTCAGATCAGGTGTAGGTCCTCGGAGCTTCAAGTCGCCTTCGGCCTCGACGGGACCCGCAGCAAGGTCCACACCCAGAAGCGTGGTCAGGAGGCGGCGTTGGATATTAAGGACAGCTTGCTCTCTAAGGAGTTTTTGCTCGAGGTCTGCGAGGCGGACCTCGGTGCGCAGCACATCGACCTTTGCGGCCTTGTCAACGGACATCAGGTCAAGAACCCGCTGGCGCTGTCTGGTCATGGCGTTTCGGGAGAAGCGGAGGGACTCCACGACCTTGCGCTGAGCCAATATGTTGTAGAAGGCGCTGGAAATGTTGAAGATGAGTTCTTCCCACGTCCGGGCCAGGCGGTTCTGGGCCGCAAGGACCTGGAATTCGGCCGCGGTGATGTCGCTGCGGATTTGCCCGCCGGTAAAGAGGGGCATCTTGAGCACGAGATCAGCGGACAAGATACCGGTCGAAAACAGTCCTGGTTCTTGGTTTGCACGAGTGGCCAGCAATCGCTGCTGCTGCACATAATTTCGCCAGGCCTCCGTGGTGGTGAATTGGGGCCATCTGGCTGCTGCTGTCTGGTTTCTCTGAGCCGCCGCGGTTTGGATGTCCCAGTTGCCGGACGCCAGACTCGGGTTGTTCCGACGGGCAATTTCTATGGCTTCGTCGAGGGTGACTCTTTGAGGCGGCAGTTGCGGTGAACCTGCGGTTGTTGCTGGGATTGGGATAGGCGCTGGGGCCGGTGTTGGGGCATTGCTGAAATAGCTTGGGAGCGCCATGCATTGGGGGAGGAAAAGGAGAGCCAGGGCAGCGAGGGCCATCCTGATTGTCGCTAATTGACGAAATGGCAAAACAACAACCTCTTTCCCTATCCCATCGACGCCAAAGGCCGCCTCCCTCTGGTCTCCCGGCGTCCAATGAGGATCGTACAGCTTCGAATTGCCTACTGAGAAGTCCGGGGGTGAAATATATCACTTTGGACAACTCCATGTCATCTGAAAATTGACGTGACCGAAAACGCCTTATAGAGAGGCGCCGTCTGGACAGTAAGGCCTGTGAAATGTAATATTTCGAATTGCCGAAGGTTCTGTCGGGTAGAGGTTTGCATCCTCGAATGAGTGAGTACTTTCGAAAGCCGCTATGGAGTCAGGAGAGCAGAAATCTTGTCATTTCGAAGGAGCGAGGCTCGAACGAGAGTGAGCCCCCGCGACGCCATGTCATTTCGAAAGCGCCTTGCGACTGAGAGAAATCTTTGCCTCTAAGTCAAGATTTTTCGCTTCGCGCGAAATGACAACACCAAAAGTACTCTAAACGACACGGGGAAAAATCCTCGAAACAGCACAGCAAAGGTAATGGAAACGACGAAGGGGACGGCGCCTAAAATGACAGAATTGGAAGCTGGGGGAATGGACGAAATAAGAGGTTGTTCAAATTGATTTGAGCCTTTTTACCATCGCAACCGCTGTCGCCGTTCTCGACATTTCTGTGGACATACCAGTCGCGTCATCGAATTCGTGAGTACTTTGGAGGACCACTATAAACTTTGAAGGATTGGGTTTTGGCGACCGAGACATCCGAGACAGGGAGAGTGCTTTTAGCGGCATATGAGGCGCTGCTCGCACGGTTCGGCCACAGGCAATGGTGGCCAGCCGAAACGCCGTTTGAAATGTGCGTAGGCGCGGTGCTTACCCAAAATACCGCGTGGAAAAACGTGACCCAGGCCATAGCTAATCTTAAGGCAGTCGGGGCGCTCGATGTCTTCGCGATTCACCGCATGAGCGAGGAGGAGTTGGCGCTCCTCATCAAGCCAAGCGGCTACTTCAACGTCAAGGCCAAAAGACTTAAGAGCCTAGTCAGGCATATCGTCACCCGCCATAAAGGCGAGTTGTCTTCGATGTTGGGGCTGAATCTTGGGGAACTGCGAAGAGAATTGCTTACGGTGAACGGCGTGGGGAAAGAGACTGCGGACAGCATTATTTTGTATGCAGCCAATAAGCCGATTTTTGTGGTTGACGCGTACACAAAGAGGGTGCTGGGAAGGCATGGTTTGCTCCCTCCCAACGGCGACTACGACGCGGTGCAGGAGTTTTTCCACCTGCATCTACCCCGTGACGCAGCCCTGTTTAATGATTATCACGCTCAGCTTGTGGCTGTGGGGAAGCATTATTGCAAGACAAAACCGGCGTGCGAGGAGTGTCCGCTTCTGGCGGTATTATAGCGGTGCTCGAAATTTCATGCGGAACCAGGTTCGCCTCATCGAGCGAGCCAGTGCCTTCGAAAGGCGTTCTGGCACCAGCAGAGCCAATTTTTTGTCATTTCTAAGGAGCGAGGCTCGAACGAGAATGAGACGCCTTGCGACGCTGTGTCATTTCGAAGGAGCCTTACGACTAAGAAATCTTTCTCTCTGGGTCAAGATTTCTCACTTCGCTCGAAATGACAGAGAGGGCAGGCTCGAAATGAGGGGGAGGAAGGTGGTGGAAATCACGGGGAGGAAAGAGGTCAAAATGACGGTCACTTGATCGAATTCGTGAGTACTTCCGAGACCCCCAATGACCTCTCCCCGCACGTTTATAACGGTTCTCAAAACAAATCACGCAAGGGCCACAGGTCAGATTGTCATTCCCAATGAAAATCGGAACCAAGAATCTCCCTGTGAATCCACACACTCGTCAGGATGACGTAGCGGGAGGACACGCGCCCAACTCGTGATTAATTTCGAGAATTACTATACATCGGTCAGCGACCAAAAGTGGGAGCGTCCCTTGGACAGCCCATCAATCAGAGATCGTGTAAGAGCCTTTTTTCTCGGGATCAAACTCGACATTTGCTTTGACGTAGCCAACATTGTTCAGACCCTTCTTTTTTCAATTCCTGGCGCAGGGAACGAT
>CAYRVH010000078.1:0-11705 GCA_964427855.1 uncultured Syntrophaceae bacterium
CCGTTCGGTCCTACCAAACCAATACGATCGCCTCGGTCTATGTAGAGGTTAAGACCTCGATATACCTCACGTTCTCCATACCTCTTCACAACATTTCGTATCTCTACGACTCGCTTGCCGGAACGTCCTGGCTGTGGAAAAGCGAACTTGACCGTCTTAGTTCGTGGAGGCAGTTGCACCAATTCCATTTTTTCGAGCATTTTCACACGGCTTTGCACGCGACTTGCAGTACGCGCTTTAACCCTGTTTTGATTGATAAATGCCTGGATCTTCTTGATCTTTTCCTGTTGATTTCGATACGATGCGAGAACAACCTCTTCCTGCATTTTTTTCGTGGTTTCATATGTATCGTAATTCCCCGAAAAACAGCTCACCTTCCCATTGTCAACTTCGATGATGCGTTTTACAAGGCGGTTGAGAAACGCACGGTCGTGAGAAACGAGCACCAGTGCGCCTTTGAAGTCGTTCAAATAATTCTCCACCCACAACAGGCTGTCCAGGTCAAGATGATTAGTCGGTTCGTCCAGTAAAAGAAGATCCGGGTCAGCGAGGAGTATTTTCGCTAATTCCACACGCATGCGCCACCCGCCTGAAAACTCTCTCCAGGGTCGGGACGCGTCGTGAGAGGAAAACCCAAGCCCCTGCAAGACCTTCAAGGCGCGAGACTCCAACGTGTAGCCGTCGTAATGTTCAAATTCACTCTGGAGCCGGCCATGCTCCTCTAGTAAAGCCATTGCTTCCGGGTTATCGGCCGACACGCTCTCCAACATGGTCTCGAGCGCGGAAAGCCGCCGGCGTATTTGTTTCAGGTTTTCCGAGGCATTGGTGACCTCTTCCATAATCGGCGTATCGTTTCCAACGCTCAACTCTTGGTGGAGCACACCCATGCGAATTTTCTTCTCCACAGATACTTCACCTTCGTCGCAGGAAACCAGCCCTTCCATGATTCCGAGTAGGGTTGACTTCCCAGCTCCGTTGGGGCCGACTATACCAACGCGGTCGCCGCGGTGTACGCTGATGCTCACTCCCTTAAAAAGAGGTCTTCCGTTGAAATACTTTGTCACATTGTTGAGAAAAAGCAATTTGTTACCCCGATTGCAGAAATATAGTCAGTCCTACTATAAAGAATTCCGCTGCACAAGAACCACTCCACTGCACAGTGAGCTAGCCGAAACCCCCGTGATGCGTTATTAATTACTTTATGGACAAACGCCTTTTACGAACGATCACAAAATATGTGGGAAAAGCCATCGCTGATTTCGACCTCATCCACGACGGTGATCGCATCCTCGTAGCCCTTTCAGGAGGAAAGGATTCGTGGTCCCTTCTCTATACGCTTTTGGTTCTGCGGCAACGGGCGCCGGTGGCATACGACATCGGAGCGGTGACAGTACATCCGGGAACGCCGGATTTCGATCTGGACGCCATTTCGACGCGCCTGTCGCGCGACGGCGTTGAGCACTTCGTCGTCGGGGGCAACATCCTTGATCTTGTCAATGAGAGACTTACCCACGGCACTAATCCGTGCTCTTTTTGTTCAAGGCTACGGCGTGGATGTCTCTATACGTTTGCCGTTGCCAACGGGTGGAACAAAATCGCCCTAGGGCATCACCAGGATGATTTTATCGAAACGCTTTTGCTCAACTTGTTTTTCAATGGCGTACTCAAAGGGATGAGTCCCAACCTGCTGGCGGATGACCGCAAGAATAGGATCATTCGACCGCTGGTGTATGTAAGGGAAGAGACGACGAGACTTTTTGCGAGGAGTCTGGGCGTCCCTATTCTTGGTTGCGGTTGCACCTACCAAGGCTTGGTCGGTTCGCGCAGACGGTGGGTGAAGGCATTGCTCAAAGAAATAGAGAGAGACGCGCCCGACGTAAAATCGAACATCCTCCACGGGATGAAACGCATCCACCCGAGACATCTTCTTGGCTGTGGCCGCACGCAGACGCGAGTGGCGCCTTGTGTAAATGACCACATTGACAATGATATGATCTAAACGAGGAGCGAGCAAATGTTCACTGGCATTATCCAAGATCAGGGGAGAATCGTGGGTATCGAACCGGCGGGCGAGTTCGTGACATTGAAATTCGCCACAGCCATGAGTCTTGATGACGTGAACGTCGGAGATTCCATCTGTGTGAACGGCGTGTGCCTGACCGTGACCCACCTAGACAAAAGCCGCGGCCAATTTTGGGCAGACGCGTCGCCGGAAACGCTGAGAGTCAGCACGCTCGGCTCCTTGCGTACAGGGTCTGTCGCTAATCTCGAGAAGGCGCTGCGTTTGGGTGACCGCTTGGGCGGGCACATCGTCTCGGGACACATAGACGGTATAGGCGTGATCGCAGACAAAAGACCTGTGGGGTCAGGGTTTAGTGTCGCTGTGGATGCGCCGTCTGGCCGGTATCTCGTGGAAAAAGGGAGCGTCGCGGTTGACGGGGTGAGTCTCACGGTGAATAGAGTTCAACAAAATCGTTTTTGGGTCATGATCATTCCCCACACCTCGATCCGCACGGGGTTGACCGAAAAAAAGATCGGTGATAGGGTGAACATTGAATATGATATGATCGCAAAATACATAGAGAAATTTGTGTCAAACCAGAAACTGCACTCAGGTATCACAGAAGATACGCTCAGAGAATACGGATTTGTGTGAAGGAGGACGCGCTGATGAGCGCACTCGTGGATATCGAAGAAGCCATAGAAGAGATAAAACAAGGCCGTATGGTGATCTTGGTTGATGACGAGGACCGCGAAAACGAGGGCGATCTGACCATGGCGGCCGAAAAGGTTACCCCCGCTGCCATCAACTTTATGACAAAATACGGGAGAGGCCTTTTGTGTCTGTCTATGACACGCTCCAAAATCGAATCGCTTGACCTCCCCATGATGGTCGCCAACAATAAATCCCCATACGGTACGGCGTTTACGGTGTCTATAGAAGCTGCAAGAGGCGTCACGACTGGCATTTCTGCATACGACAGATGCACCACCATTCTCACCGCCGTTGACAAAGACGCCACCCCGCAGGACCTGATTTCTCCCGGGCATGTGTTTCCTTTAATGGCGAGAAATGGAGGAGTCCTTGTGCGGGCCGGCCAAACAGAAGGCAGCGTGGATTTGGCGAGACTCGCTGGTTTAGAACCTGCAGGGGTCATCTGCGAGGTCATGAATGAGGATGGTTCCATGGCTCGGTTGCCTGATCTCATGGTTATGGCAGAACGCCACGGAATCAAGATATGCACCATCAAAGATCTCATTCAATATAGGATGAAGACGGAAAGACTCGTCCGCAGAGGCGCTGAAACGATTTTACCTACGGAGTACGGCGGCGACTTTCGGCTCATCGTCTATGAGAACGACGTGGATAATCATAACCATGTGGCCTTGGTCAAAGGAGAGATCAACCCGGACGAGGCAGTGCTTGTGCGGGTCCATTCGGAATGCCTCACGGGAGATGTGTTCGGATCCAAGAGATGCGACTGCGGGAACCAGCTCGAGAAAGCGATGCACATGGTTCAAGAGGCGGGAAAAGGCGTTATCCTTTACATGCAGCAGGAGGGGCGAGGCATTGGCCTTCTGAACAAAATCAAGGCGTACGCGCTGCAAGACCAGGGCTGCGACACCGTAGAAGCCAATCTAAGACTGGGATTCAAGCCGGACCTCAGGGACTATGGTATTGGAGCGCAGATGTTGGCGGACTTGGGCGTGAGAAAAATGAGATTGATGACGAACAACCCCACCAAAATCGTCGGCCTGGAAGGATACGGATTGGAGGTCGTCGAACAGGTCCCCATCGTCATAGAACCCTGCGCCACAAACCTGAGATACCTCTTGACTAAAAAAGAAAAAATGGGACATCTGTACGAGTTAAAGGTTCAAACAGGCGCATCGACTGATTGAATGGCATCGAGCAACCCTTGAGAGCCGGCGGTAATCCCGTGGGGGCAAAGACGTTGGCTCTTCTCGGCAAGATGCGTCATACAAGGATTTTTAGGAAAACGAAACACTATACACGGAGGCGCTATGGCAAAAATCCTAGAGGGGGTTCTCAACTGTCAGGGAATGACTGCGGCCCTCGTGGCGAGCCGATATAATGATTTCGTGGTTTCGAGACTCATAGCCGGGGCAATGGATGCCCTCCTTCGGCACGGAGCGAGAGAAGAAGACATTACTATCATAAGAGTGCCGGGCGCCTTTGAGATTCCTCAAGCAGTTGCGAAGACCGTTAAAGCCGCTAAATACGACATGGTCATCGCTCTGGGGGCAGTGATTCGTGGCTCGACGCCTCATTTTGACTATATCGCCGCTGAAACGGCGAAGGGAGTGGCTCAAGTTGCGCTTGAATCGCATGTTCCAGTGGCCTTTGGTGTGTTGACCACTGATACCCTTGAGCAAGCCATAGAACGAGCGGGATCCAAGGCGGGCAACAAAGGAGCCGAAGCTGCGATGTCAGCTATTGAAATGGCCAATCTTTTTCTTCTTTTTTAGCAGGGAGTGCCCCTGCCACATCTCTTCGGTTGAAACATACAGCGCCTATTTGTCGTGCCTTCAAGAAGAAAAAGTAGAGAGTTTGTCTTGCAAGTGCTCTTCGCGGCTGATGCACAGAACCAGGATCCTCTCGAAACCTTTGACTTCCTGGGCGAGCACTTCAGCAACGAGGAGGATGAGGACCTCAAGATGCATCGGGTCCTCAAAGATTTTGCACGAAACCTCGTCAAAGCTGTCTCAGAAAACAAGGATGCCATCGATTCACTCATCGCCATGCTGTCTCACCATTGGAAGCTCTCTCGAATCAGTCGTGTAGATCGAAACATCCTCAGAATGGCTATTGCCGAATTTACTACCTTTCATGACGTACCTAACAAAGTGATTCTCAATGAAGCCATTGAAATTGGAAAAAAATTTGGCGCAGAGAATACGGCCGCCTTTATCAACGGGATCCTCGACAAAGTTCATCTCGTTGAGATTCGGCCCCATTCTGTTGCGCACCTGCTTGAAATTTTGCAAGAAGTCAATTAAAATTACATAAGAAATCTCATCTGCTGATCGGATAGGCAGCGAATGACATTTCGGGATTATCAACTGTGCACGCTTGCGAGGGTTTCATGATTCTCAAAAGCAAACGCGAAATGGCCATAAGTCGCATTATCATGCCCACGTACAGGGAAATCCAGGGAAATGACGGTGAAGCCTCACCTTCGTGATCATGACGTAATGGTAAGACATGTGCTCAATTCGTGATGTATTTCGAGACCCGCCATAGTGAATTATGAGGCCTATTATGCAGAAGAGCCTGCAACTCGCACTGCTCATATCATTGATCTGCCTCTTTTGCGCTCTGGGTTTGCCGAAGGCCCAAGATGTCGTTCCACAAAAGCGTTCTGCGACCGCGGGGGCCCAGAGCTCGGTCGAAAATCCGTCCACGCAAATTGGGGATTCCGGATATAAGGTCACGATCCCAGAAATTAAGTTGCAGAGCATTATCGGGGGAAAATCTTCCTCCAAGCCTCTTCCGGGGGATGCCGAGGCCAAGCCCCCTCCCAGCCCGGGAAGCCCACCGACGGAACAGCCTGCTAATGGGGAGCCTGAGAAAACGGTCGATCGGTTGCCCTTTGACCCCGTTGATATGAGGCGCATTGCTCCTGTCAGAGTGCCAGAGGCTGCCCCGGCCGCGCCGCCGGAAACAGCAGAAACGCCGCAATCAGAACCAGATGCGTCCATTAAAAAGGAACCAAAGGCGGCCCCATCGGAACCCGGTTTACCCGCGGCGTCAGATGATGAGGTGAGCCCGGTTCACCATCCGCCGGTGGCGCCCGAGGAAACGCTTGATGCAAGCTTTGTTCCCAAGAAAGAGGTCTTGCACGGGCCTACACCAGTAAAGCGGG
Source organism: uncultured Syntrophaceae bacterium (assembly GCA_964427855.1). GTDB lineage: Bacteria > Desulfobacterota > Desulfomonilia > Desulfomonilales > Desulfomonilaceae > JAUPKT01. The sequence goes on from CAYRVH010000078.1 coordinate 5,889, forward strand.
TCCCCATAGCGATTCTGGAATCCAGAGCTGTCAAGGCAAGCAGGCTTGAGATCGCGGCAACCGCAGCAAAGGAGCTGTTGAACCCAGAAGACTGGATCGCCCTTGACGCAAGGAAGAGCCCTCTTATGGTTGAGCTCCCCGATGAGCAAAAGGAAGTGGCTCAGGAGAGTCTCCCTCAGTCGGCTCGTGCGCCTGATTCGGTGGCTTCTCCGCCGGAAGCCACTGAAATCCACGCGGCGGAGACTCCGACTGCACCGCCGTCTCGCGATGGTTCCTACGAACCCCCGCAGGTGGAAAAACCCGTTTCAGACTCGCCCCCGCGCGAACTGTTTCCTTCGGAAGAATCGCCGTCAACTCCCGCTAAAGAAGTCATCCCCTCCCCTCTGGATGACGACGCCTTGGAGAGCCGCGAAGCGCGAGATTACCTGAGAGAAACAGCGCCTATCCTTGAAGAGCTATCCCTGCTCATGACGCGCGCCCCTGGGCTGAGTATCGAAGACTATGATCCCTCTGATACAAATTCGGCGTTAGTGCCGACCGACGTGAGACTCAAGATGGCTTCGTTGAAAAGAGAGCTTCAAATCCTGGACTCAAAGACCTTTGCCATCATCCCCCCATCCCGATACCAGGCCTTCCATTCCCTTGTGCGGGAGTCCATCGCTCACGCTTACCAGGCATGCGATTCAATTATCAATTACTTTGAAGAAAACAATCCTCAGAATTTCCTCAAAGCCAAGGAGCACCTGGTGAAGGCCGGGGAGCTCATCCGAAAGACCATAAAGCAGGGCGGCACTTCTTGATCGCGGGATGAGGCGCTCATGATTGCGACGGAAATGAGGAAAACATTGGCTTGTGTTACGACGCGCGCCCGAGAACACGTCCGTCCTTCAGAGCAACTAAGGTGACAGCTCCTTGTCTCTTTTTCACCATTCCTGAACTGGCAGGGCAGTAAACCGGAATATAATTGTCTGTCCTCACCAGGAATTCGCCGGTCAGAGGATCTGGGCCGGACTCCACCACTGCCGAAAAAGTTTTTCCTAGAGCACGCGCAAAAAACGCGGCCCTGAGACGCGCTGACAACTGCCTCAGGACATGAACGCGTGTGCGTGTGACAGAATCGGGAACCTTCCCTTCCAGCGTGGCGGCAGGGGTTTCCGGCCTGGGCGAAAATGGGAAAACGTGCAGATAACTGACTCCGCACTCCTCGATGAGTTGCACCGTATGGGCGAAGGCATCCTCAGATTCGCCAGGAAAGCCTACGATCACATCAAAACCCACGCAAGCTTCTGGCGCCTTGGAGAAGATTGTTTTCACCGTAGATCGAATAAAGGACGCGTCGTAAGGCCTGTTCATCAATCTTAAAATCTCGTCGTCCCCGCTTTGCAAAGGAATGTGGAGATGAGGACACAATCGATCGCTGTAGGCCATCAATTCGATGATGCCCGGTGACACATGCTCTGGTTCGAGAGAACTCAATCGGAAACGTACCCCCGATTTTTTTCTCAACAGAGTCCTAAGCAGGTCTTCCAGTTCGACTGGCGGGATCAAATCATTTCCGTAGGCGCCTAAATTCACACCGGAGAGTACAATTTCCCGCACGCCGCTTTTGGTCATGGTCTGGACATGGTCTAAAACAGTCGTGACAGCAAGGCTCCGTGCAGGACCGCGAGCCTTCGGTACAATGCAGTAGGAACAACGTGAAGAGCAGCCGTCTTGGATTTTGATGAATCCTCTAGTTCTGGATGGGGATGAGGCGACCCCGAAATCAACAAATTCTGATCTGCACTGCGTTTCTTCCCGAAACGTGGACGACGAATTGTTCCCGGCCAACACGTCCTTTAACTGCGCTCGGGCGGATTGAGGAAAAATGCGCAAACGGTCGCATGGCACGTCAAAAGAAGAGGGGTGTATCTCTGCAAGACACCCGGTCGCCAATATCATCGCATGGGGATACATTCTTCCCAGGCGGTTGACGAGCCTCCTCGATTTCGCCTCTGCCTTGGAGGTCACGCAGCAGGTATTGACGATGACGAGGTCTGGGGTCTCCCCTTGTCCACAGAGTCGGCAGCCAGCCTGCGCGAGCATCTGCTTCATACCAGATGCCTCGGCCTGGTTCACTTTACAGCCAAGAACGAATATGGCCGCAGATCGTATGCTCTTTTTGCTATCTTCGGTCATCTCTTTGACACTGTTCCCTCGTTCATGGTAACAATCGTTACGAGATCGGTCAAATACTAGCCAATCTCGGCGACGAGCAGGAGATGTGAGGTGCATTGAAACGAAATTCGCCAATAGAGTTCAATGGGGGACTGATGTATAGAAAGAAACGTTTGTTCATCGCAATGGCCATGTGTATGTGCGTTATTGCGCCGAGCGCTCTCTTGGCTCAATCCCAAAAAGCACCTGAAGCCAACGCCCGACCTACTCCCCAAGAACTCAACGGAGGCTTTTTCAAGATAAAAATACCACAGGGATTTCAGCAAGACCCCGTAGACGAACCCGGCATCTACAAATGGAAAAAAGATTCTGGAGAAATTTATATTGTCGCAGGGGATTCTTTTTTCCAACCTCCTGAAACCATTTTCAACGCCCTCCGTAAAGCTGCTGAAAAAGACCCCCAGATTCAAGAAGTCAAGGTGATAAAACTACAGGGCGGAAAAGCCCTGCTCTGTAAGGACAAGGGGGCAAGCCAACCCAATAGTCTTCGTACGTGGCGTGTCATCGTTTTTACTGACCAGAAAATGATGAATATCGACTTTACTGCCCCGGTCAAGGATTTCATGTCTTTCGCGCCGGCGTTCGAAGAGGCGCTGCGCTCTCTCAAACTCATTTCCTCTTCGTGAGGGGCATGGATACGATGAGTCACTCTGGTGTAGAGACCCTTCTCCGATCAATTCCGTCGATGGACAGATTGCTCAATGATCCGAGGCTCGATCCTTTGAGGGCGAAATATGCCGAGGAACTCGTGAAACGTATGGCGCGGCTCGCCTTAGAGGAGTTGCGTCAGGAGATTCTCAGCGGAAAGGATGATGAAGGTCTCTGCAGTCTGCCGGCGGTGGTCAGGAGAGTCGAGAAATTGGCCAATCACATACTCGGCCGAAAACTCGTGCCTGTAATCAATGCAACGGGGGTTATCGTCCATACTAATTTGGGACGCTCCCCTCTGTCAGAGAAAGTGATTGAAAGAATTGCTCAAGCAGCACGCTCCTACAGCAACCTGGAATACGACCTCAAACAGGGACAACGAGGCGAACGGAACTCGCACCTGCGGCTCTTGATGCAGGAACTCACCGGGGCAGAAGCAGCGCTGGCGGTCAACAACAACGCTGCTGCAGTCCTGCTGGTCCTCACTAGTCTGGCCGCAGGAAAAGAGGTAGTTGTTTCCAGAGGTGAGCTCATTGAAATTGGGGGGTCTTTCCGCATCCCTGACGTCATGAAACGGTCGGGCGCCATCCTCCGCGAAGTAGGGACCACGAACCGCACGCATCCCCGTGATTATCTCGAAGCTATCAATGAGCGAACCGCGTTGATTCTCAAGGTTCACACGAGCAACTACCATATTGTGGGCTTCACGCGCGAAGTTGGCGTCAGCGAGCTTGCCGCCATTGGCAGAGAAAAGGGCGTCATCACCATGATGGACCTGGGGAGTGGTTGCCTCGTGGATCTGTCTCGCTACGGTTTCATGTCCGAGCTCACAGTTCAGGAAGTTCTCCATTCGGGAATGGATATCGTGACCTTCAGCGGCGACAAACTGCTCGGCGGTCCCCAGGCAGGCATTATCGCCGGAAAAGAAAACCTTCTCATGCGCATCAAGACCGATCCATTAGCGCGAGCGCTGCGCATGGACAAGATGACATTGGCAGGCCTCGAAGCAACGCTTGAAGAGTACACCAAACCAGACATGCACCAACGACATATCCCCACGCTCCAAATGATTGTAAAGGATCCGGGGGAATTGAAAAGAGCCGCCGAATGTATTGCGGCGCAACTTGAGGATGAATTGGCAGACCTGGCAGAGGTTTATGTTCAGGCTGGGCCGGGGAAGGTAGGCGGCGGAGCGTTGCCGCTTGGAGAACTCGAGGGATCGCGGGTTGCGGTGAAGCCTTTGAAAATATCCGCAGCCGCGCTGGAAAGAGGTCTAAGACAAGGAACCCCGGCTGTAATAGCTCTCGTGAGAGATGAAGCTGTCCTGTTCGACACGCGGACCATGTTCGAGGAGCAGCAGGCGTTGTTGCCGTCCCTTGTGCGAAAGGCGTTTGAAAGAGCCTGAGACGTTGGAATACATCGTGCCGGTGGATGCGCCCTCCCAAAGGGCTGATAAGCTGCTTTTTGAATTGCTTGCCGGAGCTTTTTCCAGGACGCACATATCCAGGATGATTCGAGAGGGGAAAGTGGTCGTCGAAGGCCGTAAAATAAAAGCATCAACCGTGTTAAGGCCTTCCGAAAAGGTCATTATCGAGGACGCCGAGCCTGACGCGAGGAAATCCACGCGTGAGCAGCCGCATATGTTATTGTCCGTCCTTTTTGAAGACGATCAATTAATCGTCATTGATAAGCCGGCTGGGCTCACGGTGCATCATGGAGGCGGCCATAGTTCAGGAACTCTGGTGGACATACTCGTTCGAGAACGTCCGGAGATGATGCAGGTGGGTGAACCCGGCCGATGGGGTATTGTCCACCGCTTGGACAAAGACACATCCGGGGTTATGGCGGTCGCAAAAACAAACGACGCCCTGTCATGGCTGTCCAGACAGTTCAAAGAACATTCTGTCACAAAAATCTATCACGCCATTGTGCGCGGCACGCCTGGAAAAGACGAAGGGATGGTGTGCCGCCCTATAGGTCGCCACATGACTGACCGCAAGAGGATGTCCGTCGCCGCAAGCAGATCGAGAACAGCGGTCACGAAGTGGCGCGTCGTCGCACGTTTCGGCGATGTCGCCCTGCTTGAAATACGGCCTGAAACAGGGAGAACGCACCAAATACGCGTGCACCTCGCATCCATAGGAATGCCGATTTTGGGAGACCCCGTGTACGGACGGATAAGACGCAACGCAAAACATATCCCGCCGCTGGTAAAAAAATGTGCGGATTTGTTGAAGCGGCAGGCGTTGCATGCCTCCCTCCTCGGCGTCATACACCCTGTCAAAGGCCAATATCTCGAGTGGACTTCTCAAATACCGAAAGACATGGAAACAATCATCAAAGAGCGCGGCGGATTGGCCATTACTGCCTGACGTCATTTCAGAAAAGGCCTTTTTCTTTGACAATATTGCAGATTCTTCAGCTTCGAGGAGCAGCTGTCAGGGATTCCCTGCTTTCAGCGCCCTGTTGAAGGCCCATCTCTCCAACTGCTTGATTTGTTCCTTCATGGTGATCGAAAGGGGAACAATGTTTTCGAGTGCAATGTGCAAGTCTTCCTGCCGCACTTCTCGGTTGGCGGTGAAGGCCCGAAACAGAGCTCCGAGAACCCCCTGTTCAAGCTCCGCCCCATTGAAACCTTCCGTGATTTTCACAAGAGGGGCGTAATCGAAGGCTTCAGGCGGGATGCGCCTCTTGGCCAGATGGATCCGCAAAATTTCAGCCCTCTCCGCGTCTTGTGGCAATTCCACGTAAAAAAGCTCATCAAAACGCCCCTTTCTTAAAATCTCCGGCGGCAGCAGTTCGATGTTGTTCGCAGTGGCGCCGATAAACACCGGCGATGTCTTTTCTTGCATCCAGGTGAGAAAGCTCGCGAGAATGCGGGAAGCCGATCCGCCGAGCGACTTCTGGCCCGCATTGGCAATCCCTGCCTCTATTTCGTCGATCCACAGGACG
>CAYRVH010000079.1:0-11211 GCA_964427855.1 uncultured Syntrophaceae bacterium
TGGTCTGAGGCGGGTGCGGTGGCGGGACCAGCCAAGGTGGCGTTGCTCTATGCGATATCTTCCGGACGGGTGTTGAACACTGGAAATGTCACGAAGAATTATCGTTCTATGGCAATCAACAACCAGGCGATGGAACCGTATCAATACCTCCTGTTTAATACGTACGCAGGCGGGAACAACGGCGGCTGGGACGCTAACCACATTAACCTGACGCCAGACGAGGTAGGCAAGATGACAGACGCGTTCTGCTTCGCAGGGAGAGTGGATTATGCAGTGGCGTCTAACCTCAATGTGTATGGGACGTATATGTGGGCGCACAGACTTGAGCGAGCTGGGTTCCTGGCGGGCGGACGTGCTTCGACCGGTGCGGCTGGAAATGCAACGGCGGCGGCTGCCCAGGCTTGGAAGATCAGGAATATTCCTGGCGCTGTAGCCCCGAACCCCTATCCGGATGACGGGTTCTTGGGATGGGAAGTGAATGTGGGGTACGACTGGAAACTGTTGGAGAATTTCAAGTGGAGCATGAAATACGCGTATTGGCAGCCTGGAGAGTGGTTTGACCAGGCGTATCAGGCAATAGGTATGCGCGGCGGTGCGCCAGTGACTGATGCCCTGGTAACGGGACGTGCGCCGATTATGGCTCTCTGGACTAACATGGTGGTGAACTTTTAAACGCTGCAACGTGAGTTCATAGCGAAGACCCGAAGGTAACTTCGGGTCTTTTTGTGTACGGCTTACAGCTGACATCGTTGCATGACAAGGAGAGGAGATTGCGTCGCTGTGCTCGCAATGGCGGTGAGAGGTCTCGCGCCATTTTTTGAGCCTGGCCCCTGCGCGGCGTCTTACGATAGGCCCTGGCAGCGCCCGGGGGACAACGGGCGCGTGCTGCGCTGTGGCCGCGCGGCCATGGTGAGGGCCGCGCCGTGTGGTTGCGATGAGCCCCGCTTGGGCCGGGCGTTCTTCGAAGGAACGGGGCTCGAAGGAGAGTGAAACGTCTGGCCATTCATGTCATTTCGAAGGCGCCTTGCGGCTGAGAAATCTGTTTATCTGGGTCAAGATTTCTCGCTTCGCTCGAAATGACAGAGGGGGTGCTCGAAATGACAGAGGGGCGCTCCGAATGACAGAGAGCGTCATCGAAATGACAGAGGGGCGCTCGAAAATGACAGAGAGGGGCGCGAAATGACAGGGGAAAACGGCTGGGAAGGGGACGTTGAGATGGCTCAGGCTATTTCTTGAGCCCTGCTTATGCGGCGTGCCTTTTGTAGCCCAGGGTGAAATTCTGCGAGTTTGGGGTACGGTGGGGTGCGGGGCGACCCGTGGGCCGCCCAGGCCGGGGAAGGATTGGGAGCTAGAAGTCGTCGAAGTCCTTGCCAAGATCATCGACAAAATCGTCGTCAATATCCAGGGAGGATAACATATCCAAGGAACGACCCTCGAGGGGGTCTTCGAAATCAGCCAGGGCGTCGGCAAGGGACTCATCGTCCATACGCCCGATGTAATAATCGATATTGTGTGAATGAGGCATGCGATCTCCTCCCGCGTTCGGTAGATGCCGTTGCGAAGCAACAAAATCCTTAAAGCATATCCATAAGATAATGTCAATAATTAAAGTAACACATTAAGAAAAAACCACAGCCCTCTTCCTAAACCCCCTGCGATGCCTCACGAAAGCCCTTAGCCGCGATGGCGTGACTCACGACGAGACAAACGCCTGGCCATTCGTGGCATTTCGAAGCCGCGTTGCGGCTGAGAAATCTGTCTATCTGGGGCAAGATTTCTCGCTGCGCTCGAAATGACAGAGAGAGAGCTCGAAATGACAGAGGGGGTGCTCCGAATGACAGAGAGCGTCATGGAAATGACAGAGGGAGAGCTCGAAAATGACGGAGGGGTGCTCGAAATGACAGAGGGGTGCTCGAAATGACAGAGGGGTGTATCGAAGTGATAGAGGAGGTTATCAAAGTGATAGATGGGGTCATCGAAGTAATAGAGGGGGTGCGCGAAATGACAGGGGAAGACGGCTGGCAAGGGGACGATGAGATGTCTCAGGCTATTTTTTGAGCCCTGCTTGTGCGGGGTGTAATTTTAGCCCAGGGTGAACCCCTGGGCTCCGAAAACCGACGCGCGTATGCCATTGGGCCTCCTTCGAGTTTCGACAAGCTGAAATTGCGTCGCTGCTGGCAATGAGGTTGACAGGTCTCGGCGTATTTTGTGAGCCGCGCTCCTGCGGGGCGATGCAGGACAGCCCCGGGCCGCGCCCGGGGAAACAGGGGTTTTGCTCCACGCGCCTCGACAGCCTCAGCGTTTCACACTATATTTCCCAGCATGTTCTCATGTCTGAAAACTCACAAAGAGGGCCTTCTCATCCACGTCAAGGTGACCCCAGGCGCGTCTCGCGCTGCTGTTTCCATGAACAATCCCGAGGCGCTCACGGTGCGGCTGACGTCGGCTCCGGTGGAAGGCAAGGCCAACAAGGAACTGATCCGATTGCTGGCCAAGGCGCTGGGGGTAGCGCCCTCTCGTCTGTCTATTCTCTCAGGGGAAACATCGCGGCGGAAGGTAGTGCTCGCCGCCGGCGTGTCCATGGAGTCAGGGATGGAGGCGATCGCGGGCCTGGCGGCTCCGGCGCGTCGCTCGCGGCGGCCGGCGCGTGCGCAAGTCCCAAATTAATGCGGGCAGTCTGGCGGCCTCTCTTCTTCGGACGCGCGGCGCACTATACGCGTTCTCAAAAGAAGCCGCAAAGCAGCTGTACGCTGGATTGTCATTCCCATGAAAAGGGTACTCTAGGAAACTCGCGATGAATCTCCACCTTCGTGAGGATGACCGGGCAGCCCCCGCGCCGGAATCGCGATTTACAAGGCGAATTCCTCTCTGTGTTGGGAGCGTCTGCTTCTTGTCATTTCGAGCGCAGCGGGAAATCTTGTCCTCGAGGAAAAAGATTTCTCAGTCGCAAGCTCCTTCGAAATGACATGGATGTCGCGGCGTCTCACTCTCGCACGAGCCTCGGTCCGTCGAAATGACACGGATGTTGCGGCGTCTTACTTTCGGTCGAGCATCGGTCCTTCGAAATGACAAGATGTCGGCTCACCCGGCTCCATGGCGGCTTTCGAAAGTACTCACCCACTCGATGATGGGACCTCATTCCGACGGAAATGTCGAGAACCGCTCTGTATCGGCAGATCTTTCGACAATGCCCGCTATAGACTCTCTTTGGGTTGCCGCCCCGGTTCGATCTCACGCGCCCAATGGAAAAAATTCCGGGCATACGCTTCATACTTGGCGAGATTCTGTTCGTGGTATGCCTGCTCCTCCGCGGTGCACAAGCGCCTCACTGTTGCAGGGGCCCCCATGGCCACGGCGTTGGGAGGGATGACCGCGGCCGGAGGCACGAGTGCGCCGGCGGCGACGATCGCGCCCTTATGGACCACCGCGCCGTCCAGCACCACTGCGGCGATGCCGATGAGGGCGTCATCCTCTATGGTGCAGCCGTGAAGGGTTGCCCCGTGTCCGACAATCACCCTCTCTCCTATGAAAAGGGGCCATTCCTCTCCGGTGACGTGGAGCATGCAATGGTCTTGTATGTTAGTGTAGGTGCCGATGCGTACCGAGTTGACATCCCCTCGTATGACCGTGTGGAACCATACGTTGGAGGCGTCTCCGATCTCCACGTCGCCCAAAACCACTGCGGTGGGGGCGATAAACACGTTCTTTCCAAGCCTGGGGCTGTGACCCTTGTATTCGTAGATCATGCTGTGACGCTCCATTCTGGCAACCCTTGCCTTATCCCTGAAACCGCGTACGCGGAGAGTTGCGCGTGGTGTCCCTACACCCCGAGGCCCGCGGCTCGCACCGTAAGGAACAATTCGGGAGACAGCATCCTCGTCCGCTGAGGATGAAATGAGGCGTCCATTGTCCTCATCTGTTCAAAACTCACCGCGCGCTTGAATGGCCTGAACCAGTGAAAGCGCACCGCGAGGGTCTTGCCGGCGAACGGTCCGGTGGTCGCGGCGTGGGCGTCAAGTTCGGCGGCATCCCATTCTTGAGAGTGAGGGAAGGTTTGACGGAGACAGGCCGGGTCATCCACGCGCCAGTCCTCAACCCTGGCCCACCCCACCGCGCCGATGCGGTGGACGTAGAACAAAATGGGAAGCCCCTTTCGAATGAGCCGCGCGGCGGAGGGGTGGGTGCATGTAATGTCTGTGAGGTGGATTGTCCTGCCCCGACACAGCGTCACGCGTGGAAACAGGCTGCCTTGCTCGAGATCGTGCTGGGGGAGGTCGATCAGATGGGAGGCCTTTTTGGCGTCCATGACGAGGAGCAAGGGCTTTTCCCCGCGTCCTTGAATGCGGAGGGGATAAAAGGTGGTTTCCAATTCGTGGGGTTCGACGCGTCTCACCGGCGGTTGGAGTATGACCTCTTTGCCGATGCGGGAGATCCTGTGCCACGGCGCAAACAGGAATGGGAGCAGCATGGCCGGGGACGGCCGGAAACTGAACGCCTCATGCTCGTCCTCGACTTGGTATCCGAGGCGTTGAAAGACGTCCTTGAGGAAGTCCATAAGGCGCTCCTCCTGCACGGTCTCATAGAGAAAATGCTTGCACAAATGGATGCGCGGCGGCTTTTGCGGCTCAAGGGAGGAAGAGACCCCCTCGGAGAAAAAACCGACTGAACGGAGGAGATCGAAGAGACCGGGATCGGCCGTCGCGGGAACCCGAAAGGCCGCTCGGCGTATCCCCTGATCTTCCCAATCCATGATCTGCTGTTCCAGGAAGCGCTTCAGCCAAAGATCATTCCACGCGGTCGAGACGGCGCATGCAAGAATCTTCCTGCGGTTTGATCCGTCTGGAACGGACAGTATTGCGGCGAGGAGGTCGCGACCATGAGCGAGGAGTCGACAGTGTGGGCTTTGCGCGCCCGGCTGCGGGCGGCCGAGGCCTTCCAGGTGATCTGAGACAGTCGGGTCATGGGAGATCCACGGGGAAAAGAGCTCTTTCAGCGTCTGGATGTCGCTGTATTCGGCGTCTTTGTATATCATGCGCGCTGCCTGCCTTGCATGCTCCTGCCAGGAATGCGATATATGCAGTGAATGACCGAGTGGGAAAAGGGACGACGCTGGGACAAATCATAGTGAAACAGCGTTGTTCTTTCAATAGTTTTGCAGCAAAGGGAGATGCTATGGGCGAGAGGAACGCGGTGGTGGTGATCGGCGCCGCCGGCATGCTGGGGAAAGACCTTGTCCCTCTCTTTCAGCAGTCCTTTGACCATGTCGAGGCGCTGGATGTCCCTGAGATTGACATTGGCGATATGGATTCGGTGAAACGCGCCCTGGCAGGCCATGCGTCCCCGGTTATCCTGTTGAATCTCGCTGCCATGACCGATGTTGACGGGTGTGAAACGAGGATCGAGGATGCCTACCGCGTCAATGGGCGAGGTCCGGCCAATCTGGCAATGTGTGCCGCGGAGCGCGGGCATTTTCTGGTGCAGATAAGCACAGATTATGTGTTCGATGGGACCAAAAACGAGCCGTATCGGGAAGACGACCCGCGTGCGCCCATGAGCGTCTATGGAAAGAGCAAGGCAGAGGGCGAAGAGCGGGTGCGGACCATCATCCCCGGCCGACACTGCATTGTCAGGACGTCATGGCTTTACGGACCCCATGGGAAGAATTTTGTGGAGGCTATCCTTGGCGCGGCCTCGCAGCGGAACACCCTGGAGGTGGTGAACGACCAGCGAGGCCGGCCGACGTACACGCGTGATCTCGCTGAGGCCCTGCGGGAAGTCTGCATGCGGAGACTCGTGGGCTCGTATCACATTGCCAACGCAGGGGAGGCTACGTGGTACGACTTTGCGGTGGAGATTGTAAGACAGGCCGGTCTGTCCCATGTGGAGGTGAAGCCCACCACGACCGAGAGGCTCGGCCGTCCCGCGCCGAGACCCCGCTATTCGGTGTTGGATACCTCCTTGTTCGAGGCGGCGACGGGGATGCGTCTGAGGCCGTGGCAGGAGGCTTTGGCCGACTACTTCAAGAATCGATTGAGTTGAAAGGAAAATCGTGACATGGGTATGACGCTCACGGAAAAGATATTGGCGGCTCACTGCGACCGCGAATCGGTGCGGCCCGGGGACCTGATAGAGGCTCGAGTCGATATCGCGCTTGCCAATGACATCACGCTGCCGCTTGCCCTGGAGCCTTTTCGGCGCGCGGGAGGGTTGAAAGTCTTCGATCCGGAGCGAGTCGTGGTGGTTCTGGATCATTTTAATCCGGCCAAAGACATCGATTCTGCCATGCGACTCATGGAATCGCGCGCGTTTGCACGGGAGATGGGGCTGCGCCACTTCTTCGATGTGGGGGCCATGGGAGTCGAGCATGTCTTGCTGCCTGAACAGGGTCTTGTGGTTGCGGGCGACCTCGTGATCGGCGCGGACAGTCACACCTGCACGTACGGCGCGCTGTCGGCCTTTTCCACAGGGGTGGGCAGCACCGATTTTGCAGCGGCGATGCTCACGGGGAAGTGCTGGTTCAAGGTTCCGGAGACGATAGGTTTCGAATTGAAGGGCGCGCTGGGCCCATGGGTATCGGGGAAGGACCTCATCCTCCATATTATCGCAAGAATAGGCGTGGACGGCGCGAATTACAAGGCCATGGAGTTTTTCGGGGAGGGAGTGGGTCGGCTCGGAATGGCAGACCGTTTCACCATAGCAAATATGGCGGTGGAGGCTGGGGCTAAAAACGGCATTTTCCCCTTTGATGGGATCGTGGAGTCATTTGTCTCGACGCGGGCGCAACGTGCGTACACGGCTTTTGAGGCGGATGCTGATGCGTGTTACGCCGAGGTGAGAGAAGTGAACTTGAGTTCATTGGAACCGATGGTTGCGCTGCCCTTCCTGCCGTCCAATGTGCGCAGCATTTCTGAGGCGAAGGGTATGGCCATCGACCAAGTGGTTATCGGCTCATGCACAAACGGCCGCATAGAAGACCTTCGGCAGGCGGCCCAGTTGCTCGCAGGGCGCAAAGTGGCGCAGAACCTGCGCGTCATTATTATTCCGGCGACGCCCACTGTGATGCGGCAGGCGCTTTCAGAGGGGTTGATCGAGATTTTCCTGGATGCGGGCGCTGCGGTTTCTACCCCGACGTGCGGGCCGTGTCTTGGGGGATATATGGGGATTTTGGGCAAGGGCGAGCGCGCAGTGTCCACCACCAACCGGAATTTTGTGGGCCGTATGGGGCATCCGGAGAGCGAGGTCATCTTGGCGTCTCCTGCGGTTGCAGCCGCAAGCGCGCTGGCGGGCTGTCTTGCCGACCCAAGGGAGGCGCGGTGAAGATTTGCCGGCGTCGCAGAGGTCTCTTAGGGGGCGTTCAAGAGATTTTGGGCCTTCCTTTTGAGATTTTTTTGCAAAAAGGGGTTGATTCGGAGAAATTTTGTGGTATGCTGAGCTCACATCCGGACACACGATGCAGGGGCCGGAAAAAAAGTCTTGACTTATCGTGTTCGTTCTGATAATCAAGATGGCAATCAGGTCATATTTGTCTATAATATCGAATTCGGTTCCGCGCTGATGAGTTGTGGGGCCTAATAAAAGGAGGATTCGGGTATGGTTAAAAGAATGATGGTCGTGCTCGGCGCAATGGCGATGGTCATGGCGATGGTAGCCGCATCATCGGCTCAGGTATCAGGTATGAGCCCTGGGTTTGCGACTACTGGCGACATGATAATGATCCCCATGAAGGTGACGTACAGCTACGACAGGACGACAGGCGGCACCCCTGGCGGAGTCGGCTCTTTCTTCATGAAGGGCTGTGAGCAATATACTGCGGGCTTCCGTCCCTGGGGTATGTTGAAGGGAACAACCTGCAAGATGAAGGTGCAGGTACAGCCGCCCAAGTTCGTGGCACCGGCGTACGGCGGTCCTGTTGCATGGGGCGCACCGCCTCCAATGCCGCCTAACTCGAAGCTCGTGAGCAACACCGAGAAGTTTCAGGTTATCTCCCCGGGTTGCAATCCCTGTATGACCAGCGGACTCGCCTACGAGATGGTCAAGAAGCAAGTAGTGAGATAACAAAAGGCTTCTGCATAATAGTTTGGTTGCAGCAAAAAAGACCTTACCAAAGGGCCGGGGTAATGCCTCGGCCCTTTTTCGTTCTCCACTAACCCCGTGTATAGCGATTCTTGAAACTTCTCTCGGAATGAGGTCCGCATCATCGTGTGAGTGAGTACTTTCGAAAGCCTTTCGGAGGCCGCCGAGAGAGCCCACATCTTGTCATTTCGAAGGAGCGAGGCTCGAACGGAGGGTGAGACGCCTCGACATTCATGTCATTTCGAAGGAGCCTTGCGACTGAGAAATGTTTCTCGCGGGGTCAAGATTTCTCGCTTCGCTCGAAATGACAGGGGAGAAAAGGGCTCGAAATGACTGGGGAAAAAGGGCTCGAAATGACAGGGAGGAAAGTGGTCTAAGTGACAGGATGAAGAGGGGTAAACTGGGAGGGAGAGGAGCCCTCGAACTGACAGGGTGAAATGTGGTCGAAATGACGACCATGACATCGAATTCGTGAGTACTTCCGAGACCCCTCTCAGAAGATGGTCATCGCGATGATAGGCGCGTCGGCGCCATGCGCTGAAGCCGCTCACAATAGCCAGCGGGACCCTGCCGCCGGCAAATACGCGCGTCACGATCTCGCCAGAGGTTTTGAGAATGCATACATATATTTCGAGTGTCTCATGGAGGTATGAGCTGTAATGAGCAGATCCTACGTCTTGATTCTCGATTTTGGCTCCCAGTACACCCAGCTCATTGCGCGGCGCATTCGTGAGGAGGGGATCTACTCGGAGATACACCCGTATCATAAGGGCATGGACGTTATCGTCCAGCAGCGGCCTTCCGCTCTGGTGTTGTCAGGCGGTCCTGCGAGCGTGTACGACGAAGGCGCCCCGCAGCTCGATAGACGCGTCTTGGAAACGGGGCTGCCGACGCTTGGGATCTGCTATGGATTGCAGGCCATTGCGCACACTCTCGGGGGGAAGGTGGAACCTGCGTCTGAGCGGGAGTATGGGCGGGCGACTTTGACAGCGGTTTCCTCGGATTCCATCCTGCTGAAGGGCGTGCAGGTTGGGGCGCGTGTATGGATGAGCCACGGGGACAAGGTAATCACGCTCCCGAAGGGGTTTTCAGTGTCAGCCAGGACTGCTGACACGCCCGTGGCGGCTATCGAAAGCAAGGATCGTCGCATCGCCGGTGTGCAATTCCATCCTGAAGTGGTTCATACCCCGGACGGCGCGATGATCATTAGAAACTTTCTCTTCGGCGTTGCCGGGTTGTCGCCGGATTGGTCAATGGGTTCGTTCCTTAGCGACGCGGTGGAGAGAGTGCAAGCCCAAGTGGGAGACGATCATGTGGTGGCGGCGCTTTCCGGCGGGGTGGATTCATCGGTCATGGCGGCGCTGTTGCACAGGGCCGTCGGGTCGTCGCTGCATCCGATTTTTGTTGACAACGGCCTCTTGCGAAAAAACGAGGTGCAGGAGGTACGACGTCTGTTTGAAGATCAGCTTCGCATCGAGATCGATTATGTCGATGCGGGGGATCGCTTTCTGGAGCGCCTCCGGGGCGTCACAGATCCAGAGCAGAAGCGCAAGATTATTGGCGAAGAATTTATCCGGGTCTTTGAAGGAGAAGCGGCGCGATTCCCTCGGGTCAAGTACCTTGCGCAGGGTACCCTGTATCCTGATGTGATTGAAAGTGTTTCCTTCAAAGGCGGTCCCTCAGCGGTGATTAAGAGCCATCACAACGTTGGAGGGCTTCCGGAACGCATGCATCTGCAGCTCATTGAGCCGCTTCGTGAGCTGTTCAAAGACGAGGTGCGAAAGCTCGGCACAGAGTTGGGGTTGCCGGAGTCTGTGGTGTGGCGCCATCCCTTTCCAGGACCGGGTCTCGCGGTCAGGATCCTAGGCGAGGTGACCGCAGAACGAGTGGCGCTGCTCCAGGAGGCCGACGCCATCGCCATCGAAGAAATCCGCAAGGCAGGCCTTTATAGAGACATTTGGCAGGCGTTTGTGGTCCTCTTGCCGGTGCGGTCTGTGGGGGTGATGGGCGACGAGCGGACCTACGAGCATGTGGCGGCCCTCAGAGCGGTGGAGGCCACCGACGGCATGACCGCAGACTGGTATCCCATGCCCCATCAGGTGCTCGCAGCCATTTCTAATCGCATTATCAATGAGGTGCGCGGCATCAATCGCGTGGTGTACGATATCTCTTCCAAACCGCCGAGCACCATCGAATGGGAGTGAGAGCAAAAAGGTCGACAGCTCGTTGCTCGTTTCAATGGAAAGGATTCTCTCTGGCCGGCGGAGTACTAATTCTCTAAACTACCGTCGGCGCCAGATCTGCACGTTCAAGGTCGTGAGTCATTTCGAAGAGCGGCGACACCCAGGGGATAGTGACTTTTGTCATTTCGAAGGAGTCAGGCTCGAGGGAAATGAGAGCAGGCGCCTGAGAAATCTTCCTCTTCGGGCCGAGATTTCTCTCTGGACTTGAAATGGCAGGGAGCAAGACGCTCGAGATCAAAGCCACGTCGCGCATTCGCGATTAACTCGTGGAACCACTATAGCAGCTCTCGATAGAAATCGCGTATTCCGCATTTGCGAAAAACCATAGCGCGTTTCGAAATGAATCACGAATCGGGCGTGAGTCGCATTACTCAGTCATCCTGATGAGAGTAGTGATCCATAGTAAGTTCTCTGGAATCCGTTTTTCACGGGAACGACAATCTGACGGGTGACCTTTGCGTTTTTTCATGTAGAAAGGTCATGCATGGCTCGTGGCAGGACCTACTGCGGCCGCAGCCACCGCTGAATATAGGTTTTCAGGAGCCCCATCTTCTCCGGGGGGAAGTCTTCGATCATCTTTTTGATCTCCTTATACTGGGGATCATCCCTGACTGATCGCTTGCGGCTGTTTCGGGGTTGCGACCCAGATGTCTGTGTATGAGGCATGACGCTTCTCCCGTGGTGTGATGGATCCGAATGTTCCGCTATGGCAAGGCTCATAGTCCAAAGGTTCGGGAATGTCAACGGGAAAAACAGTTCAGGGCGAAAAAGAAAAACTAATAAGATCAATATATTATGAGTAGCAATCGGTGGCTGTATATCTGGGCGTGCAGAAAAATGAAGACCGTCTCCGGTAAGGTATCAAGGGGGGGGAGTCATGATACAAATGGAAGAC
>CAYRVH010000080.1:0-11132 GCA_964427855.1 uncultured Syntrophaceae bacterium
TTTCCTCTTCAGAAAAATCCTCAATCACCTACATGAAATCGTGCGGAATGTAAGTCGATTGCCATGTTTTATGATTTAGAGTCTCCACAGAAGTTTGTCTCAGATGTATACGAAGTGCTCGCTGAAGACGGAATTTGGGTGTTTGAGCAGAGCTACATGCCTGCAATGCTTGAACTAACAGCGTACGACACGATATGCCACGAGCATCTTGAGTATTACGGCATGCGCCAAATTGATTGGCTCCTGAAAAGATCAGACATGAAAATCTTAGATGTCATTTTGAGCGATATAAATGGGGGTAGCTTTTGCGTGACCGCAGCAAAAAGCAGTTCAAAATATAGGCCAAAGCCCTTTCTGGTCAGAGAACTCATTTCACAAGAGCTGTGTAATGGTCTGAATACTTTGATGCCATACAAGGAATTCGAAAAGAGGGTGTTTATGCGAAGGCAAGGGTTGTTGCAATTCGTCGCGAATTGCAAGAGGGAAGGCAAAACGCTTCTCGGATATGGGGCTTCCACGAAAGGAAATGTGATTTTGCAAATTTTGTGATCTTGGACCGTCAGACATTGCGTGCATTGCCGAGATTAATGACGACAAGTTCGGCAGACTCACGCCAGGCACTTTCATTCCCATCATCTCGGAAGAAGAAGCAAGACGGATGTCCCCCGATTTTTTTCTTGTTCTGCCGTGGCATTTCAAAGAAAACATCATGGAAAGAGAGCGAAAATTTCTAAGTAAAGGGGGACGTCTTGTCTTTCCATTGCCTTCCCTAGAGATCTGCGGGGGAACCTGACGAGCATAGCAATGGGCCCGCCCTTGGCCAGCGATGACTTCTCCTGAAAAGGTGTCTGTACTGTTTCAGACATTTCTAGTGAAAAAAGTTGTTGGTTTCTGATTATTAAGAATCCGCTCTTGCCTTCTTTTCTGTTTGGCTTTTTCCACGTTGCGCCGGTACTCTTCAAGAAGCTGAGTCTTGTTTCCGGTGCGGTGGACAAAAGCCCGCGGTATCCGAATAAGGCCTGATGAGGCCGTACCTCATTGGAGTACTCGATCCATTGTCCGATACTGGATCGAGCAGTTGCCAGAGAGAGGTATCCGTCGCGACAATATACTGTGGTTCCTTTACCTCGGGGTTGGGTTTGTATCGGGTCTCCTTGAGAAACTCTGCGGCCCCTTGTTCCAACCGTCTCCTCCATCGATACAGGGTCATGGGATGAATCCCGTGACGACGTGAAACATCCACTCCGTTTCCCGTTGACTCCCATTCCCGCAAGATCTCCAACTTCTGGCGAGCTGTGAACCTCTTGCGCTGCCTCTCTCCCGTCATCGTCAGTTGGATGCCCATCCATATACCTCCTCCAAATCTCGAGTCCCATTTTAGGACCCCCGTCGGGCAACCAACAACTTTTTTCATCGCATTCTGTCCATCGGGAGCTGAAACATTATAACAGGCTCATTTAACAAAGTTGCCAAAGCAAAGGGTTGCTCCACTCCCTGCATGAAAATGGAAGCACCTTCTGTATGCCATATCAGCAAATATATTCCTCTAAAATCGCGTAGACAACAGTCAATTGATGGCGGCCAACTCTCCTTGATTCATTCGAGAGAGTGCGCGGATATCGCTACTGCCCTGGCCTTGTCTTTCAAAGAGGGCTCGCAGATCGGGACTCAGGATTCTTTGAAACCCTGCTCAGTTATAGCATAACCCCAGTCATCAACGGGCGACAGCCACCCTTGCCGACGGCAATATCTGAGGCCTCGATCGAGGTCATCAGCCCTTCCCCCAGGAAACCTGTTCTGAACATATTGGAGTGGCAGCGCTTCCCCAGGCCTCTGATTAGCTCCTCGGAAAATCTCCAAAACACTTCTCGCACACTCCTCGTCGCTGGGTATCGCAGCCATTTTCGAATCCTTTCATCCCTATTTGTTACTAGAGACCCGTGCGCGAGCGCTCGTTTTTGGCTCATCCCTCCCGAACAACCGTCGTTTCGTTACGCGCTCCTCTTTGATTACCCACAATCCTCAGAGGAGTCAATCTGAATGACGTCCATGCCATGGACAAGGTAAATATGGTCATAAGGAATATTAGTTAGCTCATTGACTTGATCGACAAGGTCACCCCGCCACGAATACCCGGAGTCCGACGCTGAACAGAACCGCCCTGTGCTCACAAGCAAACAGTCAGTTCCGGCATAAAACTTTGCGATCTTAGCGCGTATAGCCCCAATGACTCTATTGACCTTCTCCCGTAGCATCCCTTCCTTCGACTGTAACATATGGCCGCTCTCAGTAATGTGACGGGTGCGAGGGTCACGGTCTTTCTTTGTGAAAGGAAATACGATTCGGCCTTTGGCCAATAACTCTCTGTTCATGGCTTCTTGATACGATTGATCGGCCACGGTTATCTGAGCGCTTATCCGTCTTCCATGGCTAAACTCTATTATGGCGTCAGGGCCTTGTGAGCCTTCCGGCGTGAGCCGTGCTCTGGAGGCGCGAAGGTATGCTGCAAGGCGATAGAGAGGTACAAATTCTTCGAGCATGTCTTTGGCTATGCCTATGCGCCGGTGGACGTCTTGATCGGTGAATACTTCTGGATCGCAGAATAGTTGAATTATCTTGTGCATATCCTCGAGAGACTGCCAGGATTCTAGGTGCCGCCTCGTGAGGATGTTTGAATTGGTGCCTTTCTTCATTGTCGCGGATACGACCTAGGGCGCTCGTATAGTTCAACGCCACGCAAGTGAAATATCAATTTCCACTCCCTAGCCAACACGTCTTTCGTTATGCGCTCTAGCTTCTCATGACCATGGCAACATACCGAGATCACGTGAGTGACTTTTTGGGACGCTAGAATTTGTTCGAATTGCCCTGGGGTCTGAATGGCCGATAGAGCGCTATTCAAACTAGGGTTGTACCACTGCACGTAAATGGGCTTACCATGCAACCCAGCGCCAAAGGATGGACCTATGTACATCACACGAGCGTTTGAGCCTGAAATCGTGTTAATCACGTCGTTGGCGTACCGGATGGGGGCATGCGTCATGACATACAGTTCTCTCCCAAGAGGGGTGAAGAGACGTTCGATCTCAAAAGAGCCCAACATGTAGCATCCAGTCGCAAGAAATACTAAATTGCCTATCACAAGCCCACCGGCGGTCAAAAAAGCAAACATCCGGATGCCAAACCACCGCATCAGGAGTATGAGGGCTTCGACTTCGACAATAGCCAACAATGGATAGATAGGGAAGACGTAGCGTATATACTGAGTGTTGATGAGAACACCCAACGCATAGGCGGCGGAAACGAACAGGGCCATACGCGCCCCTATATCTCCTCGGCCGAGCGTGGCTATGAAGCCGGCCGGTAGCAATACAAGGTGTTGGAATCCAAAAGCCCCATCAAAGAGCTCGCCGAAACGATCGGAATGAAACGTCAGTTGATAGAGCAAATCCCATGTGATCTTGCCTATCCACCGCGCGTCGACGAAGTTCGTTGAGGGATAAAAAGGGCTCTTGAAAATCCCGTTGAAAAAGGGGAACACCGGGTTTCCCGTAGCGAACAGGCTATAGAAGTAAGGTGGACCGCCGATCGTAGCCACGATCACAATTATAAGACACGTGCGAGCAATGACTTGTCGTCGAGTACATCGTTTCCATAACAGGAAGAGCATCCCGGCTATCAAGGGAACGCACAGAAGGACACCATGGAGCTTTACGGCAACGCACCCGCCTGCTAATATCGCAAACGCACAGACCATTGCGGTATCCGTGCATGAGCTTTTTGAAACCAGCACTACGAAAGCGCCTAGAGAAAAAACCGCGAGGAACGTTTCTGGAAAAAGCCATTGGGATGTGGTGAAACATATGGGCGAGGCCATACACACAGCCGACATGAGATATCCGATGCTAGATTGGGCCCTTTGCATCAACATATTCGTTAGCAGCATGGCTATCACGATCGTGGTGGAAAAGGTCAAGAGCTTAACCGCTTGCTCCCCCGCTATGACATTTAGAATCGAAAAAATCCACGTGGAACCATACGGTAGGGGAGCGAAGAGAAAGGCACTTGGATCAAAATCCCATCTCCCCTGGATTTGTACCTGCATTGGAATCATGAGGTGTTTCACCAGCGCATCGTGCCCCACTTCGGGGAACGCGCTGTACACAGAATTGAGAGCCATTACGGCAAAAAGGACGGCCCCTGCGTAGTATTGCGACGCCGGGATCCGAGGTCCCTTGAAGAATACAGATACCTCGGAGATCATGTTCTTTACCGGAGAAAAATGCAGGATCACCGGCGCAGACATCATAATCACGTAGGTGATCCGATTGTTCACTGGAAAATGGGCCAGGAGGCCCACGACGGCCATGACAATAACCATGCCGAGGGGGAAGTTGACGAGGGTACGCACCAGGGGACCGTGTTCCGTGTCGGCCAGGTTGCGCGTGAAAACATCACCGATGGCAACGCAAGCCGCAAGAAATAGAGCCACGGCAGCTACAGCCCCAATGCCGTACAGAAGTATCAGCCAAAGCGCTGCGCCGATTACTAAGCCCTTTCTCTGAAGTGAAAGGCGATCCAGTATGACGATGGCCAGCGCCAGCGCCCCCAAGAACCACAGCACATTCTTGGCGCCACTGGGTCTCCATGCACGAAAAAGACCGTCCGATACGACCGAGGAAGAATAGAATCCCAGAGCCAGGATAGCACACGATGCCAATAATGAGACGAGAACGAAGTAAACGAGGTTGCGCAAAGGATTATTGTTGATCACGCCATTTCACCGCATGAGGATGTTCCGATATGCCCGCCAACTCTTGCACGATAAGATACCTTGTCCCTGTAGGAAGAATTCGCAGGACATCCGGAAACGAAACGTTGCTGTTGCAAATGTACAATTCGCTGAAATAGTTGGCTATTCCTGAGCGAAGCAGAGCGTCAAAGAATGAATTGCCCTTGACCACTGTTACAGGAAGTACATTTTGGGCGTTGCCATTCTTGGCACGATAGATTTCCCTGAAAGGAGGGTCTCCCTTGGAATATAGTGTTTCATCGGTCCAAGTCTTTTTGTTGAATATTGACGTTTCCGCGGGCGACCAGAGGAGGGGCATGAACCGGGCTTGCCCGCCAGAAATTACCTTCTTCTCCATCTCGAGTGGGTGATCCCAGAGAGGTCGCTGACCCTCCAGCTGCGATAGCAGGTTTACCAGATCCTCTGCAATGCAGAAGCCTGCAGGATCGGTCCAGTGGAAGTCGGTCTTGTGAAAAATCTGCAGCGAAGGCTTCAGGGCTTTCAGCCTGGTTGTCACGTCAAGGTAGATCACGTCCGGGCTGGAACGAAGCAGATCAGACACCAGATCTGCGTTTCGGTGAAAAGGTAAAACGGGTATGGCCGGGAGATACTCGGGATAAATCACGTCTTTCAGGGGCATCCTCAGGACGACCAGGGTAATCCCCTGCTGCCTCAGATATCGTGAAAGGGTTCGCAATTCTTCGTAATATTTATGCATTGCTCTTTTGGGTTGTCGTTCAACTCCTGGCTTCTGGTTGTCCAGCACATTTCTATAGTAGAGCCATCCATTGAGGCCGATGTGGATTCGATCAGACTTGCTGAAGACGCTGTAATCGATCTGTGTTTTCAATCTTATCAGGAGATCGCGAAAACCGTACCTGTCGTCGTACCACCTAAGGAAGCTACTACCCAATTCACCCTTATTGGTGATCAAGGTGGTGATACTGATTGAAGGGGCCTCTGCTTTCTTTCGATACTCCTCGACAGGCTTCAAGAGAGCAATCCCCGTGGCATTTTGAACGGAAGGAAGCAGTAGCAAAACAAAAAAGAGTACGATAAAATAGAGTTTCATGATGCTAGAACTGAAAATATATAAATGGCGTAAAAGTCTGTGTGGACATGACAATCACCGACATGATGAACAGGGCCAGAGAGAGAGTCCCCTTCAACATCGTTAACCAACGTTCCTGAACTCTCACGCCAGCCAATTGCTCACAAGGAAATATCGCTATGACAATGGCGGCAATGAGGATCGTCGCCTTGTCGTTCGTGAGATAGTAGCCCACCCCAAAGAACTGGCAGGAAGGGGCAGACCACGTAAACATGGCGGAAATGTACGAGACTGCTGCGGGGAAGGTCGGCATTGCAAATACAACCCAGCCGAACATCACCAACAGATTTGTCGCAAGCATGCCTGCGAATCCGCTAGCGACAAAGCCGAAACGGTTTTTTAGAATCCGCTCAACCACAAGCAAGAGCCCGTGATACAGTCCCCATACCAAGAATGTGTATGATGCTCCATGCCAGAGTCCACACAAAAGGAACACCGTGAAAAGGTTTATGTATGTTCGGACATTGCCCTTCCTGTTTCCGCCCATGGGTATGTACAGATAATCCCTGAACCAACTGGTGAGGGTCATGTGCCAGCGGCGCCAGAATTCCGTAATGTTCTTTGAACGATATGGCTGATCAAAGTTCTCGGGATACCTAAATCCAATGAAGCGACCAAGCCCCATGGCCATATCCGTGTACCCGGAGAAATCATAGTAGATCTGCAACGTGTAGCAAACTCCGCCAAGCCAAGCCACGGGAGCGCTGAGTTCTGCGCCGGGCAGTTTGAAGATATTGGCTGCAACTTCACCCAATCCATCCGCAAGTATGACCTTTTTTGCGAGCCCTGTTGCAAATCGGACCATCCCTTGGAAAAGATCATCGACAATTATCGGCCGCTCGGTCAGACGCTCGCTCACGTTGTTCAAGCGCAGTATCGGGCCGGCCAGCAGCACGGGAAACGCTGCCAGGTAGGCCATGAAATCAATGAGTCTGCCCGGCGGCCGTTCTTTGCCCCTATATACATCAACCAAATAGGACACTGCTGCAAAGGTATAAAATGATATGCCTATGGGCATAATTATCTGCGGAACTTTGGACCAACCAGTTATTCCAAATGAGCCTAGCAAGGAATTGGCCGGACCGATAAGGAAACCTGTGTATTTGAAATACACGAGAGAAAGCATGTTGATGCCAACTAGTGTTATGAAAATGGCTTTTCGCCGAAATGTGTCGCTGGTGTTAAGGAGAATGGATCCATAGTAGTTAAACAAGCACGAAAACAAAAGAACTATTGCAAGGGCACCCACCCCCAGCCAGTAGAAAACAACACTGGCCAATATGAGCCATGCATTACGGACAGAAGCAGGCGAGACCACGTACGAGAGGTAGAATGCGGGAAGAAAAAGAAAAAGAAAAAAGTTGGAGTTAAAGGGCATTAGGCAAGTCGGTCAATGCTACGAGGTCCGACCGTTCAACCTTGTTGCGGGGGCCGACCATATATATTCAAGCTGCTCTGTGCAAGACACGAAATGAGTTGCAAATTAGTCGCACGCGAATTAATCAGCCGATTTCTTGTATGCGATAAGCAACATTTGTTCAATACCCAAATAACCAAACGGAGGCGACCAGTATAATAAAACCTTTGGATCATCGAAGCCTACCTCATCGAGCCTGTCAATCAAATCCCAACCAAAAACATAGTAGCTGAGACAACCGCTCGGATTTATTGGGTCGCCGTGATACTCGGGCGGTAAAATGTGCACAATCTGGCCATCTTCTGCTACTACCGCACGGGTAAGGGTGTCAGTCCGGCCGCGATCAAATGGGACCGTGAACAAGAGCGTCCCACCAGGCGTGAGGATCCTGAAAAACTCTACAAGTGCCCGTCCGTATTCCGGGACGTGCTCCAAAACGTCAAATGTCATGACAAACTTAAAAGACTGATCAGGAAATGTGAGGCTGACAACCGATTCGTTCCTCACACCGCCACCATTTGTGCTGCCAAGGGGATAGTCGCTCCCCAAAAACTCTGATCCAATGACTGATGGGTAGCGTTGCTTGAGCAGTCGGAAGAAAGGTGTGCATTGCTCAGTGATATAAATAGGATCTTCCGCAGAAGGCTTTAGCAATCCGTGAAAAACATGATAAGAAGCCCGCAGTCTGTTGTTTAAACTACAATTCTTGCAAATCAGCGACTCCCTCCAATTTGGTGTCTCTTGATCTGACGACGGGTTGCGTGTGACCTTAGTTTCGAAGTAGGTCGGTTTCTGACAGACATAGCACTGACCGTGAACGCTGAGTCGCTTCCTGGCATTTCTTAATAGACCCGACTCTATCTCCTTGCGAACTTCATATTCCTGAACCGTGCTTTTGCGATAATTAACATATTGGTCATAGCTCTTCATGACGATCATCGCCAGCGGCCCTGGAACCAATATCCTCGGAAATGTCATGACTCAAAACCCTTCTTGGGTAACATTCGATCACTTTTTACTGCGGGTCTGCCCTTTGTATCTCCTGGGGTATCTGTCCCGCATGCGACGATCCCGCCTCCTTTTTTTCTTGCGGTTCTTCCTGTACGGAGACAGGAGGGTGATCCCTCGTCTTTTCAGCCTGTTCGGGCGAGGGATGCACTACCGCATCACTTACGCAAATCTTTAAGCCTTGCTTTAGCTGGTTCATTGCCCTGGTCGGCCGCCTTGCCAAACCACATACGGGCCAGCCGTTCATCCTTAGGAACAAATTCCCCTACGGCATAAAGATGGCCCAAGTGGTATTGCGCCCACACGTAATCTTCGTCTGCAAGTTGCTGCACTATTTTCAGCCCCGCATTAACATCCTGTTTTACGCCCTCCCCTTTTATGAGCATGTCTGCGACCTGCAACTCAGCAGCTTGGTTCCCCCCACTTGCGCTCTTTTTGTACCAGTCGAGAGCTTGCCAAAAATCCTGGGGCGCGTCCTTTCCTTCACGGTAGAGCCTTCCCAACGCGAATGCTGCCCACGTATCGCCTTGTGTGGCCGACTTCTCCAGCCATCCGACGCCGGTGTTTACGTCTTTTTGGACTTCTTTGCCCTCAACGTACATGGCGCCCACGTCTCTTTGGCTTGCGGCATCCCCTTCCTGGGCTTTTTTCAGGGCGGCCTGGAATTTTTCAGACGGCGCGACCGCGCCCTGTTTCTGGACGGGCACGGCCCCTTCTTTCTTAGGACCAGCAGCCTTTTCTTTGGGGGACTCCGTGCACCCGGCAAGACACACGACCGCAATTACGGCTGCTGCTGAGAACATCACCATCCAAGTCTTCATGTACCTTTTCATACAAACCTCCCGTTTCATTTTACTGGTTGTCCGCCGTGGTTTTTCCTGAAAATATGTTCAGCAAAGTTGTCTCCACCCAGTTGATTTGGTCCGCCAAAATGCGCTCGCTTTCTGGATCAGGTGCAATCCGCTTGCTCGAAGCGAGTTTCAGGCATTCCTGATACAGATTCTGCGCCTCGATGTACGCAGAGGCGCTTGTCAACTGTTCCTTTATGCGGTTTCGTTCTTCCTGTGTCACCGAGGATGAGTTGATTCTATTTCGAAAAACCTTCTGAGCCTGTTGGAACCGCGGCTCACCGAGAAACGAGAATATCTCATCCAAGACGGCGGTCGGCGCCTCAGCAAGGCTTTTGTACGGCACGGTTTTTACCACCTCTGAGCCGCAAGCCAGCGTTAAATGCAGGCCCCATTCCGTGAATCGTAGCCAGAACTTGAGCGCTTCCTCGACACCTATGGGATCGCCGCCAGCCCTGTCGAATAGTGTCAAGGAAGAAACGACATCCACAGGATCTCTCACAATATGAATGAACTGAGCTCGGGGAAAGAGTTTGCGCAGCAAATATGCGTAGCCAGTGTTCTCCGGCGTTCCATCAACCCACCGGCTGTATGAGAATTCAAGTGAGCGCCCCACAGCAAAATCCGGGTGATATTCAAAGTCCAATCCACTCAGCCGTGCTAAGCGAGCACGCTGGATGTGCTTTTCGGCGGTTGCCTTCATGAGCTTGTCAATCAAAGCCCCAAATGCCCTCATCATGTCGGCTACGGTCGTATCATATACGTCAAGGAAACTGCGTTTGGCAAGTCCTGCCAGGTCGAGCCCTGTAAGCATCCCATAGGCTGTCGGACCTAGCCAGCCGGTCTCTTCCATAGGAAATATGTTGGGATGCCTGCCTAAAGCCCAGGTGAGGATGCTCGTGCCGGAGCGATACACGCCAATGACGAAGATGGGACGAGGCAGATCAAAGAAATTCTGGTTGACCACAGAGGCTGTCGCGTCACATAACCTCGAGGGCGGCAGGATACTTACGGGGGACAATCTATCTGGGCTTGGCTCGCGCAGTTCCCATTCCATGAGGATTGCCAATTCTCTCTCATCTGGGTTTATACCCTTGCGTGCGGGTATGGAGCCTTGCTCTGAATGAATGGCCAGCTCTGCCTGGCCGACAGAAATATCCATCAACACTGTGTGCGATTCAAAGGGTTCGGAAAATTCCACTATTTCCCGACATAGTCCATTTAAGTAAATAGAGACAAGAAAAGGGAAATAACTATACAATTCGGCCGGTCCGGCGGTGAATTTGAGCACCAGCGCGCCTTTTTCTGGCTCATTGGCGGCGGAGCTTATCGTAACTAACGTTTGTGAACGACGCTTCAGCCAGAAGGCGTTGTTTTTCTCGGGGTAGAAACCAATGCTGTGAGAAAATGTTATCTCCATTGAGCCTTTTGCAAAACTATTTGAGTGTTAAGTGATAGCCGTCGGTCCAGGCCCCTCTGTTGGCGCTTTCGGGGATCTGCCAACCATTCAAGGACAGTTTTTTCAGTTTTAAGCCATTTTTTCTGTTTTTTGGTCGCACCCATCGTGTTCGGTGTGTTCGAGCGGGTATTTTCTCATCCATCAGGTTGCCAGTTTGAGCAGTTGGTCAGCGAAAACCGCTACGACACCGAACATCAGGTGCAATTTTACCTTCTGCGCACCCCGGACCATGACATTGCGTGCACCGAATTCCTCCTTGAGCCGACTGTAGAACCGCTCTGCAGCCGTTCTTTCCTGGTAACGAGCCGCTTCATGGGGAGCCATGGGTATGGTCTGTTTCCCACGGGAGTTTTTGTCTATAATGGGGACATGATCGAGAGTCCTGCTCACATTGTAGATCTCTCCAGCGTCATATGCCGCATCCATGAGATCGTAAAGATAGTCCTAGCTGGTCCGGCTTCTTTGTACAACCGAACGAGATTTATAAGTGGTACGCT
>CAYRVH010000081.1:0-10996 GCA_964427855.1 uncultured Syntrophaceae bacterium
CTTCACAGTTCCGGTGCATCAGACTTTAAGCAGCGAGATTGGCCGCCACATTTTTCAATCACGCGCGCTTCGGAGGCTCGGGCCTGTGCGTCAGGATGCGCCTTCTCGCAGAAACCTTTGTCTGAATTCAGACAGCGCGATGGCTGCAGCATGGGATACATTAAGAGAAGAAATCATCCCATGCAAAGGTATCGATATAGTCATATCGCATTGTTCCCTCACAAGCCTTCTCAGTCCTGCTCCTTCTCCTCCCATGACAAACGCCGCTTTGTCCCCGAATTTCAGTGAATAGAGATTGTGCGCGGCCTTGGCATCCATTCCATACACCCAAAAGCCAGCAGTCTTCATTTCGTCGATGGCCCTTGCCATGTTCACGACCCTCGCAATACGCATGTGGGCAGTGGCGCCTGCCGAGGTCTTTTCTACTGTCGGCGTGACGGCGCACGAGTTGTTTTTCGTGAGCACGATTCCGGCCGCGCCGAGACATTCTGCGCTGCGAATGATGCTCCCCAGGTTGTATGGGTCCTGAACCTGGTCAAGCGCCAAAATACAAGCCGCTGCCCCAGTCTCGGCCTCGAGGATGTCCTGCAAGTCGCAGTACGGATAAGGAGCTACCTCTGCGGCAACGCCTTGATGGTTGGGAGATTCGCACAGCCGTGTCAGTTCGTGATTGCCTACCACAACAATACTGCCCCCACCCACGTCTATGATACGGCGAAAGTCCGCAGAAACACAGTCCTCGCGAGCCAAGAAAATGGCGTAAACCTTTCTTTTCCCCGCTCGCACCGTTTCCGTTACAGGATGAATGCCGTACAGGATAACGCGCTTGGGGGTGGCGCTGTTCCTCGATGTCACACGTTTTTCGTCCCAGTTTCAGAGGCTTTTTGTTCTTCAGGGTCTAGATTGGGAAGTCTGCCGGCCACTTTACCGGCGGCTATCTCTCTCAAAGCCATCACCACCTCTCGATTGTCGCGTTCACGAACAAGCAAAGGCGCTCCTCGCTTGAGCTCTTTAGTCCTCTTTGACGCCAAGATAACCAGCGCAAAACGGTTTTCGACCCTTTCCAAGCAATCTTCTACGGTGACTCGTGCCATGATCTTTTTCCACTTTCTATTCGATATTTTGGGTTTGTTCTCTAATTTTTTCCAGCTCGGCTTTCATATCTACCACATGTCGCGCAATATCCGTCGAAGCTGACTTCGATCCTAATGTGTTGATCTCTCTTTGCAATTCCTGCAAAAGAAAGTCAAGTTTTCTACCGACCGGCGAACCGTTGTTGCCAGACGCTGCAAATTGCTCGAGATGACTCTCCAGACGTGTCAACTCCTCGGTGACATCAGATCGCTCTGCGAAAAAGGCGACTTCTTGGATAAGTCGGTCATCGTCCAAGGCGATGCCATTGGTTAATTCTCGAATTTTTTTCTCCAGCCTATCTCGCATGGATTTCACGACCTGATCCACCAGGGGATGGATCAAGCTGGCTTTTTTATGCAGGGTGTGCAGCCTTTCCACGATGTCCTTCCACATCGCGGCCCCCTCTTTTCGCCTCATGTCATCGAGTTCCCCCAGGGCTTCATGGAGACTACTCTCTAGCAATGGCCATTCCTGCTCAATACCGTCATTTTTGTCGATGGGCGTCACCACGTCCTTGAAGCTTATGAGGTCTGACAGGCCTATAGGGCCGGAAAGCTTAAAGGCGTCCCGAAGTCCCTCGAGGCATTGCAAATAGCATCGCGCCAGTTCATAGTCCACAACTACGTCCACAAGACCTGTCTTGTCTCCAAGCCTATTGACGGTCACATCTATTTTCCCTCTGTGTACGCGCTCGGATACTATCCTCCGTATGTCCGGTTCGAAGCACGCATAGAACTTGGGGACCTTTATCGCCACATCGAGAAATCTGTGATTCACGGATCTCACTTCCGTGACGATTTCAATGTGGTTGTGCGTGCAGCGGCCTCGGCCGTAGCCTGTCATACTATTTAAGGTTGGCAACTCTTTGCTTTGTGCTGCAGTT
Organism: uncultured Syntrophaceae bacterium; assembly: GCA_964427855.1. GTDB lineage: Bacteria > Desulfobacterota > Desulfomonilia > Desulfomonilales > Desulfomonilaceae > JAUPKT01. The sequence continues at coordinate 2,018 of CAYRVH010000081.1, forward strand.
TCCATTTGTAGTGTTTCCTAAAATCATTGAGGATCATTCTCATTTCCATGGAGGCGTAATCCGGGTACGTCCACGGGAGGGGCTGGTAACAAGAGGAACGAAAAATCAGTGTCAAATCGGCAAATATTCCTGATCTCAAATAAATTCTATGAGCATTGACCTTGCCTGTAGCGAGTACAAAATTCCAAAGGCTTAGTAGGCCGGGATCGAGGTTGCATTGCCTTTTGCCCTTCGCAACAGAAGCCCGTTCAATTTCATTGGTTTTGAGTTTTATGTCGGCTAACGCTCCCATGTCAACGAGCTTCCCAAAACTCCACAACCATCTCTTGATGTTCGATCCTAACTCTGTCTCATAGTAGGTGGTGAAATCAAAACGCAGAGGCCCCGCCGCATCCTCGATCTCCCCAAATTCGTCTTCAACCGTCTGCTGAAGCCAGGGTAAGATGTCGTCTTTCGATATGAGAACGCTCAGGATGAGCTGAGCGGGATCTGGTTCTCTTGGGATACTCACTCACGCGGCTCCTCTTCAGCGAGTCAAGTAATGGGGAGACCAACCACACCGCTCCGAGTCGCTGCGCCTCTCTGCGGGGTTGAAGATTGCAGCACGTCCTCTCCTACAGTTTGCGGATTTTTTCTTCCTCCTCTTCTGAGGTTTTGCAGTCGATACAATGCGTGGTGACCGGTCTTGCCTCTAGCCTTTTGAAATCAATGGGTTCACCGCAGACTTCGCAGAATCCGAACGTCTCATCATCGATCTTCTCCAAAGCTTTCTTCACCTTGTTGATGAGCTTTCTCTCCCTGTCTCTGATGCGTAGCTCGAAGTTCCTATCCGATTCCATGGAGGCCCTGTCTGTTGGATCAGGAAACGATTCTTTTCCTTCAGAATCAGTCATTTCATCGACGGTCCGGCCAGCCCCTTTCACTAATTCATCCAGCTGCTTTTGTAATTTAGCCCGGAAGTACTCCAGGTCTTCTTTCTTTAACTTCATGACTTCCTCCACAAACCGAAGTTTGTCGTCTATTCCAAGTAATCTCGTGGATCCAAATCAAGAAAGCGATCTGAAAACCTTTGCACGACCTTTTGTTCCATGCTCCTCCTTAAGAGGGCCTAATACTCCGGAACTGAAGTGGGTCTCTCCGCGCGTCGCCAATCCAGGCGCCATGGTTTAACGCAGCGACTCCAATCTATGCCTCTTACCGCCGTTTTCAGCTGTGCTCACTTCACGACAATGCGACGCCTGCGAGCTCTTCATGGGAGGCTACCCCTGGAATCGTATTGTGCCGCGTCCGAGCAGGTCATGGAGATGAACGATCCCTGCCAGCTTTCCCCGTTCATTCGTAACGACAAGGGAAGTGATGAGCTTCTGTTCCATGATTTCCAATGCTTCTGCGGCCGTCGCGTCTTCCCCGATGGTGAGAGGGTGAGAAGTCATCAAATCGCATGCTTTGCTTCCATAGATTTCCACGTGGCTATTGAGAGCTCTTCTGAGGTCGCCGTCGGTTATGATGCCTAAGAGCTCGTCACCCGCAGTGACGAGGGTAAACCCGAGATTTTTCTCGTTTATGCTCTCCAATACCTCGTGAAGGCTGCTCTCAGGCGCCACCCGCGGCACAGCAAAACGGTCAAGCATCATGTCCCTCACTAACGAGCTGAGCCGCTCTCCAAGGCTTCCCGCCGGGTGATGCCGCAAGAAATCTTCCTTGCGGAATCCTCTTCTCACCATGAGCGCCACAGCCAAGGCATCTCCCACGGCCAAGACCGCAGTCGTACTGGCCGTTGGCGCCAAGTTCAAAGGGCAAGCCTCGCGAGGTACCCTGCAGTCAATGACGACATCGGATAATGACGCCAAGCTCGAATACACAGATCCTGTCAACGAAATAACACGAGGTCCCCTTTTACGAATAGTCGCTACCAGCGACGTTATCTCGGGAGTCTCGCCGCTGTTGGAGATGGCAAGAAGCACGTCGTCTCGACCAACAATGCCCACATCGCCATGAAGCCCCTCGACGGGATGCACAAAAATCGCCGGAGAGCCTGTGCTTGTGAACGTGGCTGCTATCTTTCTGCCTACCAGGCCGGACTTACCCACCCCAGTAATGATTATTCGGCCTCGCACCGCATATAAGATGTCCACACATTTCTCGAACCTTTCATCCAATTTTTTTTTCACGCCTTCGATGCCGTCGATTTCTATCTCAAGCACCGTGCGAGCCACGTCGATTGCTGAGCCCGAGAAATCAGATATTTTTTGAGATTGCATCCGCCACCATTTGCACGACATTGGTCACGATCTGAGGGTCCTTGCCCTCCGCCATAACTCTGCAGACCAACTGAGTCCCAGAATAGCGCACCAACAAACGTCCTGATTCTCCAAGAAGTTTCTGCGCCTCATGCATAGCCTTTTGTACGTCTGGTAATTCCTCGAGGTTTCTGCGGCTGTTGACGGGGACGCTTTTTAACACTTGTGGGAACTTCTCCACTCTCTTGGCGAGGTGAGACAAAGGCTTGCCGGTATCTCTCATGACTCTGAGTACTTGTAAAGCAGCCATGATGCCGTCTCCGGTAGTATTCTGATCAAGAAAAATCAAGTGTCCTGATTGCTCGCCGCCAAAGTTGTAGCCGTCTCGGCGCATACGTTCAACTACATAGCGGTCGCCCACGGGGGTTCTCACCAGCGTTCCACCCATTTCTCGCATGGCCACGTCGAGTCCCATGTTGCTCATGACAGTGGCGACCAAAGTTTTCTTTTTGAGTTCTTCTCTCGTCATCAGGTCCCATGCGATCAATCCCATTATTTGATCGCCGTCGACGACGTTGCCGTGTTCATCGGCAAAGATAACGCGATCTGCGTCGCCGTCAAGGGCAACACCTATGTCGGCGTGTGTGTCTTTGACAAGGCTGCACATGCGCTGTGGATGCAAGGAACCACAATTTTCATTGATATTATAGCCATTGGGATCGGCCGCAATTGTCGTCACATCGGCGCCCAATTCTTCGAAGACATGTGGAGCCGCGCGATACCCTGCTCCGTTGGCGCAATCTAAAACCACACGGATGCCTTCGAGGGTGAATTGACGGGGAAGAATATTCTTTACAAACACAACGTAGCGTCCCAATGCATCTTCCATGCGGCGGCTCTTCCCAATGAACCGCCCGGAAGGCCCCTCCGTAGTTCCATTTTCCTCCAGCATCCGCTTCTCTAATGCCAGCTCGGCGTCGTCAGAAAGCTTGAACCCATCTGAAGCAAATACCTTGATCCCGTTGTCGTCAAAGGGGTTGTGGGATGCGGATATCACAATTCCCGCATCGCAGCGCATGTTCACGGTCAGGAAAGCTATCCCCGGAGTTGGCATAATCCCGACGAGCAGCGCCTCCGCGCCCTTGGAACATATCCCAGCTGTAAGCGCTGCCTCCAGCATAGAACAGGACACGCGGGTATCCCTCCCGACAAGAATCCTATGATGCCTGGTGGCGCGAGAAAGCGAGTGCGTCGCGATAGCGGCGCCAAGGCGAAGCGCGGTTTGAGCGGTCATGGGGTCTTGATTTGCCAGCCCTCTTATGCCGTCTGTCCCAAAGAGCTTCTTGTGCATGATCGGTATCACAGCCTGCCAAATGATGAATCTAAATCGGCCTTGCCACGCATAACGGTGCTTAGCTTTAAATCGACTCCAAATTTTTTAGTTTACTCCATTCACCGTCGGTACACAATAGCTCCGTTAAAACGACCCCAATCCGGGCTTCGAGGCTCGTTGCCTCTTCAGGGGAATATACCGACCCTGCGGACTAGCGCGGCGCGTCTTCCGTAAAACTTTGAGCATTACGAGAGAATGTGCATTGTGGCCACGCAGTTCCCCAGGAATGACATAAAAGGCGCGGGCACGCCGAATTTCGTGATTTGTTTCCGATCAGCTGGGGACGCCACGCCCCATCAAAATCCCACAGAAGCTGAAGCTCGACGATCCCTGGAAGTGTTTGTTCCTTTTTTGGACGCCCGCGTGAACATTGCGAAAGAAAAACTGACAGAAAATGAGTTACTATCTTGCGTATTTAGGGACTTCGTGAGTGTCGCGCTCCATAGAGCTGGCATGCAGAAGGCGCATGAGAGCTCATATTTTTTTGATGTCGTGGCGCCATGAAATTTATCAAACCTTTGCTCGAGATTGCCGCAGCCCATCGTCGTGAAAAGGGACGCCCTTTTGTGACGCTGAGTTATGCTCAGAGCCTCGATGGCTGCATATCAGCGCAGCCAGGAGTAGCCCTTCCTTTGAGCGGCCGCCAGTCCCTTCGGTTGACTCATAAGCTCAGAGCGGGCCATGACGCGATATTGGTAGGAATAGGTACCGTACTGTCGGACAATCCCCGTCTGAACGTAAGACTCGTTGATGGAGTGAATCCTCGTCCCATAGTGGTGGACAGCAAATTGCGGTTGCCGTTGACATGCAACCTTCTCAAGCAGGAATCTCGTCCGCTTTTGATCGCCACGGTCGAAGGGTACGACCGGAAACGTGCTGAGGCGTTGCAGGCGGCCGGCGCGATGATCTTGGAGCTGCCTCCCAATCCACGGGGGCAGGTCGACCTGTCTCTCTTGCTGCAGCGTCTAGGCGAGCTGGGCATCGACACCCTGATGGTGGAAGGCGGGGCCAGAATAATCACGAGTTTCCTTTTCGAGAGACTTGCGGACTTCATAGTGTTGACAATCGCGCCAGTATTGGTGGGTGGGCTCAGGGCTGTGAGCGACCTGGGGACTACTGGACTCCACAACCTGCTTCGACTGGAACAGCGTGGGCATCGCTGGCTTGGGGAAGACCTCATCCTCTGGGGACATCTAAACACAGAGGAGCATGACGACTCTTTACCGGCCGTTGCTCAACCTTTCTCGCGATGAATCGGACATCCCTTTTTTTCGAAGCCCCTTACAAGATTTCTGTGCGGGACTCGCCAGCAGGGGAATTGGGACTGCATCAGTGTCGCGTGAGGACAGTCCTTTCGGGGATAAGCGCAGGGACAGAACTCCTCGTGTATCGAGGGCAATGGCCTGAACACATGTCGGTTGACGATACTCTCACGAACCTGACTGGAGAATTTTCCTATCCCCTCAAATACGGCTACGCCGCAGTAGGCGTCGTGGCAGAAGTCGGAGCGAACGTCTCCACAGACCTGGTCGGAAAACGTGTGTTTGCTTTTAACCCTCATGAAACGTTCTTTACAGCTGACGCAAGAGACCTGATGGTCATTCCTGACTCGGTTACAAACGAAGACGCCGTCTTTTTACCGAACATGGAGACGGCGATAGGGCTCGTGATGGACGGGCATCCCCTCATAGGCGAGACCGTGGTGGTGTTCGGGCTCGGCGTGGTTGGGTTGTTGACTACCTCCCTGCTAACCAAGTTTCCCCTCCGTGCCTTGATATGCCTCGACCGTTTTCCGGCGCGAAGGGAAAAAGCACTCGTTGCAGGCGCTACTTGGTCTTTAGACCCCGGGGATCCAGGCGCCTTAGAGATGTTGCATGACTTCTTGCAGGCGGAAGTTGGCCCGGGTGGAGCGGATCTCGTGTATGAAATATCCGGCAACCCCTTGGCATTGGATCAGGCCGTTTCAGTATGCGAATTTGCAAGTCGGATTGTTGTCGGATCGTGGTACGGCGCCAAGCGCGCTGATCTCTCGTTGGGGGGCAAATTCCATCGATCCAGAATTCGCATCCTTAGCAGCCAAGTCAGCAGATTAGACCCCTCTTTGACTGGCCGATGGGACAAGACAAGACGCATCAATCTGGCATGGCGCCTCTTGGAATGCATAAAGCCCCGCAGCCTCATCACACACAAGATCGCCTTCTCGAACGCAAGCGATGCATATAAGCTTCTGGATGAAAGGCCTGATCAAGCCATACAAATCGTTTTCGAATATGAGGGAGAATCATGAAGGGAAGAGAAGGGAAGCGCTCTTACACGGTGGCAGTAAAGCGTGATTTTGTAGCGAGACATTTTTTGTTTGGCGGAGACTGGGGGCCGGAAAACTCCGTTCACTCACATCATTATCAGATAGAATTGCGGCTTGAAGGCGACTCCCTTGACCAACATGGGTATCTCGTGGACATTGTTGACGTGGAACGGAGCCTCGAGTGGATTGTGGATTTCTTCAAAGACAAGACCCTCAACGAGCTGCCGGAGTTTCGAGGTTTGAATCCCAGCATTGAACATTTGTCACGAATTATTTCCACGCTGCTGCTGGAGCGCATTGACGCTGATTCTTTGAGCGCCCTTGAGGTTCGCGTATGGGAGAATGACATTGCCTGGGCGTCCCACCGTTGGGAAAAAGATTGAATATCGGCTTGGTTATATACGGTAGTCTAGATATCGTAACGGGTGGGTTCCTATACGATCGCAAACTCGTCGAGTTTTTGCGCTCGAATGGAGATAGAGTCGAGGTATTTGCTTTCCCTTGGCGAACATACCCCTCTCACCTTTTGCAAAATTTTTCAGCGAAAATATTCTCCTGGTGTCGCTCCTCTCATCTGGACGTATTGTTGGAAGACGAGCTGAACCATCCGTCTCTTTTCCTCGCAAACAAGAGACTGAAAAGCCTTTTATCATGCCCCATCATTGCCATAGTCCATCACTTGAGATGCTGCGAAGCGAGACAGCGATTGCAGAATCGACTTTACCGCGCAGTCGAACGTTCTTTTTTGCAAAGTGTTGATGGCTACATTTTTCCGAGCTTTACTACTGCTGCCACAGTTGAATCCCTGGCGCTGAAAAAAAAGCCTTTTGTCGTGGCTCATCCGGGAAAAGATGGAATGGCAGGGAGTATGAGCAAAGAGGAGGTTCGGGAGAGAAGTTTTGCCGAAGGTCCGCTTCAGATACTCTTTGTGGGCAATCTCATCCCCAGAAAAGGCCTCCACGTTTTGATCGATGGGGCTGCGCAAGCGCCTAATGGTCAGTGGCGTTTGAGAGTAGTGGGAAGCTTGACCGCTGACCGACGATATGCTGAATTCATACGAGTAAAAATCAAGAAGTATAGGTTAGAGCAACATGTGAATCTTCTCGGTGCAGTTACGGGGAGGGAGCTTTCTGAGCTCTATCGGGCAAGTCATGTTCTGGCTGTACCCTCCTCGTATGAGGGTTTTGGCATTGTGTACGTGGAAGGCATGGCATTTGGATTACCCGCTATCGCCACCACCTCTGGCGCGGCCCGGGAACTCATAGAGAATGGCGTGAACGGCTTTCTCGTCGAACCAGATGACCATCGGTCTCTCTCGCGTTGCCTCTCTACGCTGATCGCTGATAGAGAGAAACTCTACTCTATGGCCTCCGCAGCCATGGAGCGCCATGGGGCTTATCCCACATGGCGGCAGACGGCTGCGAAGATCAGGGAATTCCTCCAGACCATGACGGGGATCCAGATCGAGAGGTGACGCCATAGACGAATACATGGCAGTCCCAAGAGGAAATGGCACATTCGACAGCGACCACTGTGCTCGCATGAGGCGACTGCAGGCTGCCTCGTCGCATTCGGCGCTTCCCGACGACAAACGGTTTACTGCGACAAACGCGGGCTTATTGCGTCACAAATTGTGAAAAAACTATATGAGTTCTCGAAATTCATCACGAAGTGAGCGCGAGTTGCGCCAATACATCATCCTCACGAAAGTAGGTACCATGATGAGTTTCCCGGCTTCCCTTTTTCATGAGCATGAAAATCTGACTTATGGCCATTTCAGGTTTTTCTTTGAGAAAGGTCGCACACCGTCTGAAATGAGGCCCCGGGTCGCACCCACTATCCCGCCGTATTTCAGCCAAAGTATGAACCGTCTAATGAACTAAGGATCCCTCCGGTATGGAAGCCTCATATCAAGATTTTACACGCTACCTAGACGCAAAGCGGACCGTGGACGACAGGGCCCTCAACAAAGATGTGTGGCAAATCTTCAAGGGGGAATTCCATGCGGTGCGTAGGCAAAATCCCGTGCCTCGAATTGTAGAACTCGGAGCTGGTATCGGCTCCATGTTTGAGAGGTGCGTTGAATGGGGCCTCCTGGGGTCGTGTTCTTACGCAGCAATCGATGCCATTGCTGACAACATTGCTGAAGCCGAACGGCGAATCCCTAAGTGGTGCTCGACGCAAGGTTTTTCGCTGTGCGTTCCTGAACCAGGACACTTTTTCTTGCAAAGAGGCAACACGGAAATCCACTTGCACTTGTACGCAATCGATGTGTTTGAGTTCGCAGCTTGGGAAGAACATTTTCGTGCATGGGACGTGGTCATAGCCAATGCCTTTCTCGATCTCTTGGATCTCCCCACGGCCTTGCCCAAACTGCTCAAGCTGTTAAAACCCGACGGTCTTTTTTATTTCACGATCAACTTTGATGGAGGCACGACATTCCAACCTACCTTGGATGCATCCTTGGATGACCTCGTGGAACGCCTGTATCATCGCACCATGGACGAACGAATAACCGATGGCAAACCCTCCGGCGACAGTAAGTCAGGCAGACGTCTCTTCGGCCATCTCTGGCGCCTCGGCGCCACCATATTGGCAGCCGGTTCGTCCGACTGGGTCGTCTTTCCAGGCGAGCATGGCTACACTGGAGACGAAGCGTACTTTCTCCATTTTATCATCGATACTATCCGAAGCGCGTTGCAGGGGCATCCGGAATTGGATCCCAGCCTATTGGAAGAATGGGCTCGCGTACGGCACGAACAAATAGACCAGCAGTCCCTTGCGTATATTGCCCACCAGCTCGATTTTGCCGGCAGGGCTCCGTCACGGACGCCTGATTAACGCCGCAATAATTCCACGAGCTCGTCGTGGCCAGCCTCTATGGCTCGAGCCAAGGATGTCTTACCCTCCCAATCCGTGGCGGTAGGATCTGCGCCCGCAGCCATGAGGACTCTCACCACCTCCTTGCTGCCATTGTACACTGCCTTCATGAGCGCAGTCCTTCCCTCAATGTCCTGGGCGTCGATGGCGGCATTCTTCTT
>CAYRVH010000082.1:0-10537 GCA_964427855.1 uncultured Syntrophaceae bacterium
TCGCTTCGCTCGAAATGACAAAAGGGGGGACGAATCGAAATGACAAAAGGGTACAGCTCGAAGCAACAGAAGGGTACGACTCGAAATGACAGGGGCATCGGCCGGCGAGCCGGTGTACGTTCAATGGCCTGCCCGATGGGCAGCCTCTCCTCCCCAGGGCTTTACCCTGGGCTATTGTCGACACCCCGCTGAAGCGGGAATAAAAACCGTACATGGACGAGATTGCCGCGTCACCTTCGGCGCCTGCGCAACGAGGTGAGCGCCCCGCCATTGTGCGGGGCAGCGCATGGCAGCCCAGGGCAGCGCCCTGGGACAGGCGCACGTCGCATCAACCTCCTGCAGGATTGCCACATCGCCTTCGGCTCTTCGCAATGACCAAAGGGGCATCGAGGCATCATTGCGAGCGAAGCGAAACAATCTCGTGATAAGTTTCTAGAACGGGTATGTATTCGACCTTATTCAGTTTCGTGGGCTTTCGCCAACACTGTCTGGAAGGTTTCCAAGTCATACGGTTTCGTGAGAAACCCTGCAACGTCAACATTTCCAACAATAAGCCGCGCCTCAGGCTCTGCGAACCCACTGGATACGATTATTTTAAGATCCGGCCGCCGGCGCTTGAGTTCACGCAGGGTGTCCACGCCGTCCATCTTCGGCATACAGAGGTCCACGATCACGCAGCCGATGGCGTTGCCCGGCGCCGTACACAGCCGGATTGCCTCTTCACCGCTCATGGTGGTGAGCCCGTCGTATCCCAGAGCGGCAAGCAGGTCCCTGCCGAGCTGCAGCACTGTCTCGTCATCGTCAACCATGAGCACTTTGCACGCGGCTGCGTCTGGAAGATGCCTTCGCACCTTTTCGTCTTCCGGTTCGTCCGTCGCCTTCCCAGCCTCTTTCAGTTCCGCGCCCGCAGGCAGGAGCACCTTGACCGTCGTCCCTTTACCCGGTTGGCTGTCGATGCGGATTCCGCCTTTATGGCCGCGCACGATCCCCAATACCGCGGCCATGCCCAATCCCCTGCCCATGAATTTCGTCGTGTAAAATGGGTCGAAGATCCTTTCCAACGCGCCGGCGTTCATTCCGTGGCCCGTATCCGACACCTCGATGAACACGTACCGGCCGGGCGCAGGACGGAGTTCCTGCCTCGTGGTGGCAAGATAGGCCTCGTCGCAATCCATCTCGCCGGTGGCCAGCCGTATCTCTCCGGGTCCATCTCCGATCGCCTCGGCTGCGTTGGTAATCAAACTCATGATGACTTGCTCCAGCTGCGTCGCATCCCCCGTGACTGCGTGGAGCACTTCGCCTCGTTCAATGACAAATCTGACAGTCCGGGGCACAACCGACGAAAACAGGAGCTCACCCCGCGCCACAGTCTCATTCACGTCAACATTCCCAGGCATGTACAACGTCTGCCCCGTGTAATCCAACATGAGCCATGAGAGTTTGGCCGCGCGCTGAGCCGCCCGAAACGCTGCGTCAACAAAGGCGGCGGCACGCGCATCCACAAGATCGTTCATTTTGAGGAGTTCCAGGTTGCCCAACACTATCTGGAGCACGTTGTTGAATTGGTGGGCAATGCCGCCGGCCATGAGGGTGAGGCTCTCGAGTTTTTGCGCTTGGAGGACTTTGCGCTGCATCTCGATGTGTTCTTCTTCGAGCTCCTTGCGATAGGTCACGTCCATGATGGTACCCGCGACCAGCCGCGGCTTGCCTTGGTCGTCCCGCTCGATGATCTTGCCCCGATCCAACACCCATTTCCAGCCGCCGTCCTTGGTCTTCAAACGATGCTCGCTTTCGTAGAGCGGCGATTTTCCCTCCAGATGTTCATTAAAGGCCGCGGTCACCCGATGGAGGTCATCAGGGTGTACGAGCTTCGTCCAGCCGTTGAGTGTCGGGTCGATTTCATCCAAGGAATAGCCCAGCATCTCTGCGTAACGTTCATTACGCTCTACGTGTTGGGAGGGGATATCCAAACTCCACCAGCCCAGTTCCGCGCCTTCCAACGCACGCTCGAGCTCCTTTTTGCCCACCGCAACCTGCCGCTGGGCCTCTTTTACATCTGAGATGTCCAGAATCGCGGAAATCACCCCCTTGGAGAGGTCCAATGGATCAACAGCCCTGAAGTATATTGCGACCTCGAATACAGAGCCGTCCTTTCGTTTCATCTCGGCGTCGGTGTGCTGGACTCGGCCGTCCGAGAGCCTTTCATAGAGCGCCCCCACCCGCTGATAGTTGTCTTCGTCTGGATACAGGGCTCGACTAGCCAGGCCGATGGGCTCCGTCTTATCCCGAAAACCGAACATCTTCACCCACGTGTCATTCACCCACTTGACGATCCTGTTGACTGTCATGGCGGTCGCCGCGGGTGATGTATCCAAAATCAGGCTGAGCAGCGCCTCGTTTTCCCTCAAGGCCTGCTCTGCCTTTTTTTGGGGTGTAATGACTCGGAGGCACACGGAGACGCCTTCATCGTGGGGATAGACATTCACTGCGTACCAATTCTCAGACGGGTATTCTCCCGCAACGGTCTCAAAAGCGGAGAGAGCCTTTTCCCTTTGGGCCCTTTGGAGACACTCCTCGAACGTGGGCTCTTGGAGGCGCGGCAGGGCATCGAAGAAATTCTTGCCCAACAACTCCCCTTTGCCCTTGCCGAAAGCCCGTTCCGCGGCCAAGTTGCAATACTGGATGACCAAGTCGTCATCCAGCGACACAAACGCGTCGCTGATGCTGTCGAAGATAGCGGCGATGTTCCGATTCGATTCGAAGAGCTGCCTTTGCATGTTTCGCTTATCTCTGTTCTTCTATGTAAGATCTACTCCGGCCTCGGTCAGTCGTAACTGGCCGAGCAGCTATATTACGACATAGTACACCATGTCGGTTTTGTGTATGACGACGTGAGCGCTTCGATGGGCGTCCACGGAATAGATGCACACGCGTCATCTCCACAGGCTTGGGAAGTGTCGCCTGCGATCATCCGAGCGATGGATGCAGCGATTGGCTGCTGATGATTCTCATGCTTCGCCGCAATAGCCGCCATGAGGGCCGTCCATGGGAGTATCGCCAAAACGAAAACTAAAGAGACAGTCGCTCCATCCCTCCCTGGCTGTCACCTGGGCATCCAATACCTCCAACTGCGGGAAGAACTACTCATCGCGCCGTCTTGGGCATCCGGGCTTGTGATTTGCTCTTACGTCTGAGGGTTTACAAAGGGAGCATCGACAATTACACACTCAATGCGGTACCACACCCGCAGCATTGCACTCACCGGGTCTCGTGCGTCTCCCATCATTGTTCGTTTGGAAACAAGCAATAGAGGCCAGGTTTCATACTCCATAACCATAATAAAGCTGCCATGCCTAGAGTTGCAAGAAAAAAACGGCATGGGCGTCGGAGGCGCGCCTTTTTCTGAGGGGTAATGTGTGGTAGTGTCACTACCTATATGTAAGACCTCTGGCAGACGGAGGATGCCCTATGGACAGGGAAGAATGGGAAGCCCTGTGCAGACGCTGCGGTAAATGCTGCTATGAAAAGATTGACCTGGGCGGCGGCGTCATACGATATACCAACGAGCCCTGCAGATACCTCGACACAGAGACCAAATTGTGCAAAGTCTATGCGAATAGAACCGAAGTCGAGCCTGATTGCATCATCTTGACGCCGGAGAAAGTGCGGGAGATACACTGGATGCCGGAAGACTGCGCCTATGTCGAACATGTGAGGCTGCAAGACACCCTTGCCGCGGTGCGAAAGAGCGAGGCGCGCCAAAAGCGACGCAACCATTCGAGAAGGAGAAGATAATGGCCGTCAGAACATTGAATGTAAATGAAGATATCTTAAGCGCAAACGATCTGTTGGCGGGGAATCTGAAGAAGAAATTCGTCGATTCCAAGGTGTATGTCATGAACCTCATGTCGTCGCCTGGCGCAGGCAAGACATCCGTGATCCTCAAGATTATCGAAGCGCTTTCAGGCAAGCACAAGATAGGGGTGATCGAAGGCGATATTGCCTCTGATGTGGACGCCCAGAAGCTACAGAAGGCCCCTATAGATGTAGTGCAGATCAATACCAAAGGCGCCTGCCACCTTGACGCCAACATGATCTCTCGCGCTGCGGAGAACTTAGGGCTCGACGGGAAAAGCCTCCTGATCATCGAGAATGTGGGCAACCTGGTCTGCCCCGCGGAGTTCAATCTGGGCGAGGACGCCAAGGTGATGATCCTCTCCATCCCAGAGGGCCACGACAAACCCCTCAAGTACCCCCTTATGTTCACGGAATCTCGCGCCCTTATCCTCAACAAAATCGATTTACTCCCTTACACGGATTTTGATATGGACGAACTGAAGCGTACGGTCACGGCAATGAATCCGGCTATACACATCTTCCCCATGTCGGCAAAGACCGGTGAAGGGGTAAGTCAGTTCATCAACTGGTTGGATCATCAGATTTCGGCAAAGTAGGCTCTCGGCCCGATTGGCCCGCCGAGGAAGTGCAGAAAAGAGAACATTCGTGAGCTTGTATCGATTGCCGGCAAATCCGCCCCTTGGCAGGAGACGCAGCCCTTTGAAGGCCTTGTGGGGAAGCCCCGCGTCGTCAGGGGCGGACCCCACGGCTTGCCTCTCTTGGGGCCTCGTGACGATATTGATCCTGTCCCATACGTTGCTGAATGTTGACGCCCCCGCGTCTGCTCAAACCAGGCGGCTCACCGACGCCGAGATCTCTCAGGAGATCTTGAAGCCAAAAAACAAAGCCATTGTCGAAGAATTCCTCAAATGGGAACTGCGGGAAGTCAACGACAAGGTGACCAAATTCTTGATCAAAGACTATCCCTCGCTGGTGTTCTTCGAGAAGCAGGTTGACCGCGGCCCGCTCAAGAGCCTCTTCTTCCTCGAGGAATGGGTCCATCGACTCAAAGACGCCCAGGAAAACATCGACTCCTTCCCGTATTCCACTGTGTTTTCTTCTGGGGAAAAAAAGAAGATCCTCGGTCTGACTAAGACAACCAGGGAGATCATTTCGTACGGGATTCCGTTGATCAAAAGGGACTTCGTGAGGGTCGCGCATGCCGCTGAATTCCTGGCCAACAAACAGGGCAAACATCCGATGGAACTCATGCCCAACCCCGCGTTCCGGGACGCCGTATATCGGTACTGCGAACCAACGGCCGCAGGCCTTGACAAAGAAATGGGAGAGCTCTCCGAGGGAGAATTGATATGCATGCGGCTCGGGTGGGTTTTGGAACAGGTCACCGTGACGAGCGTCTGGCTCACCGTCACCGATAATACGCTGCCCACTGAAAGGGACTACATGTTTTTTCGAAAAAAGCGCAGCGCGTATTTCGAAAAACGCCTCCAGCGTATATACGGCGCGGCAGCGACGTCCCCACCGCCCTCCAGGTGACGCCGACGCGATCGAGACGCCCCGACATGATGTCATTTCGAAGGAGCCTTGCGACTCAGAAATCTTTCTGGCTGGGTCAAGATTTCTCGCTTCGCTCGAAATGACAGAGAGAAATGCTCGAAATGACAGAGAGAAAAGTGGTTGAAATGACGCGGGAAAAAAGTGGTCGGAATGACGGCCGCATCATCGAATTTCCGAGTACTTTCGAGACCCGTGAAAGCCGCGGCGACGCGCCTTAAGCCCCGCTGCTGCGGGGCGCTTCAGAATAGCTTAGAGCGGCGTCCTGGGAAGGGAGGACCCGCACAAACGGAAAGATAATGGCCCCGATCCTCACTTTAGACACTGTGGCGAAATGCTACCGCACTGGAATCGCCTGCGAGATCTTCCCCATCAACGGGGTGAGCCTCGACATAGACGCCGGCGAGCGCATCATACTGCTGGGAAAGAGCGGTTCAGGGAAAAGCACGTTCCTCAACCTCGTGGCGGGCGTGGATCGCCCGACGTCCGGAAGGATCTTCTTCGACGGCAGAGACTTAGCCGCAATGACGCCAGAGGAGCTGGCTCATTATCGAAGGAAAGAAATCGGCTTCGTCTTCCAGTCCTTTAATTTGTTTTCTACTCTGACGGTGGGCGAAAACCTCCTGCTTCCCCTTGACCTTCTCGGCAGACCGGACGAATCCAAGGCGAGGGGCCTGCTCGAGGCCGTGGGGCTTGACGGCGCGTGGAAGCGATACCCCGAACAGCTCTCCGGCGGCGAACAGCAGCGGGTCGCCATTGCCCGAGCCTTGATAAAAGACCCAAAAATAATACTCGCCGATGAACCCACAGGCAATCTCGATCTGGACACCGGCAACGGGATCCTCAGCCTCATCGACGAGGTATGCCGCAGCACCGGCGCCACGCTCATCATGGCGACCCACAGCCAGGAGGCCGCGTGGCTCGCTGATAGGGTGTATCGGCTGAAAGGCGGGCTGCTTTGGGAGGAACCGCCGGCGCAAGGCGCCAGGCAGCCGGCAGAAAGGATCTCCCTCACTCCACGGATATGACCCTGCGTCCGCTTCTCTCCTTTAATTTCCGGTATTACCGCCGCCGCGTCCTCATCTCTCTGCTCTGCCTGCTCGGCATCATGTTGGGAGTGGGCATCGTGGTTGCGGTGGAACTCATCAACGAATCAGCGCTGGCATCCTTTGCCAGATCCGTGGATGCCCTCTCCGGACGAGCTACCCACTCCATCGCGTCTCAGTATGGCCGCATCTACGAAAAAGACTTCGCGCGGATATGGCGGCATCCCCAGGTAGAGGCTGCGGCGCCGGTGGTGGATGTCATGGCTGAGGCCCTGGAAACAGGCTCGGAACCCATTCGCTTCCTCGGCATCGACCCTTTTTTCGACGCCGAATTCAGGCCGGCGCCAGTGTCCGCGGGAAATGAAACGTCGCTGCTGGAGTTCCTCGGCGCCTACGGTCCTGCGGCGTGGTTCTCCGAATCGTTTCTGCGTCGGCATGGGCTGAAACCCGGGCAGCGCCTCACCGTGCTCACCGCAGGGATCGAAAAAGGCGTCCGGATCCTCGGGGCCCTGCCCAGTGGATCAGAGGCGAACCTCGGGGAAAACACCGCGATCATGGATATTGCGTCAGCCCAAGACGTGTTTGGCCGCAAAGGTTTTTTGGATAGGATCGATGTGATCGTCAAGGGCGACGCCTCTTCCCTTGCCGCAGACCTCCCGGCTGGTATGATGCTCACGGACGCCGAATCCCGAAAAGCCGTCTTGGAATCCATGCTCTACTCCTTCCAGCTCAATCTGGCGGCCATGAGTCTGCTGGCATTGTTCGTGGGGGTGTTTCTCATCTACAACTTTTCCATGTTTTCTGTATTGTCCAGGCGCGAAGACATGTCGTTGTTGATGACCCTCGGCGTGGATCGCAAAGAGCTTGTGTTCGCCTTTTTCGGCGAGTCTGTGCTCTTGGGCGCGGTCGGCAGCATTGTGGGCGTGGCCTTCGGCTATCTCGTGGCGATCCTCGGCATCGACCGCGTCTCCTCCACCATCAGCGAGCTTTATTTTCAAGTGGATGTACGGGCTGTGGCACTCACCCCCGGCATTGCGCTCAGCGGAGTCGGCGTTGGGTTTGCCGCAACGTTCCTCGGCATCCTCATACCGGCTTTGGAGGTGTCCTCGACCCCGCCGGTAATAGGGCTCAAGCGGCAAAGCATCGAGGACCGCGCCCAACGGCTCAAAGGATTGCTCCTTGCATGCGGTTTGATCCTCGTGGTGGTGTCGGCGGGCGCAGCCTGGGCCTCACGTTTTTCAGTGTACTGGGGCTTCGCCTCCGCCTTTGTCATGACCATGGCCTTCGCCTTGTTTACCCCGTCCTTTCTTTCGCCCTTCACGCACTATCTTGGGGCGGCGTTGAGGAGGTTTGCGGGTTCCATCGAGGGTTTCCTGGCCGCGCGCACGATCAAGGCGTCATTGAGCCGTACGAGCATAGCCGTCGCTGCCTTGGCGACGGCCCTCGCCATGACCATCGGCGTGGACACCAT
Source organism: uncultured Syntrophaceae bacterium (assembly GCA_964427855.1). Taxonomy (GTDB): domain Bacteria; phylum Desulfobacterota; class Desulfomonilia; order Desulfomonilales; family Desulfomonilaceae; genus JAUPKT01. Next base: position 7,930 of record CAYRVH010000082.1, read on the forward strand.
GATTTACAGCTTCAGGACTTCAGTCGCTGCGTGGCTCAAGGCCGCGCTGCAAGGCGATCTCTACATCTCCCCCGCCACCACCAAGTGGGATCATCCGCTCCCGGAATCCTTGATCCAGCGGCTCCAACAAGACCCTCGCATCGATGGGGTGGAGCGGTACGCCACCTATACCGTCTATCTTCGCGGAAAGCCAGTGAAGCTGAGGGTGATCGACGCCTCGGTATTGAAGCGCCATGCGCGATTCCGATTCCTCAGCCGCGAGCAAGGGGCGTGGGAAGCCCTTGAAAATGGGGGCGTCTTCATCTCAGAATCCCTTGCATTCAAATTCGGATACAAGGTGGGCGATTCCATTGAACTGCCCACCCCAACAGGTCAGACGCGCTTTCCCGTTGTTGCAGAGGTCCGAGATTATTCGTCGGACCAGGGGACCGTTCAAATCCATCGGGAAGTCTATGAAAGGCTATGGAACGACCACCGCGTGCAGTCCGTAGCGCTGTTCCTCAAGCCAGGGGAGTCTGCTGAGACGGTGCGGGATTCCATCAAGGACATGTTCCAGGGACTTGACCGCGCCATCGTGACAAACACGCGCATGCGAGACAATATCCTCGTTATCTTTGACAAGACCTTTGCGCCTACCGCCGCATTGAAAGGCGTGTCTTTGCTGGTGGCGCTGTTGGGAGTGGCGACCGCGCTCATGGCCATCCTTATGGAACGATCCCGGGACATGACGGTCTTGAGTTGTCTCGGGCTGACCCCCAGGCAGCTTGGAGCTATGAATATATGGCAATCGCTGGTCATGGGCGCGGCTGCGTTTTTTATCTCTCTGGTGTGTGGGGTGGCGCTGACGTACATCATCGTGTATGCCATCAACTACCGGTCTTTTGGCTGGTCCATAGATATCTCCGTGGATCCCTGGGTGTTTGCCAAGACCTTCTTGTTGACCATGGCAGCGTGTTTTGTGTCTTCTCTATACCCGACCTATCGGCTCCTCAAAGGCCTGGCAACCTCCCAAGTGAGGGAGGAATAATGATTGCGTGCACCTCGATTGACCAGGTCCCCAGGGCGCTGCCCTAGGTGACGTTGGGCGGCCCCGCACAAGGGCGGGGCGTCTCTGCCATTGCGATTTGCCGAAGGTGACGTGGCAATCTCATCCGTCGAGGTTTTATTAGGGGTTTCGAAATTAATCGCGAATTAAGCGCGTGTCGCCGCTCTGTCATCCTCACGAAAGTGGGGATCCATAATGAGTTTCCTGGATTTCCATTTTCATGGAATGACCATCTGACGTATGGCGATGTTGGGTTTTCTTTTAAGAAAGGGTTTTATGCACCGCTCCTGCGGGGCGTCGTACAATAGCCCAGGGCAACGCCCTGGGTAGGAGGCGCCAGCACGAGGATCAATAATACAGACCAACCTGGACGTACGGCCCCTGCCAATGGGCCTTCACGTTCCACACGCCGTCGCCGGAATCCATATCCAGGTAGGTGGATTTGAATCCCACGTCAATGCCCATGGCAAAGCTGGAATATCCGTAGAGGCTCGTATTCCAGATGTTGGGCCGAAGACCGACGCAGACCTCCCACTCCGTGATGCGGGCCTCAGCCGGCTCGCCAGTGATCTTGGTCAGAAATGGGAAGGGGAATCGCGCCCGGGCCTGCCCCGTCAACGGTATGCCGAACAGGCGGCCCGGCGACGCAAAGGCGTGCACCCCAAGGGTCACTGGCGGCTGATGCGTGGTGAGCTTCTCACCGATTCGGTCCGGAATGAAGGGGTTGTACTTTCTATCAAAACCCTCATTAGGATCTTTTAATGAAAAATTTATGGTGTCCACATCCTGACGGCTTACTAGAATGACAGATTCGAAATGCCTATCAAAATTAATCCCTGCACGGAGAAAAGGCAATCGAAACACATCCAGATCTATCCCGAACCTTGTCCACCCTAAGTCCATCTCGGAAATGCGCATGGGGTTCGTTTGCGTCCTAGGTCCGCCATAATTGGGATGGGCAAAAATCCGTTCCCCCACGACCCCTCGAAACCGGTGATCCTCCTCAAAATTTGCCCTCAGGGCTAGCCGATCAATATAGAGAATGAACCATCCCTCTTTGAAGAAGTCAGGCTGCGGTAGGTAGCTGAAGTTGCCGCTGCCCAACATGTCATATTCGTTCGAACCAAACTTAGCGGTCCCCGAGATGAGCTTGGGCATATACATGCGGAAGCCTACGTTGCCGCGGAAATCCGACCAGTCCCAGATGCGGCCGCCGCCGAGCCAGGAGGGCATGGCCTGTGCGTGAGTTTGCGATGGATACAAAGAGAGGACGCTGACGGCAAGGAACAACAGCAGGCCGAGAACCGCGGGGATGTGTTTCGTTGCCTTCAAACCATACCTCAGGGGAAAAATACAGGGAAACGAACGATAAAACAAAATAATCAAGCGCAAATATAGCGCATTTGGGACGTTTGTGTCAAGAAATTACCTCTCCCCGCGTTCGAGGCCCGATTGCCGACGTCCCCGTCATTGCGAGGAGCCGAAGGCGATGCGGCAATCTCATGGGGGTACGGTTTTAAGCCCCGCGTCAGCGGGGTGCTGGTCATAGCCCAGGGTGCAGCC
>CAYRVH010000083.1:0-2558 GCA_964427855.1 uncultured Syntrophaceae bacterium
TTCGATGTTGTGCCACGATATCCAAACGCAGAATGGAGCACCCGTGGGTCATCTCCTCGCCGCCATCAATGCAGTATTTCTCGATGAGGCGCATCTTTACGAGAACACAGCCCGGGGAGATCATGTCGCGTGGCTTGTGGCGAGGCTGAAAAGACTTAAAAAATATGCCGTGAAACAGCGGTGGATCTCAAACGAAACCATCCAGGTATGCGCCGGGAGTGCAACTGTCTCCCAAACTTCGTATGTGGGGGAAAAATTACTCGGATCTTCGGCCTCGATCGTTCGCGTCGCGGGTGATCGGGAAATTGAAATATATGTCCCAGGACCTCCTCGTCAGTGGTTGAGAATACGGTCTTCAGCAGGGCTGAAACCGATCCGAGAGGCCCTTGATTCTATTCTGTCCTTTCAAGGAAAAGAGGTGGAACTGATTTGGGGCGCAATCGAAAACGGTGCTCGAGACGACTTGCGAAAGGTGTTGATATTCGTCCCCTCGCGCACAAAATGCGATAGGCTGTCAGCAGAACTCTACGAGGCATTACTGAACCGAAGGAACGTGTACGTTTCAGGGCATCATGGAAGCCTGAGCAAGACCCAACGCGAAGAAGCGGAAAAGATGTTCGCGCAATGTCGTGATGCGGTGCTGGTCGCCACATCAACTTTGGAGGTAGGCATTGATATAGGCGATGTAGACATCATCGTACTGATGGGGGCCCCTCCCGATACCTCAGCGCTCCTCCAGCGTATCGGGCGGGGAGGCAGGCGATCTGGGTTGATCAAGATTGTTGCCATCCCGAATGATAAACCTGACAGCGCTGCCCTAAGCAGCATGTTGCTCTACGCCGCACAAGGTCTGTTGGAAGCGGACCCTCCCAGCAAGCGCTGGGGTGTTTTTGTTCAGCAGGTCATAAGCCTCATTATGCAATCCGGCCGTAGGGGTCGCAAACCAAGTGATGTGTGTGAGCTGACTGAGGCGGTGTGGGGCAAGTCAGTTGCCTCAACCGCCAAGGCTGTCCTCGAGCATCTGCTCACCAATGAATGGCTTGTACAGCAAGGGGGTCGGCTTTTCTTGGGTGAAACATTTTCGGATGGCCTTGACAAAAATCGGGCCTACTACCATTGCAATTTTGACGCCGCCGGGCCAACAACCGCGGTGGTGGATCATGTAACGCAGCAAACAATAGGTCATGTCTCGTCAAGTGCGTGTGCCAAGAAAGGCGTTGCCATAGGAGGCTCCACGGTTGATGTCGTGCATGAAGGGGAAGAGATATTAGTCAAGAGACACAAAGGCAAGATATCCCATATGTTTGGCTATGACGCCCGCCCACGACTGGTCACCAAGTCCTATGCCGAACACGTCAGGAGAGGCCTTGGCTTTGGTGAAGATGAAACCGTCGTGTATGAATCCGAACAATCAGGTCCCATCTGGTTCCATTTTGGCGGAGAGCTGTACGAACGAGTCCTTTGGCAACTACTGAAAGGGAAGATTCGAGGTTCCTTCGAAGAGGGCTTGGCCCTGAGAGGAAATATAGGTGAAAAAGACATCCGGGATGTAAGGTGGAACCAGCATGATATTCGAGACGCAGTGGAGGATATGAAAGAATCAATTGCCTACTGTGTTGGCGCAGGTCGATTCCACAAATACCTCCCTGATCACGTTCAAACTGAAGTCATCACCAGCATCTTCGACATCGAAGGCTTCCTGAAATGGGTATCAACTCGGACCGTGACGCCTGCCCCTCCCGGTTCTCGGAGGTGGCTAAAATTACACGCAATATTTGCCGAAAAATAGTTTCGACTACGAGGAAGAAGGGCATTGTTTCTACGAAAGAGCATGTGGCTTATGCGAGTCATCGTCACGTTTGTTCATTATTGAGACACCTTGATGTCTGGGGGCGCTTCAAACTCCTACTGGGCGCTGGAATCTCGCACCTCATCAGGGAGGAGAGGTTTTGTGGCATATCGACATGGGACGAGGTGTGCCGTCAGGACAGATATCTGTCTGCCCCAATTATTGGACAATGGATAGTGTAATGCAATGACACACGGCCACTGCAGGACTCATCGATATATCCATCAGCTTTTGTCCACTGTCTTGAAACAGGACGCCGCTTCTTGCAGAATGCCGGAGCAAGGTGGAAAAAACCAAACTGAAAAGTAGGCAAGAGAGAATTCTCAATAATAAGAACTAACAGCTTTTTTCACTGGAATTGTCTGAAACAGTACAATCCGGAAGCCCGTGACTCGGCTGCAGAAGGATAAATTGCGACGGAGAACAAGATGGTTAGATTCACTATCGGTGTGGGATCGTTGATTAAAGGCAACCGAACCTGCGTGATGTCCAGGTTGAGGGATGCTTCCGCGCCAGCCAGCGCTTCTTCCACAGCCCGCATTTGAAAGATATTCATGGAGGTGAATATTGCCCCGACAGACTGGACCACCTCTCACCCAGCGAGCCTACACACTTCGACTCCGAGGCGCTAGCCAAAGCGATATTTCCTGGCGTCACGCGCTCTGGAAGACGCACGAAGCGGTCAACAAAGGCGCCAAGGTGTTTGGCG
>CAYRVH010000083.1:2568-9520 GCA_964427855.1 uncultured Syntrophaceae bacterium
TGCTTACGCTGCGCGGCGGTTTGGACCACACGCTGGTGGACGTCAAGGTCAAGGGAGGAAAGGGAATCCCTGAACGCGATCCGACTGATGAGGAGCGCAAGGCGCGGCGAATTCTTTTGGCCCTGTCATGGCTTTCGGTGGAGTCGAGGCGCGGGGCTCCGGAGAATTACATCATTGCGGCCGGTACAGAGCCGGCCAAGGATCGCAAAAACAAGGCTGTTGCGGCGCTTGAAGAAATCCTCAAAAGCAGGGGCCTTGAAGATGCCGAGATCGCCAGCTGGAAAGAGGATTGCACGCCATCACTCTCCGCCGCCATACGCGACGACTCCGTTTGGGTCAACCGCAGCAAAGCGTTTGATGATGAGGTCAAGTCGGTAGGTCCCTCACTCACGCGTGAGGAAGCGTGGGATATGCTGGAGCGTTTCTTCGGAAGCCCTAATGTCTATCTGGCCCCAGCGAAAGACACCCAAGAAGAACCTTCTGAGGCAGAGCAAGAGGAGAAAACCAAGGATCTCGTCCAGAAGGCAGGACAATGGCTCAGCAGTAGATTCGGCGCCGGTAAAGGAGCGGATTTCAGCCGTATGGCCGAAGTCTATGGGAAGATCGCCGCGTGGGCAGAGGAGGCTCAAGCGGGCGTAACCGGGAATGAAGCAATACATGACCTTGCAGCCACCCTCGATGATTACAATCCTGCATCGCATGACCTACAGGGCGTGCTTGGTCTGATCAGCGGTCCCGGTCACAAGAGCGCGACGCGCAACCTTCTCAATCAATTTAAAGGCATTGCAATAGTCACTCAACAGGACTTTATGAACCTGAAGGAAAAAGCGACCACAGATGCTCAAAACTGCAGGCGAAACACCGGATCCAAGGGACGACGACCCTACGCGGACGCCATTCTGAATAACGTGGAGTCTGATTGTGGGTTCACCTACTTGCAGGATGGAGGCGCAGCAACGCATTCCGAGTTCGCCGTCATGCTTGATCACGCTGCACGCCGTGTTTCACTCGCCCACACATGGATCAAGCGCGCGGAAGCGCAGCGCCGCCGATTTGAAGAGCATGCAAAAAAGATAGAGCAGGTACCTGAGAAGATTAAAAACTGGCTCGATGATTTTTGTGCCGAACGTTCGCAAGCGTCCGGAGCTTTGGAACCCTATCGCATCCGCCAGCGCGCGGTGGAGGGATGGGAAGAAGTTGTTGCCGCGTGGAGTAAGAGTTCATGTCGCGCCAGCGCCGAACGTATTGGCGCTGCGCGGGCGCTGCAGGACGATCGTGAAATTGACAAGTTCGGCGACATCCAGCTCTTCGAGGCGCTCGCCGAAGACGACGCCGCATGCGTTTGGCACAAAGACGGCGATCCCACGAAAGATCCTGATCCGCAACCACTCATTGACTATGTCCTCGCCTCCGAAGCGGAATACAAAAAACAACATTTCAAAGTCCCGGCGTACTGCCACCCAGACGAGCTCTTGCATCCGGTTTTCTGCGATTTCGGATGCTCCCGTTGGTGCATCGATTTTGCCATTCACCAACGCGCCAAAGCAAAACTCAAGAAGGCTCGGAAGAACTTGGACGACCGTAACAGGGATGTGGACAGCTGCTCGAATCGACACGCTCTTTGGATGAAGCTTTGGACCGGAACCAAGATTGAGCCCGTTCACCTGTGCTGGCAATCCAAGAGGCTGGCGCGTGATCTGGCCCTCGGAAAGAACGCAATAAATGATGGGGCATCCACGGTCACCCGCGCAGATAGATTGGGACGAGCGGCTTCTAAGGTGATGGAGAGCGATGCGGTGAATATCGCGGCGCTTTTTGAACAGGAACACTGGAATGGCAGGTTGCAGGCTCCACGGCAGCAGTTAGAAGCTATCGCCGTCGAAAGGGATGCCCCTCGTTTGCCGGACGAAGAGCGCAAGCGGCGAATGCTTAGAATGATTGACCGAATCCGTTGGCTTATCACCTTCTCCGCAAGGCTCCAACCGCAGGGTCCATGGCGCCAATATACCGCAAGGCTTCAGCTCAACGTTGACGCGCGATACTGGCCACATTCGGATATAAACAAAGATCGGAAAGGTCACGCGCGGCTTATTCTCTCCCGTCTGCACGGCCTGCGAGTGCTTTCTGTCGACCTCGGCCACCGTTACGGTGCGGCCTGCGCCGTATGGGAAGCGGTCAACGCCGAGCAGGTCAAGGCCGACTGCCAGGTCGCCGGACATGAAGCCCCGAACGAGAGCGATCTTTATCTCCATCTCAAGAAAAAGGCGATGAAGCGAAAGAAGGGCAATCACGTAGTGGTCGAGAAGACTACCATCTATCGCCGTATCGGCGCGGACAAATTGCCGGACGGCACGCTACATCCTGCTCCTTGGGCTCGGCTCGACCGCCAGTTCCTCATCAAGCTCCACGGCGAGGAGGAGGGCGCGCGTGAGGCGTCCAACGATGAGATTTGGGCGGTCCATCAACTGGAAAGCGAACTTGGCCGCATGGTCCCGCTGATTGACAAGTTGGTTGCGGCCGGCTGGGGCAACGTCGGCAAGCAGAAAGCAAGGCTCGACGCATTGAAACGACTTGGCTGGATTCCATCCAAAGCAGATAAGGCAGCGAGCGGGGCGTCCAGCGGAGATGAGGAGGAGCTTTGGAAACCCTCTCTCGCCGTCTGCGACCTGATCTCATCAGCCGTTCGTACCATGCGTCTCGGCCTCAAGCGCCATGGCGACCGGGCGCGAATCGCCTTCGCAATGACCGCAGAATACAAACCCATGCCGGGCGAACGCAGATACTACTTCACCAAGGCGAAAGAGCTTTCCGCAAATGATAACCGGGCGGCGAGAGAAAACAAACGCATAGAGTTCATTCAGGACGCACTGATGCTCTGGCATGGCTTGGCGTCTTCCCGTGGATGGCGGGATGATGCGGCAAGGCAATTGTGGAATGACTATATTACTAGCTTACCAGGATACAGTGTACCGGAGGAAATCGGCCAGGAATCTTCAAGACTGGAGCGCAAAAATAGGGAAAAAAGAAATCGAGAAAAACTCTACGATGTGGCCAAGGCGCTGGCCCAAAATGCGCACCTTAGGGAGGTTCTCCACGACGCCTGGAAGAAACGATGGGAAGAATACGACGAGCGGTGGAAAAAACAGCTCCGCTGGTTGAGCGATTGGATCCTTCCACGTGGACGACACGCCGGTGACCCCACCATTCGCAAGGTTGGCGGACTCTCCCTTTCCCGGCTCGCCACGCTGACCGAGTTTCGCCGCAAAGTTCAGGTGGGATTCTTCACCCGCCTTAAACCGGACGGCACACGGGCTGAGACCAAAGAACATTTTGGACAGAGCGCTTTGGATGCCATGGAACATCTACGCGAACAGCGCGTCAAGCAACTTGCCAGTCGAATAGTCGAGGCGGCGTTAGGCGTTGGACGTATGAGGCGGCCAGTGGGCGCCAGGGATCCTAAACGTCCGACCTCGTGCGTCGATGAGCCGTGCCACGCCATCGTGATCGAAGACCTCACCCACTACAGGCCCAAGGAAACACGTACTCGGCGGGAAAATCGGCAGCTCATGAACTGGTCGTCATCGAAGGTCAAGAAGTATCTCTCCGAAGCGTGCCAACTCCACTGCCTGCACTTGCGCGAAGTCTCGGCGAGTTATACATCGCGCCAAGACTCCCGCACGGGGGCTCCGGGCATCCGCTGTCAGGATGTACCCGTGTATGAATTCATGAGGTCGCCATTCTGGAGGAAGCAGGTTGCGCAAGCGGTGGCAAAGCAGGCCGAGAACAAAGGCGACGCACGTGAGCGGCTCCTCTGTGACCTGAACGCCATGTGGAAGGATAAGACTGAGGCTTATTGGAAGAATGCTGGCGTTCTTCGTGTGCCTCTCAATGGTGGCGAGGTATTTGTTTCGGCGGATCCGAAATCTCCTGCCGCCAAGGGCCTCCAGGCTGACTTGAACGCGGCGGCCAACATCGGCCTGCGGGCGCTTACCGACCCGGATTGGACTGGAAAGTGGTGGTATGTGCCGTGCGATCCAACCACCTTCAAACCCGTTAAAGATAAGGTCGGCGGCTGTGCGGTGGTTAATCCGGAACAGCCGCTACGGCAATCCACTCAAGTGCAGAGGGGTGAGGCCCCTGAGGCAAAAAAGAAGCGAGGCAATAAGAATCCTGGCAGAGCCAAACAAGTCGTCAATCTCTGGTGCGACATCTCGGCATCCTCGCTTGAATGCATCAATAGCAGACATTGGAACGAATACCTCCCCTATTGGAGCGAGGTGCAATACAGAGTCATTCGTGGCTTGGAGGCACAGAAAAAAAAAATCGCAAAAACCCACCGCTTAATTGGGCGAGGAAGGACAAGATTCTCCTCTAAAAAGGACGCAACCGATGGATGAGATCCTTTGGCCAGCCCGAAATGTGGCCGAACATGCCTATTGCCCGCGGCTTTTCTATTACATGCAGGTCGAGGGTATCTTCGTTCCGAGCAGCGACACGGAAAAGGGGGCCGCTGTCCACCGACGCGTGGACAAGCCCAGCGCCGCTTTAGCAAATACAGACGTAAGGGAGGATGAACCCGAACGGCCAAAGGTCATTCGAAGTCTGGCTTTGACGAGCGAGTCGCTCGGCCTCACCGCGACCTTGGACTTGGCGGAGATATCAGGTCAAGTTGCCGTGCCGGTCGAATACCGTAAGGGAGGTCCCAAGCGCGTTGCAGTGAGTACCCCTGCAGACGAGTGCGGTGACATGACGCAATCGCCGGCTTCACACCTGGAGGCGTGGCCTACAGACCGGGTTCAAGTGGGCTTGCAAGCTATTCTTCTCGAGCATGCCGGATATACGGTGAGGGAAGCGGTCATTTATTACGCCGAGGAAAAGCTTCGCCTCCGGATTCGTGTGGATGCCGCTCTCAAGACGGAGGCCTTACGAACTCTGGAAGCCGCGAAACAATGCGCGAAAGGCTCACGGCCTCTCCCCCTGCTCAATGATCCGCGTTGCCCTCGGTGCTCGCTTCAGCCGATATGCCTGCCGGACGAAATCAACCATCAGCGCGCCAAATCTCCAAGCGACGAATTAACGCCGAGAAAGATCTGGCCCCCTCGCGATGATGGCATTCATGTGGTGGCCCAGCAAGACGGCATAAAAATCGGCGTTCGCGGTATGGAATTGCGGATTACTGACAAGAATGGCTCTGTGGTGAAGACCGTACCGCTTGCTAACCTCGAAAGCCTTTCGCTGCTCGGTTCGGTACAAATCACCACCCAGGCAATTCGCGCCCTTGCCGACAAAAACACTCCCATCGCCTTTCTTTCGCCGGCGGGAAGACTGGTGGCAATGATCGATCCGCTCGATTCAGTCAGCGCCGGCGTTCGAAGGGCGCAGATTCGAAAGCTCGACTCTGAGGAAGTTTGCCTCGAACTGGCACGCGCCCTCGTGTCGGCCAAAATCATCAACCAGCGAACACTTCTCCTCCGCAATCACAGTTCGCTGCCCACTGGGGTGGCCGCCGATCTCGCGCGGGAGGCCAAGAAGGCCGCACAGGCGGAATCGGTGGATGTGGTGCGCGGGCATGAGGGTCGAGCGGCGGCCATTTACTTCGGGCATCTTGCTGGAATGTTCAGGACGCCATTAGCAGAGGAATTCGATACCAATGGCAGGAAGCGAAGACCCCCGCCCGACCCCATAAACTGCTGTCTATCCCTCGCGTACTCCATGTTGACGCATGAATGCGTGGCGGCGTTGCGCCTCGCGAGGCTTGAGCCATCTATCGGCGGATTCCATGTCTCGAGACCAGGGCGTCCCGCGCTCGCGCTTGATCTCATGGAGCCGTTTCGACCGCTCATCGCGGATTCCGTCGCGATCACATGCTTTAACCGCGGTGAATTGACCGAGGGACATTTTCTTCGCACCACCGCAGGCTGTTCGTTCACCGAGTCTGGGAGAAAGGTCTTTTTCAATGCCCTTGGCAGAAGAATGGATACTGAGATCACCCATCCTGTTTTCGAGTATCGTTTGAGCTACCGGCGCATGATCGTTTTACACGCGCGAATGATTGCGGCCTGGCTCACAGGTGACATTCCTTCTCTCGCGTTTCTCACAACGCGATGAATGGCCGGAGTTCGTTATGCGTCGATGCTACCTGGTTTGTTACGACATCAGAGATCCAAAACGATTGCGGCGTGTCCATAACGTACTAAAAGGGTACGGCGAAGCCTGGCAGTTATCGGTCTTTTTTTGTGTGCTCAAAGATATCGACCGCGTGCGCTTGCAGACCGATCTTGAGGAGCAACTCAACCAGAAAGAAGATCAGGTGATGATTTTGGACCTTGGCCCTCACGAAAAGGAGGCCCGTGAAGCGGCCACAGTCATCGGCCAACCCCTTCCCGAGCAGGACAGCGGCGTTGTTGTTATTTGACTTTCGGACTGTTTGTGGGTATATTTTTGTAGCCGCTACAGGCGGCGAAAAGGCCACGCAATGTGTCTTCCCCTTCAATGGGCTTGGCAGCGTGGCGTCGATCAGTTTTGTCCCGATGAAGGTGCAGACGCGTCAGCAGCTTGTGCGAGCGCGGAGGTGTTGAGGAGGGGGCCAGGGAACGCTCGAACTCCTTGAGATTTCTCAGAAATGAGGTGGTGCAGGAGCTCATGAAGGTGCCCTACGAGAGGCCCACGTCAAGAAACATCACACCATGCTCGCATGGTGATGTAAAAATGCTGTGCCAGCAAGGGGTTAGAAGGGTGCGGGCGCCAGCGTCGTGATGAACCGGATCGACGGACACACATTATTATACGCTATTATATCTGTCTCCTCAAGGCGCCAGCGTCGTGATGAACCGGATCGACGGACACTTAAGACTGGATTAAAGTTAAGACCAGTTTTTTAGGCGCCAGCGTCGTGATGAACCGGATCGACGGACACTGTGACGTCGACGAGTATCTTGATTGGTCGATTGGG
>CAYRVH010000084.1:0-1370 GCA_964427855.1 uncultured Syntrophaceae bacterium
AGGGCCTCAAAATCGAAATCAATGGAGAGCCATTTGTCATCGTCGATTTTTTGCATGTAAAACCAGGCAAGGGCGGGGCGTTTGTCCGCACCACCCTTAAAAGTCTCACGACCGGCAATGTCTTGGAAAAGACTTTCCGGTCAGGCGAAAAAGTCGATAAACCCGACCTGGAAGAAAAGCAAATGCAATACCTCTATGAATCAGAGGGCGAATTTCACTTCATGGACAGTGAAACGTACGAACAGCTTTTTCTCCGGGCGGACCAACTTGGGGATGCCCGGAATTATCTGCAAGAAAATGTGAACGTGACTGTGCTTTTTCACAATGGGAAGCCCATTGGTGTTGAGGCGCCGATTTTTGTAGAACTCTCGGTCACCTCCACAGAGCCGGGGGTGAGAGGAGACACGGCCGGAGGCGCCACAAAACCTGCCGTGCTCGAAACCGGTATGACCGTCCAGGTGCCATTGTTCATTAACAAAGGTGATGTCCTGAAAATCGATACCCGAACGGGCAAATATCTCGAACGTGTACGATAGGGTCTCCAAACTTTTTCGTTTTTGACGGCAGCAAAGGCAAAGTTGTATGAATTCATTCGGGTTAGTGGTGAGAGATGACCAGACGTTCCTCAGCAAGGTCGTCAATTTGGGCATGGAGCAGGGGACTTTCACCAGAGATAGAGCGGATGAGATCATACGCATATCCGTTGCCATGGCGAATAAGTACGTTCTAGACAAGGAGATCGACTTCAGATCAGAAGACGAGCTTGCCAAGGTACAGGAGACCATCCTACAGCTCATAGGCATTGGACTCCACATCAAGAGTCGAGGGAACATTGAAGAGGGCGTCAACCTCCTCATGGCCACCTCCCCTGTAGCCCTGTTTCGCCTGGCATACACACGTATAGAAAAGCTGCGCAGCCGTTGGCAGCAGCTTCTGCTCAACCACAGAATTGAAATTTTTGTAAGTCCAGAGGAATTTCATTGTCTGAGCGACATTACGTGTCAGCGATTAGCCGAACTAAGCATTTTTAACGAGACAGAACTCTACACCATCACGTCCACGACCCTCGGAGATGAACTTTTCAGCACTTTGGAGACCCTGGAATACTACGAATCCGAACTGGCGCGATACGAATTTATCCTCAAACTTAAAGACACTCTCCCATTCAAACTGCTCAATCGATCACCGCATGTGCGGGCGGAAAACCTCGCTGAGATAGATTCCATCAGGGAAGCGCTCTGCAACACCCTTGTGATATCCAGCTACCTGAACGGCCGGGATCCGGTCTCCTTGTCGATGCAAGAGGTAAAAGATTTCCTTGCGAGACTCGAAGAGATGGACGTATCGGATATGCTTCCAGAAGAGTTGGA
>CAYRVH010000084.1:1391-8553 GCA_964427855.1 uncultured Syntrophaceae bacterium
CTTGATGTGATACAAGAGCTGGGCGACGGCCTCGAGGAAAAAGAAGTCTCCCTGCTCACGCGGGAAATTCTTCGTAGTTTCCAAAAATTACTCGACACAATAAACAGTGAATGGGATGCGACTAATCTGCAGTCGGAAACCTTCCTTTTCAAGAGATGGAGTCGTATGGTTATTCTCTCCGATGCGCCTGACCAATTGGAGAGAATTCTTAGGGCCGCAGGGGATCTCGATGAATTCGATTTTGAGGTATTGATCAGCCAGCTCCTCAGCCGCCCTGACAGCGAGGCCCCTATAATACTGGACCGCATCCCTTGGGAGAAAGTCCCCCCTCATCAGGTTGTGAGGCTTTTTCACGAGTCCGAGCGACTCCAAATACTCTGTGCGCCCAAAATCCAGTTTGAGCCTTTCACGCCTGGTGATCTTATAGAGCTTTTGGAGGGGTTGGATGCTCGGGTCATAGCCCTTATGCAGCCTGCGCTCGCCAAAGCATTGCCAACCATGCAGTTTTCCCTTGATGAATTGGCGTCTCTGGTGGAGATCCTCCCCGCCAATGGCATGGAACTCCTCAAGGCTGTCAGCCCCCCTGAAGAGTACGATGCGAAACGCATTACACGAGAGTTCAGAGAGGGGAACGAAAAGATTCGGAAGGCGCTCTTCTACGCAGTGCTGGGGACCGATTTCTTTCCTGACTTGTTTATCGAAGCCTGGTCCATGGATCCTAGTTTGGTAAAAAAGCTGACAAAGCATATACCTGCTTCTCAAATTGGCCAAGTGTTCTTCGAGGCTTGCGGGCGATGCGCTCCAAAGATAATCCCTAAGGCTGACAAAGGACAAAGTACGCTCAACTTTCCATCAGACGCGCTGAACGCCTTTTACAGGTCTCTGCCAGCCAAAAAAAAGAAGGCGGCGCTCCATTTCTTTGGTGTGAGCTGACGTCCGCAGGGCGCGCGGCCCACAGCTTCGCAGCGTTGAAAACGGCTTGGATAAAAACAGGGCGACCCATCCCTGATCTTTGTCGTGAGAGAAAAATATGGCAGCCGGGCTTTGTTGGCCAGCCGACAGCGTGGGTGAAACAGACGCCAGCCGGGCATCCCTGGGCTTGATCCTCTTTTCCATCGTGCTCGCCTGCGTTCTCGCCTATGGCCCTATGTTGGTGCAGTTCTTTACCGGCACGGACACCATCACGCTGATTCAAACAAGCAGAATCAACCATGTGGAAGACGTCCGACGCATAATCGCCGAACCATTGATGGCCGGAAGCGACTTCCTTCAAGTAGCAAAGTTTTATAGGCCCCTTTCCTCCATATCGTACAGCATAGACTATTGGTTATGGGGCATGAATCCCGCTGGCTTTCACTTCACGAATCTCCTCCTGCACACCCTCACCTGTATATTTACGTTCGTGATGATAAGATCTTTCTTTGGTCTTCATCCCTGGTCCGCTGGTATGGGGGCGATAACCTTTGCCCTGCATCCCATTCTGGTGGAAACAGTACCCTCCCTCGACCGCAGACACGACATCATGGCAGGGCTATTTATAGTTCTTTGCGTGATCTTCTGCGCCAAGTTTCTTGCCTCTCTGAGCCAGAAACGGAGGTACCTTTGGGCCTCGGTCGCGTGTCAGATCGGAGCTATGGCGAGCAAGGAAACGGCCTTCTTTCTCCCGGCCTTATTATTGGTTCTCGTCGTATTGTTTGTCCGACCAGAAGGGGGGATATCTCGCCTTAGAGTCGCTCTCCATGTATGGCGGCCATATGTGTTTGCAGCATTTTTATTCGTGCTGTGGCGGACATACGTCCTCGGCGGCGTGGGCGGATACATAGCCGCAAATCATCCTCCATGGGCAAACAAAGAACTCTATGTGCTCCAAATGGCTGCATCGTATCTCTATGACCTGCTTAGTCCGATTGACAGCATGTGGCAGCCGTTCCTCAACACGACTCTCAGTATAGCTTTTTTGGGAGCGGTGCTCGCCATCCTGCCGCTCGCCACGGAATACCTCTACGCTCACGGCATCAAGTCGGCGCGACATTCAGATACTTGCCCTTTGTATCGAATTCGGATTTTCTTCCTGTGTTGGCTGCTTATGCCTCTGACTATTTACGCTTTTACGTTGACGTTCGGTCATAGGGGGATGTATATCCCTACTATTGCGTTGAGCTGTCTGCTTGCACTGAATTTCCAAGGTGTGTCACCCCGTATTCCAAAGGCTCATTCGTTTTGGAACGCAGTGGCCGCCTCCTGGGACGCTCGTCTTGTTCTGGCTATGTTGCCTAAAGCGACGGCGGTGGTTGCCAGTGTGTGTGTGGTATGTCTGATGATCCGGTATTCGCCCGTAGTCTGCAGCTACGGCGCCTGGCAGGCAAGCGCCCAGTTGAGCTCCAACCTATTGCGACAATTCTTGATTTCCGCCTCAATTTTACCCAACAAGGGTTGCGTCTTCGTCAATCAGGTGCCTGATTCTCTGGCAAATACGTCCGATGGAAGTCCACAGCCCAAAGAAGTAGCTTTCCCTCAAGGCTACAGTTTTACATCCTGGCTCAAACTCTATCTACCCCGAAGCCATGCCAAAGTGATCCTGGGCAAACGGTCGAAACCAAAAAACTTCTCTGATGTCCTTAGGCTCAGCAACTGCCTGTGGACCAAGAGGACTCTCGTCGTGTTTGTGTCGATAGGAAGACCACACAAGACGAGGTAGAGCCATGAGCGCAATGCTCAGTCGCAGTGATACAACCTCTGAACCTTTTGCTCCCCGACGAGCCCTGCTTCTGGGGATTGCCGCACTCATCTTCAACGCATTATGCCTGCTGCCGCTCATGAATACACCTTTTCTCGGAGATGACTCCTGGTGCGAATCGACTATCAGGGGTTTTACGGAACTCACCGACATGAGCCTGGGGCAGTTGTGGTGGGCTGTCGAAAAGGACTACATCAAAGGGGGGCGATGGTATCCTCTCGTCGCATACTATTATCCTCTCTTCTTTTTCGTGACCCGGGAATCTTACAAAGCACTTGTCATCGGGCTGATTCTGTTAAACGTCTTGCAGTTTGGGGCCCTTGTAAAGGGCATCACTCGCTCTGCGTCAATGGCGGTCATAGCCATGCTTATGCCGCCGCTCTTCTTCCAATTGCGTCTCTACCACGACCCGATTCTCTCATATTACGGTCTCATGCAGGTGGAGACGGCGTTCATCTTTGGCTCTCTGTCCTACTTTCTCACATACCTCCGTACCGACAAACCAGCTTGGCTCATAGGAAGCGCTGCCCTGTACGGCCTCAATCTTCTTACCTACGAAGCCTTCTACGGGGTACTGGGAGCCTATGTGGTGTTGGCCTACCATCATCAATGGGGGAGATCGGGTTTTACGAAAATGACCAAAACCCTCGCACCTTTCATTGCGCTGGCAACGGTAAATCTCCTCGTGATGATTGCGCTGAGGGCCATGGCTCACGTGAAGTACCAAGGCAATCAGTTGCACCTTGACCCATGGGTGTGGGGAGCGACGCTCACCAAACAAGCAATTGGCGCGCTTCCCTTGAGCTATTTTGCGGCGTATCATAAAAGCCTCGGGTCGATCTCTGCGGCGCTGTCTTCGACTGATCTGTTCTTCACATGCATTGCGTCGGCTGCATTGTGTGTGGGAGCGTGGCGCTGGTTCAGGGGAAACGAGCGCGCCGACGCCCCGTCAGAAGAGCTCAGAGCCATGGCCCTCCTGGGAATTGTACTTTGGCTCATGCCCTGCGTCATTGTCTCAGGGGCTGCGAAATACCAGCAAGAGTTGAAATGGGGGTTGGCATATCTGCCTGTGTATGTTTCCTATTTCGGGGTCATTATGTTGTTCTTAGCTGCGCTCAAATTTCTCAGCCAACGGCTCAAACCTCTCCCCGGCCTTAGAAGCGCTTGCTCCTTTGGATTGGCAGCCTTGATAGCTGCCGTATTCGCGCTTAACCACATGACCAATCTGTCTGTAATAGACGCCTACCGTAATGCCGAGTTGCAGCCGCGGCAGCTTGTAGAAAGAGCGTTAAAAAATGATCTCTTTCGATCTGTGCCGACAGGAGCCTACGTGATCTGCGATCTTCCCATAAGACCTTGGGACACGCCCGCTTTTTACAAGATGCACTCCGGTCGCAGCGTCCAGATTGTACGGGTGGGGGGCCTTGACTTGGATGATCAACTCGGTAATTTGCACATACACACTGCGTTTAGTTGGTCAAGCGAGGGACACGACACACAACACGCCTTTGATTTTGAGACAAAAAAGGGGCCGAGGCCGGTGTTTGCAGGATACACGCCTCAGTTCAACGGTTGTCAGGCCCCAGCGCTCCAATTACAGAAAACCTCGGCGGTGACCTGGACGCCCCCAGACGTATTCCTGTTGACATACTCGTCTCGGAACGACGGTCTCGGAATCGTGGTCCTCGGTAGGGTGAAAAAGTTGAAGGCAGACACTGAGCAGGTGATCACTGCAGCGGCCACCAACCTTGCTGTATTCGTGCAATGGAGCAAAGCAACCCCCGCTGAAAAACTTAAGGTATGCGCCCAGCTAGTGAACCTCCGCACCTTGGAGCCTGGCCCTTGGTTCGTAGTTGACGCGGTCAACCTAAAGTATGCCGTGAAAAATTCATCGGAGATCCTCTTTACCTTGGAGTCAAAGCAGCCGGAATACGGTATTGAACCACGGTCGGTGTCGTTGGCGTCGCCGTGCACGGCTGAGCTTGCAACTGTGACGCCAAAATAGTGTGTAGCGGTTCTGGGAATTATAACTCTTCTCAAAAGAAACCACGACACAGCCACATGTCAGCTTATCATTCGCATCAAAATGGGAATCCAGAAAACTCATCATGGTCAACACTTTCTTGAGGATGACGTGATGGAACACGCGGGCAATTCGTGATTAATTTGGAAAATTCCTATGATTGCCAGTGGCGTGACATGGCCGTCTGTTCGAGGGATTCTCGGAAATACTCACGTATTCGAGGACGTGGCCGTCTGTTGGACCACGTTCCTCCCTGTCATTCCAGCGAAGCGAGAAATCTTGACCCAGCGACCAAGATTTCTCAGTCGCACGGCTCCTACGAAATAACAGACCAAGGCGAGGCAGGGGGGTTACCCACATATGTTGGTGACAATCATGATATCACTATAAAAATAATATACAAGGGGAGGGATACAAGCGAGTCATTTGAGACAAAAAGTAAAGATAAGTGCCCCGAACGGGTAGTACGCACAGATAAAAAGTTGACAATGCCCGATACAGGGCATATATGTTAAAGAGTAAAGGCAGTATGAAACGAGATCATCCCTGAGCTTTCGTAGCAAGCCGAGAGGCGGTCGCGGAAATGTGCTTTAGGGTGAGGCAAATCAAATGCAACTGGCGCCCGAGTGATCCTGACCACACGTGCGACGGTGGTATGTGTCGTTTCGAGCCTGGAATTACATCCACGACCCTTTCTCAACGAGACTCAGGGATTCTCCACGGACGTAGTAACTGCTTCCCTTCCCAAGAAAAGACATTTCGAGCTATACGCGACGGTCCCCTAACGCTGGTGTTGAAGTCCTCTTGCGTTGCAAGCTGACAGATCTGGTTATGACGCAGCAAACCTTTTTTGGAAGTCGGATACGAGAGGAAGATCGAAATGGAATTCATGGAAAAGATCAGAAACATGACCAAGGAACAAGTAGCGAACGCGATGATCGCGCTGTTGCCGCATGTGTCTCCCGATACATTCCTGAAAATGAGTCTTTTGGCTGGCCGTCTTGCTGAAGGGGAAGCGGCGAAAAGGGCTATCGATGCAGTGATTGAGAGTCTCCAAGAAGGGGATCAAGGGCAGGCGACTCGTATGTTTCGCAGGGTTATGACGGACGTATCTCCCCACTGTCTTCAAAAAATCGCACGGACGCTTTTCATCAACGGTCTGTTGAGAAGTTCAGACATTAGGGCCAACTTTGAGAAGAAGCACGGCTTCGCGCCCCCCTTCACACTTCTCATCAGCCCAACCATGCAGTGTAATCTGCAATGTCTTGGATGTTACTCGGGAAAGTACGTGCGAGAAAAAGGTCTTCCATTTGACGTGCTTGACAGAGTCATTGCGGAAGCCAGGGATATGGGAATCCTCTTTATTGTGTTTAGCGGCGGTGAACCATTGACCCGAGCGGATGATCTGTTTCGTCTCGCACGCAAGTATGAAGACCTGTTCTTCATGTTCTATACCAATGGCACCCTTATCAACGACAGGATCGCAGATCAACTCTACGAGCTCGGCAACGCCGGCGCGGTGATCAGCCTCGAGGGATTTCAAGACGCGACTGACGCACGAAGAGGCCAAGGAGTGTATCAGAAGATCATGGATGCCATGGATCGGCTTAAGAGAAGAGGCGTGCCCTTTGGAACATCCCTCACCGTGACGAGCCGAAACATCAACGAAATCACTAGCGACGCATTCTTCAGCCACTTAACCGAAAAAGGCGTGATGGTGGTCTGGTTCTTCCTGTTTATGCCAGTGGGCAAAGACCCGGATGTTTCACTCATGCCCACGCCTGAACAAAGGGAATTCCTGCGACAGAGAGACTCAGAGTTGCGCGCCAAGTATCCCGTCTTTATCGCTGATTTCTGGAACGACGCGCCCTACGTGGGAGGGTGTATAGCCGGCGGCCGCAACTACGTACACATCAATGCCAACGGCGACGTGGAGCCCTGTGTATTCACGCACTTCGCCGTGGACAGCATCTACAATAAGAGCTTGCTCGAAGTGCTCCAGAGTGATTTTTTCAGGACCATTCGCTCGAAGCAACCGTATTCGGAAAATCTCTTAACACCGTGCATGATCATAGACAACCCGGAAATCTATCGGGATGTGGTGAGGACCTGTTGCGCATATCCTACTCATGACGGAGCTGAAGACGTCATCACCAAAATCAAAGGGGACATCGATGATTACGCGCGAAGGTTCAGGGCAATTGCAGACCCAGTGTGGGACAAATGCAAGTCCGAATATGGGTACGGTGAGAACGCCGCATAGACGAACCGGCGTGCGACAAGAAGTTATATCCTGTGCAAGGCGTCGACACACTCATAAGGACGTCGAAATTTCCGGCTGGTTTTCGGCCATTCCCACGGAAGAGGAATTTCTGCCTCCGTGGGAACGGCATTGACGGGCG
>CAYRVH010000085.1:0-5336 GCA_964427855.1 uncultured Syntrophaceae bacterium
GCGAGCAGGATTGCCGTTCCAAGTTTGGCGTCGATCCGTATTTTATGGGAGGAGGAACCGGTCTGGATACGTCAGTGTGGCGGCTCTTTACAATCTGTATCCAGGACTGCAACAGGAACTATTGGAAAGATTATGACAGGCGAATGAAAAAACTTGGAGACCCTGAAAAGGAGGACGAGTGACTAGCAGCGTTGCATCGTTTCTCGGCGGTCGAAGCAAACCGCAGACGGGACAAAAACGTCTTTGTTGGCTGGATGTGAGCTGCGATTGCATCGCCGTGTTCGGCTCCTGTGGGTGACGGCAAAGCCATCGGGAAGTTCGCGCGGGCGAAGGTAGGCAATCGGGTGACAAGTTTTGCGAATAACTACCGCATAGCTCAGCGTCAAATTGCTCTACTCGATGTGATGAAAATCAACCTTGCGAAGGGCGTGAGGGCTATACGCATAATGATCAGCCGATCCGCACGGCGACGGTTGCCTGTTGGCGGTACGTAATCAGAACGCCGGCATGGCCAGCCGAATTTTAGGTAAGAAGGAGCAGAAAAATGCGTGTACTCGTGACTGCAAAGTTGACAGAAGAGGTGTTGGCGCCTGTGCGTGCAGAGCATGAGGTCGTGGTGCATGCATTCGAGCGCCCCATGAGTCGAGAAGAGTTGCTTGGAGGGGTTGGAAACGTTGAGGGACTGCTGAGCATGATCATGGATCGCATAGATGAGGAGGTTTTAGACGCAGCTCCGAGACTCAAGATGATCGCGAACTTCGGGGTGGGGTATGATAACATCGATATATCGGCTGCAACTTCTCGAGGCATCTGGGTCTCGAATACCCCCGGCGTTCTTGTGGATGCGACGGCTGACCTCGCCATGGGACTCATATTGGCCGTTGCGCGGAGAATCGTCGAGGGCGACCAGGTTGTGAGGGCTGAACAATGGAAGACATGGGCTCCTTTTCGCTTTCTAGGGACTGATGTATCGGGAAAGACCCTTGGCATCATCGGCTTGGGTCAAATAGGAAAAGCTGTTGCTGCCAGGGCAAAAGGTTTCGGTATGACCATTCTTTACCATAACCGCCAAAGAATCGATCAGCGTGAGGAAGAAAGAATCGGGGTCAGTTATGCTTCTCTGGAAGACTTGTTGGCGCAATCCGACTTCGTGTCCCTTCATGTAAGTTTGAACCCCCAAAGCAGACGCCTCATAGGCAAAGATCAACTTCGAATGATGAAGCCTTCGGCGTTTCTGATCAACGTGGCGCGAGGTCCTGTGGTGGATGAGCAGGCGCTTCTCGAGGCCTTGGAACAAGGTGTTATTGCCGGCGCTGGATTGGACGTATACGAGAATGAGCCTCAGCTCACCCCCGGTCTCACGAAACTAAGCAATGTTGTGCTCCTCCCTCACGTAGGCAGCGCCACCGTCGAGACCAGGATCAAAATGGGCAACAAGGCTGTAGAAAATCTGCTGGCGGGGTTGCGGGGGGATGCGCCGCCAAACTGCCTCAATCCTGAAGCCCGCCAACGTGTCTGATTGTATGTCGAGGAAAGGACGACAAAGGACTTGTCAACGCCAGAGGGCATGGGTACCGGCGTGAATCAGGCAGCTGCGGAGATCGTTATGGACGAGCTCATTCTTGCGGGCGATATTGGAGGGACCAACACGAGGTTTGGCCTTTTTCGCCACGACCGCAATCGTCCCGAATCCGTCGCGACTGACGCCTATCCCAGCTCTTCGCTTTCATCTCTGGAAGACGGGGTAGACCGATTCCTGGGGGAGCATCCTGCGAAGATTTCCGCCGCGTGTTTCGCTGTCGCCGGTCCTGTAATCAAGGGAATTTGCAATGTCACAAATCTTCCTTGGATAGTCTCTGAGGCGCGGTTGAAGGATCGCTTCGCTTTTCCGCAGGCTGCGCTTGTGAATGATCTCTTCGCGACAGCCTGTGCCATAGAACTTCTCACCTCCAACGATCTCTTGGTTCTCCAGGAGGCAGAACCCGACCCAGAAGGCAACGTGGCGATAATGGCGCCTGGCACTGGACTGGGTGTGGCTTTCTTGTTTAACATACAAGGGACCATGCATGCAGTTGCATCCCAAGGCGGACATGTGGATTTTGCCCCGACCACGGACGTGGAGGTTTCCCTTCTCCAGGCTCTGCGCAAGAAATTTTCCCGAGTAAGTCTCGAGCGGGTCGCGTCGGGACCTGGTATGGTCGAAATATATCGAGCGCTACGAGATAACTGGCAGAGGGAAAGAGGTTTTGGGGACCACGGAGAAGTATCGGATACCTTGTCGGCTGGCGAAATCTCTCAAAAGGCCGTCGAACATCGCGACCAGCTCTGTGTGGAGACCGTGCGGTTGTTTTTGCGGATCATTGGGAGCGCAGCAGGCAACCTCATACTCATGAATATGGCCACCAAGGGGTTGTATTTGGGAGGGGGCGTCCTGCCGCACGTTGCGCCGCTGTTAAGTGAAGGACTATTGATGGAAGCCTTGCTCAACAAAGGACGATTCAGAGATTTGCTCCTGCGCGTGCCGGTCTCTGTGATACTCAACCAGCGGGTGGGACTCCTGGGCGCGGCTCGGATTGCCGCAAAGTCTCTGAGCTTGCACCCATAAAAGACGTATGTAACCTTTCTCAAAAGAAATCGCGAAATGCTCAGACGTGACATCGTCATTCACATGAAAATGGGAATCCAGGAACCTCAGGATGGATCCCCACTTGCGTGAGGAAGACGCAATGAGGGGACGCGCACCCAATTCGTGATTAATTTCGAGAATTCCTATAGGTCTCCTGACGGTGTTGGCGCCTTTATCCTCCAGAAAAATGGAGCTGAGTTCGCGTTTCTCATGAAACGGCGGAGAATGCCCGGCGGCTTGCAACTGCTGATGTGGCTTTTCACGAAGAACAACGGAAATCGACGGTTGAGACCCAGTTGAATTGAGATGAGCTGAGAGCACTGCGAGGCCTTTCGTTTTTGGCAACGACAAAAGAGCCTTTTCTGCGCCTTTGTAAGCGAAGCCAAGGAATCTCATGATAACTCTTTACAATAAAATGGTTTTCAAAAAACGCGATAGAAGATTGTGACGTGCCTATTCCTTCCATACTTCAGCGGTATCTGTTTCGAGAAGTCGTTTCAGCGTTCTTGTTTTGTTTGTTAGTGTTTCTCTTGGCCGGATTGGTGGCCGGGTTCCTGCCCCTCTTGCAAAAGGGTATGGAAGCCGGGATGGACATTACGTTGATCCTGTTTCAGGTCCTGGTGAACGCGCTGCCTGGGGTCCTTGTGACGGTGTTGCCCTTGGCTATTATGATCGGCATCCTCCTTGGGCTGGGCAGGATGGCCGCGGACAACGAGATCTCAGCGATAAAGGCGTCAGGCATCTCCATCTACCATCTGCTGCCGCCTGTGGTATGTCTGGGGCTGGTCGGCGCTTTGTTGAGCCTTGCCTGCACCCTGTACCTCATTCCTGCCGGCGTCGGGAAAGGCCGCCTGCTCATGCAAGAAGCCATGTCAAGACGCGCCCATGCCGGCATCGAAGAACGCACTTTTTTTGACGCGCTCAAGGGTCTCATCCTTTACGTCGAAAAAATCGATCCCGCGACTGGCGTCATGGAACACGTCTTTATCAAGGAATCTTCTCAGCCCAAGGAAACCACTACTATAATCGCAAAGAGAGGGTCGGTGCAGCCGGATCCGCAAGGAAAGGCCTTGGCGCTTCGCCTTCACGATGGAACTATCATCAAGGAGGACAAGCAGGGGGATTCTTCGGGGGTTCTTTCCTTCGAGACATACTTGTTTCGCTATGAAATCGATCCAGCAATGCTGGGGCAGTCCAGAACCTTCGAGGAGATGTCAATAGCCGAAATCCGTCAAAAAGTGGCTGAAACCGCAATCCCCCGACCCAGTGACACACCTGAAGCGCACGCATATTATGCGCGTGTGAGGTTGTTTGCGGAGATACTCGTCTTGCAGCGGCTCGTGTATCCCTTGGCTTGCCTTGCGTTGGCTGTGGCGGCCTTTCCTTTGGGCGTCATCAACATGGGAAAGAGCAGAATGAACAACGTTTCTGCAGGGTTGGTTGCGGTGTTCATCTATTATGCGCTCGTCTTGGCTACAGAGCGGACCGCTCGATCTGCGCTGGCGCATCCCCTCGCGGTTCTTCCCTTGCCTCCCCTGTTGTTCATCTGCGCGTCAGCGTACCTTGTTGTACGTTTGAACAAAGAGCGACTCCCGATGTATGTGCAGTCTTTGTCGAATTATCTGTTCAAAATCAGAGGGCTGCGTCGCGTGACAGGCAGGTAGGTCGAGACATGGTAGAGCGCTACTGAAAAGACTTATTTGGAATAAGCTCGAAGGCAAAAACAGCATGCAGTTCACCTACTCGTTCATGACCATACCCCGTATCCTCGAGACGTCGTGGCTGCTTCTGGCCTTTTCGGATAGGACGGGCGCCGCCATCCAGGTTCCCTATTCTCTCCTTTGAGGGACAAAGGCTGCCGGACGCTCCACAGAATTGTCGAGCGCTTTCTAAAACAGCCATAACAATGTAAAAGATCTGCTATCCCTCGGCCCTTGCGAGTCTTGCAGAATGAGAAACGCTGAACAGCCATCGTATCATCTCCCACCGTCCGCCAGCCTCCTTCTTGTAGCCTTGTGTCTTGTGTGGGGGGGCAACATGGTCAGCATAAAATTAAGTCTGTATGGTTTACCGCCGATATTTTCAGCCACGGCGCGGTCTCTCGCCGCATCGATCATTTTGGGGGCCTATCTCTACGCCACAAAGCGCCGGGCATTTATGGCTGCCAAAAATGTCGTTCATGGCGTGGCGGTGGGCGCCCTTTTCGGAACAGAATTCCTCTTGTTATACTGGGGAACGACCTTCACGGATGTGTCACGAGCCGTTGTGTTTCTCTATACACAACCGCTCTGGGTAGCAGTGGGTGCTCATTTCTTGCTCCCGGACGACCGTCTTTCACGGGTCAAAGTCGTCGGGCTTGTCGCCGCATTCATGGGACTCGTGTTGGTCTTCGAATCACGGTCAGGGGATCTCCAGCGGTGGTATTGGGTGGGAGATCTTATGGAGACCGCAGCGGGTTTCCTCTGGGCAGCCACCAGCCTTTATATCAAAAAATACATGCTGAACAAAAATATATCGCATTATCAGACGCTATTTTCTCAACTGTTCTATTCAGTACCCATTCTTGGTACGGGGGTTTTGTTGTTCGAGTCTGGGGCAACGATCGTGCTTGATGGGCTCACCATGGGGACCCTTGTGTATCAAACCGTTATTGTCGCATTTATTAGCTATCTTCTGTGGTTTTGGATGGTGCACCGTTATCAAATCAGCA
>CAYRVH010000085.1:5357-8486 GCA_964427855.1 uncultured Syntrophaceae bacterium
ACTCCCTTGTTCGGCGTGCTGTTGAGCGGGCTTATTCTAGGGGAGCCCCTGCCTCTGATGTTATGGGTGGGATTGATTTTAGTGGCATTGGGAATTTATCTCGTTAACAAGCCACGTTCACCACGTTACACTTGAATAATTTTGGGTAATCCTATTTCACAATAAAAAAACGCTTGTAGTCTTAATGAGAAATAGATATAAGCTCACGCCAGCATAGCTGCCTTGCATCAACCTCTTGTGATCAGGGGTCTTCCACATGAATCGTCTCCTTGGCATCGCGCTGGTATTGGTACTCGTATTAGTTCTCACCGCATCGTGCACGTCGCTGCGGTCTGGTAAAGCCGTCAAGGCCGCCTATGACGCAAATGAAAACGATGGTTGGCTGTCTCGAAATATCCCTGGCGTCAAAAGGCTCTCCGAAATAATTCCCCCGCCAAATGAGGCGAGGAAACAATGGGACCAGCGACTCAGGAGACAAAGCGACCTCGTGGGCGTCAACGCTCCTGAGTTGTAGGAGCGGGCGCCCGAGGGACGTTTAGCGCCTTTGGAGCGCCTCACGAATGTTCGCAGCGTCTATTGCGGGGTAATCATTTTGGGACACGCCTTGAACATTGACGCCTGAGACCACCATTGGCGAAAGGTTATCATCAATTGAGGCGGCTGCGTGAGTTATCCTTTCCAGCTGTGTCCCATTCTTATCAATTAATCTCGGCGTGCACTATCCAAAAAGCATAACCGCCAAGAATAAGATGATCCCCACCAAGAGGTAAAGCAATCGGACTGCGCCGCCTCTATCGTGCAGATCCCGCCAGTCGTCAGTTGTTCGGATCATTCTGTCGATTC
This sequence comes from uncultured Syntrophaceae bacterium, assembly GCA_964427855.1. Classification (GTDB taxonomy): domain Bacteria; phylum Desulfobacterota; class Desulfomonilia; order Desulfomonilales; family Desulfomonilaceae; genus JAUPKT01. Next base: position 6,201 of record CAYRVH010000085.1, read on the forward strand.
CTATGATCTGAGGAACCCCTACCAGCGCCAGCAGCGCAAACGGATGAACCGCTCCTGCCAACACCAAGAGGACCACACTGAAGAGGCCTGCGACAAGGAAGGCGCGCAGACCCCATAGGGCATGGGCGCGACCGAGCCGCACTGCCAGGGTATACTTTCCCACGGCCTTGTCGCAATCCATATCTGGCAGAGACTGGTAAAAGAGTATCGAAGCAACGAGCAAGCCGATGGGTATGGATACCCAGAAGGCGCGGGGGAGAAAGTGACCGGTCAGCGCGGCGCACGTCCCGACGACCATCACAGGCCCCATATTAATCCCCACGAAGAGTTCGCCTAATCCGTAATACCCGTAGCGAATCGGCGGGGCCGTGTAGAACAGACTCGACGCAAAGGAAAAACACATGATGAGAGCAAGCCACCACACGGCCGATGCGACCGCTATCCAAATCCCGAGGACGAATGCGACAGAGTACAAAACAACGATTGCTCTGCCGAGCTGCGTGGTGGTGATTTTTCCCTCATGGAGGACACGGCTTCCGCCAAGCGAATCGCCGTCGTCAGCGCCGGAGAGGAACTCGAAATAGTCGTTGCTGAGGTTTGTAGCCAGATGCACGAGAAAGGAGGCGCTCAGCACCAGAAACCAAAGGCCCGGGTCCCATCGACCTGCCCTCCAGGCGATTGCAGCCCCCAGTGACAATGGGATCAGGGTGGCCACAAAAAACGGGGGTCTCCCTGCTTGGTACCATGCCCAAAAGACGTCGGCTTTCATGGACGCACGCCCTCATGAAGGTAGGTGAGCCCAAAAGTTAAGGGGAAGGCCTTCACCGACTTTAGTCCGACCCGGTTATATAAGGATGTCAGTTCATCTGGATGCAGGAAATGCTGAATCGAATCGGGAAGGTATTTATAGGCTCCTGCATCGCCTGATATCATTCGTCCTACAAGAGGGATCACGTTGTTCAAATACCACTGGAAGAACCAGCGCAGCTTCATGTGTCGTGGAAAGGTCATCTCCAGCACCATGACTTTTCCGCCTGGCTTGACCACCCTGGCCATTTCAGTCAAGGCTGTTTCAGGGGTTGGTATATTTCTGAGGCCGAAGGCCATGGTCGCAGCGTCGAACAGATCAGAGGGAAAGGGCAGTTGATTGGCGTCTGCCGCGACGTATGATATTCTCTCGCAAAGACGATGTGTTGAGGTTTTTTCTCTTGCCACGGCCATCATCCTCGGGACAAAATCAGCGCCGACGACTTGAGCTTCCAGGGCGGCTGCAATCTCGATGGCAAGGTCGCCTGTGCCGGTGGCGACGTCGAGGACAAGCTTTGCCTCTTTTGGAATCCGGCGCACCGTGAAGCGTCTCCACCAGACGTCCCGCCGAGCGGACATGAGGCGGTTCAAGAGGTCATAATGGGGCGTGACCGTGTTGAATATCCTTTTGACGACCGCAATCCTTTCCGATTCCGTCCACGTCTCAATCGGCTTTTGGTTCATAGTTGACTCCATCGGCAAAATGTTTTCTCCAGCACGTCGAAGGTCTCGTATAACACGACGCCCATCAACGCCATGACGACCATCCCGACGCAAATACCTTGAATGTCCGCCCTACCCCATGCGTCCAGGATGTAAAATCCCATGCCGTATCGCGTTCCGACGGACTCAACAAAAAATAAGACCGCCACGACGGTGCCGGTAGCGATGCGGAGGGCGGTAAAGACTGCGGGGAGACACGAAGGCCAAATCACGTGGCGGAAAAGGTCGACTCTTGATCCGCCAAGGCTATACAAAGAGTATCGGGCTGATCGGGTGACAGATCGCGCCGCGTCCCTCGTCGTAATGAGCAGCTGAAAAAAGAGAATAATCGAAAGCATGGCAATCTTCCCCGCGTCTCCGAGTCCAAAAATGATAAAAACAATGGGTAGAAACACGATCTTGGGGACTGGATAGGTTAGATGGATAATCGGCCGCGCTACTCGGTCCAGCCTCCGACTGGACCCTAACAACAGCCCAAGGGGAACCGCGGCGACGAAGGAGATCGCCAGTGCGGCGGCAATCCGAAACCACGAGCTGCCCACGTGCATCCAGAACTTTGCGTGATGCGCCTCTACAAACAATCGACGCGACACCTCCACAGGGCCGGCAAGGACGAGTTCCCCCAGACACCATGACGCCGCCTGCCAGAGAAGCGCCAAGGCAAGGGTACCCCAAAGGTATCCCCATCTCGACGTCATGCCACACGCTCCAATTCTCGACGCACCCGTTCACAGACCACATAAAATTCTTCTGTGT
>CAYRVH010000086.1:0-7463 GCA_964427855.1 uncultured Syntrophaceae bacterium
CTGCAGTGATGGGGAACAGCCCGAGACCGCAGACGGCGCCGATGAGGATGATGTTGGCCAGGATGGGGTTCCCCAACTCCAAAGCCTTTTCAGTGGCCCCCACCAAGTAAGCCTTTTTGCTCAGACTCTCTATGCGCTCGAACAAAGCATCAAGCAAAGGGTACTCCATGTTGCCGCTGATCACGTCCACGGGGTGTACCGGCCTTGTATTGACCACGCAAACCGCATCAGCGCTTCCATATTGAGCGAGAACACGCGCTGCCTCTGCCGGTTCCAACGCAACCACCAGGTCTGCCAGGCCAGGCGGAATGAGGGGACCATATTGGCGGCTGCGTGAAATTCTTACGTGGCTCATCACCGATCCGCCTCTTTGAGACGCGCCGTAGGTCTCTCCAATGGTCACCCTATAACCCTTATCCACCAAGACAGCGCCGACAAGGAGAGACGCAAGCACATTGCCCTGACCTCCTACGCCCGTGATCACCACATTATACGGGTCTTTCATGCGTTCCGGTTCTCCTTTTGTATAGCCCCTGCAGGACAAATGTCTGCGCATACTCCACAGCCGGTGCAGATGGCTTCATCGACCTCCGATTTCCCAGTTTTCGCGTTCCATCTGAGCCCGGGACATCGGAACACCCTTGTGCAGAGACGGCTGCATCCGCATTCCTCTCCCATGCACTTGCTTGCATTTATCGACACCTTGAACCGTCGCCCTTCCTTCTTGCCACGCACCAGGGCGCATTGCTGCCTCAGGATCAACACACGAGGCCCCCTTTGCTGAAGCAATTGCCACAACACGAGACTCGTCCCCGAAACATCGAAGGGGTCGTGGATGACGGTGTTGACTCCCAGCGACTTGCAGATGTCTTCTATCAGAAGCGGCTTGGCAGGCAGCCCTGCAGCGTTCAGGGGACTGCCGGGATGGGGTTGAAAACCGGTCATGGCCGTCGCGCTGTTGTCAAGGACGATCAACAAGAAATTTGACGAATGGTGTACACCATTTATTAGAGCGGGTATCACCGCATGATAAAAGGTGGAATCTCCACATACAGCCAGAGAGGGCTGGTCGCTCCCAAGTCGATCCAGGACTCCAAACCCAGAGGCCATGCCCATGCCCGAACCCATGGCATGGAGCGTCTTGGACTGACTAAACCCGGTGGGGAGGACGGCTAAAGAATAGCAGCCGATGTCTCCAAACAAAATCCCCTGCCGCCCATCCAGCGCCAAAGCATTTTTTATCGCCCAAAATGAAGCCCGATGCGGGCAGCCTGCACAAAAGGCCAAGGATCGTTGAGGAGCAAATCGCTGCATCGTGTCCTCGGCAAGTCGGCTTCTCTCATCACTCTCGCGTCTCCACGGCGTCTCCATGATCCTGCTGAGAACCTGGATGACGAGCCCCGGGCTCAATTCCCCGACGTCGGGAACATGCCCTGACTTTTTACCGAGAAATTCGATGCGAGGCAGACGGCTATTATTGTCTGCGTACAATTCCTTTACGTTATTTTCGAGTACTGGATCTACTTCTTCGACAAAGAGCGCTCGAGATGCTTTGGCCAGCAAGCCAATGATCATGCGTTCGGGGAGCGGCCATGTGGTGCCGATCTTCAACAAACCCACTCGATCGGCAAGTCCTAAAATGGATATTGCCTCCTGGGAGAAGAGGTAGCCGGCGCCGCATGTGATCAAGAGCAGGTCCGGCGCCTCGGGACCTTCATAGACATTGAAGTGGGAAGATTCAAAAATCTCCTGAGCCTGTTTCAGACGTTGATGGACCGCGACGTGGGAAGGCGCGCCCGGCAGGGCCATGAGCCTGACGTTGGGATCGAAGAAGGGTTTTATCCTTTCTTGAGGAATTGGGCCTAGGGTCACATTTCCGCGGGCGTGAGATATACGCGTCACGCTCCTCAGCATGCACACCGTGCCAATCCTGCGAGAAAGTGCAAAGGCTTCTTTGATCATATCTTTTGCTTCGTGGAATGTCCCGGGTTCCAGGAGGGGTAAATCGGCGAGTTTGGCGTATATCCTTGTATCTTGTTCGTTGGTGCTGGATATGCCTGATGGATCATCGCACACGACCAGGACAAGGCCGCCGAGAATTCCGGTGAGATTGAGATTGAGCAAAAAGTCCGCTGCCACGTTCAAGCCGTTCTGCTTCATGGCAACTAATGCATTCAGACCGGAAGCTGCGGCCGCCGCAGCGACCTCCAAGGCGACCTTCTCGTTTACAGACCACTCCACATACATGCCAAGGTCCTTGGCAACGTCTGCGAGCGAACCAATGATTTCCGACGAAGGATTGCCCGGATACGCCGCCGCAACCCGCACTGCGGCCTCGATGGCTCCTCTGGCCATGGACTCGTTGCCCATAAGCAGAACTTCTTTGCCGGGTGCATCAAGACTCAACAGAGACATACCTGAGAATCTCCTTAGCTGTTAGCTTTGTGCATGAGGCGATCGTTCTTTTTTTCGACGAGAAGCGGCCTTCAGGTGCGTAAGATTGGATTCGGGGAACATCTCGGTTTCCACGATGCCGCTTGAAATCATTTCGTCGATGATCCTTTGACCGAGGTCGGTTCTGACTACAAGGGTGTTCCATCCCTGTCTCCCTTCATACATACCGACGGACAAGTCCGCCAATTCGGACGTCATGTCAGGGCATTGCCAGCACGCATCTTGAATAAACCGCCTCACCTCTTCGAGGGAAATCGTAATGGATCCGGCCGCGGTCTCGAGTTCCAAACAATTGGCGGGAGGAGGAGGAATATGAATCCTCCTAATTGCTGCCTCGGGGAAACGCTCAGCCAGAAATGCCATAAATTCTCGCGCCGAGAATGCCCAGTTGCAAAAGAGCCCGACGACCAGTTTGATCCTGCGCCGTAAGTCTTCGTGTTTCACATCCGCCAGCATCATCTTTCTTACCGATAAGACCTGACATGGGAGCCCTACTACTGCAATGGCCTGTTTCCCCATGTCGAGGGCCTTGCGGAGCGCTGAAAGGCTGTGTGCGCCGACGTACTTCGAGCCTGCGCATGCATGCGCTTCCTCTGGATTTTCCACCACAACGCCTCCCGGAATCGCGCCGTCACCAGACGGTGTGGTGAGAATCGCGCAATCGATGAGCCCCTCTTTTAAGCTGTGAGCTACCACCGCAGTCACGGTACCCCCTCCCTGTCCCATGGAAGATGTTCGAGGAGCTGCCGCTCTGGATGAAAGCGCTGAATGATAGATTCCAATGCTTGTCTCAGGCCGAGATTCGTGGAAGACAAGCGCCTTGAGAGCCGATGCGTCGCTGGGAATAACAGGGCACGAGGCATAGCAACGGCCGTCAGCGACGGCGCACCCGTCCAACACCACCGTTTTGCCTTTGAAGGCCACAAGGTATGGGCAGCCTCCGATGCATCCTCCACACGCAGTGCACAGACCCTTGTCCAAGACGCGCCGCTTGAGTTCATGGAGTGAACCAAAATTGGTCATCGTTACGGGCTTTCTTGAGAATTGATTAGATGTTGACTAATGACAAACCATAGGACAAAACTTTGACTTTGAACAGTTTTTTTTGTCGCGTCTCCTCAACGATGAATGACGCTCTGGAGAGACTCGATGGAGACAGTCTCCGGATAGGCCAGGGGTGACCCGTATAACTTTTCTCAAAAGAAAACGCGACGCCGCCAAAAATCAGATTGTGATTACCAGTACAACAGGTATCCAGGGGGGGCGTTGTGGAGCAGCACTTTGGTAATGACGACCTCGCAACGAGACGCGCCAATGCGTGATAATTTTCGAGAGATCCTCTCGCACGCGTTGTACAATTCTTGGGGATTCTATCCCGTCCCGACTTGCGTGACGGCAGCCAAATATGGCGCAGTGGCCGGCGTGGTAGTTTGTCCAACCGGAGCTGAAATACTATACTGTGACATCATCCTTTTCTGAAACTTGCAAGGGAGAAAAGAGCCATGGAGATGATTTTTCTCGGAACGGGAAGCGCATGGGCGATCCCTGAACATTCGTGCGACTGCGCAATATGCGCTCAATTGAAAAAAGAGAACGAAGAAAGGACTCGGACCTCTCTTTTTTTTCGAGGTGGACACGCGTTGTTGATCGATTGCGGTCCAGACATAAGGCGCCAAATGATGAAAAACAATGTGTGCAGACCCGATGCCATTCTGATCAGCCATGAGCACGCTGACCACTTCTTGGGGCTCGATGATCTCCACGCCTTTCGGAGGTCTGTCCGCAGGAATGAATGGCGCCCCATCCCGGTCTATGCGACTGCCGCCAGTTGGCAGAGCATCGAGGTCCGTTTCTCTTATCTCCTTGGACAAGTCATAGAAAAGCGAATTGTGACGCCTGGGGAAGACTTCGTGGCTGCGGGCGCCCGGGTGATCCCGTTCAAGACATACCATGGCGCGTCTGCGCCGGGGTCGGTGGGCTACTACGTAGAGTTCACGCTCGAATCGGGGCCGAAAACGATCATATACACCGCGGATTTCATGTCCATCCCAGATGAACCATCCTGGCTCGCGCACCCTGATATACTCGTCATGCAGTCTCACTGGTTCAACGAACCGGAGCACAATCGGCCGTGCCACATGAGTTTTCAGCGCGCCATTTCGTACATTAAGAAATGGGCGCCTCGAACCGCCACCTATCTCGTCCACATATCCGATGGAGATCAAGTCCCAGGAGATCCCGCAAACGCTTATCTCAAGAAAATGGCGCCCGCCAATCCATTGGCCCATCCTGTCACGGCTATGCCATATCCGGTTCCGAGATGCCGTTCCGAATGGCAGCGCGTGGTAAACGAGGTATGCAAGGATTACGAAGTACCAGGTCCAGTGTTTGTGCCTGGAGATGGGACGGTTGTGTCTTTCCACGAGGAGGGGTGAACTTCGCCGCCGCGTGGCTTCGTGCGGCGTGCGCCAACGTCGCGCGCCGCCCTAAGCCGGTGGCGCCTCGATTCTCGGCGCATGAGAAGTGTGAGTTGGGCCCTAAAATATCCTCATTAATGGCATTGCAAGCTCCGCAGTCTTCCAATGGTAATTCTTCACAAAATGTATGGGGGATGGCTCGCCCTACTCGCGGAAAGATGTCAGCGCTTTTTTTCTCGTGCGTCAGGAGCCAAAAAAGACGACGTACTGCACACTCTTATCGATCGAGCAGAGTGGTCGGCGTCGATTCGCGGTTTGTTTCGAGAGGTGCTATAATGTGGGCCCATGAGTCTAACGGTCGGACTGACGTGAAGCGAACACAAGGAGAATGGATGGAAGAAGACCTGAAAACTAAGACAGCAAGAACAGCGAAACTCTATTTCGAAGGGTATCCTGATGAGAGGCCTTTTGAGCTGTGGCGTTCGTTCGACAAACAGCTCGCTAAAGACCTTTCTTTGTTCATTACCGGCCAAATGTACGCCCGAGAGGTGCTGCCCCACCAGACAAGGCAACTCATCACCGTGGCCGCTTTGACTGTTTTGGAGCGGCTGGAAGAGCTTAAATTGCACATTTACGGGGCCTTGAATGTGGGATGCAGCGCAAGAGAAATCGCAGAAGTAATTTTTCAGTGCGGCATCTACGGAGGCATGCCTGTGGTCAATGCAGCGCTTAAAGTGCTCAGGGAGGCGCTGCGAGAACGAGGGGAATGGCCGCTGGATTAAGCATGCCCGCGGCGTCGCAGGGAAGGGCGGGTCACACAACCTCGGGACGCAGAAGCTTGCCGTTGAGCCATTTTCATTCGTCGAGGCTGAATTCGAAGTCGTCCTCAACGTCAAATTCCAGCTCTGCCTCCTCGTCCTCCGGGGTTGCGTGGATGGGACTGATGGAGTCCACGTCGTCCACGGAAGGCGTTTCGTCAAACAGCTTGTGGAAGTCAGTATCAGGTTCTTCCCAGTAAATTCCCATTCTTCGACGAAGGCTTGACAAGTCAGCCCCGCACGAAGGACAGGTATTGTTGTGCTCAAAGCTTATGAATCCACAGTGTTCACATCTCATAGGAAGCTCCCCTCCATGCACCCCGTCGCCGACCTTAACATATCACCCCATCCTTCCCCGAGCAACTGAGGCGCAAGAGCCGCTTAGCAGGCGAGCCATGCTATGTTGCACCGCCGTATTGCCCCTGTGGCGCAGCTCAAACAGGACAGTACCCCGTGAGTTTGTTCTCATCAGAACGGCCGCGAGATTCTGGCTCTGCTTTATGTTGTGTCTGATTGCAACCAGCTGCGCCACAGTGCCGCACACCGGCCGCAGACAATTCAATATGGTGTCTGACGCTGACCTCAACAGTCTCGGACTCAAGGCCTACCGTGAAGTCGTTCAGAACGAGCCACTGGCCAAAGACAAGCGATTGAATGAAATCGTTGATCGTGTGGCGCGACGCGTGAGTCAAGCTGCAGAGTTTCTGGACAAACCAAAATTCGATTGGGAAGTAAAGTTGGTTGACAAGGACGTACCCAACGCGGTCTGTCTCCCGGGCGGCAAGATCATCATATTCACCGGAATTCTTCCGTACGCGCAAAACGAGGCCGGTTTGGCTGCCATCGTGGGGCATGAAATCGCCCACGCGGTGGCGCGGCACGGGGGTGAGCGATTGAGTCAAAAACTCGCCCTCGAGAGCGTCATCGGCCTTTCGGGAGAACTGCTACGAGGCAAAGACGGGAAACTTGATCAGCGAAGCAGAATAATTCTCGGCGCGTTGGGGCTAGGTGGAGAAATCGGCATCATCCTCCCGTACAGTAGAATTCACGAACTCGAAGCCGACCGCATAGGACAAACATACATGGCGCACGCCGGGTATGACCCGGGGGAATTTGTGAACCTCTGGCAAAGAATGGCTAAGATCAAGAAACCGCCTATCCCGGAATGGCTTTCAACGCACCCCACCGATGAGGTGCGGATCGCCAAGCTCAAAGAAAATCTGCCCAACGCCATGAAAGAATATCGAAAATCCCCCTCACAATTCGGCTCAGGGGGGCCTTTGTGAGGCATGCGGCGGGGAGGCTCACAGACCGTTGGCCACGAGTGGCGCGGTATGATCGCATCGCCTACGAGGCTGCTGCCAAGACATTGTCCCACGAAGTGGACACCAACAAGCTCAGTGCAGCCGAGAACCGGGATGGGTGCTACCTGCACAAGACCGACCGTCGCGATCCGTCGGCGGAGTGGATATGGCGCATCAATACACTGCTCATGAAAGTCGAAGAAGCGTTCCGTACCATGAAGAGCACGCCGCCAGAGATGCCTATATTTTATCAAGGCGCAAGCGCTGGCATCCGTCCCAATGTCATTCCCTCGCAAGAGGGAATCCAGGGGGCGCGCTGGCGCATGGGACGCTCTTGGCGTCATTGCGAGCGCATTTGTCCCTGTCAATTCGACCACGCTTCTTTTTGTCATTTCGAGCGCAGCGAGAAATCTTGTCCCCACAAGAAAGATTTCTCAGTCGTGAGGCTCCTTCGAAATGACATGGAAGAC
>CAYRVH010000087.1:0-7108 GCA_964427855.1 uncultured Syntrophaceae bacterium
ATCCGGGTCTTCCTTCGTTATGGAGCGGCCATTGAACTCAATATCCCCGTTCTCCAAGTCCCCGTTTTGAAATCGAACGATTCCGCTGATGGTTTTCAAGGTCGTGGTCTTTCCCGCGGCATTTGCTCCCAGCAGCGCGACGACTTTGCCCGCAGGGGCCTCCAAAGAGATGCCTTTCAGAACCATGATGACTTTGTTGTACACCACCTGAATGTTGTTCACCTTCAGCATCTTGCCTTGATTACCCCTGATCATCGATCACATGTCCGGCGCCGCTTCCCTGTCAAGACGCCTGCATGTCCTTTTAAGGAGAGTCTCTCACTGGTTTTCAAGGATGACCGCAAACCCCATGCCGCCGCCTGCGCAAAGAGAGGCTGTTCCAAGTTGAAGCCCCTCGGAAATCATGCTGTGAAAGAGCGTCACGATCAATCGGCATCCGGTCGCGCCAACCGGATGTCCCAAGGCGATCCCGCTTCCATACGGATTCACCTTGTCTCGATCCAGCCCCAGCTCACGCTCGCAGGCAATATATTGAGCCGCAAACGCCTCGTTAATTTCAAATCGATCGATATCGTCCAAAGTCAAACCTGCCTTTTTAAGGGCGCCATTTATTGCAGGCACAGGGCCGATGCCCATGATGTGAGGATCAACGCCCGCCGCATGATAGCCCCGGACTCGCAAGAATGACGTGAGGCCCAATTGAAGGGCTTTTTCCTTCGTAGTCACCAAGAGTGCCGCCGCCGCGTCGTTCATCCCGCACGCGTTTCCCGCCGTCACAGTCCCCCCATCCTTGAATACCGCCGGAAGGCGCAAAAGTTGTTCCAACGTGACATCGGGTCTTACATGCTCGTCAGTGTCGAAAAAACTTTCCTCTCTCTTGGGGCCCTTCACCGGAATAGGCAGTATCTCGCTCCTAAATCGGCCCTCCTGAATAGCTCTCGCCGCGCGCTTGTGACTCATCACCGCAAATTCGTCCTGTTCGCGGCGGGAAATTCCGTAGCGCTCCGCCAGGTTTTCTGCGGTAAGTCCCATCCCAACCCCGATGGGATATTCCTGCATCCCTTTCCAGAGCAGATCATACCCCTGAAGATGGCGGATGCGCTGCCCCCACCGAACCGTTTCCAGGATGTAAGGCGCGTTGCTCATACTCTCCACGCCGCCCGCCAACACCACTCCCGCCTCTCCGCATTGGACAGCCTGAACTGCAGATATGACCGCCTGCATAGACGATCCGCACGTACCATTAATGGTGAACCCAGGGACACGCTCGTCGATGCCTGCACGATACGCAGCTATGCGCGCAATATTCTGATCAAGTGGGGAAAAGCAATTGCCAAATATGACTTTGTCGATGGACGAGTGGTGCGGCATCGAGGCCGTTGCCTTTTTTATCACCGCCTGGGCAAGATCAACCGCCTGCACCCCTTTTAAGGCCCCGCCGAAATCTCCCAAGGCAGTCCTGACCGCACTGGCAACAACTATGTCATCCATTACTCCTGCCTCCAAAGGCTATGATCAACGGCTGGAAAGAAAAGTCAGATCTCTCCGTGGCGGCTCATTCTCCTTACCGAGCGTCACCAGGTACGCCGGGCGCCGTTAACCCGTACAAAAAAATTTTCCGAAATGTGCGGACATACATCTCGCCGTCTATAAGGTTTCTGTTCAGTACCCACTGATGAAGGACGCCGTCATGCAGGGCCATGAACGTCAAAGCCGCAATATCCGGATCCAGCTCTTTCTTAAAAAGCCCCTGCCGTATTCCCATGGCGATGATATCGCTTATGACTCTCCTATACTCGTGGTATGTGGCCTTGAGAGCGGGTTCGAAGTCCACGTCCGCGTTTAACTCTGTGGTGAGGAACGTGAGGAATACACAGAGATGCTGGTTTTCCGCGGCAAAACGTGAATTAAAGCTGATGACTCGATGAATACGATCCAACGCGGTGCCGTCCATGGTCTTAAGCTCTGCGACCATACCGCCTATGAAACGAGACTTGAATTCTTCGATAATCCTCAACAACAAGTCGCCCTTGCTGCGAAAATGGGCGTACAGCGCCCCTTTGGTGAGGCCGACCTTTTCAGTAATGTCTTGGATGGAGGTTCCGTGGTAGCCCTTGCGGACGAACATTTCCAGGGCTGCTTGTATGATTTTGGCTTCTGTATGTAAGCTTCTTTTCACGGGTGCGTTCCTGAGCATACTGACCACTTGGTATCAATGCGTATCGTAAGGCCGGATCATGTGTCAAGAAAAAAATAGTTGTTGACGGTGGGGCGATGGCTTGCTAAATAGGACTAAACGGTCAGTATGTTTGCGCTGCGGGCAGCAGCCCCCGGCAGCCGCCATCATGAATCACTTCCTCTCAGACCAACAAAAACAAATCATCCAAACGGCCAGAAAGTTCGCGCGAAACGAATTCCCCAAAATAGCTCGACCCTGCGACAGAGAAGAAACCTTTCCCAAAGAGATGTGGCAAAATGCCGCGCAGCTCGGTTTCATGGGCATCTTTACCGCTCCTGAATTCGGAGGCCTCGGGCTCGGGTATCTTGAACACGCAATGGTCATGGAAGAATTCTGGCGGGTGGATCCAGGCGTCGGAAACATACTTTTGGCAGTCTTTGGCTCGGAGGTCCTTGGGGCTTTTGGCACGCCACCTCAAAAAGAAAAATACCTCAAAGCAGTTGCTGAAGGGCATGCCATCACCGGGTGCGCCGTCACTGAGCCTGACGCGGGCAGTGATATCTTTGGCGTGCGGACTCGCGCCTCAAGAACAAAGGAAGGATATGTAATACACGGGAGCAAACAGTTCATCACATACTGGATCTCACGGTTTCCAGAGAGAGGTATTTATCGTGACAGTAGATTGTAATATACTTACCTTGCGCAAAAAAGGAGAGGGTAGGGTATGCTGATCTCTGGAGTTGACAAGTCGTCGGCGTTTCCGGGGCGCTGCTATGCGCAGCTGCGACGGCGATGCGTTGCTCAGACCAGTTTGATTCCAGCTAAACTCTAGGGTAGATTTGGGACAAAGGCGTTGACATGACAAAACTCCTGGAACACGCATTTGAGAAGGCATCGGAGCTTTCGGAAGACCTTCAGGATCAACTCGCTCTCGAGTTGCTGGGGGAACTCGAATGGGAAACCCGCTGGGATAGTAGCTTGGATGCATCCCAGGCGCAGTTGAAGAAGTTGGCTGAGAAAGCCCGGCAGGCATATCATGCCGGTGCGGCGAAAGAAATGGGGTAATCGTCCACTGGGAGGTGGTTGCGACAGAAGGCGTTGGTCATGCAAATCGATGGGCGTTAATGGAATCGACCAGGAAGTCAAAGGAGTTTTTATTTTGCAGAAAGCAGGTACGGGTCACCGTAAGCTGTCTTGAGGTGAGGACGTGTCCATTCTCGGACTGAATAGCCGGAATAATGTCGAGAAGGCCAAGGCAAAAAGAAGACAGGAGTGGCTACTTAATAATCAGAAACAAACAACTTTTTTTACTGGAAATGTCTGAAACAGCACAAAAGCCTCAATGTATTCCGTAATTGCCTTTACCCTGCCGATCCTCACGTGGTACCATTCAGCGAAACCTGGGCGTCTATTTCTCAACCTGCCTCAATGTCAAGTCGCCTACTCTTCCACCTCGACGCCCATCTGCCGGAATGCTTCCAATACCTTGTCCTCGTAGTCTTCGTCGCTCATCCTGCCGTCGCTGGCTCGCAAATCCACCTCTAATTTCCCATAGTGAGTCTGCAAGAAATTAATAACTCCCAATAAACTCGAGGCCTTACCTTTGGGTAATGCAAACTTCAAACAGACGGACGCTTTTCCACTCTGGGGCGGCGGCGGAGGAGGAGATAGAGGCTTCGGCCTCGCCGCCTCATCGTCACCGCCCTTATCAGGGCCTGGCTGCGGTTTTGCCTCTTCCTCTTTGCAGTACTCCGCCTTGATGATGATCTCGCTGCCGGTGAATGCCACCGTGGGACTCTTCTTGAAGTACCTGCACACCGGCGCGTCTCCCTCCATCTCTCCCAATCCGAACAGGCCGATCTCCACCCCCTCATTTATTGCCGCTTCCCACACATCACGCCCTACCGTTCGCATCTCACCAGGGGTCCTGAGACTGGACTGGTAGAGCTGCTCGGTGAATACGTATCCCTCCAATGCACTGAGATGTTTCGTCTTGATGACAAGAGGGGCCACCTTCTCCATGACCTCATTCTCAGCTCTGAGCTTGTCATACACCTCATCATTAAGGGCCTTGGTATCTCCATAGGTGGGTATGCCCAAATCCAACTCCCTTAGGCACTCTCTGCCTGGAACAAGGATCTGGCGGTAGCACCTCCGGAGCATGTCCTGCATCGTTTTTTCAGCGTCCTTCAGCTTGGTTTTCACCGTGGCCTTGTCCTGGTCCGTCAAGGCAAGATGTTGGTCCTTTTGGATGCCGCGCCATGCAAGGGTGGTGTTGAGTGCATGGTGGAAGCCCGGCTTTTCGGTCTCAATGGGCGTCAAAAAGAACAGCGTGTTCCGATACACGCGTGGAATGGAGCCCCTTCTTTCCATGACGTCCCTGATAAAGCGGTCATCCCGTTCATTCATGACGATAAGCTTCAGTTCAGGGCCGTCCGAGACGTCATCCACCCGCTTTGACTGGAGATACTGTGTCTTGAGCTTCCTACCTCTGAGCGCGCTGCTCAACAGCTCTGCCTCCAGGGCCTCCACATCTCGGGGGGCCACGTTCTCTCTCTTTGTCTGCAGTACCCTGTTGAGATTTGGCCTATTGCTGAACATATACTTGAGGCCGTCATGTTGGAGATAGAAGAGGGATTGCTCCAACGCGTGCAAAGCATCGGCGATCAGACTGGATGGATTGGAAAAGGTCGTTGCGGATCTCTTGATCTCGGTCGGGGTGGCGCCGTGTTCCACTCCCCCAGAGAATGAATACATGAATATTGTTGTGGCCGACCTCGACCCTATCTTGAGTCCCTTGTACGCATCGCCCAGAGCTGCGTCCACCTTCCTGGCCCCAGCGTTGGCGCTCGTAATGTCGGATGCGATGACGCTATCGAACTCCTGCCCGATGTGCCGCAATAGATCCTGCCTCAAATCCTGATTCGCAAGATTGATGTCCCCGAGGCTGACATAGGGCAGGTTGCTCTGAATCAGTGAATGCACGACCAAAGACAGGAGCCTCAAAACGCCCCGCGTCCGCTGGAAATTGGGGAAGCTCCCCCAGCGGTGGTAGAGGATATTAATGACGTCAGGGAGAAAGGGGTAGGATGCTTCAAACTGCTTTCTATAGTCACTTGGCTCCATCCCCCCGGGCAGGAGCTTGTCTTTTTCCGCCATGCTTACAAATGCCTTGATGATTTTATTGGCCTGGGCCATGTCCACCCAGGAGAACAGCCGCTGTCTGATGATGCTGGCTATTTCATGCTCCTGGACCGGAGTGTAGATCTTTTCCACTCGACCGGTGATATGTTGCAATTGGGTGAAAAGCTTTTCTGCCTGCTCATCGTAGTGTTCCATCACGCTCGCAGGAAGCGTCACCACGAGCACCGTCCGATCCAGCGTCGCCGCCACCTCGCTGATTTCCTGTAAGAACGCCATTACCTGAGCCGACAACACGCTTTTCTCAACCGCCACTCCCGCCGCCTTGGTCACATACTCCAGCAGTTCGTCTATGAGAATGAGGACTGGTTGGTGTTGAGAGAGTAAGCTGCGGAGAGCGTCACCGCCTGGCGATACCAGACCGTTGAATCGCTCCACCTTGCCGGTCAACTGCTCCTCCAGCATTCCCCATGGCGTCTTATCCGTCCCCATTTCCGTGCCCACCATGACCGCGCGCTTGATATCCCCATACTGATGGTACAGGGCGATGAGCGCATGGGTCTTGCCCCCGCCGAATGGCGTCTTGAGTTGAATGACAGGATCGCCTCCCTGCCCATTCAACCGCTTGCTCACGATATTCATAATGTTTTCTAGACCTTGAGTGCGGAAGGTCTTTTCGAAGAAGCGTACGGGGTCTCGATATTCATCAGGGCCTCGTCCTTGGGACACCTCCCACAGATTTGCTGCCCAGACATCCATGGTCAGTCTTCCCTCAAGGATATCCTTATGAGGAACTGCGATCGTATAAAAGAATCTCATGATGAAACCCCTTCTGAGAGATGCTGAAATAAACTTCTCTGGAATATGAGGTTGCGTATGTTGTCTGTATTTATCTCCTAACCAAACAGGTCCCCTTGCTTGCCCTTATGGCTTGCAGCCAGCTTCACGACATCTTCTCTCACACGGTCTCGACCAGACAGGAAACCGTCCAAGAGTTTCTTTTCTTTGCTTTCAACAGGGAGCGTCTCCGAGACAGCTTGAGCTACTCGATAAAATGCTTCGCTCTGACCATACCCACTGGTTTGCAAAAGCGTTATCATTTCATCCCGTTTGCTCTTTTCCCATAACAGGAGTACATGATGAAGCGTGTCAATCAGTTCATGTGCTTTCTTGAGATCGTCGAGGTCGCGTTTATCAGGGCCCAAGACTCTAATGAACTCCTTCTCCTTCTTGATAAACCCTTTCCTGTTCCATTCTAGAGCGAGGTCAATACCACAGGACTGCGCAAGCTTCCTTGCGTCATCAAAATGAACCTTTGCCTCGCCGAATTCCCACCTCCACAAGACATAGAACCTGGTCAAGTCTGATATCTCTCCTGCAAAACCATTATGGAGTATCTGATGTACCGCATAGTTGGTCGCAATCTCTTGAACATCGTCCAGGAGTCTATCTGCCCGCATGATGTTGCCTTCGTAGTCCATGACTTGCTGATACTTACCAAACACCTCGATGGCCGAGCCTATGGCAGCAATGAAAAAGTCGGCGCCGCCAATACCTTCTTCCCATAGTCTGTTGAGCTTCTTGTCTAGATGCTTCTTCAGTTCTTGCCTTACATCAGTGTAAAAGCCGGTAGGTTGCCGTTCCATCTTACGGGCTACTATATATATGGAGGATGCGAGGGTAGCTGACCCCTGAGCCCTCAACCGAACACCCATTTCAGTATTTAAGGGGTATGAGAGATGGTCTGGAAAAATTGGACAGTGGCATAAGTGGGTAGGCTGCTCTAGA
>CAYRVH010000088.1:0-6953 GCA_964427855.1 uncultured Syntrophaceae bacterium
GGGAGGGCGCTGATGTCGCGCCCGAAATTGCTGATGCTTGACGAACCGTCATTGGGTTTGGCCCCCATGCTTGTCAATGAGATATTCGAGATTCTAGCGCGGATTAACAAGGAGCAGAACACGTCAATTCTTCTCGTTGAGCAGAACGCTCGAGCTGCGCTGAATTTTGCCGAATATGGCTATATCATGGAGAACGGCAAGATCGTGTTGGACGGCCCCAGTCACCGACTGCTGGAAAACGAGGACGTCAAGGAGTTTTATTTGGGCGTTACCGCGGACAACGACCGGAAGAGTTACGCTGGAGTGAAACATTATAAGAGGAGGAAGCGCTGGCTTTCTTAAACTCGTCGGCAATGAGCACACCTTTATTGGAAATCAAGGGCTTGTCTCTGCACTTTGGGGGCATTGTGGCCATCTCTGACTTATACCTTACCGTGCGAAAGCATACCGTGCACGCAGTGATAGGCCCTAACGGAGCAGGGAAGACCTCCTTGTTTAACTGTATCAGCGGAATCTATCGCCCCACGGCGGGTCAATTACTTTTCAAAGGGGGGATTGATTTGTCCCGCCTCAAACCACACCAGATTGCAGAGAAAGGCATAGCCAGAACGTTTCAAAACATAGAACTCTTTGCGCACATGAGCGTCATAGAGAACCTCTTGTTAGGGTGTCACACTAAGATGGCAACAGGCCTCCTCTCGGCTGCTCTTTTCTGGGGTAAGGCGTTGAAGGAGGAAGAAGAACACAGACTCGAAGTAGAAAGAATCATCGACTTTTTAGAGATTGAAAAGGTTCGGAAGAAAACAGTGGGCTCTCTGCCGTACGGGCTCCAAAAGCGAGTCGAGATTGGGCGTGCACTGGCGATGAAGCCCGAGCTGCTCTTGTTGGATGAGCCAGTCGCCGGGATGAACGTAGAAGAAACCGAGGATATCGCTCGTTTTGTTCTGGATATAAAGGAAGAAATGGAAATCACGATCATTATGGTGGAACACGACATGGGCGTGGTCATGGACATCGCAGACATGGTGACCGTATTGGACTTTGGCTCAAAAATTGGAGAGGGCTCGCCGGCAGAAGTGCAGTCTGATCCACATGTGATTGCAGCGTATTTGGGTCAGGAATAAGAGGATCGTATTGGGTATGGAGCCTGACACTCTCCCAAAACTCCTTGCGGGCAACAGCGTTCGATTCGCCGATCGCGTCGCACTGCGAGAAAAAGATCTCGGAATCTGGCAGCGCACGACGTGGGCCGAGTACTGGCGCCATGTACGGAATTTTGCGCTCGGCGTCAAGGAACTCGGGCTCAAGAAAGGAGATAAACTCTCTATACTGGGAGACAATTGCAGAGAATGGCTGTACGCAGACCTTGCGACGCAAAGCTTATCCGCAATAACCGTGGGCATATATCCTACAGATGTTGCAAGTCAAGTGAAGTACATCCTTGAGAATTCCGAATCCAGCTTTATTGTGGCAAAAGATCAGGAGCAGGTGGACAAGGTTTTAGAGATCAAGTCAACAGTTCCGAATCTCAAGAAAATCATCGTCGTCGATATGAAGGGGCTGCGCCGATATCAGGAGCCCATGATCATGAGCTTCAAAGATGTTGAGGCGATAGGCGCGCGAGTTCATGAACGGCATCCGGAACTGTTTGACCAGATTGTGCAAGGGACGAACGCTGATGACCCGGCGATAATCGTTTACACCTCCGGCACCACGGGGCAACCCAAAGGCGCTATGATCAGCCACAAGAATATGATCGCCATGATCCGGGGCCTTTCGCAGATTCTGGATTTTCGCCAGACTGATTCCTTTGTGTCGGCGCTGCCCCTTTGTCATATTGCTGAACGGATGTTCTCGCTCATCTTTCCCATGTGGGCAGGCTGCACGGTCAATTTTGCGGAAAGCGTTGCCACGCTACAGGAAGACCTAAGCGAGATTTCTCCCACCGCGTTCCTCAATGTACCTCGTATTTGGGAAAAAATGCATTCGAGCATCATGATCAGGATGCAGGACGCTGTTTTCTTCAAGCGATGGATTTTTCATGCCCTGCTCCCCATCGGGATGAAGGTGTCAGCGTTTAAACTCAACAGGCAGCGGGTACCCTTGCGGTGGCAACTGCTCTACGGGCTCGCCTATCTCATGCTGTTTCGCCCTTTGCGAAATCAATTGGGATTGCTGAATGCGCGAATCTTCGTGAGCGGCGCGGCGCCTTTGTCGCCGGAGCTGATGAGGTTTTACCATGCCATTGGCGTACCTGTCCGGGAGTGCTACGGGATGACTGAAATGAGCGGCATATCATGCATGCCGCCAAATGACGAAATTAAGATAGGAGGCGTAGGCAAACCGATTCCTGGCGTGGAGATTCGAATAGCCGAGGACGGCGAGATTCTTCAGCGGGGTGATTCGGTATTCCTCGGATACTATGGCAACCCGGAAGCCACGAGAGAGATTATGAAGGACGGCTGGCTTCATACGGGAGATGTGGGCGAGTTGGACAGCGATGGCCATCTGAAGATTACCGACCGAAAGAAGGATATTATCATCACGGCTGGAGGCAAGAATATCGCTCCATCGGAATTGGAAAACAGCCTGAAATTCAGTCCATATATTAAGGAAGCCATCGTCATCGGCGACCGCCGCAAGTTCGTGTCTTGCCTCATACAGATCGAGCTCGAGACCGTGTCGCACTGGGCGCAAAACAATCGCATCGCTTATACCAATTACAAGAGCTTAGCGACCCATCCAGAGGTCCGAAAACTTATTGAAGGCGAAGTAGAAAAGACGAATAAGAACTTCGCGCAAGTAGAAAGGATCAAGAAATTTATTATCCTCGACAAAGAGCTGGATCAAGACGACGAGGAATTGACGGCCACTATGAAAGTAAAGCGCGCCAACATAGAGAAGAAATTTAAGGAGCTTATCGAGTCCATGTATTCGTGAAGAAGAACCAAGAAGGGGTGAAGGCGCGCTCAGCGGTCGTTCGCTCGATTTTCGGAAAAGTCCTTTTCCTGTGGGAGCAACATCATCTTGAATGAATCTTTGACGTATTTCTCGCAGTTAGTGGTCTCTGGAATTGCCGTGGGCAGCTTGTACGCGTTGGCGGCTCTGGGTTTTGTCCTCATCTACAAAGCAACGGACATCATGAATTTTGCACATGGCGAGGCCATGATGATTGGGGCTTTTCTTTGCTATGTATTGATAATGGCTGGCATGCCTTTTTACGCCGCAATTGTTCTCACCATGGGAGCGGCTCTCCTCTTTGGGCTTCTTACTGAGCGTCTTGTGTTGCGTCCGATGATAGGCGAGCCCCAGTTTGCCGTGGTCATGGTCACTATAGGACTGTCCATTTTTCTCAGAAGCATGGCCGGAATCGTTTTTGGACATGATAACAAGGTGTTTCCTTCACCCTTTAGCGACGCGTCAATTAGCTTTGCAGGGCTGGTGCTGTCGCGTACGCATCTGTGGGCCATGGTAATATCGGCGCTGCTCGTAGTCGCCTTCTTCATTTTCTTTCAGTATTCAAAGCAGGGACTCGCCATGAGAGGAGTAGCCAATGACCAAGACACAGCCATGCTCATGGGAATAAGCGTGAAGCGTGTGTTTGCATTGACTTGGGGAATAGCTTTCGCTGTTGCCGCAGTGGCGGGGATTTTTCTGGCCAATGTCATGGTGCTGAACATCGGCATTTGTCTCGTAGCCATCAAAGCGTTTCCTGCGGTGATTTTGGGAGGGCTTGAGAGCATTCCGGGGGCCATTATAGGCGGTCTGGTAATCGGCGTAATCGAAACGCTCGTGGGAGGCTACCTTGACCAGACGCTGCCGGGAGTTAAAGATCTGTCCTCTTTCGTAGTCCTGTTTTTGGTTCTTATGGCAAGGCCCTATGGGTTGTTTGGAAAGCCCGAAATCGAGCGCGTGTGATTGGGGTTAACAGGCAGCCCATTTCAAGTCGTTCACGTTATGACGGAGACGCATGAGAAGTAAGACGTTCAAGGAATCCTACCGAGAGGATATTCGGATATTTCAAACAATCTGGGTGCGATTTTGGGTTGTCGTGTTCTGCCTTCTGCTGCTATCCCTTCCCCTGTGGGCCGACCCCTACCTCATCTACATGGTTAATATCTCGGGAATAGCCATCATCGCAGCAATCGGACTAAACATCCTTACGGGGCTAACGGGGCAAATTTCACTGGGACACGCCGCATTTGTGGCTTTAGGGGCGTACACTTCTGCGATACTTGCCTCTCGTTTTGCTTTTCCGTTTTGGTTGGCGATACCGATTGGCGGCCTATCTGCTGCCTTTTTTGGGATTCTGCTGGGCTTCCCTTGTCTGCGGTTGAAAGGGCTTTATCTTGCCATGGCAACCATGTCCTTTGGCGTGGTGGTAGAATATGGAGTGACACACTGGGAGTCGCTTACCATGGGGGTGCGAGGGATTTCGGTTCCCCCTCCAAGTTTGTGCGGCTACTCTGTTGGAGACCCGAACAAACTCTTTTATGTGACTATCTTTCTCGTGGGTGTCCTAACTTTAGCCGCCAAGAATATTCTTAGGACAAGGATTGGCAGGGCTTTTGTAGCGATACGAGACAGGGATGTGGCAGCGGAAGTCATCGGCGTGAACTTGACTCGATACAAGGTCATGGCCTTCGCCGTCAGCTCCTTCTACGGCGGTATCGCCGGCGGATTGTATTCGTATGTGACCACGTATCTACATCCAGAGAATTTTACGCTCCTGCTGTCAATAGAATACATCGCCATGATCATCGTGGGCGGCCTTGGATCAATACTCGGTTCAATTATCGGGGCGGTTTTTTTGACGGTCATGCCAGACATCATCAAGGGCGGTGCGGATGTTTTGGGACGACAGTTGCCGTTCATGCAGGGCCTTTATGACGAAGAATGGAATGTCGCCGCATTCGGTTTGCTCATTATGATTTTCCTTATTGTGGAGCCGACAGGGCTCAGCGGGATCTGGACACGAATCAAGACCAGCTTTAGAAACTGGCCATTCACATACTGATATGGGAGGTAAGGAACAAATCCCACACGCCGCGCGTGCGCTCACACTTGAGATAACCGCAGCATAACGTGTCGTTCAATGGACCTAGGATAACAATAAGGAGGGTGAAAGAGAATGAAGTCCAGAACAAGGTCGTATGCAACCGTGTTGTTCCTGCTATGCCTCGGCATTCTGAGTGCTGCGACGGCGCATTCCGAAGTCCGTGGGGTCACAAAAGATTCCATCCAATTGGGGATGATTCTGGTGAAGACAGGGCCCGTGGCAGCGCTTGGACTTCCTGAAGGATGGGGGATTCAGGACACATTTAACCACATCAACGATTCCGGTGGGATTCTCGGGCGAAAGATCAATCTCATCTGGGAGGATGACCAGTTTAAGACGCCGTTGGCGATTTCGGCATTCAACAAGCTCCTTTTTCGAGACAAAGTATTGACCATCACCACGATGGGTGGAACGCCGCAGACTATCGCATTATTCGACTTGATTGAAAAGCATCACGTAGTGAACATCCCTAACGCCTTAGCGGAAGAATTCTACAAACCCCATAAGCCGTACGTGTTTGTGCTGGGCGCCACCTACGAAACCCAGATCCAATTAATGTTTGACTACATCATGAAAGAGCTCAAGGCCAAGGATCCCAAAATAGCCGTGGTGTATGCCGAGACCGAGTTTGGCAAGAAGGGGCTGGAAGCCGCCAGAAAGAGAGCCGAGGAATATGGCATCAAGTTGGCGTCAGAATTAGTCTTGAACATAGGATCAGTGGATGCAAGCTCTCAAGTGTTGGCTTTGAAGAAAGACGGTGTGGACTATGTGGTCACGTGCAACTTGGTTCCCCCTATCATCACGTTCCTCAAGACCGCAGAAAAGTATGATTATTGGCCCACTACGTTTGGCATCAACTGGTCTTGCGACGACATGGTAGTCAAGGCCTGCAAGAATGCTGCGAAGAACTATATAGGTGTCAACTTTGTGGGGGGCTGGGATGAGGATTCTCCGGGCATGAAGTTGGTGCGCGAGTTGGCCAAGAAAAATGACCGCGATCCAGCAAAGATGCTCACTTCATTATATACCATCGGGGTAGGGACAGCCTTAGTGTTATGTGAAGGTATGAAAAGAGCGGGGCAAGACCTCACACCCGAGTCGTTTAAGGAGGGGCTTGAGACGCTTAAGGATTTCGATACAGGCGGCATCGTTCCTCCGGTCACGTACACGAGTACCAGCCATGCGCCCACATCCGTTGCCCGTCTGTATCGCGCTGACCCTGAAAAGGGCGTCATGGTACCGATCACCGATTGGCGGTCTCCACTGGTCCTTAAATAAAAAATGTCACGTGTGCGCAAGCCGATTTCGTCGCCAAATAGTTCATACAGCAGTCACAAAGTTCATTTAGTGAAGGAGTTCTCTAAAGATTGGCGACACTTTCAGCCGCGGCTTTTGGAGGGGGGGCTTGATTCGATCTCCTCCAAAAGTCGGCTGAGCCCCTTACCGGTTCTCTAAATTTCTGTCGGAATGGAGCATGTTTTTCTATTTTGATCTTTCCTGTTGCTGAGCCATCTCAGGCCAAGGGTGAGTCTGTGGATGAGTTCATCGAGAGATTTGTCGTAGGATCCCGAGAACCTGTGTGCTTTGAGGATCAGCCAAACTCGTTCGAGGGGATTGAGGTCTGGTGAATATGGGGAGAGAAACAGACGCTCGAATCTGCCCCACTTGCGGGATTTGGTCTTGTGCCCGGAGGCATTGTCCATGATCAGAATGTTCCGGGGTCGCTTGCCTTCGCTCTGGGCACACAGGTGTGTTGGGCCGCATGAGGTTTTTTGCTTATCGGTGGAGGAACCGCCATCGCTTACGTGGGCGCTATGCCTCTCACGCGGCGCTTGTTCCTGCCCACTGATTTCGCCTTTATGCTTACATTCCGCACGATTTCATGTAGGTGATT
>CAYRVH010000089.1:0-6914 GCA_964427855.1 uncultured Syntrophaceae bacterium
CCCGCAATAAGGTGGGCGTGCAGGTGGAAAATGACCTGCCCGCCGTCCCTGTTGACGTTTATGGAAAAGCGATACCCGCTGTCCGCGACGCCGAGTTTGCGGGCCGTCATGGAAGCAGCCTTACCCATATCAGCCAAGATTGTGCTGTCAGCGGGGATATCATTGAGGGTGGGGATATGTTCTTTCGGCACAATGAGTACATGAATGGGAGCGACCGGTCTCGCATCCCAAAATGCCATTATTTTTTCATCCTCATAGATGACATCCGCTGGTCTCTTCTTTTGAACTATCTGACAAAAAATGCACTCACTCATGTTCAATTTTGCTCACTGCCACTACAGAATTCGCCGCCATCGGGTGTATGGAAAGTACGCGCCGATTCAATGATGCGCCAACTTTTTGACACACATGTGGGAGGAGGCGTTGACACCTACGAGAGTGGAAAGGATAAAATTACGTCGAGCAGCCTCCTGTATCGTTTGCTCCCACGGTTTCCCTTTCTGTCATTTTGAGCCCGGCGGAAAATATAGGAATTCTCGAAATTAATCACGAATTGCAACCGTGTACCCTCATTGCGTCATCCTCACGAAAGTGGGGATCCATACTGAGTTTCCTGGATTTTCATTTTCATGGGAATGACAATCTCACGTGGGGCCATTTCGTGGTTTCTTCTGAGAAAGGTTATACCATAGAATTGACGCAGCGTGCACGGACGGGCAGCTCGTTAGATTCCGCCAAGGGCGCAAAGAAGTCCCTGTCTCATGAACGCGCATCGATGGTTTCTCGGACTCGGACAAGGAGCTGCCTCACGTCGTACGGTTTATACACCACGCCGGCTGCCCCAAGGCGCAGCATGCTGTCCTTGATCACCTGTTCTTGAAAACCTGTGATGACCAGAATGCGCGCCTTTGGATTGAGTGTGAGTATCTCCGCCATACACTGCCGACCGTCCATCTCGGGCATATTGAGGTCCAGCATCACCAGAGAGATGTCGGCGCCTCGCTCTCGGTAGATCCTGACCGCCTCTTTCCCGTGAGACGCTTGAAGCACCTGGTAGCCAAAGGCGGTCAGAATGTCTCGACCAAGCTCTCGGAGCATATCTTCATCGTCAACCAACAGGATGGTTTCTGTGCCGCCCGGCGGCAGCGTTTCTTCCGTCGCGCTCTTTACTTCTTCTTCGCATAGGAGTGCAGGGAAATAAATCCGGAAGACCGTGCCCGCACCTGGTTCGCTGGCGCACTCGATGTGGCCTTCGTGCTGCTTCACAATCCCGTACACGGTGGCGAGCCCTAATCC
Organism: uncultured Syntrophaceae bacterium; assembly: GCA_964427855.1. Classification (GTDB taxonomy): domain Bacteria; phylum Desulfobacterota; class Desulfomonilia; order Desulfomonilales; family Desulfomonilaceae; genus JAUPKT01. The sequence continues at coordinate 1,297 of CAYRVH010000089.1, forward strand.
AGTGCCTTTGCCGACTTCTTTGGTGGTGAAGAATGGGTCGAAAATGTGCTCCAAGGTCTCCTCATCCATGCCGTGCCCTGTATCCGATACGGTTACCAACACGTACAGCCCCGGCTTAATTTCTGGATGCGCATTGACAAAGACATCGTCCAAAAAAACATTTTCAGTCTCGATGGTAAGCGTCCCGCCGTCAGGCATCGCATCCCTTGCGTTTACCGCGAGGTTCATGAGCACCTGCGTGATCTGAGACGGGTCACCCATGATTTGGTTCACACGTCCCTTTGTACGAGTGACAATCTTGATGGTCTTGGGGATGCTTCGGGACAAGAGCTTTTGGACTTCCCGGATTTCGTCGGTCACATCAACCGGCCGAAGCTTGGGCTCAACCTTCCGGCTGAACACGAGCAGATTTCGCACAAGTTCAGCGCCCCTCTTGCCCGCAGTATGAATCTTTCGCAGATCCTCCCAGTCGCGGGAACCAGGTTCATGGCGATTCATGAGGATCTCTGCAAAACCGATCACGGCTTGGAGCAGGTTGTTGAAATCATGGGCGATGCCGCCGGCAAGGGTTCCCACCGCCTCCATCTTTTGGGCATGCAACAACTGCCTCTCAAGGTTCTTCCGTTCAGATAGGTCTCTTATGGCAACGGCTCGAAGCTGCTTCCCGCCCATTTCCCATTTCCTTGGCCTGACTTCAATGGGGAACGTCGTACCGTCTTTTTTCATACCCACGGCTTCGTAGGATTCGAAGGATCCTGATACAATTTTTTCTTTGACAATCTGTATGGATTCGGGAGCTAATGCTTTTTCCAGAATAGGCTTACCGATGAGTTCATCCGCCTGATAACCAAACATGTTGTAGAACTGACTGTTGGCCGCGAGGAGCACGCCTTGATCGTGGAAGACGATAGCCTCAAAGGCAACGTCAGACAACAGTTTATACCGAGCCTCGCTCTCTCTGAGGGACGCTTCCATCTTTTTTCTTTCGGATATGTCGCGTAGTACCACTACCATGCCGGCCGGGTTGCCCTGATGATCCACATACCTGCCGGCGTTGACACTCACATCCACCACACGGCCATCTTTCGTCAGGCGCTGCGTCTCGTGAATGACGCCGGTGGCGCCTTCATATAGAACTTGGCGAATGGCTGAAAGGGCACGCTCTCTATCCCACTCCGGCAACGTATTCAAACGTTTGCCCTCGGCCTCCTCCAAGGTCCACCCGAAGAGCTGAGTATGGGCCGGGTTGAGATACCTTACCTTACCTTACCTTCCATGTCATACACCACTATGGGGTCTGGAGAGCAGTTCAGGAGCGACAGATACAGTTCCTTCTGGTCCCTGGCTTCTTCGAAGAGGCGCATATAAGAGTGTTTGGCCGCTTCTAATTCCTCCATATATCGTTTTCGGTCTGATATATCCAGAATGTTCGCCATTATTGCCGGCCGCCCGCCATATTGGATGACGGTGGTCAATAGTTCGCACCAAATACTCTCTCCGGACTTTTTGATCAGCCGCGTCTCATACGTAAATGTTGAAGAATCACCTCGATCTCGCACCGCAAATCGTGCGAGGATTGCTGCACGGTCCTCCGGATGCACGGCGTCGAGTATTTGTCTTCCCAGCATTTCCTCGACGGTGTAACCCAGCATGTCTGTCATCCTTCGATTGACGTAAACAGCCTTACCGTCTTGGTGGATGACGATTCCCGTCAACGAATGTTCGGTGATGTCCCGATACCGAGCTTCGCTCTCTAGTAGTCTCGCTTGCGCTTCTTTTTCACGCGTGACGTCAAACGAGAGTTCAAGCTTGACCAGGCGACCATCCGGCCAAGTGATGATCCTGTCTATGTAGAGAAAATGCCTCCTGAGCTTTTGATTGTATCCCTCCCAACGATGCACTGCGCCGTTTAGTTTCAAAACATGCTCATTGTTGCACTGGGGACAGGGTGCTGATCGACCATGGAACACCTCGAAGCACTTTTTGCCGACCGCATCAACTTCGACAAGGTCACCCTTTTCTCGGGACACGAACATGATTTCGTAGGTAAAAGGGTCAACAATGCTAACGGGCGTTCCCAGGTGTTCCAACACTGACAGGAATTGATTTCGTTGTTGCTCCAACGCTGCGTTGAGTTGCTTTTGCTCTGTGACATCCCGAGCAACGTGCACTGCCTTTTCAAATTGTCCTTTGGTTGTAGGCCATGGAGTGGAACTGACATGAAATTCCCCTCCGAGGAGAGTTTCGGACATATCAGTCCAGTGTTCTCGACCGTTTTGCATGGCCTCTACATGAGGGCAAAAATCGGGGGGACCGTCGGCCCCATGCACCGCTTCAAAGCATTTTCGGCCGATGAGCTGGCCTTCGCCTACCCCCAACCTGTCCTCGGTTGCTTTGTTGGCCTTGAGGATGTTGTGCTCTCGATCGAGAATCATGATCATGTCGGGGATCGCGTCAAATGTTTCCTGCCATTCTTGCTTGGTTTCAGCAAGCTGTCTTTGGGTTCGGCGTTGTTCCGTGACGTCTCTGGCGACGCCGACGATTACTGGATCTCCCCATGGGCCTGCTGCCAAGGTATTCCGATACTCCAGGACGCGGGTCTGGCCGTCGCTTCTTTGGATCAAAGCCGTTCCACTAGCCTTTCCTTCGCTTTTGATCTTGTGGAGGTATGCGTCAAATTCGCTAAGAACCTGCGGCGCCAAATACGAGCGGAGATTGGTTCCAATCAACTGATCCACCGGCAGGCTGACAGTCCAAGAAGGTGCAGCATTCACAAACAGGATGGTGCCTTGCAAATCATGGACGCAGACAAGCTCGTCCATGTTGTCTATGAGCAGCTTATACCATGTCTGCGCCAGACTCAGTGTGTTTTCTAGGCGCCGCTCTTTAGAAATATCTTGGACAATGCATCGGGTCTGCTTAAAGCTGCCGTCGGAATATCGAATGACCCGCCCCTGGCATGCGACGGGAAGTGTTGTTCCGTCCTTCTTCATGATGTCCAGCTCAACGTGACCTTGGTGCCCTGATAATTTGATTTCTTCGAATTTTTCACGGAACAGCTCCACACTGGCAGGGGTGAGAAAATCGCCAAACCAGCGTCCTATGACCTCCTCCAGTGCATAGCCGGTGAACGCAAGCCACGCTTTGTTGACTTCCAGGAGGCGACCTTCTTCGTCGAGTGATTGATACCCGCACGGCAGTTCGTCCGGCGACCATGCGGCTGAGCCGACGGGGTCTTGGACCAGTTTTTCAGTGGTTGAGATCTTGAATTGATCATTCTCCATCTCAGCCAACCTCTGACGAAGCGCAGCCAGTTCCGTCATCAACTCTTCTTTGGTTTTATCGGGCTTTTCCATGGCTTGTTGCTCCTCAGGAGGGGTCTGAACACAGTATGTCACGGGATTCAACATGATTCTAGCACAAAGTGCAGGGCAAAAATATCAATCAGCGTAAGCAACGGATGGAGAGCGCGGCGTGAGATGAGGGTATGGCTTGGCCCACAGTGCGTGGTGTGAGGTTGGGGATTACGCCGTTATTCAGGCATAGTGTTCGTGTGTTATATTAGTCATCGCTATGCTCCGCTGCGAAAGGTATGTAGTATGAACTATGTCGTGACGCCCATCGGAGTCGTGCGATCGGCGCTCAAGAGTCTGAAAGAATGCCCACACCAGGGTCGCGAAGGCGCGCCTGAAGCGTGGATAGAACTGGATCCCTCGTACGCAGACGGTCTTTTGGGATTAAAGGCTGGGTCAGAGGTCATTATTTTGACGTGGTTGCATCTTGCCGACCGTTCGATCTTGCGCGTGCATCCGAGGGGAAACGCCCTGAATCCACTCACAGGCGTCTTCAATACAGGGTCGCCGCATCGGCCGAATCCAATCGGTCTTCATCGCTCGACCATCTTGGGAGTCGAACCGCCGACGCGCGTACTCGTGGAGCCATAGGAGGAATTCACGAAAATAATCACGAATTGGGGCCGTGTCTACTCATTGCGTCATCCTCACGAAAGTGGGGATCCATACCGGAGTTTCCTGGATCCCCTTTTTCATGGTAATGACAACGCCAGGTCTGAGCATTTCGCGATTTCTTTTGAGGAAGGTTATAGAGGCGTTGGACGCGACGCCGGTGATTGACATCAAGTCGGCCTTGTCAGATGGGTCGTGATGGTGACGCCGACTTTTGATCGTTCTGAGGGAGGCGATATTGTCTAGTACATGTGTGGATGTCGTTCATCAAGGAGATGAGAACGGCAGCGGCATGATCGTGAAATGGACGCTGCGCTCGGGCCGTGACGTGATCGGGTTTGCCACGAAGAACGTGTACGGCGGCGCATGGGATGTAGGGCCTACTTGGAACTACCTCATCACCGGCGATTCACTTGTTTTGGTGGATGCAGGCCGGCGAGGCATGGGCAAATCCTTGTTGCAAATGATGGAGAACGCGCATGTTGCCCCTTCCGACCTGCATTGCGTCGTACTTTCGCACGGCCACGAAGATCATGACGGCGGCTTGTACGAGCTCCAGGAGCAGGTCAGAGTTCGGGCGTACGCCCATAGGGCCTATTGCCTGCTTAATCGCCTCGATGCCGCGCAGGCGCCTACGACAGATAAAGCAGAGATGCCGGCGGTGTGCTGGCATTGCCCGATGCCGGCGTGGTTCGCTGAGAAATTCTGTCCTCCGTATCACCATGAGCGGCTGCGATTGAAGGTGACCCCTTTCGAGCAAGGGCGGGAAGCGTTTGACAACGGGATTCGATTCTTGCACGTCCCTGGCCACTCCCCAGACGCGGCGGCGCTCGTGGTGGATGATGAGGCAATATTGGTGGGAGATACTATTCTTCCGGACATCACCCCCCATCCCACGAGGGAGCGTACCTTCGAACTGACCAAGGGAATGCTCGACGGCCAATACACCGAGGCCAGCCAGCTCTACGGATTGCGCGCATACCTGAGGTCCTTGAGGGTGCTCAAGGACATGACGGGCCGCCTGAATCACGCCATAGCGCTGCCGGGGCACCGGTTGTTCTCCAAAGGCCGACTGAATCAACTGGACCTGGCACAACGAATTAAGGAGCTCCTGGCACACCACATCCAGCGCTGCTCGGACATCCTGGACATCGTCAAGTCCCAGCCGCTCACCGCCGAGGATATCGCACGACAACACTTCGAACCGAAGCTGCTCGAGGGATTGGGCATGACTATGGCGGTCAACGAGGTCTTGAGTCATTGCGAGCTGCTGACGATAACCGGTGATCTGGAGTCGGAGAACGAAGGCCATTTTTTTGCGACGGGGAGCCGGCATTTTGATTCCTATGTGAGGGAGTTTTTGTGAGGCCGCGCGTATGGCGGCTCGGCAGCGCGCACGACTGCGATAATATGAGCCTCATCCCGAACGCCTTCATCCCTGTCATTTCGAGCGCGTTTCCCTGTCATTTCAGCCATTTTCCCCTCGTCATTTCGATCACGTTTCCCCATCATCTCACCCATTTTGCCCTTTGATTTCAAGCGCTTTTCCCTGTCATCTTAACCTTTTTCCCCTGTCATTTCGAGCGCGTTTTTCTGTCATTTCGAGCGGAGCGAGAAATCTTGACCCAGCGAGAAAGATTTCTCAGCCGCAAG
>CAYRVH010000090.1:0-6782 GCA_964427855.1 uncultured Syntrophaceae bacterium
GTCCCAAAACAGGTCCAGGTCTTTGAAATGATCTTCGTGGGTATGGGAAAGCCACACGCAATCAACGCCGCCATGTGCAACCAATTCTTTGAGGCGCTCACGATCTGACCCAGGATCGACGATGATCTTGCGGTCGCCTCGTATGAGTAGTGAATGACAAAAAGGGTACCGTCCAAAGTTTTTCCCCTGGATAAACTCCACTGGTCCAAATCGAGTGTTCATTTTGAAAGGCTCCCAAGCGCCTGATGTTATTTAGGCGGCTTTTGTTCTTTTTGCGGCCATTGTGTGATCACTTGCCGAAGGCACAAACGTTCGGAAAAGGTATATAGCCTTGCTGTTTTCCACATTCCATGGCCATCCTAGGCAGACAGAGAACGATATACTACCGCCTCGATCCCCGCAAGAATGAAATTGCAATCCACCAAGGCTTCGAAGAAAAGTCGATCCACTGGATGATTCTTATGATACAGGACGACCAATATCCACAGCAGTAACACGTTTCCCACAAGCCACCATGCCAGCCCTGTGAGCCACCCCCACCACGCACCTGCCCCCAAAATGCACACAATGCACACCGCAAGAGCATTCAAAAGCTTGATAGTTTGCGGCAAGCCTATGAGAATGGGTATGGTTTCCCGCCCGACTATCCGATCGCCTTGTATGTCCAACAAGTCAGAGAGAGCGGTGCGTATAAACACGCAGCCTGCTGCAAAGAAAAAAGCCCCTGCGACGCTGGGGAGCGCTGCAAGGTCGATTACACCGACAGCGGGCAGCACTGCGGCTGCCATAGCCCAGCCGGTAGCAACCAGCGGCGTCTTGGATCCGGGGAAGTCTTTCAAACTTCGCCATTTCAGAGAGGGAAACAAGCTGGGAGGCAAGAGCCGAGCAGTATAAATACCGCCGGCAGAAATCATTAGGAGCAGCAGAAAAAAAGGATATGTCCCCAGGAAGGAGCTCAGCGTCAAGGCTAACACCGAGGAACAGGCTGCGAGACCTGTCAACAGACCACGGTTTTTTGCGTAAAACGCGGCTATTTGCGGTGTGTTAAATCTAACGGCGCCGGAGGTGTCGTGGATGCGATTGAACAGGTGCATGGAAAAGACGAAAAGACCGGACGCGGCAACGGGAAGCCCCGACAATGGCATATTCTGAAGGGCCATACAAGCCGCCGTGAGCGCGCTGCCCGCAAATGCGGCCCAGAGGTACGTCATGATCACTACGTCGATGACCTTCCTTGCCAGAGGCGCGAAGCCCTTTTTCTCTCGGAGATCAACTTCTTTTATCTTGTCAATGACGCTCAAAATAAGCCAGTTAGGGGTGCTTGCCCCTGCAGTAACGCCTACGGTCTCTACCCCCTGTAAATTCTGCGCGGACAGCTCTTCTTCCGTTTCCACATGGAGGGTCTTTTTACCCTTTGCCGCCGCCACCTTGACTAGGCGCGTGGTGTTGCCGGAGCCGCGGCCGCCCACTACGACTACGAGATCGACAACCTCTGCGAGTTGTGCAACTTCGTATTGGCGTTTGCGGGTTGAATCGCATATCGTGTGGTAACTGCGCACATCTCGAAAGCGGTCCTTGACCATTCGGGATATGGCTTCGAACTTTTCAGGTTCCTGAGTCGTTTGGGCCACCAAACAAATTCGTCTGTTGTCGGGAATCTCATCCAGCGCCTTCAAAGCGCTGGGTGCGTCTGGTATGGCTATCCCCCCAGCCGCTGCAAAGCCCATCAACCCCTTTACTTCCGGGTGGTCTCGATCGCCGACAATCACGCAGAAGTCTCCTGCTCGAGCATGCTTGGCGATAATAGCCTGAACCCGGGCGACGCGAGGACAGGTGGCGTCAACCACCAATTCAGCTCTCTCCTGCAACTCCTTGCGCTCATGCGGCGTTATGCCGTGAGCGCGAATAATGACGGTTCCGCCGTGCACCTCAGACAAGTCAGATACCTGTCCTATGCCTTTTGACTGCAAGAGCTTTAGGGTCTGGGGGTTATGTATAAGAGGTCCGTAGGTAACGATAGGGACGGGCACGGATTGCCGCTGGATGTCCAAGACCATCTCCACAGCGCGTCGCACGCCCATACAAAATCCCGCTGTTTTCGCAAGCCGAATCCTCATGGGTGGTTGGATACTTTCAGAGGTTTATTCAGGGCGCGGTGGCAAAGCCAGTCATCCCTTACCCTACAAAGTATAGGCGCAAAATTCCAGCCTCTTCTTCAACGATGTGTGTGGGCGGTAATCTTTTTCCAGTCCTTCAACGTGTCTATGTCCACATCGTCGTAGATATCGCCCACTTCGACTCGAACTACCGCGCCTGGGTTTGCCTCAAGTATCGAGCGTCCGCCTCGATCTCCGGTTAACGAGAGCAATGCAGAGAAAAAACGACGTGGAAAGATCACGGGGGTCGTCTGCCGACCATATACCGTAGGAGCCACAATCGCGGACGGCGATCCAGAAAAAACGTCCAGAAGATAATCAATGACATGCTTCGTGAGCTTGGCCTGATCCCCCAGAACAATCATTGCGCCATCCCCCTCGCGAGCGATGACGGACAGCATCCCCGTGACTATGGACGACGCCATGCCAGCCGCAGGGGTCTCGTTGCGTGCGAACTGCAGCTTTGGGTGGGGCGAGAGATCCCCCAACGATTGGAGAAGCGAGTCATGATCCCTGCCTGTGACAACGACCACGTCAGCCAGTTGCGACGTGAGCGCTGCCTTGACTACCCGATAAATGACTGATTTCCCGTCGAATTCCAATAAAAGCTTCGGCCTTCCCATTCTTGTGGAGAAGCCGGCGGCAAGAACGATGCCCGCAAGGCTCAACATGGCGTCGGATACCCTTAAGGACACAATTTTTCCGTGGCCGCTCTCAGCATGAAAACCTCTTTCATTGTATGCGCTGAGCGCCTCCCATCGACGCTGAGTCGGTTGGAGCAGTCTTGAGGAGAGCGTTGAACTCTTCTCCGTCGATGGTTTCCTTTTCGAGCAGGCGGGAAGCCACCACGTGCAGGAGATTTTCGTGCGTTCTCAGCGTCTCCAGCGTCAGTTTGAGGCGCGAATCGACTATAGAGCGAACTTCCTGGTCGATTAAGCGAGCCGTCTCATCGCTTATCTCTTTAGGAGGCAAGAAGGGTTGCTGAGGCAGAAAAGGGGTTGGGGCGTTTTGGTAGGCAACGGCGCCGAGGGTATCGGTCATGCCATACAGGGTCACCATGCTTCGAGCGATGTCAGTCGCTCGCTGGAGATCACTCTGCGCGCCTGTCGTCACATCCTGGAATATCAATTGTTCCGCCGCTCTTCCGCCCAGGAGCACGTCTATCTTTTCCAATAATTCCCTGCGAGACATCAAATATCTGTCTTCAGTGGGCAACTGGAGGGTAAAGCCCAGAGCGCCGATGCCTCGCGGCACGATAGAAATCTTGTGAACCTTTTCCGCGGTCTCCCGGAACGCCGCGACCAAAGCATGGCCCGTCTCATGATATGCGACCGTCTTTTTCTCTATGTCGTTAAGGACGCGATTTTTCTTTTCTAAGCCTGCGACAATTCTGTCAATCGCCTCTTCCAGTTCTTGCGGCCCTACGCTCTGCCGGTCTTTGCGCGCAGCGAGCAGGGCCGCTTCATTGACAAGGTTCGCCAAGTCTGCGCCAGTAAAACCGGGAGTACGACGAGCTATCACCTCGAGATCCACATCTTTGGAGAGCGTCACATTTCGAGTATGCACTTTCAGGATGTCAATCCTCCCTTTGAGGTCAGGCCGATCCACAAGGATATGTCGATCGAATCGCCCAGGTCGCAACAGCGCGGGATCAAGGATCTCAGGTCTGTTGGTGGCTGCAAGGATCACCACACCTTGGTTCGCTTGAAATCCGTCCATTTCCACCAATAATTGATTCAAGGTCTGTTCCCTCTCGTCGTGACCCGCGAGCGTCCCTGCGCCTCGAGCCTTCCCCAAGGCGTCTAGCTCATCAATGAAAACGAGACACGGAGCCATTTTGCCGGCTTGTTCGAACAAGTCTCGGACCCGGGCCGCGCCCAGCCCTACAAACATCTCAATAAAATCCGATCCGCTGATGGAAAAAAAAGGTACGCCAGCCTCACCTGCCACTGCCTTTGCCAGGAGGGTTTTTCCTGTGCCGGGCGGTCCAACAAGGAGAACGCCTTTGGGTATCTTTGCCCCCAGACGTGTGAAACGGTCGGGGTTTTGGAGAAATTCCAAAATCTCCTGAAGCTCTTGTTTGGCTTCGTCCTGACCCGCAACGTCCTGAAATGTCACTCCTACGTCCGTCTGCGCAACTATTTTTGCCTTGTTCTTCCCCAAGGTCATGATTCCTGATCCTTGTCCCATCTTTTTCATTGCCCACATCCAGATCCCCACAAAGATCAAAGACGGAAGAACCCAGGAAAGTAAATTCATAAGGAAGGTGTTCTCATTTTCAGCAATGATTTCAACATCATTCTGTTCCAGAAAATGTATCAGATTCTTATCGTCCACTCTGGGCGTTTTATACACCGAAGCAGGGAACAGGGGCTCAGTTGTTTGACCTTTAATCTTTTCGTATCCCTTCAAAAAGTGGGTCGAGACGACCACAGAGGTAATGTTCCCATCGGCAATCAACCGCTTAAATTTCGAATATGATACGTTTTCTACCTTGGGAGATAGCCAGCTCTGTAAAAGGGTAAGGATGAGGAACGCGATCAGAATATACGCGATAGAAAAGGATGTCTTGGTCTTCATGTCCTTTGGATTTTTCATAAAACGCTTCCTTTTTTGCACGAGCTGGATCTTAGGCAATCGCTATGCCTTCACGTTGGAGCATTTGTCGCATCGTATACATGAAAGAAAAGACATCTCAGAATGGATTTGCGCTCCGAGCAGAGGACCTAAAATCAACGCAAAGGCTCCTTCCGTAAGGCTTTGACAGCCTCAGCAAACAATATATATATAAACATCCTCAAAAGAAATCGCGAAACGCTGACACGTCATATTGCCATTCCCAAGAAAATGGGAATCCAGAAAACTCAGTGTGGATACCCACTTTCGTGGGGATGAAGTGATGATGGGACACGTCCAAATTCGTGATCAATTTCGAGAATCCCTTTAGTATGTTGTATGTCTCAAAATTTATTTAGAGATTGCTTCTCCTTGCTCCCAAGGCTGCGTCAATGGCTTTCGCGTCATGGTCAGGATGCCCGAGGCGACCACGCAATCTGCCGTCACCTCTATCCTCCGGGGAGGGTGCTGTCACGGCTAGTTTGCTTGGGAACCTGTTGTGACACGGGGCAACAAATCATGAATCACCTTCTGAGTTCTTGGACTCGAGTGACTGCCCCCTCCCTGCCGCACCAGTAACGTCTCCCATGCCAGTCGATAAAACCTCTGAATGCGGATCGAAGAAAGACGAAAGCCCCGATGAAGAGCAGTGGAAACAGTGACTGCATCCATTTGACGACAAAAATATGCGGCGTGACCAGCCTCCTCGCGAACAGCATCAAGAGCAACATACCGCCGACAAGTCCTACGCCAGCGTACTCAAGAGCACTACCATTTTCATAGACTAGAAAAAACCGTAACCCCTGCCACAATGCCAGCGGAACAGCAATCGCGAGGTTCACGTACAGCACGAGAAGCGCACCCCACATCTCATGATTGGTGAATTTCGGAAACATGATCTGCCTGTCGAGGTAACCCAGCAACGAGCGGAACGAATGATGCGTCAGAGATGATATGAGGAGGTTCCTCGGGTCAAGCCACACCTTGACGCCGGCTCGGGAGAGGAGATTTCCGAGCACCAAGTCATCGACCACCGTTTTTGACCATGCCTCGCGGACAGGCAATCTTTCCAAGAGCTGCCGCCTGATTCCAGTGCCGCCTCCCCATGGCTTTGGCGCAACCGACGCCAAAAGGAGCACTACCACCCCATACATCGTCTGACAAACTCCCGCTATGTTTTGCGGGCGAGGGAAAAAGCGCCGGAATGTCGTGACAACCTCGGCTTCGCCGCTCCTCAAAGTCTTGGTAAATCGTTTGAGCCACTCCCGAGGCGCTGTATTCGTGCTGTCGCAGAAAACAACTATCTCGGTCTCGGATTTCAGGTGTGAAAGAGCGTACACAAGATTATGGTTTTTTTGTGCGCATCCGGCGGCAATTCCTGCAATGAGTTTTCGTGCATGGCTATATTCCATGCAGAGCTGGTCGATGGTGGATGAGGCGAAGTCGTGCTGGCTCTCGACGACAAGCGTCACCGTATAAAATGGATATTCCTGTTCCAAAAGACTTCGGAGCGCGTTTTTCTGGTCAGCATTCGACCCTTTTACGGGAACGATGATTTCTATGTGAGGTGTATGAGTGATGTCGTCTGAGAGGATCGGCTTCCGAAAGGCAATCCATACCTTTACAAGACCAGTGTAGAGCAATATGTACGCCGGCGCGGCCAATAAAAACGCCACAATCGACAGGACGTGCAGGTGTTCACTTGGATGCATGAGAAAGTTACACCATCCTCTGAGTTCCAGGACTCGGGCCGTCAAAGAATACTCGAAATTAGTTTACTCGACCAGTTCCTTCGGGCCAAAGCCTTTTACGAGAGCTACTTGTCGGGCCAGTCAGCAATCGGGCGAGGGAGGGCGATTCCGCAAGGTAGTGCAATATAAGTGGAAAGTCTTACTCGTGCACACTCACCTTCACTGTGCACGTCATGCCGTCCTTGATTATTCCACCGGGATTCTCATCGAGCAGGGACTCGATATCGTAGTAGGTAGGGATATAGAGAGAGGGGTTGGG
>CAYRVH010000091.1:0-2402 GCA_964427855.1 uncultured Syntrophaceae bacterium
AGCGTACCACTTATAAATCTCGTTCGGTTGTACAAAGAAGCCGGACCAGCTAGCAATGCCCCATTTGTCCATGAGCGCTTGACGCGTCTTTGTTAGCTGCTCCTCAGCTTTCTTGAAGATATCCAAGTCTTCATCTGTTGCAACTCGGTACCTTTTTCCCGTGTATCCCTCTCTATGAGTCACCACTGCGACCATCTTCTGTCCAGACTTACCTTCTTGAAACAATCTCCTCGTCGTATTTGCATCTATTGTTGACCCGCAACAAGGACATACCGCGACGGCCCGCGCAACGGTTCCTTTCTCTGGGTCAAAGTCCTTGGGCATAGGTTCGTAATCAGTGCCAACAATCTTAAATTCAACCCCTTCATCAGTCACGTAGGGATACACAGACACTTTCTTTTCAGCCTTCTTCGCAAGCCAGTAATTTGGTGTCAGCGGTATATCCTTACGGCAAGATGGATTCTGGCACGAAATAGTCCTCATCCAGTAATAGCCGACAGGGTTCGAACCATCTTTTTCTTTCGGATAAAATCGACTTAAATCTTTCTTAGCCTCTTCCAGCACCCAATCTCCCCACGACTTGACATCTTCAAGCAGCTTATTCCCAAACTTCTGCGGATATTCGAGCGTACATTTCTGTACGAGGACTGCGACGGGATTCAGGTCGTTGGAATAGGTTTCGCATCCGAGTCGCAACGCTTCCAAAGGGATAGACCCCCCTCCGGCAAATGGGTCCAGAACCTTTGGCGGCACTCCCCCATAGGCATCCAGTATGTCTCTTCTTGCCTGTTCAATAAGGTGTCTATTGTTGGAGTTGTCCCATTGACAGAGGTTGATGATGAACTGCCGCTTCTTATGCCATTCAGCCTCGTCTTTGGGAGCAGGGATAAGCGCAGCGTAGGCTGTAGCCCTTGATGAAGCCAGAGGCTTCCGCGACCACCATATATGCAAGGTTGAAATATGTCCGTGGCGGATATTCTTTTCTTTTGCTGATGCACAACTGACTTCTTTCACAGGAAACGATTCTTCTATAAAACGACGATTGGGGGCAGTCACCTGGGGCTCTCCTTACTGCATCGCACGTTCATGCGACAAGCTATGCGGGTGGCGGTTATGCAAATGTGAAGGCTGCTCAAAGGTCACCTTAACACTCGCGACATACACTTCGTCTTTCAGTCGAGCGCCTAGTTTTTCCGGGGATGCAGACTCAAAGAACAGTTCCAAGGCCTCTGCCAGGTGTTCCTTGGCTGATTCCACTGTATTGCCATGATTGGCAATGTCGAGTTCAGGACACAGGGCAACGCAACTCTCGTCCCCTCGTTCAATACCTGCGGTAAGGTGTATGGTCATCAACATAGTCCTTTCCCGTGGAAAAATTTCTAAGTTGTGCGACCCCTCTGGAAAATCTGCGCCGCATCAACCTCATAGCGCACCAATTCAATTTTTTCCACGGCCGCCAGGTTGCCTGCGGGGTTTTTGACGGTGAAAAGCTGTGGTTGAGACGAGGCGTTGAAGACCACGTACAGGTAATAGTCGTCGCCAAAGCGCTTCGCCTTAAACCACTCATTCTGCGTCAAAGCAATGGCTCCGGTGGCAGCCCTTGCCTTTACCTCGATGTAGCGGATCGCGGCCTTGGGATCGGTGGAGCGTATGTCAAATCCCAAGTTTTCAGCGGAAACATCCTCGGGCTGACGCCCCTGCGCCGCCTCATACTCCATGGCAACCCGCATACCAATGGCCTCCACCTCGTCGTCACGACGCATATCAGCACCTTCAGACTGTTTCGGGACCACGCGGATGATGCCCACAAAGCGTGGGGCCCCCATGGTGAGGGTCTTCTCCTGGCTTATGTGCAGTTTTAGTCTCTCCAAAGCCTTTTCATAGGAGATCTTTTGAACCTCTTTGTTGCGAATCGGCAAGTCAACATTGTCCCCCTTCTCCTTGCGCTCCAGCAGGCCAATGAGGTCGCGGTCCAACCTGAGGATAAGGCAGTTCAAGGAAGTCACGCCATATTTTTCTTTTATGTGAGCCTGGCGCTGTCTCTCCTTCTCCAGCTCCTTCTTCTAGGCGTCAAGCGCCGGGATCAAACTCCGGAAGGCCCTTTCTTTCAGCCCCTTCAGGTCGCAATCCACCGCGTAAAGACGCGCTGCGTGGTCGCCCAGGGGCGCAAGGTCCCATACCATAGCCGGATTCATGGACTGAACGTTGAGAGATCCTTCCTCGATGTACACGGCAAAGAGTCTCTTCCCGGCAACGCAGAGTCTTCCGTCGGTTATCTCAGCGTCATAAAACAGCATGAATCCATCGAGCCTGCCGTCGGGGTCCTCAAAGACCGCTCCCTGGGCTGCAGCATCGCCCATTCTTTGCTCAACAAAGGCCATGGCGGCCTCAAAGAGGGGATG
>CAYRVH010000091.1:2419-6158 GCA_964427855.1 uncultured Syntrophaceae bacterium
AGAGAAATTCAGCATCAGGATTCTTGAACGCCGCATCCTTGTCAAAGGTGATCCGCGGGTACGACTTGGCGATGGGGCCGTGACGCGTTCGGAACGTCTCATCATAGCCCATCTGCCGGATGTCGTGGGGAACGCTCTCAATGGCCAAGAGTCCGTCCTTGCGTGGGGTCATCCTGCCGCCGGTGACATGGAGAACCTTCTCAAAGAATGCTTGGGTGTATTCTGGAATGAGCCGAGACTCTCGAGCCTCCTGAGACATTTCCTTGATGCGGGCGTAATCTATGTACCTGGTGGCAAGGGTGTCCCCAAGGTGGTCCTTCACCCGGGCTATGTATTCCTCATCGACCTGAATGTCGATCTCCCGTAGGATCTCATCCATGCTTCGAGCGTTGGCTGCCGCATCGAGGAGTATCTGGGCGAGATCCTTGCCATAGAGGATCTCACTGAGCACATCAAAAACCTTGTCGCTTCCCAAGGCGTCCCGGATCTCGTCCAATTTGTCGAACAGTCTCTTGAGGACTTTTCCCTCACGGGTATCCTCAGCGACCAGGTTGAACACGAACACCTCCCGGCTTTGGCCGTACCGATGGATGCGGCCCATGCGCTGCTCCAACCTGTTGGGGTTCCACGGGATATCGTAGTTGATCATGAGGTTGCAAAACTGGAGGTTGATGCCCTCTCCCGCAGCCTCGGTTGCCACGAGGATCTGCGTTTCGTTCTTGAACCTTTTTTCTTCCTCAATGCGATCAGCGAGCCTCAAACCGCCATGGATATTGTTGACGGTGTATCCCCAACTCCGGAGTCTCTTGGTAAGGTATTCCAGGGTATCCTTGGATTCGGTGAAGATGAGGATTTTCTGAGTTGGATACGTGGTGTTGAGGTGTGCCAGGGTCTTTCGGAGTTCCCGAAGCTTGATTTCACCCCCACTTTCAATGATGCGGGAGGCTTCCTCTGCCAGACCTTCCAAAGTGGTGATTTCCTTCTTCAGTTCCTCCTTGTTCTCAGCAACGCTGAGGGTCTCCCAGAACTCCTCTTCCTTCCACCGGTCAGCCTCGTTGAGGTCCTCGTCGTCCTCAAAATCGAAACTCTTGGCATCCTTGCCCCCTTTTTCCTCCACGCCGTTGAGAATGTCCGTAAGGCGTTTTTTCCTTCTCTCAAGGGACCTGAGCAGGGCGTACACGCTGGAGGCAAACCGCCGCTGAAGAATCACCAGGGCAAAGGCCACGTTTTGCTTCTTGTCGATGCTGAGGGCCTTGTTGTACTGGGTGTGTACATATTCAGAGAGTCGGTTGTAGAGGTCCTTTTCATCGGGAGAATGCAGTCCCAGGTTGAAGGGAAGCGTCTTTACGTAGCGAGGCAGGAACAGGGGCTTGCCCTCGAAGTCCTTGAGGTCGTCTTTGACCCTCCTGATAAACAGGGGATTGTTCTTGTTGGAGATAGAATCCTGGAGCATCTCGGTGGTGGCAAAGAAACCGGGCTCCAAGAGATCGAGGAACAGCCGGAAATTCTCGGGGTCCCCCTTGTGGGGGGTGGCGGTGAGAAACAGGATGTGCTCGCTGATCTGGGAGAGCACCTCACCGAGCCTATAGCGCCCCGTCTTATCCAGTTTATCCCCGTACCGATATGCGCTCATCTTGTGCGCCTCATCGGCTATGACAAGGTCAAAGTGGGAAGCCCGCAACGATGACATGATCTCGTCCCGCTTTGCGAAATCAATGGAAGTGATGACCTGGTTTTCCTTCTCCCAGGGACTTTCGCCAAACAAGCCATCCATGAGGCCCCGGTCCACAACCATGAAGGTCTCGTCGAACCTCTCTTTGAGTTCTCTCCGCCACTGGTCCTTGAGATGGCCGGGCAACACGATGAGGATTCGCTTGACCAGGTGGCGCAGCTTCAGTTCCTTAATAATCAAGCCTGCCATAATCGTCTTCCCCGCGCCGGGGTCATCTGCAATAAGAAAGCGGATACGGGGGAGCTTGAGCACGTATCCATAGACGGCTTCGATTTGGTGGGGCAGGGCATCAACCTTGGAGGTATTCATGGCCAGGAGAGGATCGTACAGACCTGCGTATCGGTACCGCTTGGCTTCAAGGGAGAGAAACACATGGAGGGGGTCGGCATTAAAGAGAGACTCTACTCGATGTACCCTTGCATCTGCCAGATCCGCTGTCTCAATGGTTTGATCTATTGCTGTGCGAGACTTGGTGGTCACTCCGATCAGCCGAATATATCCCCCCCCGAGGTCATCAATGCGCTGCACCTCCACGGGCTCCGGCCACCGTGCTGCCTGAATGACGTCTCCCTGCTTGATATCCATCCTTACATGCCTCTCTCAGGAAATGCTCCGCCCCGAGTGCGGTGAAAAAAAAGACATCGTTCAAGGCTACGTTCAAAAATATAATAGCAGCGCCTCGCGCCGTGAATGCAAGTCTTTTTCGACGGCTCAAGCAATTCTTTTGTTGGAAAAGCACGCAGCTTGTGAGTATCGATTGCTCTCATGCTCATCGAAGGATTGTCTCGCGTCTGTTATCTTCCCCCGCTTTCGATCCTCAAAAGTCGCCCGTTCCTGTCCCGCACATCGATGTTGTCCCCGCGTTGGCTCCTGCTCTCCAGAAGTGCGCCGTTTCTGTCTCGCACTTGCGTGGTATTTCCCCTCTGACTCCACGTTTCCACAAGCCGACCGGCTGCGTCACGGACCTGTTTTGTCTGCGCCGAGCCGGCGCCAGAGACGAGCAAAATAAGTATTGCCGAGGTGATGAAGAGTTTCATGAGATCCTCCTTTTCAAGCCAGCATTCTCAGCCCATTGCCTTGGTTGATGCGCCTGTTGCACCACATATCCTTGTCCCTGGCTTGCGCCCATACTCTACCAAACCACATTGTCAAATAAGGACAAAATGGGTACACTCATTTCCCCGCCGTCATTTTTTTGGCAGCCGAGTCCCCGTAGAGCTTACGAGAATGATTAATTTAGAAGCATAGCCGTTCGTTGCGCCCTCATCGACGAGAAGGCCCCCATGAGCTGGCCTGCACGATTTTCCGATTTCGCGCCGCTTTACAACATGACCAAACTGAAAATTTGCGCGAGAATCGCCGGCGTTGAGCTCGGACGCCAATGGCTGCTTTTGGCGACCAGAAAACTGGGTCGATTACGCAGCATCAGCCCAGGCGCAAAATCGACGTGAGGGACTCCATTGCTTAGAGCGGTTCTCGAAATTTCCGTCGGAATGAGGTCCGCATAATCGAGTAAGCGAATACGTTTGAAAGCCGCTATGGAGCCAGGAAACCAGAAATCTTGTCATTTCGAAGGAGCCAGGCTCCAGCCAACGTGAGACGCACCGCACCCATCTCATTGCGAAGGAGCCTTGCGACTGAGAAATCTTCATGACGCGCAAAGATTTCTCGCGTCGCTCGAAATGACAGAGAGGAAAGTGGTCCAATTGACGGGCAGTGAGTCGAATTCGTGAATACTTTCGAGAACCGTTATTCATGCGTCGAGGCAGCAGAAGGCGCTGGTCACCGGCGGCGCTTCGTGCCAGCCGAGCACCCGGGAACACAGGACACTCATTGCCGAGGTCAAAAACCGACCCAATGATTGTTTCGCTGCAGCAAGAGTGCAGCAAAACAAAAAAGACAGCGTTTCTGCTGCCGATAACCTATTGTTTTCTTTGGTACCCCCGGCAGGAATCGAACCTGCGACCTGCGGATTAGGAATCCGTCGCTCTATCCACTGAGCTACGG
>CAYRVH010000092.1:0-6046 GCA_964427855.1 uncultured Syntrophaceae bacterium
ATCCACGAGAAGGATTGACGTGGAATTGCAAGGCCGGGTGCATCAGTTATCCAAGACAACCGCGAATTCAACACGGTTTCTCTGTTTGATTAATGTGAGCAAAGATTGCTTCGTCGCCTTGCGCCTTTGGCAATGACCAGGAGATCTTTGCCGAGTTGCAGGCGAAGCGAAGCAATCTCCGTAACATGTTAAGAAAACTGTGGGAAATTCTTTTTCGGATTACACACCGATAACTAAAGGATATCGCTCTTGCAGGACGCGTCGATCAGTCCTCTACCTTGATATTGATAGATTTTTTCTTGCTCGATTCAGCTTTGGGTAGTCTGAGCGTCAAGACCCCGTCTTTGTACTTTGCTTCGATTTTGTCCTCCTGAATCTCCCCCGGAATGGTAAAGGATCGAGAGAAGCTTCCGAAGGACCGTTCAATGCGATGCATGTTCTCGCCTTTTTCTTCTTTTTCCTCTTTCTTCTCCCCGGAAATGGTCAGGACATCGCCTGAGAGAGACACATTCAGATCCTTCTGCTCGATCCCGGGAATCTCCGCCTTCACCACGAATTCGTTCTCGGTTTCTTTCAAATCGATGGCGGGTGAAAACCCTTGACCGAAGAAGCGTCCCATGAACCAGGGATCGGGTCCGAAAAATCTGTTCACGAGGTCGTCAAACTCGCGCCGAAATTCGAGCTGCTTACTCACGGGGGACCCTTCAACCTGCTTCCGTCTCCAAGGCATGAGATCAAACATATTGTTCACCTCCTGCTATTGTTTTATACAAGTTCCTGGACTCTTTGCAGTCTCGATTACTCTTTTTTTGAGATGGAGTTGATCATCACTAAGGGGGTTGTCAAGTTCCTGTTTGCATATTTTTGGGTGGGGCGACGGACTCGATAACTCTAAATAATTCCTGGATTTTTATGGGCTTAGAGATATAGGCATCCATGCCGGCTGCCAAGCACCTTTCTTCATCCCCTTTGAGGGCGTGGGCGGTCATGGCCACTATAGGAATATGGCCGCCGGTTTCGGCCTCCAAGTTCCGAATAGCCGCAGTGGCTTGAAAGCCATCCATTTTGGGCATTTGGATGTCCATCAGTATTAAATCGAAGTATTCTTTCTGGTGGCGCTCAACAGCCTCTTGGCCATTTTGGGCGACGACAACGGAGTGTCCCATGTTATTGAGGACGCGGACAGCCAGTTTCTGATTGATCAGGTTGTCCTCGGCCAAGAGAATGTGAAGAGCTCTGTGAGTCTCTCGCAAAGAATGGCGCGTAGTAAGTGTATTTGCGTTTTCTCCCTCCGCATTGCGATTGAGTGTCCTTATAATGGCGGCAAAAAGGTCAGACTGCTTGACAGGCTTCAGGAGATAGCCTGCGATCCCGAGTTCTCGGCACCTGGCGGCGTCACCACGCTGGCCCCCTGAGGTGAGCATAACAATAGTCGCTATTTCCAATCCTGGGGTGTTGTTGATTTTTTCCGTGAGCTGAAACCCATCCATGTCAGGAAGGAGAAAGTCGATTAAGGCCAAGTTGAAAGGCTTTCCTTGGTCACGAGCCGCTGCCACAGCTTGAATGGCTTCTGTGCTGTCGGCCACCGCAGTCGGGATCATGCCCCAGCTTCGGAGGGTGTCCGCGAGAATTTGCCGATTGGTGGCATTGTCATCCACGACGAGCACGGGCAAATCTGACAGCTCAAAATTTGCAATCCCATTCCTTGGTTTTTTGGATTGGCCGGAAACGCCGAGTTTCAGCGTGAAATGAAACTCGCTCCCCTTTCCTAAAGTGCTCTCAACCCATATTCTACCGGCCATTTTCTGCACTAATTGGGAAGTGATGGCCAAACCAAGGCCGGTGCCGGCGTATTGTCTCGTGCTGGCATTGTCCACTTGCTCGAAGGCTTCAAAGATCTTGTCCTGCTTGTCCGCTGGTATGCCTATGCCGGTGTCGCGCACCGTTACATGGATTTCCACTTCTTCGTCGGTCTTTTTCAGCAGACGCACATCCACCACGATCTCACCGGCCTCGGTAAATTTGATGGAGTTGCCCACAAGATTCACAAGGATCTGGCGCACGCGACCAGGATCGCCGACCACCAAGGCAGGGACCTCCGGGTCAACGCTGTACGCCAGCTCTAATCCTTTCTTGTATGCCTGCGCAGCCAATGACGTGAGGGTGTCCCCAATACAATCCCGCAGATCAAAATCCGTGACAAAAAACTCGAGCTTTCCTGCCTCAATTTTTGAAAAGTCGAGCACATCGCTTATGACGGTCAACAATGCGTCCGCCGAAATTTTGACTGCGTTGAGGTACTCCCGCTGCTCATCATCAATGTGTGTGTCAAGCAACAACTCGGTCATGCCGATGATGCCATTCAAAGGCGTTCGTATCTCATGGCTCATCTTGGCGAGAAATTCGCTCTTGGCGCGACTGGCGGCTTCAGCGCGCTCAGCGAGCTCTTCTGCTCGTTTGACGCTCTCCGCTAATTCCGAGTTGAGCGCCTCCGCCTTTTCTTTGGATTCCCGGAGCGCATTTTCCTTTTCCTTCAGCTCTGTTACATCCACCATAACCCCGACAATACCGACCAATTGTCCGTCGTCGGTTACATGAGCGGCTTTATGGACGGATAAAATCCTATCGACTCCGTTGGCGCATCGGACAGGCGTTTCGTATGCAATGGGCTTGCCCGCCTCGATCAACTCATTGTTCCTCCGCAACACAGAGTCTCGAATCCGCTGGGACACATGTTCGGGAAATTCATCTACTGCTTTTCCAACAATCTGGTCTTTCGGCAGCCCTGTCAAACGTTCCGCGAAGGCATCGTTGCATTCCTGTAAAATGCCGTCTTTGGTCTCGTAAAAGATGGGACTTGGAATCGTATTCAGAAGAGTGTTCAGAAATTGCAGGCTTTCACGGAGGCGTTCCTGAATCTCGTTGCTGAGATCCTTTCTTCCCTGCTGCAGGCTCCTTTGCACAGAACCAAGATAGAGATAAAACCAGCCCAAGAGTACGGCGGCAGCACCGAGGCCGAGTCCGGCCACGATAAGCCACAGGTGGAAGAGATCGGATTCGTCGTTTGTCAGATCTCTTACAAAGACTATGTTTCCCACGTGCCTCCCTCCGGCGTCCATTACAGGAACCGTTCCAATACCCTCGGATCGGTATCCCCGTGACTCGAAGGCGATGACAGCCGGCGCACTTCCAGGGACGAGGTATTGGGCCAGGTTGCTCGGCAGCACATCTGTTGTCTGCGAAGAGACCACAAAGTCTCTGAACTCATCCCACTTGCTGGTTCGAGGATGCTGAGTGAGCCCAGCTTCCCAATAATCTTTGTTCACGAATGATTTCTTTACAATTATAATTAGTTTTAGTCCCAGGCTCTTTGACAATCTCAACGACAGGTTGTCGAGAGTTTGTCCCAGCTCGATGAACCCTATTTGTTTCGAGTTGACCACCCATGGACGCACGCAGCGGACCGCGAGATTGCCCGCAGGCCCTACATCCAGCCCGCCGGACGGTTTGCCGCTTGCAGCCGCTCTTACCAAGGTTTCCCTTTCAACCATGTCGCCAAAATCGTTGGGACGATGAAGTTTGAGAAACGAGCGGTGCGACGAATCAATAAACTCGGCGTGAGTCACCCCGTAGTCCTTTGCCAAACGTTCAAAGATAGGACGCATGAACTGGTAAAGACCGGCTGGATCGCTGAGATCTGCGAATGCGCTTAAGCCTGGGAGCTCGTTTATAAAATCCAACGCGCAGTTCAAGAGAGCAACATCACTCACTATGACCTCATGAAGCCGTGTCTTGAGTCCAGAGCTGTCCTCATCGAGTTTTCTGACGAGGAGAGCCTTCTCGAGCCATAGACTTGATGCCATAAAGACGCCGACGCAGCATATAACTGAAATCACGAGTGGTATAAGGACGCGCTTTCTTACCCGCTCTGTTTTAGCCTCCATGGGCGCATACTCCCAAGATATGTCCACCTCGATGGTGGAATTCTAACTCATTGGTTTGAAAAAAACGACATAAAATCCACTTGTCATGATGGTCATATAGGTGACATAGATGACCATGAAGCCGAGCGTCGGCAGCGAGGCGTGGAGAAGTTTGTATCTCATTCTCACCAAAATCTTTGCGATCACAAAGGGCAGCAGCGTGAGACCTGATATGACATGGCACAGCGCAGCCGGAGGCATACCCTCGAAGAAAGCGACCCTGGGAATCATGGCAATAAAAAGGAAGGCAAACACGACCACATAAAGCCTCCCCAGCCACTTGTGCGCGCGGCGGAATCCACCTCTGGTGGGCTTACGGCCGGTCGTTTCCAGCATAAGAAGTCCGTTGATCCCGGCGATTGCCAGTAATCCCGTTCCCATGGCGCTATATACTATGTCCATCAGCGTCATCGCAGTCTCGACCTCCATCGAAATTGTTGCATAGGCTTGTCCCCAGCCTCGCGTGGACGACCGATAATCTCATTTTCACGATGATTTCCTGAAAAGACGCGCAGCGTGTGTCACTTTTTTTTCCGAAAGGTACCATGCTGCGAAACGACTCAACCCCGCGCGAATGTCCGTTCTCGGCTGGAAGCCCAATTTTGCCTGGGCTCTCGATATGTCCGCAAAAGTTGAAACAACGTCTCCGGGTTGAGCGGAGACCATTCGTTTCTTAGCTGGTCTTCCCGCCAGTTCCTCCAAAATTCTGATGAATGTCAGGACGTCCACCGGCTGATTGTTTCCCAGGTTGATTATCTCATATCCTTCGAGCTCTGTCCGGAAAAGAGAGGCGACTACGCCGTCCACAATATCATCTATGTAGGTAAAATCACGACTGTTCTTTCCTTGATTGAACACCCGGATTTCTTCCCCGTGCAAGATGCTCTCGAAAAAGGCCCAATAAGCCATGTCAGGGCGCCCCCATTCCCCGTACACGGTGAAGAATCGAAGCCCGATGGTCTGCAAGCCGTAGAGATGATGATAGGTAAAGGCCATGAGTTCATTGGCTCTTTTCGTCGCGGCATAGAGACTGATAGGGGTATTGACAGGGTCGGTCTCTGAATATGGCATCTTCGTGTTGCCCCCATACACACTGGAACTAGAAGCGTACACGAACCTGCGGACGGATGTGTTTCGCGCCTGTTCGATCACATTGAGAAAAGCCGCAACATTTGATCGCTCATACGCAAAAGGATTCACTAATGAATAACGGACGCCTGGTTGCGCTGCCAAATGGCAGATCAGTTCAGGGAGATGATCTTTGAAGCAACATTCCACTGCTGTGCGATCTGCGAGGTCCATTTCGACGGACACAAAGTTGGCGAATGATCTGAGGATCTCAGCCCTTGTTCTTTTGACTTCAGGGGCGTAATAGGCGTTGAAGTCATCTACGCCGACGACCTCATGCCCTTCCGTGAGAAGCCTACGGCAGAGGTGAAAACCAATGAAGCCACTGCTGCCTGTTACCATGATCAATGTCATATCGCATCCTTGAATCGCATGTTCGCATACAGAATAATCATGAGATGGGTGCGTTCACCACAATGTCCCTCAAAATCGTACCCCGTTTCACACGTATGTTCTCACACGTTCCCATGATCGCCACGTCGCCCTCGATAGTGACGTCGCGCTCGAAATAGACGTCTCCTCTTACTTCCAGCCTCCGTGCGCCCACCAGAGACACGGTTTCGGGGGATTCGAACCTCGTCAGGAACGCCAATGGTGATGCGAGAAAATCATCCCCAAACACGACCTGCGGCCTGAGCGGAAGGCGACGAGGTCGCCGAGGGTTCTTGTGAAGCCGGTACATGGCGTCGAGGATACACGCATCTGATTGCAAAACGAAGAGGTCCTCGACTGTTTTCGTCGGGAAAAATCGATCTCTGGTCACCTTCAGCGCCCTGGCATGGGGGAATAATGATACTGCTGCGCCCATAGCCTGCTCAAGCTGGATCACCTCGCGCCCAGCCGCAATCTTCTTGTTTTGAATCACCGGCAGACTCATCGACTGAGTGGAAAGCACGTGAGAAAGGGACAGCAAATCGACCCAGAGATTGTTGGTA
>CAYRVH010000093.1:0-5823 GCA_964427855.1 uncultured Syntrophaceae bacterium
GTCGGGTTATGATAAAATTCGCCTCGATAAGCTACCAGAAGGCGCGGAACGTAAGATGTGATTGATATGATGAGGTTGCTTTGTCGCCTTGAGTACCTCGCTATAAAAAGACCGTTCATCTGTCGTTGCGAGCGAAGCGACGCAATCTCCTGATTAGTTGCTCAAAAAATAGGACTTCGGCGCAAATTTCTGTCTACGCCATGAAAAGACCTCGAGCTCTCAATAAAAGTCCTTGCCAAACAACTTCTTGCTTAAGCCAATCAAATCAGACCACTTCAGGGGGCCCCCTTTTTCCGGCGGATACCCCGTTCCCCAAATCATGCCTATATCCACCATCCTGGGGTCGGTCACGATCCCCCTGTCCAGCAAATCTTTGCCAACGGTGACCATATCCGTAAGCACTTTCATCTGCATGTCTTCTTGAGTAAGCTGTTTCGTGTCCTTCTTGACTATAAACGGCAGTACCGCCGGATCTACGCTGCCGTCTGCCAGGAAGAACCCCTTGCCGCTCTTCTTGAAGCCCAGCCGGCCGTCTTCGACGACGCGTTTCAATGACTCCTGTTCCAGGCCTCTGCCTTTAATGACATTATAGCCCACGTCGATGCCGACTTCATCCAGCAACCGAATTGGACCTACCGGCATGCCGAACTGTACAAAGGCCTTGTCCACGGCCTCAATGGAAACCCCGCTTTCGAGAAATGACAACGCGTCAATAAAATAGGGGAAGAGCACTGCATTCACCACGAATCCTGGATTGTCTTTGCAGATGATCGGTCTCTTGCGAATCGACGCGGCAAAGCTCACCAAGTTGTCAACGGTGTCCGGGCTTGTGTGATCTCCCTTGACCACTTCCACGAGCTGCATGAGCCATACAGGAGAAAAGAAATGGAGCCCGCCAAATCGCGTTGGGTTGGACACATACGGCTGCATCTTATGGAGAGGAATAGAGGAGGTGTTCGTGGCAATAATGCATTGGTTTCTCACGCGTTGGGAGATTTCTGTGTACACTTGTTCTTTGACCTTGAGGTCCTCGAACACCGCTTCAATGACCAAATCGACGTCCCCCCATTCGGAGCCAAATTCAGTGGTAAAGGAAACCCGAGAAAGCAAATCTTCGACCGGGGCTTTGAGTTTTTTCTTTGCCGACATGCCTTCGAGAATCTTTTTGATGAAGGCGAGGCCAGGCGCCCAAGCCTGCTCCACGTCTTTGACGAGCACTGGAATATTCGTATTCCTCAGTATATCAATAACTATGCCCCTCCCCATTGTTCCAAAGCCCAGCATGCCTATTTTGTTGATCGGCCGAGGCGTAAAGTCCTTCCTTATCATGGATTGTGGTTTGTCGCTCATAGTCTTGATGAAGAAAGTATGGATGCTGCCTTTGGCTTCCGGCGTCAAAACCACCTCAACGAACAGATTCTTTTCAATGTCGAGGCCCTCTTCGAGGGAGACCTTGAGCCCCTCCTGCATGGCTTTTATGGCCATCATGGGGCCGGGAATTTCCCGTCCGCGAGTAACCTTCAGCACTTCTTTTTGTGCAAATTCGGCGACTTGATCGATGGCAGAAAAATCATGGCTTGGACGATTGAGAGAGACTTTGCCGTCGGCGATGTCTTTTGTAAACTCGATGGCCTCTGCCAGCAAGTCGCCATCATTGGGAACCAGTCTATCGACCACCCCTAATTCAAGCGCCTTCTGGGCGGGGAACATAGTCCCTTTGAGAATCAGCTCAATGGCGGGGACCCCTATGAGTCGGGGCAAGCGCTGCGTACCGCCGGCGCCGGGGAATATCCCCAACGTGCACTCCGGCAAGCCTAGCAATGTAAACTTCGACGCCTTTGCAATTCGAGCTGTGCATGACAAGGCAAATTCCAGGCCGCCGCCTAAACAGTGGCCGTCGATGGCAGCCACAGTGGGAAAAGGCAACGCGGCCAATCTCTTGAATGCCGTATGAAACACGTCTAAGGCCTTTGCAGTCTCCTCTTTATCCTTCATGGTTTCTAGTAGCTTGAGATCCGCGCCCGAATGAAAATTCCCCGGCTTCCCAGAGACAAAAATGACCGCGCGCAGAGAAGAATTGTTTTCGAGCTCATCCAGCAGCTCGAAAAAGCTCCTGACAGCCTCCTCGGTCCATGTGTTCATGGGCCGACCGGGAACGTCGATGGTCACTACACCGATGCTGTTGTCTTGACTTAAACGAAACACTTTGTTGTTTCTCATGGAAGACCTCATTTTTTCTAGTTTTTTTGTCCCATCCACACAAATCAGTCATTCAGCGGCGTCGATGGTCATGAATGCCGGCAGCCTCTGCACCGCTACTTTTGTCTTGATATCCTTCACAAAGCTTCTTCCTTCCCTGGTAATGTGTAATACCCAATGGAAGTCAATGGTCACGCTTTTTCCCCTAGCCAAATTCGAGTTGCACACGTCTTTCAGGACTTCTATCGCATCTTGGTCGAGCACACCCCCAACCTTTATCATGACACTACGCTCGCTCAGTGATGTCTGCTCTATATGTATCATCGCCTCATAAAAAAGTCTGCAAAAAGTGTTTGCACAATGTCGAGGGTTCATGTAGGGCATACACAGCAAAAAATGGCGCAGCAAATAGCGTGCCGAGGCGCGAAGGTCAATGGTACGGAACCGATGAGAGTCTTTCTGGTGAGCGTGGAGTGCTCGAGCAGGCTTCAACGAACAACATGTTGTTCATGAAAAACAACCGGCTAGACAAAAAAGGCGCCAAAAACAATTACGCCGAAACCCCTTTCACTCCCTCAGTCTTGGGGCAACGGTATATTCTTCTCCGCTGCGCTTGTATAGTTCCATTTCAAAGACTGCCGGTTATGACAACTATATGACGACAAATTGAGAAGACCTCATGACGCAGGCGCCAAGAGAAAGCATTTCCATGGGACGAACAAAAAAATTATTAATTGTCTCCGCGTTGTATTTTGCAGAAGGGTTCCCTTACGGAATGATTGAACAAACACTGCCTGTCTATTTTCGCGTACACGGTATGTCGTTGGCGCCGCTTGGTTTTTTAAGTCTGTTGAGTCTCCCGTATGCGCTCAAGTTTTTCTGGGCGCCTGTAGTAGATTTTTTAGGCGCAAGGCGTCACTGGATAGTTGCGGCGCAAATTTTGATGGCAGTGGCGCTTCTGCTACTCGTTCCCTTAAACCCCTCTGAGCCGGCTCTTTTTTTATGGGTGGTCATGGGAGCGTTTGCAGTGTTGTCCGCAACCCAAGACATCGCGGTGGACGCCTATACCATCGAACTTTTGCAGGCTTCTGAGATGGGGTTGGCCAACGGATTCCGGCAGGCGGCCTATCGCATGGCGTTGGTGATTGCCGGAGGTTTGTTTGTCGCTCTCGGGGGCTGGATAGGATGGAAGGTTATGTTCGTGTGCGCGTCAGTTGTCCTTCTATGCTGTGCAGGCGCTTCGTTGAAGCTGCCTCACATCGAGGTGCGCCGACCTCCCATATCCACCACCCGTTTAATTGCTCCTGTGAGAGACCTCGTAGGCAGACCTGGGCTTATTCAGGTCGGGGCGTTTATTCTTCTTTATAAACTCGGCGATTTGGCTATGGGGCCCATGGTACGCCCCTTCTGGCTTGCGTACGGTCTGACCACGACTGAAATTGGTTTGATAACTGGCAGCATCGGCGTGGCGAGTTCAATCGTGGGTGGGCTGGCCGGGGGATTCTTCATGGCTCGCTTTGGTATTTTTC
Organism: uncultured Syntrophaceae bacterium; assembly: GCA_964427855.1. Classification (GTDB taxonomy): domain Bacteria; phylum Desulfobacterota; class Desulfomonilia; order Desulfomonilales; family Desulfomonilaceae; genus JAUPKT01. Next base: position 3,729 of record CAYRVH010000093.1, read on the forward strand.
ACGGTTTGTGGTTTCTGGGTTTGTGGCAGGCGCTGAGCAACCTCTCGTACGCATGGATTGCTTCTTTTCCATCCGGAAACAATTCATGGATCTATGCTGCATCAGCCATTGAATCTTTCTGCGCAGGGCTCGGCACGGCCGCTTTCCTCGCATTCCTGATGGTGATCTGTTCCAAAGAATTCTCGGCCACTCAGTATGCATTGCTGTCCGCGCTGTTTCGGGCTTCTGGTATTCTCGCGGGGTCTCTCAGTGGTATTGTAACCGATTCTGTGGGCTACTCCTCGTATTTTGGACTCACCTTCTTGGTCTCTTTGCCATCCTTCATGTTCCTGCCATGGGTGCGCCAATGGATACCTTTTGAAAACAGCGGCGGTCTTCGTTCATCCGGGAGAGCTGATGGAACCTGAAAATTCTCCCTTGAAAAGGACTCCTCGCAATGACAGATTATCCCTTTCTGTCATTGCGACAGAATGTCGCCCATGTCATCAGTGGTTTTGGCAATCACTCTGCTGTTCAGCCCATGCAGATGCTTCGAATTTGCTTTGATTTGTACGACTTTGCGAAATTGATCATGATGTGGGAGCATGTCGCTGCCATGTCTTCCTCACCAAATTGGGGATCCATCATGAGTTTGTTGGATCCCCCTTTCATGACAATGACCATGTCATGTATGGCCGTTTCGCGTGTGCTTTGGAGAAAGTTTATATACTACTCATTTTTGGGAACTGCCGACCCTATACCCTTTACTTTATCAGGGCTTTTTAGGTTTGGGGCGCCTGATGGACTCGCAGGCTTGAATCCAAAAGGAAGATTATCCCTCTTTATCTCCACGGGTGCTGTCTGCTGATTGGGCGCCTCGCGTTTGCCCTTGCCGCCCCGCAATCCAGCAAATACCGGTTCGCCAGATTCTTCATCGTGAGGACCTGCTGAATGACTTTGCGATGGCCTGTACCCGCTTGGAGATTCTTGGGAGCCGCCCACACCTGGATACCGCCCCCCATACTCAGGGCAAATCGGACAAGAGTCCTTCGTGATAATCACCGCGCTGCCGCTTTGCAGCACGACCCTTCTATTCAATCTTCGATTTGCCTCGGACGTATTTGCATGCATGGGGCAGTATTCTCCAAATCCCCTTGCCTTGAGTTTGTTGGGAGGAACCTGTCCCACGGTGATGAGGTGATACACCACGCTTTTTGCTCGATCCCAAGAGAGTCTACAATTATTTTCCTCGCTGCCAATGTCACAGGTGTGACCGTCCACGTAAAAAAATGGAATTGCAGCGAGGCGAGGATCTTTCAAGGCAGCTGCTATTTCAGCCAATTGGATGAAAGAACTCTCCATAAGCCTCGAAGACCCATAGTCGAACAGGATCGACTCGCTGGTCAGCACCACCACCGCCCCTTGGACTTGTCCAGTCGGAGTTGTCTGAGGCGGTTTACTCAGCTCTTCGATGATGACGTCTTTTGGTATAAGCTTCGGCCCTTGCCCTTTGGGGATGAGGTCAGCGCCTTTGGCTTCGGCTCCGGCCTTGTTTTTTTGGAAATCTTCATAGCTCTCTTTTTCCTCAGCGAAAATCATAAAGGATACAGGAGAAGACAGATGATCACTGCGATAGTACATCTTTTCATCGGTTACCCCTTTCACCAGAATACTCTGATATCACAGGCGCGGTTACTTGATCTCAATTGCGACCTCAGCCTCTGCATATTGCCCTGAAGGGAGTTTGTTCAATTCGACGCTGATGTCTTTGAGAACCTGTTCTCTGTCCCCCAAAGTCGGGTACACAAAATCTTTAAAAGGCAACGGCTGCGCGAAAAATCTGCAGGGATTCAGCGTGGCTATGGCTTTAATGGTGTTCTTGCCCGCAGGACCCTCAACTTTATACGCAAACGTGGCATCGATGCCTTCCATGGGTATTTTGTACGGCTTGTTCGACGGGATTGCGTTGTCCTGTCTATACTGATTGGGGAAAATAATTTTTACCTTACCGCTCGTACCAATATCGATAAGCGTGAGATAGCATTCCCTATTCGCTTCCACTGAGAGATGGTCTGGAAAAATTGGACAGTGGCATAAGTGGGTAGGCTGCTCTAGA
>CAYRVH010000094.1:0-5549 GCA_964427855.1 uncultured Syntrophaceae bacterium
AGCGTTTTCTTTTCTTTCTCCCCTTACCAATCCCCGAGTATTGGGATGGATCGAAAAGCCCCCATTGCCCCAATCATATTTCGAGGACTATTGCAAAGGGTTGGCGGGCGCTGTCATCTACAATGACGTCGCTGTGTCGTATGTGGGGGCAGTAGCATCAGAAGCCATAGTCCCGGAACTCGCGGATGTGCTTCTTAGGATCGATCATGTAAGCTGGTCTCTATGCATGGGACGAGTAGGGGACATGCTCGTCATATCTTTACGCTCCAAGTCTCGGAAGTATAAGGCAGGGATGATACTAAGGAAGCTCGTGGGAAAAGCAGGGTCGGCAGGAGGGCATCGAGAAATGGCGGGTGGCGTCATGCCCGTCGCCGGTATGGCCGATGATCAAATAAAAGACGTCGGTGAGCACGTCATTGCAAAGTTCCTCTCTCTCGTCAATAGGAAAGGGAAACGGCCAGAGAAGCTCATCCATGAAGCCCGGTCTCGCCTGGACAACCAGGTCTGTTAAAGAGCAATCCATAGTTTGTCTCAAAATTTACCACGAGATCGCTTTGCTCCGCGGGCGTTGGCACATCGATGGGTTCTTTACACTGCGATGAGCCGAAAGCAACGACGCGACCTCAGCTCAAATTAATCGGGCAGAGAGGCAATGGTCGAATCCTCTTTTTTTTACGAGAACTTCTTCAAGACTTCTTGAAATTGATCACGAATTGGGTGCGTGTCGCTGCTGTATCATCCTCGAGAAAATAGCATCTTACGGGTTCAGGGGAATGCTCACGCATTTGATGTCATGGTCGTCATTTCGAGCCGTCCTTTGCTGCCATTTTGACCGCTTCCTTCGTGTCATTTCAGCCGTCCGCCTCTGTTATTTCGAGCGAAGCGAGAAATCTTGGCCCACGCGCAGATTTCTCAGTGGCAAGGCACCTTCGAAAAGACATGGCGTCGCGGCGTCTGACTCTCGTTCGAGCCCTGCTCCTTCGAAATGACAAGATTTCGGCTTTCCTGGCTTCATAGCGGCTTCCGAGAGTACTCGTTCATTCGATGATCCGGACCTCATTCCGAAGGAAATTTCGAGAACCGCCATATAATGAGTTTCTTAGATCCCCCCTTTTTATGGGCATTGGAATATGACGAGCGGCCATTTCGCGTGTTCTTTTTAGACAAGTTCTACACGAGGGCATTCGGCCAATAATTCAGAAGCTGCAACACGAGCCGCTGAGACGTATAGAGGCCGCCTGTCATTCCAGCAAAGATGCTTTCGCCGCCGAAGAGCGCATAAACGATCTCATCGATTGTGCGGCCTTGGCCCCTCAGCTCAGAAGCCTGGGACGCCAGCTCATGATACCAGTTGATACAGCGCAACAATCGTTCTCTGCCGTTCCTCTCAATAGTCCTCAAAGAAGTGAAAAGTATCAGCCTCTCCATGGGTATCTCGCAGAGCTTCTTCATGGACGCCAACATCTGCCCTATATCGTTTTCAGGGGAAGCCGTTCTCGGCCTCTGTCCTATGTAGAGGTCACCAGAAAAGACCCATCCCCTGTTTCGTTCCACAAGGCATATATGCCCCTGACAATGCCCCGGCGCGTCAATGACCTCGAAAGAATATCCACTGATGAGGATTTCACGCTGAATTGGCTGAGGAAACGACGGCTGCGGAACCCCCCAGATACGCTTACTGAACTCAGAAAGCGCGGCAGGCCGCTCTATGAATGGAATTGCAAGGGTATGGGCATACAAAGGGATATCAAAGGCATCCTGGACGAGACGATTTCCACCGATATGATCTGCGTGGTGGTGGGTGTTCACCACGACAGACAGCCTTTTTGCTGTGAGGAATTGGAGCAGACTGGTGGCCGAGTACGCAGAGCCTGTATCGACCAAGAGACCGTCGATCAGGTACGCCGAGACCCAGTAGCGAATTCTGTCCACGGGCCTGGGACACATGCGTATCTGGGTCACTTCTTCGAATTGTACGATTTCCAGCATGATGAATCAGTGGGAAAAAAGAGCCTTGCGTCACTCCCAAAATACATAAAGGAGCATTATTCAGCGATGCTGGGAGGCGGGGGATACGCGGCAAAGCGGACGTAACCGAACAGGGAGGTAAAAATGCTCTGCGGAAATACCTCTATCAGATCATTATATGTTTGCACGCTGCTGTTGTAGCGCGTCCGCCTCAAGCCGACGGTGCTGTTTTTTTTCAAAAACATATCCCATTGGCGTAGAAACGCTGGATGCTGGAGTATGTCCGGATTGCTGTGGACCAGCGCTTCCAACGTCTTAATGTCCACATCAAGCTGATCAACGGAGGCCATAATCACGTCGGGATCTCGAGAGCGTTTTATAACGGCCTTTGCTTCGAGCATCTTGGCCGCGGTCTTTGAAAAAAATGGTTGAAACATTTTCACCGTCTCGAGCAACCCTGGGAGCATGTCATTACGCCCCCTCACCTCATGAAGGAACTCATGCCAGTCGCGCTGAACATTAGCTCTCCGCTCTTGAAGGGCTGGTCGCAAGAATACAAAGGACATTGCAGAGAAAAAGAGGAACAGAAATAGCGCAGCCGCAAGCAACTCAACAATACGAGCATGGTTCACCATGGAACGCTCAAGCGAGAGATCAACTCTGACGCTATTTTTTGAAAACTGATGAGACGGCAAAGGAATCACTCGCAAAATGTGTGAAGAAATGAGTACGTCGTTGCGCGTCGCGTCTCGATAGTAAAGGATCTCATCCATTCCTGAGAAAGAAACACACGGTACGTTAAATTATACTTGATAAAATGCTGATAATGCAACGTCATTTTTAATGAAAGAATAAATAATCCGTCATGCGCTCTCAGGACGTTTCTCACCTCTTATTATTTCTCAATTTTATAACCCTTCTCAACGCACGTCACTAAGTAGCCACGTGTCAGATTATCATTCCCATGAAAAGGGAAATCCAGAAAACTCATAATGGACCCCGCACTTTCGTGAAGATGACGTAATCAAGGGACACACGCCCAATTCGCGATTAATTTCAAGATTTTTTATAACACGTTGAAGCAGCTGAACAGCGCGCGGCAGCGTCCTCGCGTTCATCACGTCCACGTACACAAAGGCGTTTCAGGCATGATTTGGGGCCGCCTCCAGCGCGTGTAAAAAAAACCGTCACCCGTATGGATGCGGCGGGCGCCGCGCAAACTGATTCTTATTTGGGAGCGATGACCATGGTCATGTTCCGGCCTTCAAATTTGGCCGGCTGTTCAACGAGAACAGAATCGCCCAACATCTCGAGCATCTTATCGATCAAAGACCGCGCCTGTTCCGGATGTGTTATCTCCCGGCCACGAAACATGATCGTTACTTTCACTTTACATTTTTCGTCCAAGAAGTTTTTCAAATTTCGGACTTTGTGCGCCAGATCATGACTTTCGGTCTTGGGGCGCAATTTGACTTCTTTGACGACCACGGTGGCCTGTTTTTTCTTCCGCTCGTGGTCTTTCTTGCTTTCCTCGTACCGGTATTTGCCGTAATCCATGATCTTACAGACCGGGGGGTCGGCATTGGGCGCTACTTCTACGAGATCGAGTCCGTACTCTTCGGCCTTTTGAAGAGCATCAGCGACGTCTATAATTCCGAGTTGTTCACCGTCAGGGGCAATGACCCGAACTTGTGCAGCGCGAATCTTTTGGTTCACCCTGACCTTAGGTTCCGCAGCAGTGGTAGCCCTGGGTCGTCCTTTCATAGAAACAGCCCCTTATTCATGCATTTTTTCCTCCTGATTACGTGATACTGTTCAAGGCGCGTTTGCACGGGAGCGTACCTGTTCGTCGAGGAGGAGCTCAAAAGACTCCCAGGAATGCTGGACAGTGGTCTCTTGGCCCCTGGTTCTCACCGCAAGCGACCTATGTTCCAATTCTTTGTCGCCGAGAATGACCATATAAGGGATCTTTTGTGTGCGAGCTTCCCTGATTTTCAATCCAATTTTTTCATTTCTTCGGTCCATCTCGACTCTGAATCCCTTTGTGCGCAGGTATGTGCTGACTTCTCCCGCATATGAATCCTGACGGGAGGTTATGGTCATGACAACCACCTGTACTGGCGCCAACCACAAGGGGAACGCCCCTGCGTAGTGCTCGATGAGCACCCCGAGAAACCTCTCGATGGCCCCTAGAACGACTCGGTGGATCATTACAGGTCTCTTCCGCTCGCCGTCCGAATCCGTATAGGTGAGTCCGAATCTCTCTGGAAGGGTAAAATCGCATTGAATCGTTGCGCATTGCCACGTACGTGATAAAGCATCTCTGAGTTTGATGTCGATTTTCGGGCCATAGAAGGCGCCATCGCCCTCATTTATTTCGTAGGAGATGGCTTGGTCCTTCAGGGCATTTCCGAGTGCGCGAGTCGCTCGATCCCAATCCTCGTCGGAACCAATGGATTTTTCAGGACGAGTACTCAGCTCCATAGTGTACTCGAAGCCAAATATCCCCATCACGTCTCGTACAAACTGGATTATCCCGAGGATTTCATCATTGAGTTGTTCCGGGGTGCACAAGATGTGGGCGTCGTCTTGCGTAAATTGCCGCACCCTCAACAACCCATGCAGCACGCCGCTTTTCTCGTGGCGATGTACGGTCCCGAGCTCGAAAAATCGCAACGGCAAATCTCGGTAGGAGCGAACCTTTGATTTATAAATCAACATGTGGGCCAAGCAGTTCATGGGTTTGATGCCATAGTCAACGTCGTCCACCTTGGTGAAGTACATGTTTTCTCTGTAATGATCGAAATGACCTGACTTTTCCCACAGCTCTCTTTTCAAAATTTGTGGGCCTACCACCAACTGGTACCCGCGGTTCAAATGTTCAGTTCTTTCGAATTCCTCCACAAGGTATCTCAGCATAGCGCCTTTGGGATGCCATATGACTAAACCAGGTCCTGCGTCATCTGAGATAGAGAAAAGGTCTAATTCTCGTCCCACCTTTCGATGATCCCGCTTTTTCGCCTCCTCGAGGAGTTCGAGATAGGTCTTGAGTTCGTCCTTGGTCGGGAAGGCCGTCCCGTAGATTCTTTGAAGCATGGGGTTATGCTCGTCGCCCCGCCAATAGGCTCCTGCCACCTTAGTAAGTTTGAATGCCTTCACATAGCCTGTGTGTGGAATGTGAGGCCCTCGGCATAAGTCTGTGAACTCTCCCTGGCTATAGAGGGTGACCTCGGAGTCGTATAAGCCTTCGATCAATTCGACCTTGTAGTCTTCGCCCTTCTCCCTGAAGTATTGGATGGCCTGATCCTTAGGCAACACCATTCGACGAAACGGAAGCCGACTCTTGACGATCTCCTTCATCCTATTCTCTATTTTTTCTAAATCGTCTGGGGTAAATGGCCTAGGGCTGTCAAAGTCGTAATAGAATCCCTCAGCGATGGCCGGTCCAATAGTAATCTTCACGTCCGGATAAAGCTCTTTGACGGCTTGAGCCATAATATGCGCCGCAGAATGGCGGATTATCTCAAGCCCTTTAGGCGTATGTGCGCCGATCAGACCCAGTCTGCCAGACGTCGTAATGG
>CAYRVH010000094.1:5579-5804 GCA_964427855.1 uncultured Syntrophaceae bacterium
TATCTCGGCCGCAACAGGACTGTCTTCAACTTGTACCCTGCTCTCCCCTAAGATTTCTTCAGGGCTTACTCCAGGCGTGAAATGCTTTTTCTCCCCGGCAATTTCAATCGCAATGGTGGGTTTCATGCTGGCTGGTTTATGTCTCTCTCGATGGTTGCCCAATGCAACCCGTTTGCCGTCATTAATACGCTCTGCCTCCTTCTGTACGCTGCACCTTTGCCGAGA
>CAYRVH010000095.1:0-1729 GCA_964427855.1 uncultured Syntrophaceae bacterium
CGTCCCTGTTTATTCGCTATCTCCCCAAGCTGTTTGTTCAGCTTTCGGTTCTCTTCCCTCATCTCCCTCCTGAATGCTTCCAGGTTCTCATCGGACTTGGCCCGCCACGCCTCGGACTCTGACTTGAAGACGCGCATCTCATCCTTAAACTCGGCCATCTCATCCTTGAAGTCCTTCATCTCATCCTTGAAGTCGGCCATCTCATCCTTGAAGTCGGCCATCTCAAGGGAAAGCTGGGCCACTGAACGGGAGGTGTTCTCCACCACACTGATGAGATTTGCCATCAGGGATTCGAGGTTCGTGACGCGGGTTTCAAGGGCGGGGAGATTCAATACGGGACCTCCTCTGGTTCATCACGTCTTGGACAGGCGTTTTGAGCCCACCTTAGGCTCACATAATAGCAGACAGGCCGACAATTTGAAAGTTTCTCGAATTTGGGAGCAGGCAATCAGCCCAGTAAAAAATAAGCAATGTCTGCCGGCACGTGCGCATTCACCTGGACACGCTGGCGCTCGTCATTGCGAGGAGCAAGAAGCAACGCGGCAATCTCAGCTCTGTGAGCCTTGTGCTGATCAGATAAAAAAATCCGGGATGCCTCCTGGGTCTTCGTGCGACAATCGCTGACCCTCTTGCCATACCTATCCTGTTCGAAAGCAGCCTGGCCGATTATGCCATTGTCCAATTTTTCAAGACTATTTCTTAAAAAGGCAGTTAAAGATTGCGCAGGGTCTCAAGTGATTATTTATGTTGATCATTCTTGAGGCGTTCTAGGTCCTTGTCCACCATAAGCCGTATCATGCTTTCGAATGATACCTTTGGTGTCCAGCCCAAATTCCTTCTCGCTTTGGATGAATCTCCGCAGAGCGGCCTTCCTTCAGGGGGGCGTTGGAAGGATTCGTCGATACGCACGAAAATCCTCCAATCAAGGCCCACATGACCAAAGGCAACGTCGAGGATGTCGCGCACAGAGTGCAGTCTCTCGGACGCGAGGACGTAGTCATTTGGTTCGTCCGCATTTATCATGAGCCACATAGCTTGAACTATATCGCCTGCATAGCTCCAGTCACGTAGATTGTCCAAGCCACCGAGGTCAACCCGATCCCCCACTCCCAGCTTTATTGCGGCAGCGGCCATGGTGATCTTTCGGCTTACGAAGCGGGGCGGTCGCCATTCGGATTCGTGGTTGTAGAGGATGCCCGAACAGGCAAAGAGACCGTAATGTTCCCGGTAGTTCTTGGTGAGATGGTAGGCGAACACTTTGGATGACGCATAAGGGTTGTCGGGACTGAAGGGAGTCTCCTCATTCTGCGGGGATTCTTTGGGATGGTGGCCGAACATCTCACTGCTGCATGCTTGAAAGAAGCGTGTAGAGGGGCTTTCTTCCTTAACGATTTGGAGGATTTCACCCACGGCGTATCCGTTGGTCTTTTCGACCTCGCGGGGCGCTTCCCATGAGTAAGGGATGAATGAAATGCCCGCAAAGTTAAAGATATAAGACGGTCTTTCTTGTCGAACAATCTTTCGCACCACTAGACTATCGCAAATGCTTGTTTCAATAAGCGAGATGTTGGACTTCGGCAGATGCGGGATGGTCTCGTTGGCCTTGTCATCGGGCAACAGGACGCCGATTATGGTATGCCCGCTCGCAGCCAATAAACGGCTTAGAAAGTAGCCGTCCTGCCCACCAATACCGAGGATAAGAGACTTCATCTAATTATTCTTAACAACT
>CAYRVH010000095.1:1739-5672 GCA_964427855.1 uncultured Syntrophaceae bacterium
GCGGTGCTATTTTCATCTTCGGCGCAGAATATCTCTTCGTCATCATAATCCACGATGATGCTCGGTCCGGCCTCTTGAATATCCAAAACTAAGGCCTGCAGCATGAACATTATTCCTATGATGATAGGCAGCAATGCAATCATCACCGTGCCTGTCGGTGTCTGAAGGCCGGCCGATGCATTAGACCACCAGGCATACCCTCCCCAGATTGAACCGAAAAGAAAAGCGATTAGACCTGTTGAAAACAGCAGAAAGAACGGCGAAAGGCTTCGAAAAACATACTTTTCTTTGATCCGGTACGTAAAACCCCTCAGCAACTTCACCGGGAATGACCATAAGATACGGGAGAGTTTCATGGAAGAAATTTGGTTGTCATAGCATGCTGGAAAGTAGATTTCCGCTATTCTTGCCCTGAGAATGTTCAGGTTGATGAGCATGCTGTTTTCGAAAAAGTAGCTCTTGTCGATCCGGTTGAGATCGAGTCGCCGGAGCATGGCGCGACTGATCATCACATAGCCGTTCTGGGGATCGAAGACATTCCAATAACCCGAAGCAAACTTGGTAAGAAACGAGAGACAGGTGTTGCCGAAACGCCGCAAAGGGGGCATGGAAGCCAATTCTTCGATGTGTCCAAACCTGTTGCCCTTCACATAATCGCTCTCATGTTTGAGTGCTGTTCCTACGAAACATCCCAGATATCTCGGATCCATCTGGCCATCTGCATCAATTTTTGCGACAAAGTCGGCCCGCAGCTCCAGGGCCTTTTTGAAACCGGTCACCATTGCGCCGCCAACCCCTTGATTTGTATCATTTTTGAGATAGATGAGCCTAGGGCCATTCATGCTCTTGACTACCGTTTCGAGCTTGTCCGGGGAGGCGTCGTCAACGACTATGATCCAGTCGACAAAGCTTGGGACAGATGCAATGACTTGCGTGACTGTGGATGCGGCCATGTAGGCCGGAATGACGACCGCTATTTTCTTGTTACAGTAAGACATTACAATCGTTAATGAATAATGAGCGCTTATTCAACAGATTTCATGGAGGCTTTGAAATTGGCCACTGTTTCTCGGAATTCCTCAAATGTCATATTGAGATGTTTATTAAAACACCGCTCATAAAATAGAGGACCAGAATGGGGCCGCAACTGATAGTCTCTATCTTCGGGTACCAAAGCGTACTGTTCTACGGAGCTTCTCATAAGCCGTCGCCACCAATGGGTCAGCTTGACGGGGAGCATCGATCTTGGCTGACTGGAGTATATGTCAATTAATCGGGTCTTCAGCGCAATTTCTTCGTCGTCTAAGACGTGCTTTTCTACCTTTTCTTTACCGTGAGGAAAGGAGTTGACCCTCAGCCATAAAAAAAAGAACGGCCCTGTTCCGTTGTAAAGGGGGAACTCCAGAAGACAGAACGAACGATCTATCTGTTGCCATACGGTATAGCCGACAAAATTCAGAGCATCATGATCTGGATGGCCGCCCTCATAGGCCGGCACAAAGACGTGTGTTGGCCCTACCTGATGTATGAGTGTCGTGACAAAATCTGTAGCCTGTCTCAGGTGTCGGACGAGTCCCATGTCAGGCAAACGAAATAGATGACGATTATGAGGTCCAATTCCCAGCATATCGGCGGCGAGAGTCAGCTCTTTTTCTCTGAGTTCTCCTTGGCCAAACAGGTCCCCAGAGGTTAACCAGGCCACGTGCAACTCGTTGCCCATCTCCATGATCTCCTTCATCTTGGCGCAAAGGAACACCTCATCATCCGGATGAGCGCAATAAAGAAGAACTCTCCTTGTAGGTTCGTACGCCACTGAGCCTCCGTGCATATTATAGTAAGCTACAATTACAATATCTGACCTAAAACCACGCCCTTCAATAGACGTCGAAATCAAAGAATTCAAAAGTCTCGAAGCTTACGTCAGTTGAGCCTGCAGGCATCTGGTCTAATTCTTTAAATATCAAGTTGAGAGGAGAGGGTTTCAAACTTTCCGGGAGACGGACTAACCGTAATTTTGTTGCAGGGTTGTATCCGGCATAGAGAAACAGAGGAGTTCCAGCATCTTTGCAAGCAGCACCTACTAAAGCCATCGAATCTATGCTTCGAATCTCTTTCTTGGGAAAAAACTTCAGTAGAATAACAACTCGAAGTCGGTTGTACTGGTCAGTTTGGCTTACAAGAACTCCGTCGCAAGCCTCATGCAATTTATAGTTCGCAGTGGGATTTGATAAGCGCCATTTGATCTTCGTCGGTGACCACTTTTGGGATAGACCTCCGGTACTCCGAAAATCGAGCGAATCCATAATTACATCAAAACTATCACTAGCTAGAAACGCATCATTCACAAAAAAAGTTTTTGCCTTTCTGTTTTTTTTAAAGAACCAGGGACAAAAACCGATACCCACAGGCAAAGGGCCAAGTAGCCTGAAACCTAAACGCCCCAAGAAGCCTGGAGTCGAATTGGCATTCGCTACCCCGACGATGCCCTTAATACCACATTGATCTCTTGCCTTGGCATAGGTTTCCTGTGCCAATTTGTTAAATAGTCCCTTAAGTCGAAATCTGTGATCAACCGCAGTGTTCAGAGATAGTGCCAAACGGCATTGGGTATCTACTCTGATATAATTCTGCGGAAGGACACAATAGTGGCCAACACAGGTCCCCTCTTCCATATAATTTGAAAATATTGCCGGCCCATCCGGTCCTTGCAGGTATTGCCATTCGAGATAGGCGCGATCTGCGAACTTCGCCTGGCTAAATACACGCAGCAACAGATCGTTTACCGCGGCTAATTGGGATGAACTTATGGCTGAGTTCAAATTTGAGGAAGACATAACTTCGTGATCATGATTGAACTAGCTGGGAAAACGAGCATGACATTAGCTGGTAACCCTAAATGTTGCAGCAAAAACGCCCAATGGTAAACGCAAAGCTAAATCGAGCCAGTCAGGTATTCTCATACCCAGGACCGCACCTGCGACATATTTAAGTGAATACGTTACCCGGATTTCGCGTAGATGCATTGACACCCCCAACTGCTCCGACATTAGTTCCAAGCCTCTTACGGCCGGAACGGTCAAATGTTCCCCCGGGATGATATACGGCCAGTGCCTGCCCATTGCCCTGGCAACCCATGTCAGGAGAGGGCCTATAACATGTAAGTGGCCACCGGCATTCAACATGCTCAGACATCCTTTTACCAATTCCATAGGATTTAGGAACATGCTCTATGATGGATACCAAGAATACTCGGTCATAACCCTTGTCAACCCCGTCTCCTTTCAAGAGGTCTTGGGCGTCCTTCTCCATCCACGCCACCTTGCGACCAAATAATGGATGTTCTCTTATAGCTGGCGCCGCCCTGTGGATGTCATAGCAGTCAAGGAAACTACTGCCTCTCATCCGGTCCAAGATGGCTAAAGCGAGCCATCCCTCCCCGGACCCGATATCTGCGATCTGCTCGTCTTGGAAACGGTCTAACGAGAAATTAGTGAGGATGTCAGAATACCAGACGTGTTGAAGAGTTTCCTTCTTGGCCATTGATTTGTGTGCTGGATACCCAGTTTCTAGATCTAAATAAATCTTATGCAAAAGCTCTGGCGTCGGCATGGGATAGGTAGTGTAGGAACCGCAACCGTCACATCGGTATATATTCACGGCATGGATGTCCTTCCATTGGGGATGCCTCAAATTTTTTGTCAGAATGTGGGTATTCTGTCCGCAGTAGGGACAGGTAACTTGGTTTGAATCATGGCGACGGAAGATTGCTGACATTTTTCCTCGTGCAAACAACACAGCAGGCACCAGGTTACCGACAAAATTGGTTCATATGTATTGTTTCAGACATGTCCAGAGAAAAGGTTGTTGTTTTCTGATTATCACGAATCCGCTGTTGCCTTATTTTCTGTTTGGCTTTTTCCACGTTGCGCCGGT
>CAYRVH010000096.1:0-5634 GCA_964427855.1 uncultured Syntrophaceae bacterium
CCCCGTGGATGTGTTTTTGCCGGGCTGTCCACCGTCGTCCGAGACCATATATTTTATTGCGACCGAACTTTTGGCCGGCCGGACCCCAAACCTTGCTGGTAAGATTCGTTTTGGAGCGTGAAATGCGGTGCGATGGAGGCTGAAAAGTGGGCCGAACTATTATCATTGAGCCCGTCACACGCGTGGAGGGACATGGAAAGATAACGATCGTCCTCGATGACAAAGGCAATGTCGCGGACGCCCAGTTCCACGTGACTCAGTTGCGAGGCTTTGAGAAGTTTTGTGAGGGACGGCCTTATTCTGAGATGCCGTCCTTGGTCGAACGCATCTGTGGGATATGTCCCATCAGCCACTCGATCGCATCAGCCAAGGCTTGCGATCAGATCCTCGGAGTGCGGATACCAGAGACGGGTGATAAGCTTCGCCGGCTAGTCAACTGCGGCGAGTTCATTCAATCCCACGCCCTAAGCTTCTTTTATCTTTCAGCCCCCGACTTTGTCTTTGGGTTTGATGCGGATCCAGAAAAGAGGAATATTGTCGGACTGCTGGAGGCAAATCCCTCGATCGCATCCGACGGAATACGCCTCCGCAGCATTGGCCAACAGGTCATAGAGGCCTGCACCGGCAAAAGAATCCACCCTTCGTGGGTTGTGCCAGGCGGCGTAAACGCCCCCCTCACCAAGGAACAACGTGACCGACTTTTGTCTCTCATCCCTGAAGGATATAAGATCGTTCACCGTACGCTGGCGTGGCTCAAAGAGCAGCTTCATAGATTCAATGAAGAGATCCGAACGTTCGCCAACTTCCCTTCGCTTTTTATGGGATTGGTAAATTCCGAGGGCAATTTAGAGCACGTGGACGGTGCGCTCCGTATTGTTGATTCGAAGGGCAGATTTGTGGCGGACGCCGTGGAAGCTTCGTCGTACCGCTCTTTGATTGCCGAGCACGCAGAGAGGTTCTCGTACCTCAAATCGCCATACTACGTCCCCTACGGCTACCCGGAAGGCATGTACAGAATCGGGCCGGCGGCGAGGCTGAACGTGTGCAACGGTTGTGGCGCAACCCTCTCTGACCAGGAATGGGCAGAATTCATTCGGCTGGACCGAGGCCCCGTCATGAGCTCTTTTCATAATCATCTCGCCCGACTTATCGAGATCCTGTACTCTTTTGAGACCATGGAAAAGCTCCTTCACGACGAGAAGATTCTAGATCAAAGAGTGCGATCGTTCGCGAAGCCAAATTTTTCCGAAGGGATAGGTATTGTTGAAGCGCCGCGGGGTACCTTGATCCATCACTATCGAGTTGATGAAGAAGGACTGATGCGATGGGCGAACATGATCGTGGCCACGGGAAACAACAATCTCGCCATGAATAAGGGAGTACTGCAGGTGGCCAAACGGTTTGTGCAAGGCGACAAAATCCCTGAGGCCGCTTTGAATCGCATCGAAGGCGTGATCCGGGCTTTTGATCCCTGTTTGAGCTGCTCCACTCACGCCATAGGAAGTAGGGGCCTCAGAATAGAACTTATGAACAGTTCTGGCGAAGTCTTAGACCACCGAGTCTATTCTCGCCGTTCCCGAAAGTAAGAGGACAGAACTGCGCATTTCTCCGGGGCCCCTTTATGGCGGGTCTCAGCCCCGAGACGCCGGCCTCGTGACACGTGCATACGTGGACCCGCCGTATGGAAAGACCCATACGGTGGCTTTCCGAGGAACGCGGGAGCGCGTCCAGGCCGCCAGATCCTCAATTTTCGTAAAACTCCTCGCCAAACCCATCTTACGGCCTATGTCTTCCGGGAGAAGCGCGCTGTCGCTGTAAAGCGCCATGTGGTTTCTCCTTAACATTTGCAGCCCGAAGTGCCCGATAAAGATCTCCTCCACCGGCTGTCCTTCCTTGACTTTCTTCACAAATGGCAGGACGCGATGTTTGCCTATGACTTTAAGGAGAGTCCTCATGGCTGTGTAGGGCAGAGTTTTGCTCGGCAAAGGCATTTCACCAAGACCAAATTCGGATCTCACACACCCCATCATCACGCCGCCTGGTCTGCACGCGTAAACGGTGTTGCCCAAACACTTCACGGACTGCCGCAGATCGAACTCCATGGGATAGGAGTTGGTGAGCACCACGTCGGACGCCTCGGGAACCTCCAAACACGCCGAGCGTTCAACAAATGCTTCGCCTGCTCTGTGTGCCTTTATAGGATGTCCGCAGAAAAACTTGGTGGGCTCGGCTCGCTCGTTCATCGCCACATTGACGATGAAGAAGTCTTTCCCCAGCATTTGGGCGCCTTCCTCCAGATCCAATCTCATTGGCGATGCGTCCCCGTTCACTCCCACCGCGTCGAAATTGTCCGGGTCCACCCCTTGGAGATGGTTTTTTCCTATGGTTTCCGCGCCTGCGCAGCCCGGTATGATGGTCTTCAATCCTCCTCCAAAGCCCAAAAGCAAGTGTGGCTCAATCGAGCCTATGCACACGATGAGGTCGGATTCGACCAAAAGTTTGTTGAGCATCACCTTTGTGCCTCGCGAGGTCGTTCCCAAAGTCGCCAAGCCGCTTGGATCGTATGCGTTGTGGCAAAACCACGACAAGCGGGACATATTCTCCCTGCCTAGCTTCTTTTCGGCCTCTTCCAGACGAATTGCCCTGTGAACGCCCGTGGCGATGAGCACCCTTATGTTGTCGTTGGAGGCGCCGCCTGCAGCAAGCTCGGCAAGGACTTCGTGAAGAAAGGAAGACACTGGCGTGGGCCTTGAATGATCGTCCACCACGAGGACAATCTTTTTCCCTTCCAACCGCCTGGATGCGAGTCTCTCGGTCCCGATGGGATTTTTTAGGGCCTCGGAACAGGCGCCTGACGGCGCCGCCGCGCTGGCGGTCGGGGCCAACTCGCCCAGCACGCGCCATGAATCTGGCAATGATACACGCAGTTCATCGTTGCCCCAGGGCAGTCGGATGACATGGGCCATGCGGTGATATCTCCTTGGTAAAAAGGTGCGTCAAAGCCCGAGTGGAAGATCCTTCAGCGCCCTTGCCTGAACGAGCGCACCCCTTTCACAGGGCTCTGCGCCGCGCAACTGAGTTCGTCTCGAAACTCGATGCTTAATGCATTGAGCAATCTTACCAAAGACGGCATTCTCTGCCAACCCTGTCTCCATCCTTCCCGCAACCAACCCCCCACGCCATACCCGTTGCGACTTCCACTCGCTGGCCGCTGTGCCGCATGTTGACATTCCCCAAGAAAGTGATTTTTATCGGGAGAAGCGTCCGAATCCATCTACAAAGGTGAATCAAGAATGTATGAGAAAACTGACCGACGAAATTTCTTGAAGGCCAGCCTCGCTGCGACGGCAGCGCTCGCTGTGAATGGACCGAAATCAGTCCTTGGGGCGGGGTTAGAAGCCCCATCTCGACCCCCCGACATAGTAATAAGCCGGGGGAAAGACCCTGCCGCAAACGCGAGGGCGGCGGTGGAGGGACTGGGGGGCATGAGACGTTTTGTCAAGCCCGGCAATAAGGTAGTAATAAAACCGAACATGAGTTTTGCCAGCGGGCCGGAAAGGGCGTCCAACACTAATCCTGTTGTGGTCAGAGAGGTCGCATTGATGTGCGTCGAGGCCGGAGCGGCTACCGTGGCAGTCCTGGACAATGTCCTCAATTCCCCCAAAGACTGTTTACACATGTCAAAGATTCCAGAATTGCTGAAGGACGTGCCCAAGACCACCGTGAGCGTTGTCCAAAACAAGAGGTTTTTCCGTGAAGTCCCTGTAACGCATGGCAAAGAATTCAAATCCATGATGGCAGTCTCAGATGCCCTCGATGCGGATGTTTTGATTGCCATACCCGTGGGCAAGTCTCATTCGGCTGCAGGGGTGAGCCTTGGCATGAAAGGGATGATGGGACTCATTCATGACCGCTTGTCCTTTCATGGCCGTTATCACCTCCACGAAGCCATCGTGGACATGGTCACTGTACTGAAGCCTCACCTCACCGTCATCGATGGTACGCGTATACTCTCCACTGGCGGTCCTGGCGGACCGGGTAAAGTGATCCCCTTGGATCTCGTCCTCGCTTCGGCGGACGTGGTGGCCGCCGATGCACAAATGGTGGCCCTGGGGACTTGGTATGACAAGAAAATTCAGCCGCACCAGGTGCGCCATATACGCATTGCGGCAGAGCGCGGCCTCGGCGTCATGGACCTGGAGAAATTACACGTGAAGAATGTAGAATCCTGATGCGATTCCAACGCATTGCCCAGACAATTTCCCTCAGTCTCTTTTGCCTTTTGCTCATTCTCGCCTCCTATCCATATCCTGAAGGTGTGCCAACCGATCTGTTTCTGCGATTCGATCCCTCTATCGCAGCGGGCACGGGCCTCGCTGCGCGGGAACTGCCGTTGGCGTTCCTACCTGCCTTTGTGATGCTGGTGGTCTGTCTGTTTGTGGGGCGTATATTCTGCGGATACATCTGTCCCATGGGCGCGACTCTCGACTGTATAGAAAAAGCCTTGCGCAGTCCGAAGACAAAGGTCGGGCGGGACGGCGGCCGACGCATTAAGACAGTTTCGCACAGGACTAAGTACGGAGTCCTCTTGGTTATGGTAGGCGCCGCCCTGGGAGGAGTCTCGCTCGTGTTTCTCGGCTCGCCGCTCTCCCTCGTGACGCGTTTGTACGCGTTGGTCATCCATCCGCTTCTCCTACTCGCAGGGGAACAAGTCCTCGCAGCAAGCGCGCCGCTGTCTCGTTTTTTCCCTGACCTCGCCTACTGGTCTCTGCCAACAAGAACCTTTGCGACAAATGTGTTTGTGACATTATTCTTTCTTTGCGTTGGGGCTTTCGGGATCTGGCAGCCTCGCTTTTGGTGCAGGAATCTATGCCCGGGGGGCGCCTTGTTCGCGATGGCCTCCCACAAACCGCTCGTGAGACGCAGCGTTGCCGACGCGTGCAACGAGTGCGGGAAATGTATCAGGGATTGCCCCACAGGGGCCATCAGCGACGATCCGAGACAGACCAACCACTCTGAATGCACCGTATGTCTGCGGTGCGTAGAGATTTGCCCGAAGCATGCCATCTCCTTCTCGAGAGGTGTGACCGACGCAAAACTTGAACCCGTTTTTGACATGTCAAGAAGGGGCATACTGTGGTCTTTTTTTTCCGGGCTGCTCGCCGCCGGCCTTTTGAGGACCAATATCGCTCAACAGCGGTCAGGTTCGCGGGATCGACCTTTGCGTGACGGCGAACTGATCCGGCCGCCAGGCGCTCTCCCTGAAGCGGAGTTCCTGGCAAGGTGCGTCCGGTGCGGAGAATGCATGAAGGCCTGTCCCACCAACACGCTGCAGCCGGTATGGTTCAAGGCAGGCCTGGAAGGAATGTTCTCGCCCGTGATGGCGCCTCGGCTGGCTGCCTGTGGAATCAACTGCAATGTGTGCGGCCAGGTGTGCCCCACAGGCGCCATTCGGTCTCTTAGTTTAGTGGAGAAGAATTACGCAAAGGTGGGCACAGCCTGGATCGAACGACGTCATTGCCTCGTATGGGAACAGGACAAGAAATGCCTTGTGTGCGACGAGGTATGCCCTTACAACGCGGTTTCATTTCGGCCTGTCCCTGAAAGAAAAAATGCTGCGCCCTTTGTCATTGC
>CAYRVH010000097.1:0-5531 GCA_964427855.1 uncultured Syntrophaceae bacterium
CGCCTGCACATGACGAGACACACCGCCGCGAACAGGCCGCAGCCGAGAAGCCCCTCGACTCCCTCAAAAAGCTGCGCATAGAAAAGATCTCCGGCTACAAAGTACCTGCCGAATATTTCATATTGTCGTCCAAGAGATTTCTGGACGCCGTCGCCGCAGTCACGCTTCCTGCCGATTATTTTACCGCCCTCGACAAAACATATCCCATGGTAGTCGTGTTCGGCGGGGCAGGGGAGTCCATCAAACCCCCCAGAAGCGGCGCCCTGGCCTGGATGCATTACTACAAAATGGATGAAGCCATCCAATCTCTCCAAAGAACCAAGCTCGTCTCTGCCGATTTCCAAGGTTTGGTCACTCCGGAAGAGTTGGCCCGCTTCAATCGAGAACTCCAGCAGCATCCATACCGCGGGATGATCGTTGCCTGCCCCTATTCGCCCCCTCTTTCGTTGGGAAGAGCCATGGATCACCCTGACTACGAAGCGTATCTTATCGAGGAGCTGCTGCCGGCCCTCATCAGCCATTATAGAGTCGCGCCAGGGAAGATCGGCATTGACGGCGTCTCAAACGGAGGAGCGCGGTCGATGTACTATGGATTCAAATACCCGCACATGTTCGCGGCGATAGGTTCTGTCCAAGGCTCCTTTGGCCCCTTCATGGACCTCTACGAGGCGCTCATTCAAAAGCACGCCCACGTCCTGAAAAAAAAGGCGATCCAGCTCATCACCAGCGATCGCGATTCTATGCGAATATCGGTGCAGCACATGCACGAGCTGCTTAAGCGACACCACATTCCTCACCAGTACCTCATAATGACTGGGCCGCACGATTATGTGTTCAATCAAGGGCCCGGTTCCCTAGGACTCCTGGTCTTTCATGACGCCACGCTCCACGGAGGCAGTCCGGAAAAAGGCGCTCCGTAAAAAATCGCAGCGGCCTGCTTGAAGTGTTCCCCGGGACGGGAGATTCCCACGTGCCATTCGCAGAAGCCTGGTCAATCTTGCATAAGGCGCATCAAGACAACGTGTATACGGCTGCAGTCGCGTCCGCATCAGTTGGGGATCAATGCGTCTTCAACGCGGCAATAGGTGAGCTTGGGGGCCCGGGTACGCCTCGAGTGTCTGCCCGCACGCTCTTTGACCTCGCCTCCCTGACAAAGGTCATCGCTGCCGCCATGGCATGGATACTTTATGGGTCAGCTCATCCTGACGCCCTGGACAGCCCTATATCTCGTTGGTTCGACGAGGTGGGGGAAGACAAACGCCGGATCTCGCCGAGGCTCCTGCTGGCTCACGCCTCCGGGCTGCCGGCGTGGCGGCCCTATTATCTCTTAAACCTGCCCGCGGCCCCGACGGATTTCGTGATTGCAAAGATCCTAGCCGAGCCCCTTGAATATCCCGTCGGCGGGGCTACCCTCTATTCCGACCTCGGATTTATCCTCTTGGCGCACATTCTCGAAACCGAGTTTGACCAGGATTTTGCAACCTTGTGCCAAACCCGGCTCTTCCAACCGCTTGGACTCCAAGACGACTTGATGTTCAAACCTGATGCCTCTCGATATCCCATTGCCTGGACGCGATTCGATGAGGCCCCCGGCGGCATGGTGAACGACCTCAACTGCAGGGCCTTGGGCGGCGTGGCAGGCCACGCAGGACTCTTTGGAACCGCTGAGGGGGTCGCGCGCGTCTGCCAAACCTTTATGAAGAGTGTCGCTACCGACCAAGGCTTTTTCCACCAGAAAACGGCTCGATTGTTCGCCCAGCGAGCTGGCCTGTCGCCCGGCTCGACGCGAGCCCTTGGTTTTGATACGCCGTCCGAGGTCGATTCTTCCAGCGGCCGTTATTTTTCCTTTTCCAGTCTAGGGCACACAGGATTCACCGGTACTTCCGTCTGGATGGACCTGGAAAGACGAGTCGTGATTGTCCTGCTGACCAATCGCGTGATCATGGGAGAGGCGGATCAGCGTATCAAGCTCCTCAGACCAATGTTCCATGATGCGATCATGGCCGAACTCCTCCGCGTGCGATAATTCTCGAGCGTTGCGTCGCAATCAATACTCCCCATCGTGCATGCGAGTTCCTTCGGAAACCCCTATGACAGCCGGGGCAGCGCAGCTCTTGTCATCTCGATGGGACGCGACGCACAGCTCGACAACCCCAACTCATCGAGGCCCAAACAGGGCTGTCCCAATCCGAACAAGGGTCGCGCCTTCTTCCACCGCGACCTCAAAATCGCCGGTCATGCCCATTGACAGCTCGGCCATGTCAGAGGTTAATACGCCGCACTGCATCAAGCGATCTCGTAGTTCCCGCAGGGCTGAGAAAAAGGGCCGCGCTCGTTCCGGCTGGTCAAAAAAAGGCGGCATGGTCATAAGGCCCATGAGTCGAAGGTTTGGCATCTCACGTATCGCCGAAGCCAGGCCCTCGGCTCCTTCGGGCGACGTTCCTGACTTTTGGGGCTCTTCACCGACGTTCACCTGAATCATCACCCCTATGAGGCGGTTTATTTCACGGGCCCTGCGATCGAGGACGGCTGCCAGATCTTGATCATCCACTGTTTCGATGACGTCAAACAGACCTACCGCCTTTCCTGCTTTGTTTTTCTGGAGGTGGCCTATCATGTGGTAGGCCGCCTGGGCGCCCGCGGTCTCTGGTTTCTCGCTCAGAGCCTCTTGCACGTAATTGTGGCCTATAATAGTGATGCCCTCGCGTATAGCTTCAACTATCTTGGCCTTGCCTTGGCCCTTTGCCGCGGCCACAATCCTAATCTCATCCGGCTCGCGATGAACGCGCCGCGCCGCCTCGCGAATCCTTGCCTTGATTGCCCGAAGGTTGTCCCCGATCACCTTGTCGCACTCCTCACAAGAACTGGAAAATGCCCAGCGCTCTAAGATCCTCGACCACTTCACAGAGGGGGAGGCCAACCACATTCGTGTAAGAGCCTTCGACCCTCCTTACTATGGCAGCGCCCAAACCTTGGACAGCATACGCCCCCGCCTTGTCCATGGGCTCGCCGGTCTGCACATAGTGTGCTATCTCAGACCTCGTCATTCGCTTAATCGTGACGTATGAACGTACTTGGCGGGAGAGACGTCGGTCCGGGAACGCCAAGTTCCACAGTGTGTATCCCGTGAACACGGTATGGCGTCTGCCTGACAGTCTGGCGAGCATTGCTTCAGCGTCCGCCGCATCAACGGGTTTGCCGAGAATGACGCCGTCAAGCACCACAATAGTGTCCGCTCCTAGGATCCATCTGTTTACATACTTCTTGGAAATTTCATACGCTTTCGCCATGCTCAATCGCAGCACATGCGGGCCCGGCGCCTCACCGTCTTGGAGGCGCTCATCGACCCGGGACGGCGCGATCTCGAACGGTACGCCTATAGCCTCAAGCAGCTCTCTGCGCCGGGGGGACGAGGACGCCAATATGAGCGGCTTCTCAGATTGCATCAAATCGAAAATCCTTTTCCCGCGCCTTTCAGAGCAACGGTTTTCTCCCTCTAATATCCCCTACGATCCTCCCTCAAAACACGCCTCCATTGCAACAGAATTTTCCCCATCTGGACATACACGCGTAGTCCTGCTACAAGACCCTCCTTGTACAAATCGGAAAGGAGGCAGGATTGAAAAGGGTATTCATTTCGGCAACTATACTCATCTGCGCCGCGCTGCTCGTGGGCGGGGCCATGGCCCAAGGAGGCAAACAAATGAAGACGCCGTCAGGGTTGATCGTGGAATTCCTGCAGGAAGGAAAGGGACCATTGCCCGCCAAAGGACAAACAGTGTTCGTGCACTACACAGGGACGCTGCTCAATGGACAGAAGTTCGACAGCTCTCGTGACAGAGGGCAGCCATTTTCCTTCGTCCTTGGTCAAGGCCAGGTCATCAAGGGCTGGGACGAAGGGCTCGCGCTGATGACCATCGGCTCTCGAGCCAAACTGACCATACCGCCGGAACTGGGATACGGAGCGCGAGGCGCGGGCAACGTCATCCCTCCAAACGCCGTCCTCGTATTCGACGTGGAACTGCTCGACGCGAAATAAACCAGGGACGCACAGTCCCTCAAGATCGTTCGTTTGTCTTGGGGGGCGTCATAAAAAAGGGCTCTTCATGGTCAACCGCTGTGCGCTCGTGGGCTGGAAGGCCTTCGGGCGCCCCGCAAAAAGGGCGTTGCCCAAAGACAATAAATCCGCAAAAGCCAAGAGGCAGAGCACGCCATGCATGACATAATTATCGCCGTTATCCTCGGCATCGTTGAAGGCGCAACCGAATTCTTGCCTGTTTCTTCTACGGGTCACCTTATCGTAGCTGGTCATCTTTTGGGATTTGTCGGCCCTGTGGCAGATTGCTTCGAGGTATTCATTCAGTTGGGCGCAATCCTTGCCGTCGTTGTGCTCTACTGGCGGCGATTTCTCAATCTCATCCCCGGGGTTGCCTCTGCGTCGGGCAGTCCGCCAGCCTTTACGGGCTGGCGCGGCATACTCATGCTGCTTATCACCACCGCGCCGGCGCTCATCATCGGCGCCATGGCGCACAAGGCCATCAAGACGTATCTCTTTTCCCCGCTCACCGTGGCTGTTGGCCTGGCCGTCGGCGCGATCGCGATCCTCCTGGTGGAAAAATACAAACCAACGTCACGTACGCACAGCCTCGACGATATGACCTATCCGCAGGCTCTCGCGGTGGGTATTTGCCAATGCTTCTCTATGTGGCCCGGCATATCCAGGGCCGCCTCGACCATCCTTGGCGGCCTCCTGTGTCGTATGGATCGAAGGGTCGCCACGGAATACTCCTTCCTGGCCGCAGTCCCGGTCATGTTGGCCGCGGTCTCCTACGATCTCTACAAAAACTGGTCCGTGCTGCGCTTAAATGACTTGGAATTGTTTCTGGTGGGGTTCGCGACGTCTTTCGTGGTTGCCGCGGTTGCAGTGAAAACGTTTATCAGGCTGGTGCAGAGGTGGTCATTGAATCCTTACGCATGGTACCGTCTGGCAATCACGCCCTTTATATTCTTCTCCATGCGCTCTTAGGCCCCTGGGCCGTCCCTCCAGGCGTTGAGGTTCACGACTCCGTTTGCTGGTTCAATTCGTCGCTGAAGATGTCTGCATACTTCAGGATCCAATCGATCACGGCATCCGTCCCCAGGTCTCGTCCCGCCTTCTCCGATTCTATCCATTTGTGCCGATCGATCTCACGGCGTTGCAGCTCTAAGTATTCCTTGACGTCCATCTTTACATCCGATTGTCTCAGTTGAGTCATCGGCTCATTTCATGTAGTATCAATAACGCAAAGTACTAATCACGCCCGTGACTTTTGTCAAGGGAATTCTATACTTGCCTTGGCTGTTCAAGCGGGATAACGGAGGCCGTCATGATAAATCCCCTCACGAAGCTCCACGAACTCGGGCAGTCCCTATGGCTGGATAACCTCAGCCGGGACCTCCTGCGCTCGGGGGAGCTCAAAAAACTCATAGATGAAGACAAGGTTTCGGGAATTACATCCAACCCCACTATCCTCGAGAAGGCTATACGCTCA
>CAYRVH010000098.1:0-5388 GCA_964427855.1 uncultured Syntrophaceae bacterium
GTCGCTCGACGCCGTCGCCAATATGCAAAAGTTTTTTGTTTAGGCGTCTAAAGGGAAACGTGGGCGGGCTTACGTCGCGCAGCGCGTGGAAGACACCATTGCGGAAACAAGGGCGATAGAGGATCTTTTGTTTCTGCTCCAGGAGGCGCAGACCTTAGAGGAGGTGACCCTCGTTATTGAGGGCGCCTTCCTTGGTCAGGAGGAACAATCGTCTGAAGGCAACCGCGAGCACCTGATGGCTCGAAGAAAGAGAGAAACCTCTGCGGCCTTTCGGCGGTACGTATCTGAGTCGGGCCATACCATCTTGGTGGGAAAGACCGGCAAGGGCAACGACAGCATCGTCAGGAAAAAGGCGCGAGACGGCGATTTGTGGTTTCACGCCAAAGGCGCTCCCGGCGCGCATGTAGTGATGCAAGCGGCCCCAGGGAAGGTCGCCACGCAGAATGACGTCAGAAAGGCCGCCGCCTTGGCGGGCTACTATTCAGGGCTGCGCGCCGCGGGAAAAGGCGAGATCATGATGACCAAGTTGAAACATGTTCGCGCGGTACGGGGGACAACGCCTGGCAAGGTTACGGTCTCGACATTCGAAACGCTCATGGCCGAGTGGCCAGTCCAGGGCGACTTTCAGGATGGTGGATAACGGCGGATCGAGGCGCGGCCGCGCCACTCTGAGCGCGTGTGCGACTTTTTAGCTCCGCTCGTGCGAGGCGGTGTATGATAGCCCACGGCAGCGCAGTGGGAATGACGACGGATCACGGCTCGGACGAAGTGACAGGCCGCGCATTCTAGGTCATTTCGACGGAGCCTTGCGACTGAGAAATCTTCGCCTTGGAGGTAAGATTTCTCGCTGGGCTCGAAATGACAGAGAGAAGCGTGGTCGAAACGACAGGGACAAATACGTCGCAATGACGCCAAGGCGATACGGCAGCGCATCCGATGCGTCCAAACGTGTTTGAGCCCTCGCTCGTGTGGGACGGTGTACCATAGCCCACTGCAGCGCAATGGGAATGACGGCGTCTCCTGGTTTCCCTCTTGCGAGGGAATGACAATGCGACGTATGGCAGCGTGCGCGTCTTTTTGAGCCCCGCTCCTGCGGGGTGTCTCTTCATAGCCCACTGAAGCCCTGGGGACGAAGACGGCGCCTCCTGGATTCCCTTTTTTGACGGAATGACAATTTGACGTATGAGCCAGTTAGCGTCGTCTTGAAAGACTGGTTGTAAATGTTGAAGAAACCTCGTAGGGCTCACGAAAAGTCATGCACATGAAAGGGGCCTGTGAGCTGAGGTGAAGCCGACTACTTGTTTTTGATACTTTTGAGTAGCTTCTGGGCGTCTTCATCCAGTCCCATTTTGGCATATTCATCGAGGATGCGCTGAGCCGAGACGCGTGCCGCCTTGTAATTACTTACGCTGATATACGTCTTTGCCTTGTAAAGCTCCTTCTCTGCCAGCTTTCGACGGCACTCCCTGATTTTTTCCTGCGCCTTTTTGGCCCATTCACCGGCCTTGGGATCGTCCGCCACAGTCTTAAACGCATCCAAGGCCTGTTGGATGATCCTGCTGTCCAAGTCTGTACCTTTGATTTGCTTGAAATAGCACATCGCTACGTTGAATTTGGCGCGCGGAACTTGTGTGCTGGCTGGATAGAGTTCGATGAACTGGTAATATTTTGCTGCGGCACTTTCATAAGAGCCTTTTTCAAAGGCCGCATCCGCGATCTTTAGATAGACCTCTTCAATTTTCGAGTAATCTGGGTGGGCTGATTTAAGTCGCTCCAAGGTCTCTATGCCGTCGTCGTACTTCTTCTCCTTGATGAGCGTTTCCGCCCTGGAAAACATTTGGTCCGGAGTAACGCCTTTTTCGGTTGCGTCGGTCTTCCATAGAGAGGGACAGCCCGAAAGGCATATCACCATGAGGATGGGAAACGCTAACTTTTTCAGGATGTTCATATCAAGTCCTGAGACAACCTCGCTGCCGGCGAATGGTGTGTAACAAGCCAGTGACTCGCTGTCAAGCGAATGCTAATAAGTCCGATGCAGTACTTTGTCGGCAAGCTTAATGAGCGCTGCTTTCTCTTCTGAATCCGGGATGATGTCAAGGAATCCTACTGCTTTTTCCAGATGCAATCTACTTTTTTTCAGGGTCTCCTCTATGCCGCCGTATCGTTCGATAAGGCCCTTGATCCACATAAAGTCGTTGTCGTCGAGACGTTTTTCCGTAATGATTCGACGAACTCTGTCTTTTTCCACGGCGTTGCATTTTTTCAGCCCCACAATCAGTGGAAGGGTCAACTTGCCTTCCTCGAGGTCCTTGCCAGGCGTCTTTCCCATCACCGCTTGCTCTGAACGATAATCGAGGACGTCATCAGTCATTTGGAAAGCGATGCCCAAGGAGAAACCAAAATTGGAAAGTGCGTCTTCAAGTTCAGCAGGCAAGGCGCCGAGAATAGCGCCGCCGCGACATGCGGCCTCCATAAGGACTGCGGTCTTGTCAGTGATGATGGTCATATAGTCTTCTTCGGTCAGCGCGAGATTACCTATGTTCATCATCTGGAACAATTCGCCCTCGCTCAATCGCTCGGTCGCTTTGGAAACAACCTCGAGAATTCGCAAATTTCCGATGGAAGTCAACGCGCTGAAGGCCTTTGCGAGAATGAAATCGCCTCCGAGCACGCACATTTCATTAGACCACATAGAATTTGCAGAGGGTCGCCCGCGTCTCGTATCAGCCTTGTCCACTACGTCATCGTGCAGCAGCGTGGCTGTGTGGATGCATTCGATTGCGCCGGAAAGACGTACGGCATCCCAGCCTGTGTAGCCGCCTATCCGCGCCGAAATAATGGCAAGCTGGGGCCGAATTCGCTTGCCCCCGCTGTTCATTATATGCGCGCCGATGTCAAAAGCTGCAGGAACTCGGCTCTGCAACTGGTTGAACAGCTCTTGTTCAAGCTGTTCCATGAGAGAACGTATGGACTCGAGTAAATCCACCTTCACCGCTCCTCACGCAAAATCTAAGGCACGCTGACAACTACCCACGAATCATTCCTCACACGCGACGTGCGACGCATACAAGGCTGCGCCAAGAGCGCCGATGACCTGAGGATGTTCCGGCACACGGATAGGATTGTCCGTGTGTTCCTTGAGCATCTCGGCGAGAAAAGGATTGTGCTCGATGACCCCGCCCGTGATCACGATGGTGTCTGTCAAGGTATCCATTTCCAGTATACGTTTCAGAACCGATCGGAACAGCCCTCTTACGATCCTCTCCACGGGATGGCCGGCTTTGATCTTTTCAAGGACCTCGGTTGCCGAAAATACCGTGCAGTAACTCCCCAACGACACCTCGCCGTCCGCACTGCGGGCAAGGCGGTCCAGGTCGCCTATTGGCAGGCGCAACCGCAGAGCCATCTCTTCTAAAAAGGCGCCAGTGCCTGCCGCGCATTTTCTGTTCATCTTAAAACTTATCCGTTGGCCGTTGCGGTCCAGCTTTATGATCTTGTTGTCCTGCCCCCCGATATCGATCACCGTGAGAGGCCCGGGGAAAAAGTGAAGACAACCGCGGCCATGGCACGATATTTCTGTGAAATGAGCGGACGCAAACGAGACGCTGTTCCTGCCATAACCGGTTGAGACGATTGCCAAGATTAGGGATGGTTCTGCGTGGGCATCGCTGACACAGGCATGCCATACGTCGTTTGCCGCTTTTTCAAAATCAGTTCCCGTATATCCCACAGACGCGGCCAAAACATCCCCTTTGGCGTTGATGATGACCGCTTTGGTGGTGCAGGAACCGACATCGACTCCCCCGAATAAGGCGGACTCTGGCGGAGTTTGTTTTTCACTTGATAAGGACAACGTGTTTTCAGTCTCCTGGCATTAACGTTTTTCGTTTAATTGTTCGACGAAGGCCTCAATGTTCGTGCGGGTCTGTTCTTCGGAGTAGCACCGGAGATCGTTGAGATCGCCATTGACGACGAGTACGGGAAGTTTCAGACGCTCACCCATGCGCTGCGGCATCCCATATCTGCTGTTCGAGTTGTTCGGGCAGGTCCGGGCGTCATGAAAGATGATTCCGTCTATGGAAAAAGATTTGATCCATTCTTCCATATAGGCCTCTTTATAGGATTCATCTCTGACGATAAAAAGCTCGGTGTAGGCCCTGGCCATGGACTCGAAGGGCTGCGCCGGATCAAAAGCGTCAAAAATCCAACTGTTGCAATATGTTGACGCCACAATATTGGTTTTGAGGCTCATGAATTGCTGACTCAACTCTCTCAATTTTCCCCAAATGGGCATTCCGTCCCAGTAAAGACGATGACGTTCTCCTTCGACGGCGGCGACGCGATTTGCGATGCGTTCCTTAAGTTCGTTGAGCAGCAGCTTATAATAATCGATGGCTTGCGGTAAACCTCGCAGCACCACAGCCGGGGCCATGTGAATGGTGGCGTCAAAAAAGGTCAAAGGAGCGGGTTTCTTTGCGCCGCATTCCAAAACCTGCCGCCACAATTTCGTGCACTCCAAGGAGAGCGCCACGGTTTGGCGTAGGCGGTCGATATCGAAACGATTACCGCTCACTTCCTCGAGGACTGGGATCATGGCCTTCATTTGTTCGGCAAGATCGGCAATGTGATACTCTTTTACGTCTTTAATGTTACGGTGGGTATGAACGCCTACGAGGGGAACATTCCACTCTCGCGCATAAAAGGCAAACCAATCCTGCACGTCCCGGCATTGATTGGTGTTGTACACCAATATGTCAGCTCGCGGGACTTCCTTAAGGCCGTAGGCTTTCGTCAATGGCGTGACTCGTTTGAGATAAGCCCCCACGTCAGCAGTCAGATAGGAGCAGATTTCTGGGGAATATCCTACGGCATTGGCCACGGGGATGTAGTCTGTGGCCATGCGACTCGCCCCCAATAAGGCGCCATGATTTTCCGGATAATAGACGAGAAACCCCATAGCATGCAGAAGCTCTGCCGGGCCTACCGACGTACACCACGCCACCTTGGGGTTCCCCCGCTTTTTGGCTTCGGCCAATTCAGTGAAATGCGAGGCCATAAGTTTTTTCATTTCAGTGGTCGCATGAATCGTTTTCCGATCCACATCTTTGCCGGCGTTCATCCTGTTCTCCCAAGTGATTGATTCTTTTGATTCATACGGTCGGTCATTTTCTCGAACTACCCGGGCATTGGCATACAAAAGTTGCGACTCCACGTGTCCCACCGTGGGATGTCAAGAGGGATCGAACAGCGTCCAATCATACGCCCAGGTTCATGCTAGACCTCCTCATACTACAATAGGTTTTGTCGAGTGTCATCACCTCGAATGACACGTGCATCGTTTTCATCCAGCGCCGAGGGAAGCTGGCGGCCGCCTTCCTTGGTGAGGTT
>CAYRVH010000099.1:0-5323 GCA_964427855.1 uncultured Syntrophaceae bacterium
CCAAGCGCGCCCACGTAAAAAAGACTCAGGACAAAGATAATACAAATGAGGCAGAAAATCGGCGTCGCAGGATGGGTCGAGAAATACTTACTCTCTTTTATCTCGAAAAAGATCGTGACGCCCAGCAGGAAACAGGTGACGATCAGCCTCAGGAAAATAAGCCACTGAATGCCGCTGCGCAATTCCTGAAACTCGGTCGAACTGTTCACACTGGTACGGGTGGGATCATGGTCAGGACTACCACTCGCCATGTACACCTCTTGGGATTGTCATTGAAAGGCGTCCCAGACACCCCTACTTCCAAGTCGCTGCCTTGCCGTGGTTATCCCTGGTAATCTCCTTCACGAGGATGACCTTGCGAGGACACTTATAACGAGACAAATATTCTTTGCAAAACCGTATTATTTCTCGTTCGTCCGGGTGCGCGCCTTTTTCAGGGACCACCAGGGCGTGGATCACTTGTCCTCTCATGAGGTCATCCACTCCTATGAGCGCAACATCCGCTACTTGGGGATGGCGAATCAGAATCTCCTCTACTTCTTGACAGTACACATTGAACCCGGATGTAATGATAAGGTCTTTTTTCAAGCCGGTGAGCGTGAGATATCCATCCTCGTCCAGGCGCCCAAGGTCGCCGGTATAAAGCCATCCGTTGCGAATGACCATTTGTGTTTCGTGAGGCCTCTCGAAGTACCCAAGCATCACGTTGGGACCTTTGACGACGACTTCTCCCTCCGCTCCGACAGGCAGGCTCTTGCCTTCCGCGTCATGCACCTCGATCACCACGTCAGGGATGGGTCTCCCTACCGTCTCGGGTTTGTTCGGTATATTAATATTATTCCAAGACACCACGGGAGACGCCTCAGTGAGTCCGTATCCATGATAGACGTCAATGTGGTATCTCTCGCAAAATTTCTCGTAAATTTCCATTGACAAGGGCGCGCCGCCGCTGATTGCGATCTCTAGGCTTGATAGGTCCAAGTCCCTGCACGCAGGGTGGTACAACAGTCCGTAATAGACCATAGGCACCAAGCCCGTGTACGTAATTCGCGCCTTCTGTATCCACGGAATGATGACAGGAAAATCCACCTTTTCGACCAAATAGACTGTGCCGCCGGCTTTCAGCGTCCCCAACAAATTCACGGATGCTCCAAAGGCGTGAAAAAGGGGTATAAGCGCGAGGCCATGACTTTCACTCCCTCTCTTACACACGTCACGCAGAAGATTGGAGTTGGTGTCGAGATTCTTGTGTGAAAGCATTGCGCCGAGAGCCTTGCCAAGCAGACCAGCGGTAAAAATGATGACCGCGGGATCGTCCGGCTTGACGTCCAAGGCCTTGAAATCAGGAGAAAAGGACTCCTCGATCTCCTGAAAGCTCAGCGCTCCCTCCGAGACCTCTGTGGTGATCACTGTGCGAAGATAATCGGCGCGGTCCCGCAATGACTCGAGCTTAACCAATTGATCGCTCTTGCAAATCACTGCAACAGGATGACATTCAGCAAAATAATGACTCAGTTCATAGGCAGTTGATAAGGGGTTCAAAGTGACCGCAATTGCCCCAATCCTCATGATGGCAAAATAGGAAGTCACAAATTCCAGTCTATTGCCCATGAGGGTGGCTATCCGATCGCCTTTTTGTACTCCTGCCTTAACGAGGGCATTTGAGAGCCTGTTGATGGAATGGAGCAGCTCCAAGTATGTGACTTGTTTGTCCTCGTACACCAATGCATTGTGGTCAGGCAATGCTTCTGCCCAAAAATCGATAATCTCGCTCAGATTCATAACGACTCCCTACTTTCGCTGCATGAGACTGCTGCCTGCAATGTCTAAAGGGCCAAACGCCACGTCAATCAGACTGTGCGCCGCAAACAGATGTAAAAAGCTCCTGAAAAGTGTTCACAACTTATTTTACGGGAGGCTGCGCCATTCAGAATGAACGCCAATGAGCTTGAATCATACCACCGCGACTGCTGTGAATCAACCACGGAACAGACTACAGTACCCTCCCCCCACGATTGATGAGCGCTCGTTGATGAAAGGAGTGATAGAGAGCTTGTCGCTCATTGGTAACTGTATCTTTTCCGGCAGTGAACCACCAGATGACCTTACGTCAGATTGTCATGCTAATGACGAGGGGAAACCAGCAAAATCGCTATGCATCCCCGCTTTCGGGGGCAGACATAGCGGCAACACGAGTCCGATTCGTAATCATTACGGGTTCTCGGAAGTTCTCACGAATTCGATGTCATGGTCGTCATTTTGAGCGGCCTCCCTCCGTCATTTCGAGCCAAGGGAGAAATCTTGAACCAGCGAAAAAGATTTCTCACTCGCAAGGCTCCTTCGAAATGACATGCGGTTACGGCTGCTCACTCTCTTACGAACCTCGCTGCTTCGAAATGACAAGATTGCAGCGCTCCTGACTTCGTAGGGGATCTCGAGACAGTTCACACAGTTAATGATGCGTACCGCACCCCGACGGAAATTTCGAGCACTGCTAAAATTCGAGAACCCACATAGGTGGGAATCCAGTTCGGAACAGACGGCAGGATTGTTCATAGCGAGCCCTGCGTCCTTTTTATGCGAGCACGTTGACAGGCCGTGAACGCCTCAGATATATGCAACCCTGCATCAGAGGGATTACGCTTGTCGGTCCAGAAATAGTTTGCGAGAGCGCCACTGTTGTGGTAACTTATTGCGCAGTCAACAAACTCGGATGCCTCTATGAAAGCACGAAGGACGTTATTTTTTCTCTTCTTTGCAGCGCTTATCGCTACGCTATGCGTCCCGATGGCTCAAGCAGACCAGGTGTGGATTAAATGCCATATCACATGCCGCTGTCTCCAAGACAACACGGTGGGCAACTTTGCCTTCGATGTCGTGATCGATCGCTCGCCTGATATAGGATTCGAAGCAGACGTCACGTGCAAGAGCTACGGCCACAGGGCTTGTTCGGACGGATGCAACGGTACCAAGTTCTCTTATACTTATCAGGTGACGAGTCCATAGTCTCGCTGCAGTGCCCGAGGGACGTGTGAATTCCGCCTCTCTGTCTTTGGGCGGAGCGTGAAAGCCATTATCAAAAAACATACTTCTGACTGGGCCTGGGCACAAGTTCGGTCGCTGCGTGTTCTGTACAGCCTCACTATCCAATGCAAAGGAGCCTGACCAACTACAACTTGCCGGTTGAGAGTACATTGAGTACATTGAGGAAACGTGACAACTATAATAATCGGCGTCACCATCAAGGACACAAGTTACAATTGGTTGGATCGGACCTGATGTGACGGCAAACTTCATTTCTTGCGCTGATTAATGGATCAGGAGATAGATATAGGAATTCTCGAAATTAATCACGAATTGGGCGGGTGTCCCATGATTACGTCATCCCCACGAAAGTGCATAGGCGTTAAGTTAAGACGAGGGAAGTATTGTGTTCTGACGCAAAATCCCGGTTTAATAAGAACCGCAAAAGGAGTGAAGCTCTTCTTCCGTAAAATACTAAAAAATATGCCATCTTTTCAAATGATACACCAGAAAACGAATGCATTTAGTTCAATCGCAACCATTACTATCCGCTGCTCTTAACTTAACGCGGATTCATAATCATGGGAATGACAAGGTGACATGTGGCTGTTTCGCAATTTCTTTGGAGCAGAGTTATGTGGGCTCATGGCACTGTTGCAAAGTTCGTTACCGCCTCCTGGAAGGCCCTTCAAGAGTGACTGTTGGCTGTCCCGCTCGTGAGATCGGTGGCATTCCCCCTAAAAACATGCACCTCATTCAGTCTCGTCATATGTGCTCCTTTTGGCTCAACTCGTGAGAATCGCGCCAATACTATGACTCAGCTGGCATTCCTGTTTGGCTTACTCTGTCTCGCGATCAACGTGTGCGCCCACGATCAACCGACATTGAGGACTGCAGTCGCAACCGGACTCACAAAACCTGACTGGAGTTCGACTGAGTCTGCCGCCCGTAAGACAAGCTGGAAGATCTTCCCCTTCGCACGAGTCGGGTTTCAGCGCATGGGAATGGATCTCCTGACCCCGATGCCGTTCGTCTTTTCGTTGCAACAGGGGAATACCCTTGGAGGCGGCTCTTTGGCCGTGCGCATCCGGGAGATGACTCTGTGGGTCGTTGAAGGCGGGATAGAGACTCAGTTGGTCAACGACCTGCGGGTGTTCGTCATAGGGTCGGGAAACCTTATGCAACGGCTCGCTTTGAAAATGGCTCCTGATCTTGTTAATTCAATCACCCTTTCCGAATGGCGCAGGCATGATTTGCGTTGGATTACCCTGGAGGGGGGCGTCTATCGTCGGTGGAGGGATCCTTTTGTCATACTCGGCGGCGTGCGGTGGGATCATTTTCTTCTCGCAGTCAAACAACCTTTACCACCTCAGGGGAGTCCCTACGGCGCTGGCGGGCAGGTCATCCCGAGCGGGGCTGACGTGAGCGCCAACTTTGTCATTCCTTATGCGGGAATAGGCATCCGCACAGGCCCCTTGAAGGCCCAGGCCGTCGGAGGTGTGCCTCCCTATTCCAGGATACGTCTGAGCAGTCGCTTCAACCAAAGTCTCCCTTACTCTCACCATGTCGCAGGGATTGCGGATGTGGATTTTCTTGGGCTCGGGGTATTTCTGGAGTTGTCTGGCGAATACCATACCACCGTACACAAAAAGCTTCATCTTACCTTGTGGGGACGCGCAGGCATCTTGGGCTCACGGGGCAGAGGAGATGCGGAGATACGATACGTCTCAACTGACCCTGCTACACTCGTCAAACCGCTGGAAACCGATCATTCTGTACGCTTCTTTCGACACGCGGTGACGGGTGGCATAGCCATTGAGACCCCATTCTGAACAGAAAAGAAATCCCTTGCTCATCTCGCAATGCTCTCGCATCATCCGTCGAGAAGGGGGCCGGAAAAACAATCTACTCCAACATGAGGCGCCTCCCTGGATGAGGGAACCCTCTGATCACGAAACGTTATCGCCCTCATTGCAGTTAAAAAAAAAAAAAAAAATGCCTGGACGCCTCCATTAAATGATGCGGAAGGTCACCTGTTTCTTTCCAAGCAAAATTCAATTACAAGTCTTATCAATGGTTCTGGTTGCCTCAGGAGGACTCGCCGGGGCGGTCTCGCGAAGTCCGAACGTCACCACCAAAGCGCAGCGTGACGCAATGGGAGATATGATGAAGGA
Organism: uncultured Syntrophaceae bacterium; assembly: GCA_964427855.1. GTDB lineage: Bacteria > Desulfobacterota > Desulfomonilia > Desulfomonilales > Desulfomonilaceae > JAUPKT01. The sequence continues at coordinate 5,199 of CAYRVH010000099.1, forward strand.
GTCACAGTAGTGGCTCATGGTATGATGACAGACCATTCCAGCGGGTGAATTGGGCGCGGGGATCATATCAAGCTTACATTCCGCGCCTTCTGGTAGCTTATCGAGGCGAATTTTATCATAACCCG
>CAYRVH010000100.1:0-4938 GCA_964427855.1 uncultured Syntrophaceae bacterium
GCTGTAGCTCAGTTGGGAGAGCGCTTGAATGGCATTCAAGAGGTCGTCGGTTCGATCCCGTCCAGCTCCACCACCGTCGCGTGGCCGCCTATCTGTTCGCCGCCCTGCTTTCAGAAAGCCAGAAGAAACAGTTAATGTCGTGACGAATCGCTCATGAGCGGCCGCAGCGCAATCATTGGCAAGAATCTCAATAGACGCCGAGAAAGCTCTGCATAAGGTCTCTGTGCCCGCGCAATTCCGCTACCGAACCGTCGAACACGATCGACCCCTTGTCAAGAACATAAGCCCTATCGCTTACATCCAAGGCAAACACTGCATTTTGCTCAGTCAAGAGGATTGTGATACCCGCATCTTTCAAGCGGTGTACATGCTTCTTGAAAGACTGGACTATTACTGGCGCAAGTCCGATGGTCAATTCGTCCAGAAGCAGCAATTCGGGATTCGTCATGAGCGCTCTGCCAATCGCAAGCATCTGTTGTTCTCCACCGCTGAGCGTTCCCGCGTCTCGGTGGAGCAGATGCGCCAAACGATCAAAGAGCCCCAAGACTTTACTCTTGCGCTCTTGAAGCTGTTTCTTTGTGCAGCCTCGGCACGCCAGATCGAGATTTTCGCTGACGCTAAGTTCGCTGAAGATCAGTCGATTCTCGGGGACCAGGCTGATCCCTCGTCGTGCAATTTGGTATGTTCGCTGGCCTCGAAGCTCTACGCCTTTATATTTGATGCTTCCATGATATCGCGGGAGAAGGCCGACGACGCTCCTTAGCGTGGTCGTCTTGCCCGCCCCGTTCCTTCCAAGCAGGCAGACGACTTCTCCTTGTCCCACGGCAATACTGACATTAAAAAGCGCTTGAAAGACATCGTAAAACGCATTCAATTGGGAAATCTCCAGCAGCACTGTCAGTCTCCGAAATAGATTTGCTGAACTGTTTCATTCATGCGAATGTCCTCGGGCCTGCCGCTGGCAATGATCGTCCCAAAATGCAGGACGGCTATGTGCGAAGAGATCCCCATGACCATGTCGATCTTGTGCTCGGTAAAGAGGACAGTGAGCCTTCTCTCTTCGGTGATCTTCATGATGAGGTCAACAGTGGCGGAGGTTTCCGTAGGAGACATCCCGCATGTCGGTTCGTCCAGCAACAGAAAATGTGCGCCAGTGCCAAGCACGATGCCGAGCTCCAGTTTCTTTCGGTCGCCGGCGGCAAGCGTTTTCGCGGTGTGATGAGTCTTCTGCGAGAGTTCCACCTGACTGAGTATGGACTCGGTTTCTTCACGGCAAGCCCGTGTTGCATCGCTCAGCAGCGACCAGCTCAAACGGTTCTTCACGATTACTGCGGCCTGCACGTTTTCCCATACCGTCATCTCCGGAAAGAAACTCGTTACCTGAAAAGACCTCCCCATGCCTCTTGCGACGATCTGGTTCGGCGCAAGGCCGTTGATTTGAGCGCCGTTGAAGAGGATTTTACCGCGGTCGCATCGGTAGTAGCCGGAGATCAAATTAAAGAGCGTGGTCTTACCTGCGCCATTAGGCCCGATCACCCCAAAGATTTGATTCGATTCCACAGAGAGGCTTACGTCTGCTACCGCAGCGAGGCCGCCAAACAGTTTTGTCACGCCTTGGAGCTCCAGGATTGGCATCTAAGAAAGCCTCCTCCTGAAGAACTTTTGCCACGCCTCATACGCGATCCCTGCGATGCCTTGGGGAAAGAACAGCACGCTGAGTATTAAGATGGATCCGATGAAAAGCGCCCAGTATTCTGTGTAAGACGTCAAAAAAGAATTCAGGAGCACCATCACGGCGGCCCCTACCATCGGGCCCGGAAACACGTGCATGCCGCCGAGAAGTCCCATAAGGATCACTTCCCCAGAGACGCTCCACTTGAGCACGTCCGGAGAGACCGAGGTCTCCAAAAGAACTATTAGGACCCCGGCTATGCCCGAAAAAAAAGCCGATATCGTGAACGCCGCCAAACGATAGCGCCGCAAATCAACGCCAATGAAAGAAGCCCTGTCCGGGTTCTCCCTGGCAGATCGGAGTATCATACCAAAGGGAGACTTCGTGGTTTTCCATATAATGAATATGCTTACAGCAGCCACCGCAAGGGCGAAGTAATAAAAGTAGACATACGATTCCAGAGTGGAGATACACGCGGGAACAGGTATCCCTTGAATGCCGTCGTCCCCGAGGGTCAAAGAACGCCATTTGAACACTATGATATAGATCAGTTGCGAAAAGGACAGGGTCAGGACGGCAAAGTAGAACATGCCCATGATTCGCACGCTGAAAAAACCAATAATGACGCCGGCTAAGGCTGCAACTAGAGGCGCCGCAACAAAGGCTGCCCACATGGGCCAGGAACCCTTTGCCTCCAGCAAAGCGCAGGTATAGGCCCCGAGACCGAAAAAGGCAGCGTGGCCAAACGACATCATGCCCCCGTACCCCAACACCAAATTGAAACTCACGGCGAACAGGGACCAGATGATGACCTTGCTCGCAAGGTAGATGTAATATTCAGATCCCCATTGCTGGAGGCAGATGGGCAAGATCAAAAGAAGGGCTGCACCCACAAGCCCGATCCATATCCTTGAGCACATAAACCCGTTTGGGACTCCCTTCGCCATCAGGAGACGCGCCTCCCCAGCAGGCCTGAGGGCCTCAACAAAATAACTGCACCGGCGAGCACAAACAGGAACGTCATCGCATACTTCTCAAACGCCAGGATGCCCATTGCGTACAGCTCTCCGGTAATTATCGCCGCAAGCAATGCTCCCCATACGCTCCCCAATCCGCCCACGATAACCACGAGGAAGCATTCAATGATAATCTCCATGTCCATCCCCAGAGAAAGCCTCACCGTCGGAGCAATAACCACCCCCGCTAATCCCCCCAACCACGTCGCCATCATGAATACCGCAGTGAAGATGCTGCTTACGTTGTATCCAAGCATCGCCACCATATCCCTGTGCTCAGCCGAAGCCCTCATGAGCCTGCCAAATGTGGTGTAGCGAAGCATAAGCCACATGGCGAGAGCGACTGCGCCGCCCACCCCGATGATGAAAAAGTAATATGCAGGAAAAGAATGGCCGCCTATGGTGAGCAATCCGCTCAACGAAGTCGGCGCCTCGACAATGCGAAGGTCAACCCCCCAAATCATTTTGGCAAGGTCGCCCAACACGAATATGAGGGCGTAGGTCAATAAAATCTGGAGGAGGTGGGCTTTGTCATAAATGCGCCGCATGAGCCCATATTCCACGATCCCGCCAAGCAGACTCACGACGCACGGCGCGATCAAAAGGGCAATCCAGAATCGGTCCGAATTCGATGCAAAATACTGGGTGAGGCTGTACGCCAAGTAGGCGCCAACCATATAAAAAGAGCCGTGCGCAAAGTTGACGACTCTCATGACGCCGAAGACGAGCGTCAGGCCGGAAGCGAGCAGGAACAAGATCATAGCCCTGCAAAGACCGCTTACGGCCTGCGCAAAAATCATAGAAAGATCAATGTCCATTTCTCAACTACACCGACCTCTTGAATACGCTCGTCCCCCACTAGGGCCTATTCGTGAGCCTTCCTGGCCTTTAACACTTCCTCACACGGAGGCATTATCTTGTCCGCCGGCGTCTCCACTACCTCTTTGATGACGGGAAACGGATAACCCTCGACTTTCACCAACTTACCCCAAAATCCAGGGGTCTCCGCCTGATGATCGCACTCACGCATCTTGATCTTTCCGATGGGGGTGTCGATGGAGAGCCCTTCCAAGGCTTTGATCACCTTTTCGGTATCTGTTCCGTCAGCTTTCTGTATGGCGCCGATCATGAACTTTGCGCAGCAATATCCCGCAAAGAATCCGATCCCTGAGGGATGCTCATCCGGTTTTCCATCTTTCCCGGTGAAGGCGGCGCATTGCTTCACAAACTCTTTGTTTGCAGGGGTGTCCGGATAATACCAAAGATAATTGGACCCGCCATGTACGTCAGCAGGCATGCTCTCGCCGAGAAATTTCGGGAACACCGAGTCGGCAAGCCCAAACACAAACACCGGGAATTTCTCCGTAAGTCCAAAGAGTTTGGCCTGTTTCATAAGGGCAATGAGCCCGGACGCGCCGAAAGCCACGTACACCGCCTCGGGTTTCTTTGCCGCCAGGGCAGTGAGGTAGGGGGTATAATCGGTCTCTTGAAGTTTCGGCCACGCCTCACCTATCTTCTCCACGTCCGGTTTGTTTTTGGTCAGTCCTTTCCAGAAATTGTCGGCAATAGAATGACCATACTCGTAGTCTTCTCCTAAAATGAACCATTTCTTGTAAGGCTGCGTGGCTGCATACGCGCCCCCTGCCATGCCCTCGAGCTCCGCATTCGGGCAACCACGAAAGACATACTTGTGTCCTTTTTCCCCTGTGATGCGTTCACTTCTGGCGATGTGTATCAGAAAAAGTTTCTTTTTCTGCTTCGCGTAGTCAGAGACCGCCAACGCTGAGGCGCTGTTCGTAGTTCCTGCGAGAAAGTCCACTCCCTCCTTCAAGACCAACTCTTTGGCGTGGGCTTGGGCTTCATCGGGCTTAAACTTGTCATCTCTCGTGATGATTTCTATCTTCCTGCCCTTGAAACCGCCTTTTGCATTGAATTCGTCGATGACCATATTCCACCCTGCCAAGGCAGGTTTGGTGAATGCGGCGGCCCCGCCCGAGAAGCAATCGATCATACCGATCTTTATGGGTTTCTCGGCGGCCCATGTGGGAATAGTCAACAACAGACCCAAGACCAACACGGCCAGCTTCACACCAAATACGCGCTTTCCTTCCACCATAACTTTCCTCCCGATCTAATTCTGGCAATGGGACAGTCCATGTACCAGTTGTTCCCCCGCAACGAAGGCTACTCGATTCATCTCCACGCGATCCGACGAAAGATAGGTCTGGACAGCCTTTTCAATATCCTCTG
>CAYRVH010000101.1:0-4921 GCA_964427855.1 uncultured Syntrophaceae bacterium
ACTTTTCCAGTAACTTACACCACCTCAAACCCACAAAAGTGTCAAAGTCAGGAGGTGCCGGGCGCCGCTGCGTCACATCCTCACGAAAGTGGTGCCCCATACTGAGTCTCTTGCAGTTCCATTATCATGGGGAATGACAATCTGACGTATGGCTTTTTCGTGAGTTCTTTTGAGTCCGCTTCTCGATCCCAGAAGGCGACAAGCTCCCCGCCATTACTCCATGAATCTACTACCGCACATCAATGATTGGGGAAATCTCCTGGGTAATGAAAGGCTTAGCAGAGGGTGGCAGAGGTTCTCCGATCCATGGATGCTTTTGGGATGGAATAGGCAAAGTGTCTCTCTCGTAATCATTGGTTGGCGCTTCGTCCACGGTTCGTGTCAGCCCTCTGAACGCGATGAGCCAATATGGGGAGAGGCGAAAACTGTTTCGCCCCTACCGCGTGCTGATAAGCGCTTCCGAGTCACACTTACCAATGGCCTCGTGACTCAACATACATTTCACACGTATTCTTGATAAGAATCGTAAATTGCCATCCGCCGAGGCGTCGCAGATTGTCATACCGTCACACAAGACTCTCCGCCGGAGTTTTCAGCGGGGTAAGGTCTCCGGTGAGAATTGCGCCGGCCTTTCCCGTACTCAAGGCCAAGATATTGTGCGCAAAAAATCTGGCCGAAGCAATTTTACCGACGTAAAAGGCTGCGTTGGCGCTCGTCTTGACCATGCGATCTTTCGCTTCCTCATCCACCGCGCCGTGTTTTTGGTATATCTCGGACAGACGTTTCGAGGCAATTTCCGCCTGCCACAACAGCATGAGCCCCACCGCCACGTCTCCAAAAAGCTCCTGGTAGGGAGTCGCAAACAAGATCGGCGCAGCAAGGTTTCCCTGAGCAGCTTCCGTTGCGAAATGTGTCGTGACCTGGATCAAGCTGTCCCTGACCTGCTCACAGCGCCGCACAATATCCTGCAAGGCCTCTGCATTGCGCGCCCGCGCCACGATCTCATTGGCGAAGCCTATAAAAGTCTGAAAGAGCGCCCCTCCTCTGAGCGCCAATTTCCTGCCAATGAGGTCCAGCGCCTGAATACCGTTAGTCCCTTCATAGATAGACGTGATTTTCACGTCTCTCAGAAACTGCTCCACAGGATACTCACGGCAGTAACCATACCCCCCGAAGACCTGTATTGCGGTTTCCGCAACCCGGAAGCCCATGTCAGAAGCCCACGACTTGCACACTGGAATGAGGATTTCTATAAGATCACGATGTTTTTGAGCCTCGCCTTGATCGTCGGACACAAGGGCAAGGTCTTCGCAGAAGCCGGCAAAGTAGAGCAGGGACCGCATACCTTCGGTCACAGCCTTCATCCAGAGGATCATTCGCCGGACATCCGGGTGTTCAATGATGGGCACCTTTGGGGCGTCGGGTTGTTTGAAATGCTTGTAGGAAGGCCCCTGCAGCCGTTCTTGAGCGTATCGGAGCGCCTGGCGGTATGCGCCGCTCGCTTGGGCCAGTCCCTGTAGTCCCACCCCAAGCCTGGCTTCGTTCATCATGTCAAACATGATCCTCATGCCGCCGTTTTCCTCACCAATCAAATAGCCTATGCAGTCGTTGTGATCCCCAAAATTCAGCTGACAGGTTGCAGAGCCATGCAGTCCGAGTTTCTTTTCAACTGCCGAAGTGGATATATCATTGTGTACCAGCTGATCTCCTTCAATTCGTTTCTTTGGGACGATGAACAGGCTGATGCCTCGCGTGCCCGTCGGCGCGCCTTCAAGCCGCGCAAGCACAAGGTGCACGATGTTCTCAGTGAGGTCATGATCGCCGGCTGAAATAAAAATCTTGTTTCCCACGATGGAGTAGGCGCCGTCATCTCTGCGGTATGCGCGCGTTCTCAAGGCGCCCACGTCGCTGCCTGCCTGAGGCTCTGTGAGGCACATGGTACCGCCCCATTCGCCATGTACCATTCGCTCAAGAAATGTTTCCTTTTGCCAAGGCGCGCCGTGGCGATGAATGAGGTGGGCCGCCCCGAGGGTCAATCCAGGATAGGCCATAAACGCAAGGTTCGCCGCCAAAAAGTGTTCTGTCGCTCCGCAATAAAGGCTGTAAGGACTGCCTTGACCTCCGCTCTCCGCCTCTAAACAGAGAGAGGCCCAGCCGCCCTCGCAGAATTTTCGGTACAGTTCGTGAAAGCACGCAGGGGCTTTGGCATGTCCATTGTCGAGTTTCACGCCCTCGATGTCTCCCCGCGCCCTGTTGGGCCAGAGTTCGTTTTCGGCAAATTTTTGCGCAGCATCGAGGATCATCTCGCACACGTCACGGTTGAATTCCCGATACCTCTCTGAAATCGTGAGTCTTTCCAAATTGAATTGTTCAAACAGCACAAACTGGACGTCGCGCTGATCGACAAGTAGATTTGGCATGTTGTTCCTTTCTATGGCGATGTGTGGCGGTTCTCAAAAACAGCTGAGTACGCTAATTCTTGTCCGAAACACCCTCTGTGGCGTCACTCATGAAAAGATTGCCCGGTTTGCCCGCAACGGCATCGACTGGGAACGGGTCGTTGCCGGGTCAAGCCGTGGGGTATCCTGTCAGTCCCAATTCACAATTACTGTAAACGGCATACTTCAACAAAACCATGCTTCTGACAATCGCCTTGGGCGCGCAAGCCACAACTTCTGCTCTCTGCGAAAACAGCAGAGACGATAACATAAATCGAGATCCTCTGAAAAAACAAATAGCCCCCACGCAGCCTCGTCGCGAGGCGTGAAAGGGATGAAGCCTACCGAGCCATCCCTTTCACGCTCCCTGCCCCCGGGCCTTCGCCCTTCATCCGCTGTCAAGGAAGGGAGATGTACACCCAGGAAACCTTGGTTTAGTTATTGGCCGGAATACAGAAGCCAATCGGATACCTTGATCCGTTCTCCGTTATCCCCGCATTTTTCGAGATACACGGATTTTACTCCCTGATGATCTTGGGCAGTAAACGTGCAATCATAGCCCAGCCAGTCGTTCCATCCCTTGATGGTCTCCATAGCCATGATGAAATTGTCAACGGTCAGGTCTTTCCCGCACCTTTTAAGGCCCTCCACAAGGGGCTCGGCAAAGTAAAAGCCTGCGAGATAGAACAGGCCAGTATAGGTTTCTTTCGGCGCCCACTTCTGCTGAGCCTCGAGATACTTCTTTATCAGAGGGCTCTTCATATTCACGAAGTTCCCATAAATGACGCCTTTCCATGCCCCTTTGGTAATTTTGAAGAACATTTCAGGGTCTGACAACGTCGAACATGCAAGCCATTGTGGATCGAACCCCACGGACTTGGCAACCTGGACCATCATGGCGGCATGTTTGGGGTTGACCCAGAGGATCACCACTTCGGCGCCTGCGTCTTTTAGTTTCAGGGCGTGGGTTTTCAGATCAGTGTCGGCAACCTCCACAGGCGTCTCCGCCGCCAAGGTCAGACCCTTGGATGAAAGATATTTCTTGGCGCCTTCGAGTCCCTCTTTGCCATAGTCGTCATTCTGGTAAAAAAAACCGATTTTCTTCTTGCCCATGGTCTCTACGATGTACTTTGTCTCTACAAAGGCCTCCTGGTGGTATTGAGGGAATGTGGAGAAGATGTAGCGATTGAATGGCTGGGTCCAATGAGACGATCCAGAGGCGGGACTCACCCATGGAATCTTGTTTGAGGTGAGGTATTCACGAACTGCCATGCCGCATGAGGTTCCGACCCCTCCCACCACTGCAAAGACACCTATATCGTCAACAAATTCTTTTGCCACTGCCTTGGTCTTTGCGGGCTGGTAGGCGTCATCCCGAAGAAAATATTTTATTTTGCGCCCATTGATCCCTCCCTCCGAATTTATGAGCTCAAAAAAAACACCCGTCGCCCTGCCTACAGCCCCCCACAAAGCGGCTGGGCCGGTTTGCGGTCCCCACTGGCCAATGAGGATCTCAGAATCTGTGACCCCTCGTACTTTTTCCTGAGCCAACGAGAGGGAGATGCATCCGAGTACGATCAATAATGCCAAAAATACCGCCGTCACGCGCACTCTTTCCTTCATATTGTCCTCCTTGGGAAAATCTGCCGCTCACCGTGTTGATGGAAGCAATTATCATGCCTGGTTTGCATACTGATTGCGAGGCGTGTTTATCTATGTGGGAGCGTTGCGAAGGCCACGCCCCTCGCGCGCCTGATCCACATATTGCGCGTGCCAAACCATATTTGGCGCAGGATTGACATTCTCACCGCTGCGCTGACGCATATATTGGCGCATAAGAAAGTGATTCAGCAGACAAACGAACGCGCGCTGCGTTTCAGCTCGTCGCGCGTCTCGGCAGAAGTTTGACGAACAACCGCGATCTTTCCGCTTTTTTTGCGATCTTGCGACTGAGAGCTGACGCCATGAGAAATGGAAACAAGATCACGAGCCACTGAAAATTCCTGTTATTCACCACTCCCAATCGAACGAGTTTGCGTGTGATTTTGAGCAACTGCCATGGCGTGTAAAAACGGCGGGTGATCTGGCGACTGATCTTTTTCAGCCCCTTGCGCCCAAGCTTGTACGAGTACACGATGGTGTCATCGCCAATGTAGTAATCGGGCGCGCTTTCCACCAGTTCCCGCAGCGGAGAGTATTTTTCGATTCTCAGTTTCTGATAGGTGATGGAGTCGAGGCCGAGCTCTCGAGCAAAACGCGGGATCTGAAGCATTTCCTCTTCTGTCTCGCCTACATTCCCGTAGATGAAATACCCGTGGTAGTAAAAGGGAAATTTTCGGAATGTCTGAAATGCCTCGCGCAGCTTTGCAGTGTCAAATCCCTTGTTAAATTGCTCGAGGATACGATCCTGCGGCGACTCGATCCCTAGGAGAAAAACTTTCACGCCAGCCTTCGCTGCCGATTCTAACACATCGGGATACTGA
>CAYRVH010000102.1:0-3948 GCA_964427855.1 uncultured Syntrophaceae bacterium
GACGTGTTCACCGTCCCCACGCACGAGGATGTCCACATCAGGCAGATCGAAAAGCGCCTTTGAAGGCATGGCGAATATTTGAGGCCCTCCGAGCATGGTAGTGATATGGGGATATCGAGACTTCACGTAACGACAGAAGAAACGTATCCGATGCATCGTACGCTGGTAGGCAGTGAATCCCACTATATCCGGCCTTATCTTTCTGATCCATTTTTCGAGGTGTTTCAGGGTCAAAGGCGCATCTCTGAGATCATCTAGAATAACGCCAGAACCACCGACAGCTTGGACCGCAGCCAGCACATACCCCAGAGAAATGGGGATGCTTTCTGAACTTTCTCGTCCCACGTCATGATTGACGTTGATGAAAAGAAAAACCGCCACGTCGCACCCTTGCAAAACACGCTTACAACGTCTGAGCATACCATTAAACTAGGGTGATTCAAATCATTCTGTTGCGTTCACGCGTGCCGAACTGCTATACGTTCAGGGAAAGTCCGCGCCTGAAAAGAGCGAAAGCGTATGAAAAAAATCAAAAGTCCATGGTATGCGGTAGCATGGCTCATAATCTGGACAGTCGCTCTCGCATGGTTTGTGTCGTCCGGAATGTTTAACGAACGAGAGACCATAGGGCTTTTTCTCGTGTGGCTTGTATTCTCAGGAATCACAATCTATCTGCTTGTCAAATACTTCGTCGTCGTGCGTCGAAAAAAGGTCACATCCGCCGGCCAGAAAAAGCCTCTTGCCCCTCCGCTGAACGGCCCATGTCCCTGCGGATCCGGCCTTAAGTATAAACGCTGTTGCTACCGGCGGGCATCCTGAAACGAGACGAACACAGGCAGGCCGCGATGGCGCGCCGATAAAAGCTTCGCCAGAAGAAAACCCTCTCCCGTAAGGAGAGGGTTTTCTTTTTCAGATGAGACATTGCTGCGGCGAGGGGCATCCCTGAGCTTTATTTTTCTTTTTCGTCGCCGCCGGACGCTTTGGGATGGCATTTTGTGCAGGCTGTTGGACCGGTGGGCTTTTTCTCCTGCTTATACTTCTTGTGGCAATTTATGCAGCTGTCATGATAGGCCTTTTCCAGCTTTACCACCTTGCCAGCAGCTTCCAGCTTGTGACACGCTGAACACTTCTTTACTTCCTGACCTTCTTGCCAGACATTTTTGCCGTCCTTGTACTCGTGGTGGCAGTCGGTACACTTGAGCGCCTTGTGCTTTACGTGTGGGAATACCACAGGGCCTTTCTTAGATTCCTTAAACACGTCGGTCGAGTGGATGGTGATATCTTTCTCCGGCATGGCCGTAGCTGCATAGGCCAATGTGAGCGCTGCCCCCACGACCAAAGCCAACCCCAACGCAATAAACACCCGTCCCTTACTTCTCATACCAAGCCTCCTCGATGGTATCGTTTTGTCCGAGGATGAGGATTGACCTCAACCGGATCGCAATAAATCATGAAGCGAGAGCATAGCATAGCGGCGTCACTGCTCCAACTTTTTTTGTGGGTGGACCCCCCTTTTTTTTAATTCATCGACAACCATCTGGATAACGTCATCCACTCTTGCGGCAATCGCGGGAGTCAGCTCCAATCCGTACGGCTGAATGTTCTCTGGTTTCACGCCTAACACTATGACATTCTTGGGACCCGTGTCGAGCATGGTGCACAGATTGAGGGCTTCCACCAGATCAGAATCGTGCGCGGATTGTTTCACGCGGAGTCCTTTGGGGAGGTCTTTTCTCTCCAAAACATATAGCGAGCCGGGAGGACCATCGCCTAGGACCGCATCTATGACGATCAAATCATCGGCCTCTTGAAGCGTTGAAAGAAGCCAGAGTCCTTGCGTGCCGCCGTCCACGACCCTGACGTGAGGTGGGAATACAAAGCGCTTCTCCAATTCTTCTACGACTCTGACGCCAAAACCCTCATCATGGAGGAGGATATTCCCCACCCCGAGTACTACTATCCGCTTTTGGTGCATTGTGTGTTCCTAAGTTTTTGAGGCCTTCGGACTCCATCAGCTTTCAAGAGTCTCGGCGCAGCATCCTTGACGCCAGCTAAGAATTTCTCATGAAGAAACCCTTTTTCTTAGGCGAGACCTTTGATCCTTCGATCTCGGCGAGCCGCCTAAGGAGATTTTCTTCCTCTTTACTGAGTTTCGTGGGGGTCTCTATATAGAGAATGGGGATGAGGTCTCCTCGGCCTCTGCCTCGCAAGTGAGGCATACCTTTATGGGGAATGCGAAACTGCTGACCAGACTGGGTTCCTTTGGGTACTTGGAAGGGTTCAGGTCCCTCGAGAGTTGGAATCGAGATCTGCCCGCCCAGGGCAGCGACTGTATAGGTGATGGGGACCTCCACCACAATGTCATCCCCATGCCGCCTAAAAAACTCGTGCTCCTTCACGTGAACGAATACGTAAAGATCTCCTGGCGGGGCCCCTGGATCGCCAGGCTCTCCTTCACCCTGAAGTCGGAGTCGCGATCCTGTTTCCACGCCTGGCGGGATTCGTATGACCAACTTCTTGGTCGCCAACACTCGACCCGTACCTCTGCAGTGTGTACAGGGATCGGTGATAATGGTTCCGCTCCCTTGACAGGTTGGGCAAGTCGTGCTGATGGAAAAGAAGCCTTGAGACCTCGTCACCTGGCCTCTACCGCCGCATGTGGTGCACACTGACGGCTGCGTACCGCCTTTTGTTCCAATGCCTGCGCACTCTGGGCACATCTCGTGTCGAGATACATCTATCTCCACCTCTTTCCCATTGGCAGCATCCATAAAATCAATGTGCAAATCGTAGCGGAGGTCAGCCCCCTGCCGCACAGATGCCCGTCTCGATCCACGGGACCCAAAACCGAAAAATTCTTCAAAAATATCGCCGAAGGAAGAAAAGATGTCATCGAAATTCCGAAATCCTGTGAACCCAGACTGCTGCAAGCCCGCGTGTCCAAAACGATCATAGAGTTGCCTCTTCTCAGGATCGCTCAAAACCTCATACGCCTCTGCGGCTTCTTTGAAATTTTCCTCAGCCTGTTTGTCTCCTTTGTTTCGGTCGGGGTGATATTGGAGCGCCTTTTTTCGGTATGCTTTTTTGATTTCGCCCGGACCCGCGTTTTTCTTCACGCCTAGGACTTCGTAATAGTCACGTTTTGTCATTCCGCCCAACCTGAAATGCTTTTTTCTACAGACCGACAAAGAGTTGCCTGAATATACCAAGTAGGAGATTTAATCATTGCGCCCGATTTTGTCATCCCCCAGGAGGCAGTTTCCCTTGTCTGGATGCCGCAGACATCGGCGCGGCTGTCTCTCCGCAAGGGGAGAGTTCCCCTTCCCTTGTGAGCATATTTATCACACAGGCCGTGCGATATTGACAATAGATATTGGGGCTGTGGCAGCACGCACATTCGTCGCACATATAATTCCCGTCTTTCTGACAGTAGTAGGAAGCCTCTCGATCTGGGTGACGATAACACTGCGCCATCTTTTTTCCGTTCCTCACCTCATTGCGCTCGTCTGGGTCAAGAATGGTTGCCAACTCAAAGGATCACCCTCACGAGACAAGTGACACCCTTTGTCACGTGGATGAACGCATAATTTTTTTCTTCGGCCGACAAGCTCTGCTGTGCACCGCACCGGCGTCTGTTCCCGACAACGCTCCCATAAGTCTATGCACTGTGCAAAGGAAAATAAACCCTCGGCAAAATTTTCCGTTGGCTTATATCTCATTGAGTCAGTGCATACAGGTTATAGCAGTCCTCGAAGACAGCGGCGTCTCTGCGAGACCGATTTGAACCGAGATTGCTTCGCCGCCTTGACGCCTCGTAACAACTAAAAAGCCTTTGATGAGTCATCGTACGCGAAGCGATGCAATCTCGTGATAATTTTTGACGAAAATTATATAGTCGTCCTCGAAGGATTCGGCAGAATGTGAAGAGCTCCCGCCGTCGGGCACGCT
>CAYRVH010000103.1:0-3552 GCA_964427855.1 uncultured Syntrophaceae bacterium
ACTGTGCACGTCATGCCGTCCTTGATTATTCCACCGGGATTCTCATCGAGCAGGCACTCGATATCGTAGTCGGCCGGGACCTCGAGCGCGGGGTTGCGACTTGTGAAAGGTATGCGGTCGATGCGACAGGAGAACTTCTTGTCTGTGATAGCATCGAAGATCACGGTCGCCCTATCTCCGGTTTTCAGTTTGACGAGATCCAATTCGTGCACCTTGCACCGCACAAGAAGCGGATCTATGGGGGCAATAACCATGGCTTGAAAACCATTGGGTAGTTGAGCCTGCGGTCTAAATTCAGGGTTGATTCGCAAGACGACCCCGTCAATGGGGGACTTGAGGAAAGCCTGCTTCAGATCTTTGTCCTGATCTTTGGGCCCAAATGGTCTGTTGAGCTGCCACTCCAAGAGCGCGATGGAATTGGTGTATGTCCCAAGAGCAAAGTCATAGTTCTCTTTCGCCACCTTCCTGGCTGCTCGAGTCTGCTCGATATTCTTCTCTAGATCCACCTTTTCCTTCTCGGCGACCTGAAGCTGATTTTCGAGGTTTTTCACCGCAGAATCCTGCACGAGATCTTTTCCCCGAAGTTCCTTGATGTTGCTTAACTCGCGTTTAATTTTGTCCAGCGCAATCTGTTTGATAGGCAGTGCTATTTCTTCAAGCTTTTTTAAGGCCATTTCAGTATCAGCCAAGGCTTTTTTGGCGTTGTCCACGTTCGCTGTCTTCACCACGTTATATACATGCGCCAGAGACTGAGGATCGAGTTCGTACTCGGCAAGTATATCGCCGGCCTTCACGCTTTGGCCTTCAGTGACCTTCACGTTCTTCACAACGCCGCCCAGGTACATGACTATAGGCCTTTTGAATACGGAGAAACTCTTCCCCCGCAAATGGATTTCAAGTTCGGATTTCGCATCTGCTATTTGAGGGACAATAGCTGCTTTCGCCGGCATGGGACTCGACACGGCTTTTTTTGGCTCCTGCGTTACGACAACGAGAGCCAACGAACTCAGCGCCACCAAAACGGCAAGTGTGACGCCCAGCCCTCTCGCCATGCGCCGGGGTCTCTCAGTATTGAATTCCGGCATTGTACCTGTTCAAACCTCCCGAAATAGTGGCTAAGTCTATCAAGGCGTTCACCCTCTCCATGACAGCATTCAAGGCGCCCACGCGCGCCTGAACCTTTGCCACGCCCTGATCCATGTACAGGTCGTAGGTAAGCGTTCCTGATTTATATTGACTCAGAGCCCTTTCTTCCGACGCCTCCGCCAGATTCACCTGCTCCCTCGCATAGCCTTCTTTTTCGGCTGCAAGTTTAATGTCCGATCGCAGGGCTCGGAATTTGTCGTACAACTGCTGCGCAACCTCGTTGCGCTCTATTCTGATTTGACTAGCTCGCAGCTTTTGTCGCTTGATGTCTCTCACCCTGCGAAAACCGTCCCACAACGTGTAGTCCAGGCCGACGCCAAAGGTGGTGCCAGAACTCGCATCCACCTGGTTGTTAATGTCCTGGAAAATTACCGTAGGACGGGGCAAGAGACGCAAATACGCGCCGGAGACCATATTGGATTGAAATTGTTCTCTCTTGGCGATGACTTTGAGGCCGAGATTGCCGGCTTGAATATCGGCAAAGGTAATATGGCTCCCATTGAATCCAAAAAGGATCTGATTCGCTGCATCCCTCGTATCAAGGGGCAGATGGAAATCCGGGGGGTATCCCATCATGATTTTGAGCTGCCTCGTCGCCTGAGCCAAGACGTTTTCCAATCCCCTGATCTTGATCTCTTGCGCACGCTGGTTATTCACAAGAGCGCGGGCTGCTATGGGATCATACTCGCCCTGATCCTTTCTCGTGCTCGCATAGTTGACCTTGTTTTTGAGCAGCGCCGCTATTTGTCGCTCTGCGCGGATTGTCTTCTCCAGCACGCTTATCCGGTAAAACAGTTTGGCCATATTACCGATGTGTTCGGTGATCTTTTGTTGATGCGTGGTGGTGGCGGCATCCACGAGGATCGCCTTGGCCTTGATCTTCACCAACGCCAGCATGGGATTGAAATTCGTCATCACGAGACTGGCAGAGAATTTCTGATTGCCTTCTGTCCGATCATTGTAATTTCGCGTGCGCGCAAAATAGTAGCGCGTTTGAACCTCGAAGGTCGGAAAAATCTCTGAATGCGCATCTTTCAAGTCCGCGGATTGGATTTGAATCTCAAGTCTATTTTTTATGAGCGTCTCGGAATGGACCAGGGCGTAGCGCACGCACGTCGGGAAATCAAAATACCCGTACGACGCAGGCGCGACGTTGGATCCCGCCCTCGCAGGCTGAGAAAGAATGGCGCTAAAGCTCATGAGGAGGACCATGCTGCACAGCGCCGCCACTCGTGCACCCACCGCCACGCGCGGAATTCGTCGATGCCTCGGCGCCCAAGTGTCCCTCTCACGCCTCTTACTCACAACATGCACGAGACTTCCATACCCTTACGTCCCTTCACGTCAGATCTAGGGACTGACTACAACAAATGGATAAACCTGCATAAAAACCGCGCGCAGGACGGCCCTACGCTTTTGCGAGAAGTATAACGAAAGGGAGAGAAAATGTCAACGACGATTTAGTGCATCAGTAGCGCTGATATGAATGAAGACCAATTAGCGATGATCTAAATGACATTAGACAATATTTCAGAAATATTATCCGCGTTGAATAAATATAGCAAATAGTAAAAAATGTGCATTGTTGCCACAAGCCCCTAATGGAGCATGTTTATATTGCCCCTCGATGTCGTTACGCGCAAGTCTTGTTCACCTCGGCATGACCGATGCCGCTATCTCTACATCTCCCCTGCACACATAGTCACTTCATATCAAGCCTTTTCCAGCTTTTCCATAAACGAAAGCGTCTGGACCTCCCCCCCGCGCAGACATCTGACGAACGCGGACAACGCAGAGCGTAGTTCACTGAGCGCTTGGGCATTGAGGCGTATCCTCGCTGCGGAAACTTTGTCAAGGACGGGTGCTCTTCTTGCAACCGCCAGGGCCGCAGGAGACAGTCTGACATGCTCTTCTTGTCCCTTTGTCACGCACTGGAAATGGCACGCGCCGCCGGCCCTTGGATGGAAATAGGCGGGATAACTTTGGGCAAGTTCTTTTCCGCACATAGGACAAAAGTCGAAACGAGGCGCATACCCAAGAAGGCCTAGAAATCGTAGTTCTTCCAATACGAGCATCACTGGCGTGGGGTTAGACATCTCCAAGTTATGCAGGAATTCCAGTAAGAAATCGTACACTGCGGGATCCGGATGGGCTTCCGGCAGAAAGACGCATGTCAGCTCAACAAAATATTGGCCCCATGCGACTTTGTGAATGTCGCGCCGAAGGTCAAGGCGCCCCTCGCGGACAGATGATTCCTCTATCCACACGAGACCGTCCCTTCTACGCGGCCGCACGTGTAATTTGGTAAGCGACAAGGATTCGAGGTGGCCGGCGAATCGCCATCTGCTTTTGCGAGCGTTTTTGGCGATCCCCGTGATTCTCCCGAGTTCTTTGCTGAAAAAGACG
>CAYRVH010000104.1:0-3525 GCA_964427855.1 uncultured Syntrophaceae bacterium
CTAGAGCAGCCTACCCAC
Organism: uncultured Syntrophaceae bacterium; assembly: GCA_964427855.1. Classification (GTDB taxonomy): domain Bacteria; phylum Desulfobacterota; class Desulfomonilia; order Desulfomonilales; family Desulfomonilaceae; genus JAUPKT01. Next base: position 19 of record CAYRVH010000104.1, read on the forward strand.
TTATGCCACTGTCCAATTTTTCCAGACCATCTCTCTCCACCACTTCGATTACAGAACCATTGGCATCGAATATTGGCGATGTGTTGACGATAACGTGAATTCTCTTGCCGTTAACCACCCACGTCTCTTCTGATTGATGGGGTTTGGAGTCAGAAAACGTTTTCTCCACGGGACATTGGCGGCATCGTCCGGAAAGGCCCTTGTATGCCGCGTAGCATTTCTGATGACGTCGATCGCCAAACAAATTTCTAAAAGAAGTATTGAATCTGGACAATCTGTAATCGCGATCGACTACAGTGAGATAGCATGGAACTTCCTCGAAGAGCGTCTTATACATATATCGGCTCTTCTCTAGCTCCATAGTTCTATTGAAAATCTGACGTCCCATTTCATCAAAAGCCCTAGACAATTCGGCTATGGAATCCATGCCTTGGCGTGGCACAGGAGGAATATACTGCCCACTCGCTAGCTCTCGGGCTTTCGAAGACAATTTCTTTAGCGGCCGACTTACAAAGAAAATGACTCCTAACCCAATCATAGTGGAGGTGGTGAGGAAAAGGACAAAACCAAAAGCCGCGGTCCTGCGGCCTTGATTGACCAACTCATTGCGCATTGATTCAACAGAGACATTGACCTCCAACGCTCCCAATACCTTCTGCTTGGATGGGTGCGCATGACAGGATGCCGACGAACAACTCGGGCCGTTGAACAAGGGACTAATGACAGTCAGTATATTTCCTTTCTCCACAAACTCGTAATGAATTCCGTTTGCATCCTCAAAAGCAGCCAGAAATTGTTCCATCTGACCGTTGTTGATGGCGGATGATGCGCCGTCTCGTTTCTCAGCCCTGTATGAATAATGTATACGTCCGTAGGAATCATAAATATTAATGAGCGAAAAAACGCTCTGTTGACAAATTTTTGCTAGAATTTGCTTTATAAGCTCCCGATCTTTCGTTATCATTGCGTTCCATATGGCTGCCGTGATAATCTCGGACTCCTTAAAAGCTTCCGCACGCTTTGCATTGATGAGATTAACCTGCTGAACTTTCAAGGAGTAAAGCGTGAATGCCAGCGTAAGCACGAAGACCATAAGACCCGCGTAGAAGCTCAAACGAAACCTCAAACTGTGGGTAAATCGTCGGATGCTTTCTATGATACTGCTCACGAAGGCACCGTTTTTAGAGTCCATGGCGAGCTGTTCTTGAGACCAACCGCTCGCCTAGGACTCTCGCCGCACTCTCAGCCTATCGCTTTTCTCACAGCCGAGAGCAGAACATCAGGTTCAATGGGTTTCTCTATGTACGCTTCCGGGCCTCTTATGGAGCGTTCATGAATCCATTTCTTGAAATCCATGCTCGGCACGTCGTCCTTCCCGAAACCAGTAACCATCACAACGGGTATTTCTGCTATATCTGGGTCTTTACGGAGCTCTCGATACATCTTTATGCCTGTCTTGTTTGGCATCAGAAGGTCGAGGCTCACAAGATCCGGCTTCTCTCCCCTTGCTTTGGCCAATCCCTCTTCTCCGTCTGACGCTGTTATTACAGCATACCCGTTGTCCTCGAAAAGAGCTGACAAATAGGTGACCATCTCTGGTTCATCGTCAATAACCAAAATCTTTTTCGCCATGGCAAATCTCCCTTCTTCGTCTTTGGAGTCGAGTTCTGATGCTGACTCCTGCCGCAGAATTGCTCTGCGCCAGCGTCGTGTTCTCCCCGAAGCTTCAGACCTCCTTGTCGCGAATTCAATCGACATGCATACCACCCGGCGGACGTCGGCTCCTCTCCAACCTGATACAATGAAGCAACAGGACCGAAAAAGCCTCTATATCCTCGATCGATTCCTTTGTTACAAGACTAGTGCAAGAGCAACCAGCTCCGCCAGATTCATGACTTTGGCGTGTATGCCATAGTGTTCGCAGATCTCTTTGAGCTGGTCCGTGCAGTTGTGACATGACTGCAAGACGACATTGGCGCCAGTAGCCTTGATCTCATCGGCCTTGACCTTCCCTGCAGCTATCCTTCTCGGACTGAATTCAGGCATGGCCAGAGCTCCTCCACCGCCGCCGCAACAAAAAGAATGCTCTCTATTGTGTTCAAGCTCTACAAAGTCGTCCACCGCAGCACGAATGATAATGCGGGGTTCTTCCATTATGCCCCCAGATCGAGCGATATTGCAGGAGTCATGGTACGTAAACCTCTTGCCGGCCATACCCCTTTGTCCAGCTTGATGCAACCTTTCTCGACCAAATCAGCCATTAGTTCCATGACGCTCGTAACCTTGAAACTGACGCCGCCCAGCCAGTTTGACATTTCCCAACGCAACGCACGATATCCATGGCCACATTCGCCTGAAAGGAGATACTCACATCCCAAGCGCTGGACATCTTCCGCTTGCCACTTTGAAAAGAGCTTGGCATCTGCATCATTTCCGTTGAAAAGCGCATAATTGGTGAGGTCCCAGTAGCGGGAAGATATGGTAAAATCAACCCCGCCTGCATTGAGCACTTTGGCGGTCGCTTGTATGGTCAATGGGTAGTACTTTGGTTCACGAGGATTAAGCGTCAGGAAGTACTGGGCACCCTTTTTATCGATAGGAATCTTAAAATTTTCGCACCCATCTTCTGTCTGGAGTTCCTCCTCAATCCATTGAATCGTCTCCACAAAATCGTCCTGACCCACTGCCATATTATTGCCATGGTTGTAATGGGTATCCACAGTGTCCTGCAGATTCTGAGGTACCCTCCCCACTGCCTGCATAATGCCTCGAGCAGTCCTAACCATCAGACCGTAATCGACCCCCATGGGACAGTTAAATGTGCAACGCCGACACATTGTGCATCCACCCCACAATTTGTCGTACATTTCTTCAGCCAGTTGCACGTCGAGCCTCCTAGCCCCCACAAAAGACGGAAAAACTCTTCCTAGCCAGTCAAAACGGCTCTTGTACCACTTGCGAAAGCGGTCCGCTTTATAGGCAGGCACAAGAGTCTTGTCTTCTGGTATGGACGCGCTGTAGTGGCATGCCTCGCTGCACATTCCGCAATGAATGCATCCGGCCAGGGACGCCGCGACTACCCGGTTGAGCCTTGCTGGTAATAATCTCTCCATCTCCTCCAACATTTCAGGAGTGAAGCTTGTCTTTGTAGGCCATTTTCTTTGCTGCTGTGAACCGAGTTTTTCCGGTTCTCTCGTCACTTCTACTCCTTCCAATTGCACTTCTTTATCAGCCGCCAAGGCCATAGCTCATCCTCCAAATGGTTCTGTGTGCTGCTCACTTAGCAATCTTGTTGAGAACGCCCCGACCGCCGAAAACCATGCCGAAATTGATGCGGCCAAAGGGATACAATACGTAGTGTGAAATCTTGCTGAATGGCACATAAAGCAGAAAAAATGTAGTCATGACGAAAAAAAACCACATCCACTCACTTTCGGATCGCCCATTGATCCAGCTAGCTGGTCCGGCTTCTTTGTACAACCGAACGAGATTTATAAGTGGTACGCT
>CAYRVH010000105.1:0-3152 GCA_964427855.1 uncultured Syntrophaceae bacterium
GCCCGGAGAGATTCGAACTCCCGACCTTCTGATCCGTAGTCAGACGCTCTATCCAACTGGGCTACGGGCGCACATTTCAAATGCGAACGTTCTGTGGGACTATGGCGTTTCTCGTCTATACTGAGGCTCGACTGCTCTCACACGCGCACACTCAAGAGTCTAGCTATGATCCAGCGGTTTGTCAAAGGATTTTGCTCGAGGGTTGACACGGAAATAGAGACCGGCGTTGAGGTCAAAGGCCACCAGCATGAGAATTATCCCGAGAACCATGCGTAATTCCGAATCACCTTGCCCTTCTCCAGCGTGATGGCGGTTCTCATGGTGCGCGTGAACCCTTTAATATTGCAGCCTCACATCATAGCAATGCCGACTTCGGAGATAATTCTCCCAAAGCCTAAAACCACTCCGGCCATCAATGTAAAGCGGGCTTCTCTCACGATCAACCACAGTTGCTGACGTGAATTTGCGCCAAGAAGGTTCACCGTCAAAAAGACCCGTGGATCGAGGCCTTGGGTTGCGGTCATACCCAAATGAATGATCAGCGGCAGGCATTCTCCATGCATCCTCCGAGCCGGTCATGGGCCTCGGCGCCGTGGCCGCAACGTCAGGAGATGGCCATAAGGTCTGATACGCCCCTACGAAGGAATGGAAGCCATACGGTAAAGACCGTCCCTTCTTCGTCGCTTTTGACCGAAATGGAGCCGTTATGGTCTTCTACAATACGTTTGGATACTGTCAATCCAATGCCCGCGCCGTAGCTGTTCGTGGTGTAGAACGGGCTAAAAATCTTCTGAAGCTCGTCTTTGGAGATCACTGTCCCGTGGTTGCGCACTTTGAATTCGAAATAGGTCTCGGAGTCGAGGCCGCCCGCTTCTTGAGCTCGTTCGCTGGGGATCGAGATACCGGTTTCTACAGCCAAAACCTCTCCTCTCGGGGAGGCGTCGATGGCATTGGAAATGAGATAGCTCACCATCTGCTCGAAGAGGGTCGGGTCGAGGAGCATTTCCCCTACCTCGCTGCCCAATTTTTTTTCCACCCGCAGCGATTTGTCCGCGATCCTCCCGGCGTTGGCTCTCAAAACTGACTCGACAATCTCGTTGGGATCGGCTTTTTCGAGGTGGATGGCGCTGTGCGTGGTAAAATCGATAAGGCCGGCAAGGATTCTTTCCAGCCTTTCGATTTCATTAATAATTATCTTGCAGGCATCCAGCAGCTCCTGGGAAGCGTCGAGTTCTCCCGATCGGATGCGACGGGCAATCCGCCTCGCGACTCCTCCTATAATGGCGAGCGGCTGCCGGAGTTCATGAGCCACCTCCGCAGTATGGTCTGAAATGCACTTGGACATTCCGGACTGGACAATGTGTTCGTACAGGTCGTCAATGATGCGTATTTTCTCGAGCAGTTCTGCACGTGACGCCTTGAGCTCCTGTTCGAGGTTCTTTCGCACCGTAATGTCACGCATCACTCCTTCGTATCGCTTCTTGCCGGTCTGTTCCTCGATGGATGCTTTGCATCGAATCCTCGAATATTTGTGCGATCCGTCAGCGGCAAGGATTCCGACCTCCTCGTCCCACACGTCCTCGGCTTCTAATTCCAGAATCTTTCTGATCCTGTGTTTGTCCTCGGCAACCACGTAATCCTCCAGAGGCGTTTCCAGGATATCCCTCACTTTACACACCAGGAATTTCTCAACCTGGACATTCACGTAAGAAAAGCAGCCGTTTTCATCTAAAATAAAGATGACGTCAGGAATGTTCGCCAAAAGGGTTTGGTACCGCCGTTCGGAATCCCTGAGCCAGCGTTCGATTCTCCGACGTTCTCGGAGTTCCTGTCGAAGGTGTGCGGTTTTCTCCTTGATTTCACGCGCGAGTTCGTCGGTGTGAATGATGGTTTTTCCGGCCAGAGGTCTGACCAACAGGATCATACCGGCGGTACCAAGCGCGATGAGCAGAAGAATGAGGGTTGTGGTCGCAAAGATTTGTCGTCGTACGGGTGAAAAGAGTTCATCGAGGCTTATTTTCAGTCCAATGCCCCAATTTGACCCCCGTATAGGGCCATACACGACGATTTCTCTGTTTTGTATTGCTTTGTCGGATATCAGCAGCCCGCTTTTTCTCTCTTTGGCTGCCGCGTCAATAGCGGCGCCCACTGGCGTATCAAGGGGGACGTTTCGCCACGGCGTCCGTTTCGGATGCCGCAGAGGAAAAAGGAGATCGACCTTTTCGTCTTTGACAAAGCCGAGAAAGGCCTCTCCGGTTCTTCCGAGTCCAGTGTAGTCTTCTATAATTCTGCGAAGATTGATTAATCTGACGACGAGAATGTCAGTACCGACGAGCGTGGTTTCTTTATTGCGGATAGGAGACCTGACGACTACCAAGGTATTGTCGCCGATGGTGAGGGGCCCCTCGACATTCGGGCCGAATTGGTTTGGGCCGGCCGGCACGCGGAGTTCCGCAGGGATTTCGAGTCCGACGCTTATCACGGGTTGTCCTCGGACGTCCAACCGCGTGACGCCCCAGATATCGGGAGCATAGTCAAGGGCATCGAGCATACTCCGTCGGAGCAAGGGCTCTAGCTGGGCGATGTCCATGAGACCCGCGTTGTAGGCCTCTAAGGATGCTCGGGATTCGGTTCTGCTGGAGATTTGCATGGCCACGTCTTTTATCCGAGCCAAGTATTCTTCCACCGCCACGGTCTTGGTGTTGAGCACGAGAACGAGATTTCTTTTTTCTTCGTCCTTCAGATATTCGTAGAGGGGCGTGATACCTGCGACGGCGACAATGAGGCCTACGGTGAAAATGCCCACCGCCGAGGATACGACTATAGTTTTCTGTAGTCTCTTGGTAGGGGTTTCGTGCTCGATAGCCACCGGTTCACCTTCGTGATGATGTTCGTCTCGGGGACTTTGCTCCATCGAGGTGAGGCGTCGCGATTACAACGCCTTTCTGTCACTTCGTTCCATAATAACTAGTTGCTTGGCCTTTGGGGCTTGCCTACCAGCCTCCCCTGTTTATGCAGGATAGCATACTTTTGCACTAGCTTGGGCGTTTTCGTACAGCGAAGTGTTTTTTCCGGCGTGGTACTCCTGGAGCGACATGACCCTAAAGCAGTCGCCTCGATGAACGGATCTGAGCCCCAGTGACAGCGCGTTC
>CAYRVH010000106.1:0-2825 GCA_964427855.1 uncultured Syntrophaceae bacterium
GGCGCTGCCCTGGGTTAATGTGTTGTGCCCCGCGGCTGCGGGGCGTTGGGTACATAACGGCGTCGCCGCGTCGGTTCCTGAGCCCCGCCGTGGTGCGGGGCGTCGGAATATAGCCACGGGCAACGCCCGTGGAGAGGGCGACGCCCGTGGAGAGGGCGACGCCCGTGGAGAGGGCAACGCCCGTGGAGAGGGCAACGCCCGTGGAGAGGGCCCGAGGCCGTGCCATCATCCGTCTCGCTGCGCCCCAGGGCGCTGCCCTGGGTTAATGTGTTGTGCCCCGCGGCTGCGGGGCGTAATAGAGATTCCGTATTTCTCAGCAATCAAGGCACACTCCTCGGCAAAAGTCATTCTCTTGTGATGCCGCACCTGATTTTGTATATATCGCACAACCTGCTCCAGGTTCGAATGGCTGACCGAGAATGCCCCGTACCCGCGTTGCCATTGGAACCCCAAAAATTCCGGAGCCTGAGACTTGATCCACTTCGATGACTGACGCTTCAATTGCTTCGCTACCTCTGCGATTGAATGATCACGACACAGCGAGAGCAGAATGTGTACGTGGTCTTCGGTTCCGCCGCATTGTAGTGCGTGGCATTGCATTTCCCTGAGAATGCCTACCATGTATCCGAAAAGTCGAATCCGAAATTTTTCGGGAATTACGGCCTCCCTGTATTTCGTTCCGAACACCAAATGAATATAAATCTGTGAAAATGAATGCGGCATGGCAGACGTTATTTCTCCTTGGAAACGGCTCCATTCACGTATCAGCCGCTCGGTTTCGGAAAAACGTGGTTTGGCAGACTCACACCTGGAAACTCATTTTATTCCAACAATAGTCTCTTAACTTCCTCAATGAGCGCGCTCAGTTCCTGAATGAGTCTATTAGCAGGATCAGGTTTCTTCCTTATACCTGCGTGGTTAATGTCATTGCGTAGCCTAAAGAGTTTATCGAAGAGCTTGAGGAGATCAAGCTTGTCTTGAAAGATGGTGAGGAAAAAAGTCTCGACAGTACCAACCCCGCTTTTCCTTTTGAGCCTGAGGTGGTTGTGCCACATGTTCAAGTCCTGACCAATGGCTTTCTCCACTTGTTCCCGCGCGGGGAAATCCGAAAGATCGATCCGGTATCCTGAACAGACGTAATCGATGAGACATTCTCGCAAAATCGTATAGCCTTGCTGGATAAGGTTATGTTCGACACACCACTCTACTATGTGAATGGCATCCTTGATTCGATCGCCACTGAAAACAGCTAACCGATCGGAAAGCTGCTTCAACAAGGGATTTAAAGGGGAATTCATGTTGCCGCCTTGGGACTGAGTCAAGGCTTGCCTCAATTCCTTAATGTCATTGCTGAGTGCGAGACCTCGGCACGTGGAAACATCTCGTGTGAAGGCCCCCAGCTTGTCAGCGACCAGTTTTAGCTGCTTGGCCTCTTCGTCGGTCCCCTTTGTCTCCCTTAAGATCTGACCGGTTTCTGCGCGCGCCAGATCGACGGCAAATTGCGCATCGCCAGACCTCAGAAAAACCCCGATGGCCTGTGTCCATTCGAGCAGCCGATCGAAATCCGTTAAGTCGAATACAGGAACCCTCCGGCTCTCTGAAGGTAGTCTTTTTACGTCTGAGAGACTGCCGAGGACTTCAAACGCCCCATAATAGATGCCTTTTAGAGACACCTTTTTAAGTACCTTGGCGTAGTTCAGAACCACCAAGACAAGCATAGGGAGGGACCGAAACGAATGGGTGATGTCGAAAATGATATCGTCCCCTTCGTCAATATTATTGAAAATGGTTTGAAATATAGTCCAGATCTCTTTCTCGCTCTTGCCTTCTGGAATAGGGACGTTTCGGATAGGCGCCTTGAGGCGTAATGATGTTAGTCGAGATTTCAAGCCCTCTTGCTTGATAGGCTTCTTCGTCGCGCTGTCCACGTGACCATCATCCAGCCAGTTTTTCTTCTCCGCTTCATCAGTGGTGAAGATAAGGATACGGTCTGACCCTGTCCAGTCTTGGCAACACAGCGAGACAGTAGCCTCCTGCACAAAGCGGGTCTCTCGAGCACCGATGGTCCCTTGAAATTCGTATGTGCAGGGTTCATAGTTGGTGGTCCCAAGAATAGAGATGAACACTCTGGCCATTCTTACCTCCCGTATGAACGAAATCGGCGGTGCCGAAAATGGTGGGTGAGGTCACCGATCCATCAGGGTGATGGTTTTCGACTGCCCGACGTTCGCTGGTTGAATAGACAGGAATCAAGCCATTCTCAAACGCAAACCTCACCATGAGGTATGTCGCGCCGAAATCGCCCTGTACGAGCACGAAGTCCCCGGGCCGCGCCTCGGCCTTCAGCCATTCCTTGATGGGCGCCAGGAACGGGTCGATTTCCCCGGTGTCCGGCGGTATGCTGCTCCAAATCTCCTGGAGGTGAGCGGGCAAGACAACGATCCCTTCTACACCCAACGACGCCGTGGAATCGGCCTCTTGTTCAGGCGTGAAATGGTGGTTGAAGAGGAGAAATAATGAGGCTATCAATACAGCGCTTCCTTAGACCATCGCGTCCCAGGGCGCCGCCCTGGGCTATTGACCGTCACCCCGCATGAGGGGGGGCTTTATAGGATACCAGCCCCGTGGTTGTGTTCGGTTGCTGAGCCCCGCCGTGGTGCGGGGCGTTTTTTATAGCCCCGGGTATGGCCCGGGGAAATCAATGCGATGTGAACCGGTTTGTTCATCCGTCGCGTTGCGGCCCAGGGCGTTACCCTGGGGTATTGACCGCCACCCCGCATGAGGGGGGGCTTTATAGGATACCAGCCCCGTGGTTGTGTTCGGTT
>CAYRVH010000107.1:0-2511 GCA_964427855.1 uncultured Syntrophaceae bacterium
CGGTCAGACCGTGGTGGTGGACAGGGGTATGGCGTACGACGACAATATTGCCCACATTCAGTCCCGAGGTTTGCATTACATCGTGGCGTCCCGTCAACCAGAACGAGATCGATGGCTGGAAGAATTCGAGGAGTTGGACGGATTTGAGGAGATTCGTGTCGCCGGCGCTCTCGCGAATCCTCGTTCAAAAAAGCCTCCTCTCAGGGTGAAGCTGAAACAGACCCAAGAAGAAGTACACGTATTGTGTGTAAGCCCCGGTCCCAAAGAGAAAGACAAGGCCATTCGAGAAACGCAGGAAAGACGATTCCTTGATGATCTTGTAAAACTTGAAAAACGGATCGCCACGGGAAGACTCGTCAAGCCCGAGAAGATCGGAGAGGCCGTTGGGAGGCTCAAAGAGCGTTATCCACGAGTGGCTCGGTACCATCGCATCACCTACGACGCCGCTACCAAGAGATTCTCCCACGAAGTGGACACCGACAAGCTCAGTGCAGCCGAGAACCTCGATGGGTGCTACCTGCTCAAGACCGACCGTCGAGATCTGTCGGCTGAGGAGATATGGCGCATCTATACGCTGCTGACAAAAGCCGAAGAAGCGTTCCGTACCATGAAGAGCCCTCTGTCGGAAAGACCTATATTTCATCAGCTCGAGCGTCGTGTTGAAACCCACATTTTCCTCTGTGTGCTCGCCTATCACCTCCTTACGGCAATAGAGAAGACGCTCTCCGATAATGGAGTCCACCTGTCTTTTGCGGTGTTACGTGAGGCCCTGAAATCTCATCAGATATGCACCATTGTATTGCCGACAGCCGATGGTCGTGTACTGAGAATACGGAAATCTGGTACCCCAGAGCCTCAACACAGGGAACTCTATCGTCTTCTGGATGTACCCTTACAGATCATACCACCCAGAAAAACATGGAACACACCACTCGATGCAATGTAGTGCCCAGAAAAAAACTAACCGACTGAAATCACACCCTAATAATTAAGGATGTGCTGAAGTCAGGCTAAAATCACCCGCCCGTCGGGTTATGATAAAATTCGCCTCGATTCGCTACCATGGAGCGCGGAATGTGAGATTAATCAGATGCGTGCGAGGAATTCATGTGTCGGCCGCGGCGGTGGACTATGCATCGAGAAAGGGATAATAGTGTTGGCGGTAGGATGCGGCCCGGAATGCGTGGAAGTCAAGAATTAGTTGGGGTTCAGGCCGGTGTCTTTCAATGCCAGTGCCTTTCAAAGCCCCCCCAGATGGATCAGTTTCGATAGGTTGGACCCTCCCATGAGTTCGGAATTGCTTTTTGTCCCCGTCAAGATTTTCCTAATACTATTTTCAGGTTTCACCGTGGCATATCATGTGAGTCTCTTGTTCTCATTGCCTACAAGATTTTTATGGATGCCTCTTATCGTCTTTGTCCTGTTGTTTTCCAAGATTTCGAGAGCAAAAACAACGGGACTAAAAAAGATCAGTACACGCTGGAGTTACAGTTTTTTCGGCATAATTGCAGTAGCCTTCTCAATGGGAACAATGACCCTCTTAAACTCAAGACCGGATGCAGATGATATCTTCTTCGTCCATAGGGCTTTGATCACGGCCTACGAAACCCTGGGGCCACCCGTAGTGAATACCGAATATTTTGATGAGAAGGGTTTACCTCCTATATCGATTCTTCACGGTCTTACTTCCATTGAGGTCTCGGCGTGTCTAATTGGGAAAGTGTTGGGAGCCCCTCTTTGGTTTTATTTTAATGGTGTCGCATTCTTGGCAGCTTTTCTCTTCGTATTGGTCGTCGCCCTCTTACTGAACAGCCTTGGATTGTCCTCCTGGGAAGTGTTTGGCGGAACAATCTTGTGTATTGCATTTCTGATGCTGGACGGCAATTTGCATAGGAGTTTTGGCAACTTCACACTTGTTCGGTTTTGGCAAGGAAAATGTGTTCTCGTAGGAGTTATCATCCCTTTATTCTTATTGCTCGCTCGTCGCTTTTGCCTGGAACCTTCGAAACAGAACTTTTTTCTTCTGTTCATGGCAGGGGTCTCCTCGGTCGGCATGAGCGGATCAGCGGTTTTCATGGTTCCAATTTTTTTGTTTTCTGTCTCTCTCTCCAGCATTTTTGCATCATCTGCTCACGAGAAATCAGTTAAGGCATTTCTTAAGTTTCTTGGACTAAATCTAGGAGGGGGTTTTCCTCTGCTTGTCGGAATTTTCTTGTACTTCGGCATGCTACCCAGTCCTGACATGGCTATTTTCACCCAATGGGAGCCTACCTGGTGGCGAAATCTCTGGGTCTATGTGGTGGGGGACTGGACGACCTTAGCTCGGAATATATTGATCATACTAATGATTCCAATCGTAAGCCTGTCCGGCGAACCGAGGCGGTTCCTGCTCGGGTTGTCGGCCATTAATTTAATAGTTTTTGCGAATCCACTTACAGGGCCTTTGTTTGTTGAGGCAGAGATGGTCTGGAAAAATTGGACAGTGGCATAAGTGGGTAGGCTGCTCTAGAA
>CAYRVH010000108.1:0-384 GCA_964427855.1 uncultured Syntrophaceae bacterium
GCGACTGAGAAATCTTCACGACGCGCCAAGATTTCTCGCTTCGCTCGAAACGACAAAGAGGGGGTACTCGAAATGACAGAGGGCAAAGTGCTGGATATGAAGGCAACGTCATCGAATGCTTGATTACGTGCAAGAACGGCTATATACCGAGAAACCGCCTGAGCTTTGCATGTCGCGCCGGACCTGAACTCTCGGGCGAGCCGAGCATCTCTGTCGAGAGGAGAATTTTGTGAAAGAAATCAGAACTGTCGCCATACTCGGTGCGGGAGCCATGGGGTCTTTCTATGCGTCGAAATTTTTCGATGCCTCTGGGTTTTCGGTTTTCTTTGTGGCTCGCGATGCGCGATATGCCCGCTTGAGAGAACAGGGGGTGATGGTCAATGG
>CAYRVH010000108.1:394-1835 GCA_964427855.1 uncultured Syntrophaceae bacterium
TACGCCGTTCCTGTCCTGGATGCCGATGAAGTCGCCGAACCCGCAGACCTTATCATTGTCGCAGTGAAAAACCATCATCTTGAAGAAGCAGTGCGCAGCCTAAAGAGATTGGTTGGGGACAATACGACCATCCTCTCTGTCATGAACGGCCTTGACAGCGAAGAATATATCGGATCGGTCTATGGCATGGACAAGGTTCTCTACGCCATAGCCCTCGGAATAGACGCGGTGCGCGAAGGCAATGCCATGACCTACACCAATCCGGGGAAAGTCTATTTTGGAGAAGCCCAGAATACTCAGGTGGGTGAAAGAAGTCTCGCTGTCCGCGGAGCGCTCGAAAAGGCGGGGATACCAAATGAGATTCCTCCTGACATGATCCGGATGCTGTGGTGGAAATTTATGATCAATGTCGGCATCAACCAGGCGTCTGCGGTCATGCAGATACCGTACGGCGTCTTTCAGTCATCTCCCGATGCACAAGGGTTTATGGATGACTTGATGCGCGAGGTCCTTGCGCTGGCGCAGGAGGCCGGCGTCAACCTCACAGAACAGGACCTCCATGATTGGTATGGCGTCCTTGAGACTCTTTCACCCCAGGGCAAGACTTCCATGCTGCAAGATATTGAGGCTGGCAGAAAAACCGAGGTGGAAATGTTTGCGGGGAAGGTGGTGCAACTGGGAGCCGCCTACCGGGTTCCTACGCCGGTCAATCGCGCCGTCTTGAGAATCATCAAGGTCGTGGAGCAGCAGCGGTCGTACAAGTGCTGTCAGGATTGATCCCTGCGAAGCATGCTGCAATGGGGCCGACCAGTGGCATGTCGCCTGTTGTTAAGTGCTCGACTAGACAGTAAGGAAAGTGCTCCACATAACAAGGCAGCGGGCGTGGCTCTGTGTGTCAAAACACGCATTCGGTGATGCGCCGTCCATGTCATTCCCTTCGGAGAGGGAATCCAGACAGGGGTACCCGCGTCTGTCATTTCTGGCACTTCCCGCCGATCAATTCCATCACTTCCATCCCTCTCATTTCCCGTAGGTCCCTCATCCGAGCGCGAACCGTCCCCTGTCATTTCGCGTACTTCCCCCCCTGTCATTTCGTGTACTTCCCCCCATGTCATTTCGAGCGAAGCGAGAAATCTTGCCGCAGAGGCAAAGATTTCTCAGTCGCAAGGCTCCTTCGAAATGACATGGATGTGGCACTTCTGAACTACCCCAACTTCCGCGTGCAGGTATCATGCCATGCAGGAATTTTGGGGGTTTTTGGAGGTGATTGGGTGAAAAGGTTGTGTGATATCAAGGGGGGCTGTGTGCGGACTCTCATTGTAGTGCCAAATAGCAGCACTTTTTAGCTTGACATATTAGATGGATTGGTTAATGTTGATGGCATGTTCCCGACTTTGACACTTTTTATGGGGAAACACTGTGATTACGGTATGTTGACTTT